>NZ_PGEP01000001.1:4322500-4966379 GCF_002797445.1 Acidovorax sp. 69 | reverse complement strand
CAGGGCAGCGCATCGAACATGACGAACAGTGCGGTGGATACATCGGCCTTGACGGCGTCGGCAATGGGCACACCCTGCATGATCTCCAGGTGCAGCGCCGTGCCACCAAAAACCGAGAACCACACGAAGGCCGCCAGCGTGGGCGCCAGCACCGTGCCCAGGATGAACTCGCGGATGGTGCGGCCGCGCGACACACGGGCAATGAACAGGCCCACAAAGGGCGACCAGCTGACCCACCAGGCCCAGTAAAATACCGTCCAGCCACTGACCCAGCCGCTGTCGCGGAAGGGGGTCATGCGCAGGCTCATGCGCACAAACTCGCTGAGGTAGCTGCCCAGTGTGTTGGTGAAGGTGTCGATGATGACCACCGTGGGGCCCAGCACAAACACCGCCAGCGCCAGCAGCGCCGCCATGATGAGGTTGAAAGTGGACAACCACTTGACCCCGCGCGCTACGCCCGACACCGCCGAGGTGATGAACAGCACGGTAGTCACCACGATGATGCCGACCTGCCAGCCTTCATTCACCGGCACACCCAGGGTGGCGTGCAACCCGCTGTTGATCTGTAGCGCGCCCATGCCCAGCGAGGCGGCCACGCCAAACGCCGTGGCAATCACGGCCAGGATGTTGACCACCGGGCCAATGCGCTGCAGCGGTGCCCAGGGCAGCGCCATCACGGCCGTGCTGACCAGGGCCGAGCCGCCTTTGCGGAACTGAAAAAACGCAATCGCCAGTGCCACGATGCTGTACACCGCCCAGGGGTGCAACCCCCAGTGGAAGAAGCTGTAGCGCATGGCGGCATTGGCCGCCTCGGGTGTGTGGGGCGCAATGCCGGGCGGCGGCGCGCCGTAGTGCGAGATGGGCTCGGCCACGCCCCAGAACACCAGGCCAATGCCCATGCCCGCCGCAAACAGCATGGCAAACCAGGCGCCGATGGAGAACTCGGGTTCGTCGTCCTCCAGGCCCAGCTTCAGGTCGCCATAGCGGCTGAACGCCAGGACAAGCGCCAGTACCACCAGCCCCAGCACCACCCACAGGTAGAACCAGCCAAAGTTGCGGGTGATGGTGGCCAGCGCGGTGTCAAACACCAGGCCCAGGGAGTCAGGGGCGACAACGCCCCAGAGCACGATGGCGACGATCAGGCCCGCCGAGATGAGAAGTTCCATGGGATCACCTTTCTGGAAGATCAAAAAAGGGATGCGCAGGCCGTGCCCCCAGTGTCTGCAGCCTCCATGAGGCCGCAAAAGTGGTGGAAACACAAGCCGCAGCGCCATCGCAGCCAGGGCGACAGCCGCTGAAGGCGGGTTCTGGGTGGTGGCACCGCAGTGGCCCGCCTGCACATCACAGGAAGGTGGACCACGCGCTGCGCGTTGCGGCCCGCGCGCACTGGCGTGGCGGCCGCAAAGCAGGTATCCCGGGAGGGGCGTGGCCCGAAGCCGATGCGCGCTCGGTGGCGCGGCAAGGCAAGGCGAGACATCTCCTGTGCACAGTGCCTTGATGGCAACCCGTGGGCAGCCACAGGGCCGCGCGCACAGCGAGAGATGCGTTCAGTGTATGGAACGAGCGCACAAAACCGCCTGCAATACCGCAGTCAAGCGCAGGGGTGCTGTCAATTGGGAGACGTAGCGGCATGGTCAGTGGGTGGGCGCGCTGGTACGCTGCGTCGCCATGGAGACAACAACACCCACCACCCCGCCGTTCATCCCCCAGATCCGGCTGTACCAGAACTGGCTGCGCGACGAGCGTGGCCTGCAGTTCGACAGCTACGACGCGCTGTGGCGCTGGTCCACCACCGATCTGGACGCCTTCTGGCAAAGCATCTGGGATTACTTCGAGATCGAGTCCCCCACCGTCCACACCGCCGTGCTAGCCCAGAACACCATGCCCGGCGCCCAGTGGTTTCCGGGCGCCCAGGTCAACTACGCACGCCAGGCACTGCGGCATGTGGAGGCCGCGCACGCGGCGGGCCTGCCGGCCATCATCAGCCGCAATGAAAAGGGTCACCACCGCGAACTGGGCTGGCCCGAGCTGCGCCGCCAGGTCGCGTCGCTGGCGCTGCACCTCCAGGCCCAGGGCCTGCAGCCTGGCGACCGCGTGGCCGCCTACCTGCCCAACGTGCCCGAGGCCATGATCGCCTTCCTGGCCACGGTGAGCATTGGTGGCGTGTGGAGCATCTGCGCACCCGACATGGGCACCCACGCCGTGCTCGACCGCTTTCGCCAGATCGAGCCCAAGGTGCTGATCGGCGTGGACGGCGTGAGCTACGGCGGCCGCGACCACGACCGCACGGGCGTGCTGGCCGAGCTGCGCGAGGCCCTGCCCAGCGTGCAGCACGCGGTGCTGCTGGGTAATCTGGATGCTTCTGTTTCGATAGCTGGTTGGGCAAGCTGGACTAGCGCTACCGCCCGAAACGATGCAGAAACGGCCGCATTCGAGCCGATGTGGCTGCCGTTTGACCACCCGCTGTGGATCGTCTACTCCAGCGGCACCACCGGGTTACCGAAGCCCATCGTGCACGGCCACGGTGGCACGGTGCTGGTGGCGCTGCAGCTCAAGGTGCTGCACAACGACATTGGCTGCAGCTACGACGCCAACAGCTTTGGCGAGCGCTACCACTGGTACAGCTCCACCGGCTGGGTGATGTGGAACGCGCAGCTCAGCGGCCTGCTGTCGGGCACCACCTGTGTGATCTACGACGGCAACCCCGGCGGCAGCAAGGACCACCCCGACTGGGGCGTGCTGTGGCGCTTTGCGGCCGAGACGGGCGTGACCTTCTTCGGTGCGGGCGCGGCGTTTTTTGCCAACTGCATGAAGTCGGGGCTGGCGCTAGCGGACTGTGGCGACCTGGGCCGCGTCCGCGCTCTGGGCACCACCGGCTCGCCGCTATCGCCCGAGGTGCAGCAGTGGGGCACGGCGCAGTTCGAGGCGCTGGGCACCCAAGACATCTGGTGGAACAACATTTCGGGCGGCACGGATTTTTGCGGCGCCTTCATCGGCGGCCACCGCGAGATGCCACAGGTGCCCGGCGAGATGCAGTGCCGCATGCTGGGCGCCGCCGTGGAGTCGTGGGACGCTGAGGGCCGCCCCGTGCAGGACGCAGTGGGCGAACTGGTCTGCGCGCAGCCCATCCCATCGATGCCTTTGTATTTGTGGGGTGACAAGGACGGCAGCCGCTACCTGTCGAGCTACTTCGACATGTACCCCGCAGGCCATGGCCGCCAGCCCGGCGGTGGCGATGGCCCGGCCGCCCTGGGCGCGGTGTGGCGCCATGGCGACTGGCTCAAGATCGGCAGCAACGGCGGCTGCGTGATCTATGGCCGCTCTGATGCCACCATCAACCGCCACGGCCTGCGCATGGGCACGAGCGAGATCTACAGCGCGGTCGAATCCCTGCCCGAGGTGCTCGACAGCCTGGTGGTGGACCTGGAGTACCTGGGCCGCGAAAGCTACATGCCGCTGTTTGTGGTGCTGCGCCCCGGCCAGGCGTTGGACGACGCGCTGCGTGCGCGCATCAACGGCGCGGTGCGCACCGCCCTGAGCCCGCGCTTCGTGCCCGATGACATCTTTGTGGTGACCGAAGTGCCGCGCACGCTGAGCGGCAAGAAGCAGGAGCTGCCCATCAAGAAGCTGCTGCTGGGCCAGCCCATCGAGAAGGTGGTGAACAAGGACGCGATGGCCAACCCGGGGTGTCTGGACTGGTATGTGGCGTTTGCGCGCGAACGGGAGGCTGCAGCGGCACCGACTGCGGTGGCGACTTCCTCCAGCGCCTGAGGGACGACGCAGGCTCTGCGGTCGTCAGGCGCGCCGCGGAAATACGAGCACAAAGCGCGTGCCGCTGGCGTCGCTCTCGACGCGCACGCTGCCGCCGTGCATCTGCATGATGGATCGCACGATGGCCAGGCCCAGCCCGCCCGAGTCGCCCGGCTGCGCGCGCGCCGGGTCGCAGCGGTGGAAGCGGTCAAACAGGCGCGGCAGGTGTTCGGCCGCAATCGGCGCGCCCTGGTTGGCCACGGTTATTTCGGCGTGATGCGCCGATGGCGTGCAGGCAATGTGCACCGGGCTGTCGGCAGCGCCATAGCGCAGTGCATTGGCGATGAGGTTGGCCAGGGCCCGGCGCAGCAACTGCGGATCGGCGTGCAGTGTGCCGTGCGCGGCGTTGACGAGCGTGATGCCGCGCTCCTCGGCCATGCCCTCGAAGTAGTCGCACAGCTGGGCCACCAATGCGTGCAGGTCGATGGCCTCGCGCTGCAACACCGCGTCGGGCCGCTCGGCGCGTGCCAGAAACAGCATGTTGTCGATCATGCGCGCCAGGCGCTCGTACTCCTCCTGGCTGGACGCCAGCAGCGCCTCGTAGTCCTCGGTGGAGCGGTTGCGTTGCAGCGCCAGCTGGGTCTGGCCCATCAGGTTGTTCAAGGGCGTGCGCATCTCGTGCGCCAGGTCTTCGGAAAACCGCGACAGGCGGCCAAAGCCGTCCTCCAGGCGCGCCAGCATCTCGTTGAGCGCCTGGCCCAGCTGCTGCAGTTCGTGCACCTGCTCCACGCCCTGCAGCCGCAGGTGCAGGTGCTGCACGTCGATGGCGGCCGCGCGTGCCGCCAGCGTACGCACCGGCCGCAGGCCGCGCTGACTCACGGCCCAGCCCAAGCCGAAGGCCAGCAGCGCGCCCATACCCAGCGCCAGCCACAGCCTGAGCCGGTAGGCCGCCAGCATCTGCGCGCGCTCGGCCAGCAGCTTGCCGGCCACCAGCGTGAGCGACTGCCCCTCGTGCGTGACATGCTGCCAGGCCAGGCGCGCCGGGTCGTCGCCCCCGCTGCTGCGCAGCTGCACGCCCGCACCCGGCGCCAGCGCCGGCACCGGCAGGTGCACCGGGTTGACTTCGATCAGCGGCTGGCCCGTGCCGTCGAGCACCCACAGCAGGCTCTCGCGGTTGCTCAACATGTTGGCGTAGAGCTGCGGACGCAGGCGCAGCGCCTCGATGCTGTCGCTGTCGCCGATCAGCGCGCGCATGCGCTCGACCCGGCCCACCAGCGCCTTGTCGTCCCGCCAGGCGATCTCGCGCTCAAGGGACTGGTACAGGTACAGGCCCAGCGCGCCCAGCAGCAGCACGCTTGCCAGCGCAAACATCAGCGCCAGGCGCAGGCTGAGCGCGCGCGGCCACAGCCTCTTCATTCGGGCACCTCCAGCGTGTAACCCATGCCGCGCACGGTGTGGATCAGCTTGGGGCTGAACGGGTCGTCCACCTTGGCACGCAGGCGCCGGATGGCCACGTCGACCACGTTGGTGTCGCTGTCAAAGTTCATCTGCCAGACCTGCGAGGCAATCTGCGCGCGCGACAGCACCTCGCCGCTGCGGCTGATCAGCAGCTGCAGCAGGGCAAATTCCTTGTTCGTCAACACGATGCGCTCGGCGCCACGCGTGACGCGGCGGCGCAGCACATCGAGCTGCAGGTCGGCCACTTGGAACTGCTCGACCTCGCGCGGCGGGCCCCGGCGCAGCAGCGTGCGCACGCGCGCCAGCAGCTCGGCGTACGAGAACGGCTTGACCAGGTAGTCGTCGGCGCCCAGCTCCAGGCCCTTGACGCGGTCTTCCACGGCGTCACGCGCCGTCAGAAACAGCACCGGCACCTGGCTCTTGCGCCGGATGATTTGCAGCAGCTGCCAGCCGTCGATGCCGGGCAGCATGACGTCCAGGATGACCAGGTCGAACTCGCTCTCTTGCGCCAGGAACTGGCCGTCGATGCCGTTGTGCGCCACCTCGACCATGTAGCCCGATTCGCCCAGGCCCTTGCGCAGGTAGTCCGCTGCCTTGACCTCGTCTTCCACCACCAATATGCGCATGTGCGTGTGCCTCCAGGGGCCCAAGGTTAGGCGCAAACGGCCCGTGAGTGCATTACAACTTTGTCATGCGCACGCCATCGGTTTGACGGGGGCTAAGCAAAACAATAGCGGCCATGCAACTGATTTGCTCAGTTCTCCTCCTCACCAACCCAAGGAACCCGCACATGACATTTCGCCGCTCTGCCCGCCAAGCCCTGACCACCGTGGCTGCACTCGCTTTGTGCGCCTCTGCCGCCACCAGCGCCCTGGCCGCTGCACCCGCACCCCAAGTGCTGCAGCAACCCAATGTGTCGCTGGCACTGGCCAACGAACTCATCAACGCCACGCTGGCCGCTTGCCATGCCGATGGTCGCTCGGCCGTTGCCGTGGTGGTGGACCGGGGCGGCAACCTGATTGCCGTGCAGCGCGATGACAGCGTCGGCCCGCACAACACCGAGGCCGCGCAGCGCAAGGCCTTCACTGCGTTGTCGACCAAGACGCCGACGCGCCTGCTGGCGACCAACGCCCGTGCCAACCCTGATTCGCAGAACCTCAACACCGTCGACGCCCTGCTGCTGATCGGTGGCGGCGTGCCGCTGACCGTGGGCAAGGACGTGATTGGCGCCATCGGCGTCGGCGGCGCGGGCGGTGCGGCCCAGGACGAAGGCTGCGCGCTCAAGGCCATCGCTCAGGTGCTGCCCGCGACGGCCCCCTGAATTTTGACGACAGACCCCTTCAACTTGACCCCGAAAAAGGAAACTTGACCATGATGACTTTCAAATCCCTGTGCGCCGGCATCGCTCTTTGCGGCGCTTCTGCCATTGCCTTTGCCGCCAGCAACCCGCTGAGCGTGCACGTGCTCAACCTGCAGGACGGCCTGCCATCGCCTGGCGTGAAGGTGCTGCTGGAAAAGCAGGACGGCAAGGCCTGGACGCAGCTGAACAGCGGCACCACCAATGAGCAGGGCCGCATCCCGGCACTGTTCCCGGAAGGCAAGGCGCTGGAAAAGGGCAACTACCGCGTTACTTTCAAGACCGGTGACTGGTTTGCCGAGCACAAGCAGACCACGTTCTTCCCTGAAGTGCCGGTGATCTTTGCGGTGGATGGCACCGTGCCGCATTACCACATCCCATTGCTGGTGAGCCCCTACGGCTTCTCGACCTACCGCGGCAACTAAGCCCCGCATCCCCGGGCCAGCCTCAACGCTGGCCGGTTGATTGCTATTAAAATAGGAGCCTCCAGCGCAATATTTATAAGCGCTGGAGGCTCTTTTTAATGCCATCGGTGCCGCACTGCCAGTGTGCGGCCCAGGCTGACATCGGGCGGACCAAGCGCTCTTCATAATGGGTGGCACAGCGCGCCATTGCGCGACCAACCAGGAGCCCCGCCCATGACCACCCCTTCCCACCCCAAGCGTTTCTCGATGATCCGCGAGTTCCACCTCGCCGACTGGTTCACGCTGGGCAATGCGGTTTGCGGCGTGGGGGCCCTGTTCTCGGCCATGTCGTACCTGGAGACGAGCGACGTGGTGCATGTGTACTTTGCCTGCGCCCTGGTGCTGGCCGCGCTGATCTTTGATGTGCTGGACGGCCGCATCGCCCGCTGGCGCCAGAAAAGCTCGGCCATGGGCCGCGAGCTCGATTCACTGGCCGACGTGATCTCGTTTGGCGTAGCCCCGGCCATCATCGCCTACGGCTGCGGCATGCAGGGCCTGTACGACCGCATCGTGCTGGCCTACTTTGTGGCGTGCGGCGTGTCGCGCCTGGCGCGCTACAACGTCACGGCCGAAACGCTGTCGGGCGATGATGGCAAGGTCAAATACTTCGAGGGCACACCCATCCCGACCTCGATCGTTCTGGTGGGCCTGCTCGCCCTGGCCGCGTACGTGGGCGCGGTGCGCGAGAACCTGTGGTTTGGCAAGCTGCTGATCGGCGGCTTCACGCTGCATCCGCTGGTGCTGGTGTTTGCGCTGTCGGGGTCGCTGATGATCAGCCGGATCAAAATCCCGAAGTTCTGATTGCTACTAAAAATATAGCTTTTAGCGCTTTGTGGATAAGCGCTAGAGGCCAATTTCATTCAAGAATCACGCCGCAGCAGGCCGCCGGTTCACCAGCACAATGCCCGCCGCCACCAGCACCAGTGCCACCACCAGTCCGGGCGTCACGGGCTCCCCCAGCCAGAATGCGCCAAACAGCAGTGCAAACACGGGCGTGAGAAACACAAACACCGAGATCTTGGTGGCCGGGTAGTGCGCGAGCATCCACATCCAGGCCAGGTAGCTCACAAAGGCTCCCACCAGCGCCTGTACCAGCAGCGAGCCCCAGGCAAATGCGCTGAATTGCCAGACCCAGGCCTCCCCCAGGCCCAGCGACAGCACCGGCAGCACCGCCGTGCTCACGCCCACCTGGTAGAGCAGCTGCTTGGCAGGGGCCACACGCGCCAGCGGCGTGGTGCGGATGACCACCGTGGTCAGGGCCCACATCAGGCCTGCGGCCAGCCCCAGCAGGTCCCCCAGCCAGCCTTGTGGCAATGCTGTACTGGCATGGCCCAGCAGCCCGTCGCCCAGCGCCAGCCCCACGCCCACAAACGCAGCGGCCAGGCCCAGCCACTGCCAGCCCTGCAGGCGCTCACCGGGGATGAAGCGCGGCAGCAGCAGGGCCACCCAGAACGGCGAGGCGTACAAAAACACCGTGAGCCGCGACGCAGTGGTGTACTGCAGACCCAGGTAGATGCACGCAAACTCGCCCGCAAACAGCGCCCCCGCCAACAGCCCGGCGCGCTTGGCCCCGGCGGGTTCCCCCGCGCTGGAAAGACCTACGCCGCGCCACAGGCACCAGGCCGCCACCGCCACCGTGGCCAGCGCAAAGCGCACAAAGGCCTGGAACACGGGGGCCACCTCTGCCACCGTGGCCTTGACCAGCACTTGCTGAAAGCCCCAGAACATGCAGCAGGCGAGCAGCAGGGCGATGGCGAGGGCGTCGATGTGTGTTTTGCGGTTGGAAGGCATCGGGGGATTATCAAAGGGCTTGTCGCAACGGGCGGTCGCCTGTGCGCTGTCGCTGTCACCACTGTCGCGCGCCGCCCATGGATCGCGCCAATCGTGCGTGCACAGGCGCTTACACAGGCCCACGGTACACTTTGCGCCTTCTGAAACGGTTCTTCCGCTCCTTTCCAAACCCTCTTCATGGCCCTTACGACGGCGGCGCAGTCCCGCACCAGCTTTGACCTCAAAAGCGCATCGCTGCCCGTGGTGGCCGTGATGCTCAAGACCACCGACGCCGCGCGGTTTGCTGCCGACCTGGCAGAACGGGTGGCCGACGCCCCGGGTTTTTTCGACAACGATCCCGTGCTGATCGACCTGGCCGCCGTGCGCGAGGCAGAGGCGCCCATCGACTTTGTGGCCATCGTGGCCGAGCTGCGCAGCCGCAGTACCTTGCCTGTGGCGGTGCGGGGAGGCAGTCCCGCCCAGATGGATGCTGCGCGCGCCGCCGGGCTGGCTGCAGCGCCCGACGCACCGCCCGCCCGCGCTGAGGCCCCTGCCGCATTGGCGCAGGAAGTGGTGCGCGAAGTGATCCGCGAGGTCGAGGTGGAAGTGGTGCGTGAAGTCCCGGTGCAGGTGCCCATGCCCGGCCCCGGCACGGTGGTGGTCGACAAACCGCTGCGCTCGGGACAGCAGGTGTACGCGCGCGGCGCTGACCTGGTGGTGATGGCGGTGGTGAGCTTTGGCGCCGAGGTGATTGCCGACGGCAACATCCACGTCTATGCCCCGCTGCGCGGCCGAGCCATTGCCGGTGCGCGCGGCAACACCGAAGCCCGTATTTTTTCGACCTGCCTGGAGCCCCAGCTGGTCTCCATCGCAGGCATCTACCGCACCACCGAGACCGAGCTGCCCGCCGAAGTGCGCGGCAAGCCGGCGCAGGTGCGACTGGACGGCGAGAAGCTCATCATCGAGCCGCTGGCCTGAGAGCGTTTTTCATTCATATCAACCCACAGAGAATCAGCAACACATGGCCAAAATCGTCGTCGTGACCTCCGGCAAGGGTGGCGTGGGCAAGACCACCACCAGCGCCAGCTTTGCCACCGGCCTCGCCCTGCGCGGCCACAAGACTGCTGTGATCGACTTTGATGTCGGCCTGCGCAACCTGGACCTCATCATGGGCTGCGAACGCCGCGTGGTGTACGACCTGATCAACGTGATCCAGGGCGAGGCCAACCTGAACCAGGCCCTCATCAAGGACAAGCAGTGCGACAACCTGTTCGTGCTGGCCGCCAGCCAGACGCGCGACAAGGACGCCCTGACCCAGGATGGCGTGGAAAAAATCCTGAAGGACCTGGGCGAGATGGGCTTTGAGTTCATCGTCTGTGATTCGCCCGCCGGCATCGAAAGCGGTGCGCTCATGGCCATGCACTTTGCCGACGAGGCGCTGCTGGTGACCAACCCCGAGGTGTCCAGCGTGCGCGACTCCGACCGCATCCTGGGCATGCTGGGCAGCAAAACCAAGCGTGCGATTGAAGGCGGCGATCCGATCAAGGAGCACCTGCTCATCACGCGCTACAACCCCAGCCGCGTGCAGGACGGCCAGATGCTGAGCCTGGAAGACATCCAGGACATCCTGCGCATCAAGCTGATCGGCGTGATCCCCGAGTCGGAGGTGGTGCTGCAGTCGTCCAACCAGGGCACGCCCGCCATCCACGCCAAGGACACCGATGTGTCCGAGGCCTACAAGGACGTGATCGACCGCTTCCTGGGCGCCACCGACAAGCCCATGCGCTTCATCGAGGCCGAAAAACCCAGTTTCTTCAAACGCCTGTTCGGGAGCAAATAAGCCATGGCTTCTTTCCTCTCCTTCCTCCTGGGCGAAAAGAAAAAAACCGCCAGCGTGGCCAAAGAGCGCCTGCAGATCATCCTGGCGCACGAGCGCAACGGCCGCAACGCCGCCGAGCCCGACTACCTGCCCGCGCTGCAGCGCGAGCTGGTGGCAGTGATCTCCAAATACGTCAAGATCAACCCCGAAGACCTCAAGGTGCACCTGGAACGCCAGGACAACCTGGAGGTGCTCGAGGTCAAGATCGAGCTGCCTGACACGGTGCGCTGAGGCGCTGCCCGCCCGCCGTTCTGCGACGGCGTGCTGGTTCCAACTGGGGCGCCTTGGCGCCCCGCTGTTTTTGTGGTGCGAACGGCGTGAATCGCGCGAAAGGTCTGGCGATGTTGTCCCATGTGTTTGTTGGTGTGAACGATTTCGACCATGCCATGGCCTTCTATGGCCCCGTGCTGGCCCGCCTCGGCCTGGTGCTGCGTTTCACGGATCCTTCCCGGCCTTGGGCGGGGTGGCAGACGCCCGGTGTCGCCCGCCCGCTGTTTCTGATTGGCAAGCCCTTCGACGAACACGCCGCCCATCCGGGCAATGGCCCCATGAATGCCCTGCTGGCGGTGGATCGCGCGGCGGTGGATGCGGTCCACGCCCTCGCTTTGCACCAAGGAGGCCGGTGCGAGGGGCCGCCCGGCCTGCGGCCCGAGTACCACGCGAACTATTACGGTGCGTACTTTCGCGATCCTGAGGGCAACAAGCTGTGCGTGTGCTGCCACGACGCCGCCTGAGACGCCGATTTCACCAAAAATCAAGTTTTCTCCAGGCCTCCACGGCCCGATAATTGCTTGAAATTAAGGGTTAACCCTAGTTCAAGGCAATTCAGTGGACACAACCTGGAAACTCAGCTGGCAGCGCGCCAGCAACCACGAGGGCTTTACGCGCGGAGCGCGGGCCTTTGTGGCACTGGCGGTGGTGCTTGTCTACGGTTGGTGGGTCGATTGGCAGACCGAGCTGATGCCCGTTCTGCTGGGCGTGATTGCCAGCGCCTTGACCGAAACCGATGACAGCTGGCGGGGCCGCCTGCGGGCGCAGTGCCTGGCGTTGGTGTGTTTTGGCCTCATGGCGTGGGCCGTCTGGGCCACGGTGTCCTGGCCGTGGGTGCTGATGGGGGTGATGGCTGTGTCCGCCTTTTCCATCACCATGCTGGGGGCGCTGAGCGAGCGCTACCGCGCCATTGCCTTTGGCTCGCTGATTCTTTTTATCTACGCGGGGCTGGCTGCCCACAGCAGCCGCGAGGGGGCCGGGGAGGCGATCCCGCTGATGCTGGCGGGCGCCACATGGTACGGGGTGGTGTCGGTGCTGTGGAACGCGGTGATGCCCCGCGCGCCGGTGCGCTACCGCCTGGCCAAGCTGTACGCCATGCTGGGCGAATACCTGCGCCTGAAGGCGTTGTTGCTGGAGCCCGTGCGTGACGTGGACCTGGAGCGGCGGCGCATGGCGCTGGCCCTGCACAACGGGCGTGTGGTCGATGCGCTCAACGCCACCAAGGAAAGCCTCATCAGCCGCATGGGCCGGGGCGTGCCCCCGCTGTGGTTGCAGACCGCCATGCACCAGTATCTGGCCGCGCAGGATGTGCACGAACGCGTCAGTTCGTCGCACGAGCATTACGACCTGTTGGCGCAGTCCTTCTTCCACAGTGATGTGCTCTACCGCTGCCAGCGCGTGCTCACGCTGCTGGGCGAGCAGGCGCTCAAACTGTCGGTGGCCATCGAGGCGCAATCGGTGCCGCAGCACTGGGGTGTCACGGCCCGTGCCATTGAAGACATGCAGGCCGCCGTGGCGCACCTGGAGACAGAGGCGGCCGGGGCTGCGGCGGGGTCCAGCGGAGCTGTTCCCGCACCTGCCCCCGCTCAGGCCCGGGCGTTGCGGTCCCTGCATGCGTTGGGCGACAACCTCACGGCGCTGGCCGGGGTGTTTTCGGGGGCGCTGGCCCTGCCTGCCCATGCGGCCGAAGGCGCGCTCGACTACGCGTTGTTTGACCGCGAGCCCCGCAGCCTGCGTGACGCCTGGGGGCGTTTGCGCTCGCACTGGCGGTTGCAGTCGCCCTGGTTGCGTCACAGTTTGCGGCTTACCCTGTCGCTGGTGGCGGGTTTTGGCATCATGCAGGCGACTTCCGACCCGCACGGCTACTGGATCTTGTTGACCATCGTGTTCGTCAGCCAGCCCCAATACGCTGCGACCCAAACCCGCCTCATGCAGCGCGCCAAGGGCACCGCTATCGGGTTGGCCTTGGGCTGGGCCGTCATTCAGCTGTTTCCGGGCGAGCTGGTGCAGGCGGCATTGCTGGTGCTGGGTGGGGCGGTGTTCTTTGGCGCGCGCCACAGCCGCTATACGCTGGCCACGGCAGCGGTCACCACCTTGCTGTTGCTGAGCTTTCACCAGTTGGGCACGGCCAGTGGCGTGATTTCTGCACGCCTGCTTGAGACCGTGCTGGGCTGTGTGATTGCTGCCGTGGCTTCCTGGCTGGTGCTGCCCTACTGGCAGTCGCGCCACTGGCCGCAGCTGGCGGCCCAGGCGCTGCAGACGCAGGCCATCTACCTGCGCGAAATTCTGGCCCAGTACCAAAGCGGCAAGTGTGACCACCTGGCCTACCGCCTGGCACGGCGCAATGCCCACAATGCCGATGCGGCGCTTTCCAACTCGTACAGCGCCATGCTCAAGGAGCCTCTGCGGGTGCGCGGCCAAGCCGACGCTGCGGCCCATTTTTTGTGCCTGTCGCACACCCAGCTCAACTACCTCTCGGCCCTGGGTGCCCAGCGCGGTGGTGCGGCAGCCCAGCCCATGGACGAAGCCACGCGGGAGCTGGCGCACACGTTGCTCGCGTCACTGCAGCAGCTGGCCCTGGAGCTGGAGCGCGCGCAGCAGTCGTCAGGCCGGGCCGATCAGGCCCACAGCGCCCCCGCCGTGGCGCAGGTGCTGCGGGAGTGGGGGACGGTGCCCAGCGCTCCGAGCGCACACAGCCTCATGGCAGCCCAACTGCAACTGGTGGGCAAGGTGTTTCCGCAACTGCAGGCGAAGGCCCGCCAGTGGGTGGTGACGGAATAGCGTTTTGCAGGGGGCGGTGATCTGGTGCCGGGGTACGCCGCGGGCTGGCCCCGGCGGCCGCAGCCAGGTTATCGGGCGTGTTTGGCGAACTTGCCCGCAAAGGCCTGCGCAATGCTCAGCCCGCGCTGTCCGGGCACCAGCGTGGCGGACTGGCCTGCGGCAATGGTGCCGGGCCGGTCCACGGCGAGGTAGTAGCCGCAGCAACCCGCCAATGCCATGGCGCGGCCGGCCTGGGCGAAACCCATGACGGCGCTGAATTTGAAGCACGGCTCGCGGGGCGCTGTCACGCGCAGAACACAGTCAGGGAAATGCCACTCGTCGCCGACAAACACCGCGTCCTCCAGTGGTCCGTCGATGGTGAGGTTTTCACCGAGGAAGCCCGGTGGCAGCGTCTCGTCGAACAGGCTCACCCCCCGTTCGCGGCGCTGGGCTTGCCAGAAAGCGTAGTGTGCAGCGGGGTAGGCATACACGGCCTTGCCCAGACCGCCGTGCACGCTCAGGTCGGCCTGTTCATCGCCCGCCAGTCCGAGTGCGCCGACAGCCACCGGGCCGGTGACAGAGGCCTTGCCGATGGCGGTGAGTACCGAGCGTTCGCCGATTTTCAGTCGCCGGGCGGAGCCGATGTTCACATGGTGCACGACCACAGTGGCCAGGGTCACAGGGGATGCTCCGTGTAGAACTTGCCGCCGTGGTACAGCAAGGGGGATGCGCCCTCGCGCTGCTCACAGCGCTCGACCTCGCCCACGAAGATGGTGTGGTCACCCTCCTGGTACTGGCTGCGGTTAAAACATTCGAACGTGGCGGCGGCACCGGCCAGCAAAGGGGCGCCGCTGATGCCGGGGCGGTGCTCCAGGCCCGCCCAGCGGTCGATGCCACGGGTGGCAAAACGCTCGGCCAGCGCTTTCTGGTCGGCGGCCAGCACATGAATGGCGTAGTGCGAGCCATCGGCAAAAGTGGGCATGGTGCTGGCACCGTGTGACAGACTCCACAGCACCAGAGGCGGCTCCAGCGACACCGAATTGAACGAGCTGGCAGTGAGCCCCACCAGATCGCCCGTGGCGGTGCGGGCCGTGACGATGGTCACCCCCGTGGCAAACATGCCCAGCGCATTGCGAAACTCGCGGGTCGAGAAGCTCGGGGGCAGGGCGAGGGCGGGGCGGGGGGGCGAAGGGTTCACAAAAGCGGCGCCAGCATTGGCAACAGGAGGGAGCAACTATTATCAGGCGCCGCCCTCTACAGCGCTGTTGCAGGGTTTACTTCCGTTTTCCACCGCATGGCACTTCCTACCTTTATCACCCTGGGCTCCGGCCCCACCGTGCTCATGCTGCATGACGCAGACGGAGACCACCTGACGTTTGCGCCCCAAGTGGAGACTCTGGCCACCTTGGGCTACCGTGCCATGGCCTGGGACATGCCCGGCTATGGCCGAAGCGCGCCGGTGGAGCCCTACACCTTCAAGGCCCTGGCGCAGAGCTGTCTGGCGCTGATCGATGCACTGCAGTGTGGTCCGGTCACGCTGGTTGGCCATGGCATGGGCGCCATGGTGGCGCTGGAGGCTGCCGTGCGTGACCCAGCGTGCACCAGCCGCCTGGTGCTGTGCGCGGGCGGCCCTGCGCTGGATGCGCAGGCTGTGGCGGACTGGGTGGCACCGCGCGAGCAGGCCCTGAAGGCACTGGAAGCGGGCGGCAGTATGGAGCAGCTGGCACAGACGCTGGTGCCCCAGTTCATCGGCACCGGGGCGCTGCCCGAGGGGGTGCAGCTGGCGAGCCATGCGCTGGGCAAAGTGTACCCAGGGGCCTACCGCCGGGCGCTGGAAGCCCTGCCCACGTTTGATCGGGGCGCTGCTGCGCTGGCGCAGTTGACCATGCCTGTGCTGTTGGTGGGAGGCGCGCAAGACCGTTGCACACCGCCGGCCGCTGTGCAGGCCTTGGCACAGGTCTTGCCCGACGCGCAGACCTTGCTGTTACCCCATGTGGGCCATTGGCCGCAGCTGGAGAATCCGGACGGCTTTGATGCCGCGCTGCTGGACTTCCTGGCCCAGCGGCGTGTGTTGCACTGATGAAACCACGAGTGGCACGCCGTCGCCGCCTCCTCTATGTTGTTTGCCATTAAGAAAATCCTGTCAGCGCTGTTGTTGCCGCCGGTGTCCAGCATCTTGCTGGCGCTGTTCGGGCTGTGGATCGCGCGCTACCGCCGCCGCACCGGCACTGCGGTGGTGCTGATGGCACTGCTGTCCGTGCTGGCGTTGTCGTGGCCGCCGGTGTCCGACATGCTGGTGCGAAGCCTGGAGCGTTTTCCCGCCGTGGCACCCGCACAGTTGGCCCGCGTGCAGGCCATCGTGGTGTTGGGTGGGGGCGCGGACACCGTGGCCCCTGAATATGGGGTGGATGTGCTCAGCCGAGGTTCCCGGGAGCGGGTGCGGTACGCGGCGTACCTGCAGCAGCAGACGGGCTTGCCCATTCTGGCGACGGGGGGCTCGACCGGCGGCACACGGGCGGAGGCACTCGTTATGAAGGACGTTGTGGAACGTGATTTCAAAGGGCGTGTGCGCTGGACGGAACTGGAATCCCTCGACACCCGCAGCAACGCTGAGCACTCTGCCGTCATGCTCAAGGCTGCGGGCATTCAGCGCATTGCCCTGGTCACCCATGGCTGGCACATGGTGCGTGCCACCGGGGATTTTGAGCGCGCCGGGCTGCAGGTGCTGCCCGCGCCCATGGGCTTCAAGGGCGGACAGGCGCGCAGGCTGTACCGGGCGTTGCCCCGCGCATCGGCGTTGGCCGATAGCAGCTTGGCTTTGCACGAATGGCTGGGCATTCTTGTGCAGCGCGCATCCGCGCGCGCCGACTGACCGGGTCAGGCTGCGGCGGGCGCCAGCAGAAAATGGCGCGCGCCTGCCACGGCCGCTGCATCTGCCTGCACAGCCCCTGGCGGGCCCCCTTTGCCCCACAGTGCACCGCCCCAGCGCATGGAGAGGAACTGCGCACACAGGGCCACCGAATCAATCATGGGCTGGGCCTTGGCACGGTCACCGCTGGTGGTGATGAGCGAGAGCGTCTTGGCGCCCATGGGCTCCTTGAAATCCAGGCCCGGTACGCGCATCCAGGCGCTCCAGTGGTCCAGGTAGGTCTTGAGTGGCGAAGGGATGCTGAACCAGTAGACGGGCGAAACAAACACGATATGGGTCGCCGCCAGCGTCGCATCGAGCAAGGTTTTCATGTCGCCTTCGGGTGGCGCGTACGCGCCTGCGGTGTGGCGCTGGTCCACAAAAGGCGGGAGATCCATGCGTGCCAGATTCAGCCAGGTCTGTGGGCTGTCGGACGGCAGGGCCTGCGCCGCCTGGCGTGCCAGCCATTCGGTGTTGCCGACATGACCGGGTTCGCGGGTAGACGCCGTGAGAAAAAGAGTGTGGGATGCAGACATACCAGGATCGTACCGGCCCCGGTGGTTGCCTGCAGGCCCCTGAATCCGCTCAGGCCGTGACGACGGTACGGGGGGTGCGTGGGGCTTGTTCCCCCAGAAAGCCAAAGTTCATGGCGGGCTGCTCGCCGCTCATGAGTTCTGCCAGCGCCTTGCCCGAGCCCGCGCCGTGGGTCCAGCCCAGGGTGCCGTGGCCCGCGTTGACCCAGAGCTTGCCCACACGGGTGCGGCCGATGAACGGGATGTTGGTGGGTGTGGCGGGGCGCAAACCCGTCCAGTACTGCGGGTCGCCGCCTTGTTCGGGCGTGCGGGTGTCGCACACGCCGGGCAGGATTTCTTCGATGCGGCGTGACAGCATGTGGCAGCGTGCCTTGGCCACGGCGCTGTCGAGCGAGAGGTCAAAGCCTCCCAGTTCGATGGTGCCCGCTACGCGGAGCACGTTGCCCAGGCGGCTCATCGCGATCTTGCGGCCATCGTCGATGGTTGAGACCTGGGGCGCTGCTTCGGGTCGCAGGAGCGGGAAAGTGGCGCTGTAGCCTTTGCCGGGGTAAATCGGCAAGTCCACGCCCACGCTGCGCAGCAGCGGCGCACTGTAGGAGCCGCACGCCACCACGATGGCATCTGCCTTCAAAATGAAGTCTTTTTTGCCGCCTGCGCTTGATTGGCGTGGCATGACAGCTACTGAATCAATAGCGTTGCCAATCTTGTTCAGGCGCAGCACGTCGTGGCCGTACAGAAACTGTGCCCCGCGTGCGATGCAGCGGCGGGCCAGCGCCTGCGTAAAGACGCGGGCATCGCCGCTTTCATCGGTGCTGGTGTAGGTGCCTCCGGTGATGCGGTCGCCATAGGCCTTGAAGGCGGGTTCAATCTTGAGCAGCTCGTCACGGCTGACCAGGCGGCGCTGCACGCCGTGCTTGCGCATGAGTTCCACCGCATGGCCTGCGGCGTCGAAGGATTTTTGGTCGGTGTAGAAATGGGCAATGCCGCGTTCGAGACGGTTGTAGTCAATGCCGGTGGTGCTCACCAGATCCTTGAGCGCCGCGTGGCTGTAGGCACCCAGCGCTACGATCTGCTGCACATTGCGCTCAAACGCCGTGTCGTTGCACTGCGCCAGGAACTGCAGGCCCCAGCGCCATTGTTGCCAGTCCATCTGTGGGCGAAACAGCAGCGGAGCCTCTTTGTCGAACATCCACTTGAGTGCCTTGAGCGGCGCCTCGCGGTTGGCCCACGGTTCGCAGTAGCTCACCGAGATCTGCGCCGCGTTGGCGAAACTGGTTTCGAGCGCCGCATCGGGCTGGCGGTCGATCACGATGACATCGTGCCCGCGCTCCAGCAGGTGCCACGCCGTGCTGATGCCGATGATGCCGGCGCCCAAAACAATGGTTTTCATGGGGCGCAGTGTGCGCGACATTGTGTTCAACTAAAAGCAAAATTAAACTTACTCCAAAAACATCAGCGCACCTAATAGAGCGCACTCTGAAATCCTTCTTTTTGTCCGAGCTGAAGACCATGAGCACCTACGATCCTGCCGCCCTGGAATGCCTTGCCGCCATCGTCGAAGAAGGCGGTTTCGAGCGCGCGGCACAGCGCCTCAATGTCACGCAATCTGCGGTGTCCCAGCGCCTGCGCGCGCTGGAGGCGCAGGTGGGTTCGGTGCTCATCGTGCGCAGTCGGCCGCTGCGGCCCACATCGGCGGGGCAGTTGCTGCTCAAGCACACCAAGCAGATGCGCCTGCTGCGTGCCGATCTGGAGCGCGACCTGCAGGAGCTGGCGCCCAGCACACCCGGTGGCACGCGGGAGGACGAGCGCATCTCGATTGCCATCAATGCCGACAGCATTGCCACCTGGGCCATGGGTGCGTTGCACGACCTGGTGCGCGAACGCCTGCCGCTGGAAATCATCGTGGACGACCAGGACTTCACGCAGGAGTGGCTGCGTTCAGGCCAGGTGCTCGGTTGCGTGACCACGCTCAAGCAAGCCTTGCGCGGTTGCAAGATGGTGCCGCTGGGCGCCATGCACTATGTGGCGGTGGCATCGGCCAGCTACGCGCAGCAGCATTTGCCGCAGGGGCTCACGCCGCACAACTTCCGCGATGTGTCGTTTTTGTCGTTCAACCGCAAAGACGACATGGCCGCCGAGTTCGTGGCGCGGGCGTTCGGTCTCAAGCGCGTGGCGCTCAATCATTTGTTTGTGCCGGGCTCCGAGGCGCAGATGCGGGCCGTGGCCGCAGGCTGGGCCGTGGGCGTGGTGCCTGAATTGCTTGCGCGTGGCCCCATTGCCGATGGCAGCATGGTCGACCTGGCGCCGGGCCGGTCGCTGCCGATCCAGCTGTACTGGCATTGCTGGAACCTGGAGTCTGAATTGCTGGATGTCCTGTCGGCCGCGCTGACGGGCGCTGCCGACAAGGCGCTGGTGCCCTGAACTTATTACCCGTGTGCGCAGCGGGAGGCACGGTTTGTGCACGCAAAAACGTGAACGACGTAGTTGTATTGCAACTTAGTCATTTATTTTTCTACCGTGATGTATAAAATGAGAGCCATGCAAACGCAGCCACCCAAAGTCTCGTTCAAGGAGCAGATGCACCAGGCACGCGAGGAGGCCATCCTCCAGTCTGCCTGTCGTCTGCTGGGCGAAAAGGCGTTTGACGCCATGACCATGGACGATGTCGCCAATGCCGTGGGCATTGCAAAGGCCAGTCTGTACAAGCACTTTTGCAGCAAGGAAGAGCTGTGCAGTGCCGCCATGGTGCAAATTCTGGGCCGTGTGCAAGCCTACCTGGCAGGCCTGCCTGCTGAAACGCCCCCGCTGGACAAGCTTCGCGCGCTGGTGCGCTGGTCTCTGGAGCGTTTGCTGACCAATGAGATGCCCTTGCTGCCCAGCCGCAACTCCACGCTGCGCGCAGTGCTCATGGCGAACAAGGACTACCTCAACGGCCTGGTGGTGGTGAGCGACCAGATTGGTGGGTGGATCACCGAGGCGCAGTCGCAGGGCGTGATCAATCCCACTTTGCCACCCATGGTGGTGCTCTACACCCTGTACGCCCGGGCGTGCGATCCGGTGGTGAGTTTTCTCAAGGAAGGTGGCCAGTACTCAGACGCAGAGATCGTCGACTTGGTGGTGCGTACCTGCTTTGATGGACTGGCCGCGCGCTAAGACCCAAGGTTCAGTCACCAGATTCACACTTCTGGCACAGAAAAAAAGCCCGGCATGCCGGGCTTTTTTGTGGGTGTGATGGGCTGCACTCCATCACTTGGGCAGGATCACCTTGTCCACGACGTGAATCACACCATTGCTGGTGAACACGTCGGCCGCCACGATATTGCTGGTTCGCATGTTCTGGTCGGTGATCACCAGGCTGGCGTTGATGGTGAAGGTCTGACCCTGCACGGTGGCGATGGCAGTGTTCAGGGGCACTTCCGCTTTCAGCACACGCGCGGGAACCACGTGGTACGTCAGCACCTTGGTGAGCAGAGCCGTGTTGGCCAGCAGGTCTGCCTTGCTCACGCCCAGCTCAGCCAGCAAAGCAACAAAAGCAGCGTTGGTGGGGGCAAACACCGTGAACGGGCCCGTGCCCTGCAGCGTGCTCACCAGGCCCGCAGCCACCACGGCTTCGACCAGGATGCTGAAGTCGGGCAGTGCCGAGGCGGTGGCGACAATGTCCTTGTCGGCGGGCAGCAACACGCGGTCTACCAGGTGCACCACGCCGTTGCTGGCCTGGATGTCCGTGCTGGTGATGGTGCTCACGCGGTTGCGGCCGTCGGTGATCTTGAGGCCGTTGTTCGATTCGATCTTGAAGAAGCCGCCCGACACCGGGGTGATCGCCTTGCCCAGCGGCACGTCGGCCCGCATCACCTTGCTTCCGAGCACATGGTAAGTCAGCACGGCGGTCAGCAACGGCTTGTTTGCCAGCAGCGCCTCCTTGGTCACGCCCAGCTCGGCCAGCAGCGCTGCAAACGCTGCGTTGGTGGGGGCGAACACAGTGAGTGTGCCCGTGCTCAGCGTCGGGGCCAGACCGGCAGCGACCACGGCTTCGACCAGGATGCTCAGCTCGGGGGTGTTCTGCGCCAGCTCGACGATGTTGCGCTGGGGCTCGTCATCGCTCCCCCCGCAGGCTTGCAGCAGCGTGGTGCTGGCGCCCAGGGCGGCTGCCATCAGGACGGTGCGGCGATTGAATACGGTGTTCATGGCGGCTTCTCCTCGTGAATGGATGGTGGTGGAAAAGAGCGGTTGTGCGGGGCGCTTACTTGGGCATCAGCACCGTGTCGATCGCATGGATCACGCCGTTGCTCGCGGCCACGTCGGTCGCGATGACCTTGGACTGGTCCACCATCACGCCCATGCTGGTGCCCACGGTGAGTTCCTGGCCCTGCACGGTCTTGACCTTGCCAGCCTTCACGTCCTTGGCCATGACCTTGCCAGGCACCACGTGGTACGTCAGCACCTTGGTCAGTGCGGCCTTGTCGGCCAGCAGGCCGTCCAGGGTGGCTTTGGGGATCTTGGCAAAGGCTTCGTCGGTGGGCGCAAACACCGTGAAAGGGCCGGGGCCCTTGAGGGTGTCCACCAGACCGGCGGCCTGGACGGCGGCCACCAGGGTCTTGAAGTTGCCCGCCTTCACGGCGGTGTCAACGATGTCTTGCGCCATGGCGCTGAAGGTAGCGCCAGCGGTCAGGGCGAGCGCAATCAGGGTCTTCTTCATGGGTCGTTCCTCTTGGTTTCGATGGAAATGACACGCCAGGATGGGCGTGGCGCGAATGTATAACTATTTGGTATCAAAGTAAACCAATTGGTTATTTCAAAACCAATTGGTTTTATCGGGACAAAAAAAAGCCCCGCACAGGCAGGGCTGGTACAGCACTCGCGTGCCGTGGGGAGAACCGGGACTCAGCGCACGATCAGCAAAGGCACCTTGCTGTGGGCCAGTACCTGGGTGGTGACGGAGCCCATCACCAGCGTGGCGATAGCGCCGTGGCCGTGTGAACCCATGACCAGCAGGTCGAACTTGCCGGTATCGGCTACCTTGGCAATGGTTTCACCCACTGTGCCCACCTTGACGGTGCGCTTGGCATCCACGCCATGGCGGCCCAGAAATTTGCACACGGGCGCGAGAATTTTCTCGGCTTCTTCGGCATGGTAGTTGTCCACGACTTCCTTGCCCAAGGCGGCACGTGCGCGGGCGGGCAGCGGGGCCTGTACGGTGAGCACGGTGTAGGTGTGGGTGCCACCCAGCAGTTCTTCATGGGTGGCCAGGTAGGCCAGCATTTTTTTGGTGTAAGCGCTGCCGTCGACAGCAAGCAGGATGTTCATGGTGTTCTCCGAGAGGGGATAAGGCAGACTACTCTGCGCGGGCGTCTGTTGTCTTGACTTGCGTCATATTGTTCTCCCTGCGCGCGGCGGTGTCTAAGGATCCGCACGCCGATCATACGGGGACCGTCCAGCGTGGCTGGAAGGTCGCCTGTTCCCCTTTGCGGGCATACCCCAGCGGGTTGGCCACCACGCGACACTGCCACACCGAACCGTCACTGCGCTGGCCCCCGGCCGTGTAGTCGCTGGGCGCATGCAGGTGGCCGTGTAGCCACAGTTGTGCGTGCGCCAGCAGAGTGTCCAGGGCATTGCAGAAACCGGCAGTGCCAGGCACCAATCCATAGCGTGGATCAGCGCTGCGCAGACTGGGCGCAAAGTGGGTCACGGCCACCGTGGGGCCATCAAACGGCTGTTGCAGCGCGGACGCCAGCCATTCCTTGCATGCCAGCGCTTGTTCACGCATGGGCTCCGCCAGAAACGGCTCTCCCTGGCGCGTGCCACCAGTCTTGCGCAGATAGAAGTTGGCGGCGCGGAAAGCCTTGTCGCGCAATTTCAAGCGCCGGCCCAGGTCGGTGGTGCCCTCATGGTCGGCCAGGGCGTCGAAGTCGCTCCAGAGCGTAGTGCCGACGAAACGGACGCCCTGCAAAGTCAGTGTTTCACGCTCCAGCCATGTGATTCCGAGGCGGTCGCAGGTCTGCCTCAGTCGCAGATGTGCCGCATCGAAGTCCTGGGCGTCGTATTCGTGATTGCCCGGCACAAAAAGCACCGGCGTGGGCCAGCCCGCATGCTGGGGCAGGGGTGAAAACCGGGCCAGACCAAAGTCGTCATCATCCAGTTGCGAGCCTGGCTGGTAGGAGCCGACATCGCCCGCGAGAATCAATACATCGGCGCCAGGTGCGGGCTCTGGAACAAAGTGAGGGTGCGCCTCCAGGTGGAGGTCGGACAGAAGCTGGATGTTCATCAACGGTGCAGTCTACGGGGTCTCTTGGGTGTCCTGCCCGGGGAAGGTCCGCTTCGCAGAGCGCGAGAGCGCTTGCAACAACCAGGTCATGGCCGCCTGCTGCGGGCCGCGCCGGCGCCACAGGGCGTCCACATGCACGGCCGGCACGTCCAGCGGCAAGGCCCTTTGCACCAGGACATCGGCGATGCCGGTGACGGGTACAAAGTGGCGGGGCAACACGGTCAACAGGTCAGAGCCCGACACCACCCGCCCGGCCGTGAAAAACTGGTTGACCGTGATCACCACCTTGCGCTCGCGGCCGAGCGAGGCCAGTGCCTCGTCGATGAAACCAAAGGGCCGACCCGAGAAGCTGACCAGCATGTGCCGGGCCTCGCAGTAGGCGTCCAGGGTCAGTGGGCTGCTAGCCAGGGGATGGCCCCGTCGCATCACACACACATATTCACCGTCGTACAGACGTCGGCTTTCGAACGCCACCACGCCACCCGATTGGGCGCGCGCCGTGAGGTCTGCCAGTGCGGCAGGAAAGTAACCCACGGCCATATCGGCGGCCTCCTCTTCCAGCAGGCGTCGGGGGTCGCGGGTGGTCAGCGGCAGCACGCGGATGGAGATGCCAGGGGCCTCGCATTCGAGGATTTCTACAAGCGCAGGCACCAGGGTGGCCGCGGTAGCGTCGGCCATGGCCAGCACAAAGGTGGACTCGGCCGTCGTGGGGTCAAAGTGCCCGGGTGCCAGGGATTCCTGCAAATGGGCCAGTGCCTCGCGCACCGGGGGCCACAGCGCCAGGGCCCGTGGCGTGGGCTCCACCCCCTGGCCGCTGCGCACCACCAGTTCGTCCCCCAGTACCTCACGCAGGCGCCGCATGGCATTGCTCACGGCGGGTTGGGTGATGGACAGCTTGTGGGCGGCGCGTGTCAGGCTGCGCTCCGCCATCACCTCGTCGAAGACGCGCAGCAGGTTCAGATCCAGGGAGCGGAAGTTCAAGGAGCCCATAGCGCAATCATCACTGACATGAATATCAATGATTCAAAATATAAACTTGAATGTGCAAAGGGTAAACCCTAATATCACCCCATCGCCCGGCAATCTCGCCACAAGCGTTAGACAAGGGAAACCGAAATGACCAGCTTTGCCAACGTTGAATACCCCACCGAACACCCCGGCGTTGTGCGCGCCGAAAATGCTGCCACCGCTCTGAAGAGCGCTGCAGCCAACTTTGACGGCGCCCGAGGCGCTGCCACCCTCTTGCTGGCCGCTGTGGTGTCGGCCATGTTCGTGGTCGCCAACCAGGTGATCGACACCTGGACCGAAGGCCACCTGCTGGCTGCCTGGATGGTGATGTGGCTCATTGCTTTTGCGGCACTGGCTTTGCTGACCTCCCCCGCGCGCCGTGCCGGGATCGCCCTGCGTGGTGCAGTGTTGGCCTGGGCTGAAAGCCGCCGCCGCGCCGCAGAAGACCAACGCACGTGGCAAGTGGCTATGAAGGACCCCCGCATCATGGCTGAATTGAACCACGCGATGGGCATCCCCACGGTGGACAACATTCGCAAGTACTACTGAGCCATCCGCGCAGTTCCCGCTGCGCTGCTTCAAAAGATTCAAAGCCGTGGCAAATGCCGCGGCTTTTTTTATGCCCTGTGCCGGTAGATCTGCAGCGGAGCCATGGTCTTGCGGCACAAAAAAAGCCGCCCCGCCTGACGACGGGACGGCTTGGAGTGGGACGCTTCCTGGCTCCTAAGGCTACGACATCAAGCCGCCAGGCGCTTTTCCAGCTGCGCCTTGGTATCCAGCAGGGCCTGGGGCAGGTGGTAGGCCAGCTGCTCAAAGTGTGCCGTGTGCAGCTTGAACTCTTCTGTCCATGCCGCCTTGTCGATGCTGGTCACAGCGTCAAACTTCTGGGCGTTGAAATCCAGGCCTGTCCAGTTGATCTCGGCGTACTCCGGGGACACGCCAAACATCGTTTCCTGGCCCTGGGCCTGGCCTTCGAGGCGGTCGATCATCCACTTGAGCACGCGCATGTTGTCGCCATAGCCGGGCCAGACAAACTTACCGGCGTCGTCCTTGCGGAACCAGTTCACGCAGAAGACCTTGGGTACGGCGTTGCCAGTCGCAGCGATCTTGCCTTCCATGTTCAGCCAATGCTGGAAGTAGTCGCTCATGTTGTAGCCGCAGAACGGCAGCATGGCGAAGGGGTCACGGCGCACCACGCCCTGTGCGCCAAAGGCGGCGGCGGTGGTTTCCGAACCCATGGTGGCAGCCATGTACACGCCTTCGGTCCAGGTGCGGGCTTCCGTCACCAGCGGCACGGTGGTGGAGCGGCGGCCGCCGAAGATGAAGGCATCAATCGCCACGCCATTGGCGTCGTCCCACTGGGCGTCCAGTGCGGGATTGTTGGTGGCGGCCACGGTAAAGCGCGAGTTGGGATGGGCGGCCTTGGCGCCGGTTTCCTTGGCGATCTGGGGCGTCCAGTCCTTGCCTTGCCAGTCGATCAAATGGTCGGGCAGCTTGCCGCCGTGGTCCTTTTCCATGCCTTCCCACCACACGTCGCCGTCATCCGTCAGCGCCACGTTGGTGAAGATCACGTCCTTGTTCAGCGACAACATGCAGTTGGGGTTGGTGTGCATGTTGGTGCCGGGGGCCACGCCGAAATAGCCCGCTTCAGGGTTGATGGCGTACATCTTGCCGTCGGCATGGGGTTTGATCCAGGCGATGTCGTCACCAATGGTGGTGACCTTCCAGCCCGCGAAACCGGCTTCAGGTGGCACCAGCATCGAGAAGTTGGTCTTGCCGCAGGCGCTGGGGAAGGCCG
The DNA here is from genome assembly GCF_002797445.1 of Acidovorax sp. 69. Taxonomy (NCBI): domain Bacteria; kingdom Pseudomonadati; phylum Pseudomonadota; class Betaproteobacteria; order Burkholderiales; family Comamonadaceae; genus Acidovorax; species Acidovorax sp. 69. The sequence continues at coordinate 4,940,162 of NZ_PGEP01000001.1, read as the reverse complement.
CCGCCACGTGGTACTTCTTGCCTTGGGGGTTGGTCACGCCCAGGATGAGCATGTGCTCGGCCAGCCAGCCTTGGTCACGGCCCATGGTGGAGGCGATGCGCAGGGCCAGGCACTTCTTGCCCAGCAGTGCGTTACCGCCGTAACCCGAACCGTACGACCAGATCTCGCGCGTTTCGGGGTAGTGGACGATGTACTTGACCTGGGGGTTGCAAGGCCAGCTGGTCGTGTCCTTTTCGCCAGCGGCCAGGGGCGCGCCCACGGTGTGCATGCAGGGCACGAACTCGCCTTCCACGCCCAGCACGTCGTACACGGCCTTGCCCATGCGGGTCATCAGGCGCTGGTTCACGGCCACGTAGGCGCTGTCGGTCAGTTCCACGCCGATGTGTGCGATGTGGCTGCCCAGTGGGCCCATGCTGAACGGCACCACGAACATGGTGCGACCCTTCATGCAGCCGTCAAACAAAGGCTGCAGCGTGGCGCGCATTTCAGCGGGAGCCATCCAGTTGTTGGTGGGGCCGGCGTCTTCCTTGGCGGCCGAGCAGATGTAGGTGCGGTCTTCCACGCGGGCCACGTCCGATGGGTCGGAGCAGGCCAGGAAGCTACCGGGGCGCTTGGCGGGGTTGAGCTTCTTGAAGGTGCCGGCGTCCACGAGTTGCTGGCACAGGCGGTCGTACTCTTCCTTGGAGCCATCGCACCAGTAGATGGTGTCGGGCTTGCACAGGGCGGCCATGTCGGCCACCCAGGCAAGCAGCCGGGCGTTCTTGACGAAAGAGGGGGCGTTGAGATTCAGGCCCTGCATGGTCGGTGCGTTCATCGGGGAGCTTCCTAAGTTGAAAAACAGTTTTTTCAAAGGAAGCGGACCCGGTGGATCGCGGCAAGGCCTGGCGCAGGTGCGGATGCTGAGCGCTGCCTTTGAAAAAACGGCTTTCGTGCTCAGTCGGCGGGCGGGTGCGTGTGTCTGCCCCACGGGTGGAGGCTAGTTCCACGGATTCCGCGGGTCGGCTGGGATGTCGATTTTATGAATCTGCCGCCCGTTTGTCTGTCAGACGGGGGGTAAAATCATGCAAAAAAAACATAGGGTTATGCGTGAATTTGACCGGGCCCGTCGCTTTGACGGCTGGCCGAACCGCTCTCCCACCGTTCGTAACCGCTCTTGCGCAGCGCGCAGGCCGGGCAGGTGCCGCAGCCGTAGCCCCAGGGGTGCAAGGTGTCGCGCACCCCGTGGTAGCAGGTGTGAGAGTCGTTCACGATCACGTCCACCAGCGCCTGACCGCCGAGCGACCGGGCCATCTCCCAGGTTTCGGCCTTGTCCAGCCACATCAGCGGCGTATCGAAGGTAAAGCGTTGTCCCATGCCCAGTGACACGGCCACCTGCAGGGCCTTGAGGGTGTCGTCGCGGCAGTCGGGGTAGCCCGAAAAATCGGTTTCGCACATGCCGCCTACCAGCGTGTGCAGACCACGCCGGTAGCCCACGGCGGCGGCCAGCTGGAAGAACAGCAGGTTGCGCCCTGGCACAAAGGTGTTGGGCAGGCCAGCGGCAGTCATCTGGATCTCGGTGTTGCTGGTCAGCGCTGTGTCACTGATATGTCCAAGAACCGCCAGGTCCAGCATGTGGTCGTCACCCAGACGCTCATGCCACTGGGGGAACTGCGCGCGCAGGGCGGACAGCACCGTCTGGCGCGCCTCCAGCTCGATATGGTGGCGCTGGCCGTAGTCAAACCCGATGGTTTCGACATGGGCAAAGTTTTCCAGCGCCCAGGCCAGGCAGGTGGTGGAGTCCTGGCCTCCGGAAAAAAGGACGAGTGCGTGTCCGGGTCTCATAGGGAATCTCCTTCGCGGATCAAACGGGTGCGCGGGACGAAAAAAAGCCCCGCGCTGCGGGGCTGTGGGTGGCAGGCGGCGGTGGCCGCCGGAGCCATCAGGCCATCATCACGGCGATGAACGCCAGCAAGAACATCATGATGCCGCCCACCACAGGCAGTACCACGGGGACCACGGAAACGACGTCTTCCACAGGGTCGTTCGATGGTGTTGCGGGAGCGTGCGAGGTGTTGTGGTCAGACATGGGGGGACTCCAGATGCTTAAAACTTGCGCAATTCTAGCCGCGACCGCCTGCGCGGGGCGCAAAACCTTGTGATTCGTCAAATCAGGTCGGCCTGCATGCCCGCCGAGCGCAGTTGCCCCAGCACTTCATCGACATGCGCCTTGCCCCGGGTTTGCAGCACCAGTTCGATCTCCACGTTCTGCGCTGCCAGCATGGTGAAGGCGCGCTGGTGGTGCACTTCTTCGATGTTGGCCCCGGCGTCGGCCACGGTGGCCGTGATGCGCGCCAGCACGCCCGGCACGTCGCGCGCGCTGACCTTGATGCGCGCAAGCCGCCCCGAGCGCACCATACCGCGCTCGATGATGGCCGCCAGCAGCAGCGGGTCGATGTTGCCGCCGCACAGGACCAGGCCCACCCGCTTGCCCTTGAATCGCTCGGGGTAGCGCACCAGCGCCGCCAGGCCTGCGGCGCCTGCGCCTTCCACCAGGGTTTTTTCAATCTCCAGGAGCATCAGCACCGCCTGCTCGATGTCGCCTTCATCGACCAGCACCAGATCGTCCACCAGGCGCTTGACGATCTCTTGCGTGATCTTGCCCGGCGTGCCCACGGCGATGCCCTCTGCAATGGTCGAAGTGCCTTGCGGGTAGTGGGTGCCCTTGACCGCATTCACCATGGCCGGGAAACGCGTGGTCTGCACGCCAATGATCTCGATGCCGGGCTTGAGCGCCTTGGCTGCCGTGGCCACGCCCGAAATCAGCCCGCCGCCGCCCACCGCGATGACCAGGGTGTCCAGGTCAGGGACCGCCTGCAGCATCTCCAGGCCCAGGGTGCCCTGGCCTGCGGCCACGCCTTCATCGTCATACGGGTGCACAAAGGTCAGACCCTGCGCTTCGGCCAGGGCGTAGGCATGGGCGCGTGCTTCTTCCAGCGTGTCGCCATGCAGCACCACCTCGGCGCCAAAGCCACGGGTGCGCTCCACTTTCACGCCGGGGGTAAACCTTGGCATCACGATCACCGCCCGCAGGCCCAGCCGCTGAGAGTGGTATGCCACGCCTTGTGCGTGGTTGCCTGCACTCATGGCGACCACCCCCCGTGCGCGCTCTGCGTCGGTCAACAGCGTCAGCCGGTTGCAGGCACCGCGCTCCTTGAACGAGGCGGTGAACTGCAGGTTCTCAAACTTGAGGAACACCTGCGCGCCCACGATTTGCGAAAGCGTTTTGGATTCAACGCACGGCGTGTCCAGCACCTGGCCTTGTAGGCGGATGGCGGCATCACGGATGTCTTGAAGGGTAATCATGCCCGGCATTGTGGCAACAAATGCCGCAAGGAGGGATGCATTCTCCTGTTCCGGCAGGCGGCGGTGTAAAGTAACAAAACGTATCGTGGTGTGTGCCTCGCAGTGGCCATGGGCGTTGTCCGGGATGTTCCCGACCACCAGGATTTCATCACCATGCCCCCAGATCGCCAGAGCAAGATCCGCGCACTGTTCGACGAGTACATCGAGATGTACGCCGCACGGGATGACCGCCTCACGGCACGCTTCAGCCAGAACTTCAGCGGCTACCACGGCAGCGGGACCCGGCTGATCCACGACCGCGAGGAGTGGGTCCGTATCACCCGGCAGGACTTTGCCCAAGTACCGGGCCGCATTCGCATTGAAATGCTGGACCTTGCGCTGCAGGACCTTTGCGACGACGTCGTTGTGGCGACCGCCTTCCTCCATATCTACCTGCCCCCTGGTGGGCAGCAGTTGTCGAGGGAGACGGCGCGACTGGTGCTGATCTTCCGTCTGGAAGGGTCAGAGTGGATGATCGTGCACAGCGGCATTTCCATTCCCTGCCAAAGCGCGCAGGACGGCGAGGTGTACCCCCTCAAAAGCCTGGAGGAGCAAAACAGCGCCCTGCAGGCCCTGGTAACCGAGCGTACCCAGGCGCTGCATGAAAGCCAGACCCTGTACCGCTTGCTGGCGGAAGACACGCCGGATGTGCTCTGGCGCACGGACAGTCGGCTCATCGTCAGCTACATCAGCCCGTCCGACGAAAGCCTGCGGGGCTTCCCGGCTGACGAGGTGGTGGGACACCCCGCCTTCGAGATGTTCACCGACGAAGGCGTCGAACTGGTCAAGGGCATGATCCGGCGCCGGGCGATCGAGGACTCGGCAGGCAGTGCCGGGGGATTCCTGCGCTTCCAGGTGGAGCACCGCTGCAAAGACGGCCGTCTGATCTGGGGCGAGGTGCTGTCCAAACCCGACCGCAACGAGCAAGGCGAAATCATCGGCTACCACGGCATCACGCGCGAGATCACCGAGCGCAAGCGGCTGGAAGAGCAGGTGCGCGAGCTCGCCTTCCACGACCCCCTCACCCGCCTGGCCAACCGCCGCCTGATGCTGGAGCACCTGGACCAGGCCATGTCGGCCAGCAAGCGCAGCCAGCGCCATGGCGCGCTGCTGTTCCTCGACCTTGACAACTTCAAGCCCCTCAACGACACCCACGGCCACGGCGTGGGCGACCTGTTGCTGATCGAAGTGGCTGAGCGCCTGAAAGCCTGCGTGCGCGAAGCCGACACCGTGGCCCGCTTTGGCGGCGACGAGTTCGTCGTGCTGCTGTGCGAACTGGGTATGCAACACGGCGAAGCCACCGAACAGGCTGCCGCCATTGCGGAGAAAATTCGCACCCGCCTGGCCGAACCCTACGTGCTGCGGTCCGCGCCCTCCGCCCCGGCCATCCGGCACGAATGCACCGCCAGCATCGGCGTGGCGGTCTTCCGTGGGCGCGATGAGAGCCAGAACGCGGTGATCGACCGGGCAGACGTGGCGATGTACCAGGCCAAGGAAGAGGGCCGCAACCGGATCCAGTTCGCGCCCGGCTCTGCCCAGGCCGCTTGAACGGCGCGCGACGCGTTGCACGCAGCAGCTGCAACCCCTCAGCGCCCTATGGCGGCCAAGAAAGCATCGAAAATGATAGCTGTCAGCGCTTGATGGATAAGCGCGCGGGGCGAATTTCGCTTAAACCATGAACTGGCGAATCGAACCGCAGACCGAGAGCAGTTGCTTGTCGTCCATGCGGCCCACGATGTTGCGGATCACCGTGCCCATCACCTTTTGTACCCCCGCCAGGCCCAGCGACGCCGACTGCTGGACCACGAAATTCGCCTTGGTAGCCTTGAGCGATTGCAGAAAAAACCGATCCATGCCGGCATCCGTCAGTTCCAGAATCAAATCCGAGAGGCGCCCGGAATGCTCGGTCGGTTTGTCGGCGCTTTCCACGGCATCCAGCACTTGAAGCGTCTTGGCCCGCAACGGCGCCGAATGGTAAAAGCGCAGGAAAGGCTTGGCCGCCGGTGCGGCAGGTTTCTTGGGCTTTGCCTTGGCAACGGCAGGGGCGCTGTTTTTGGGGGTGGGCATGGTGCAGACCTCTGCGCGTGAGGGCCCTATCGTATGCGCCACCGCTACGCTGCGCGTGGGCAGGGAGCCTGGGTGGGTGCCACACCGGTTCAGGCATCGCAACACCCGTGAATTCAATGGCATGAGATGGCAGGCCGTACTGAGTCGAGAGACCTCCAGTCCGGTGCGCAACTAGCCTCCCGGAGGGGCGGTGTTGGCCGCAGGCTTCAAGCTCCCGTCCGGTGCTTGGCTTGACAAAGATACCAAACGTCGCGCGTCAGGTCTTCAGTTCGCCAACCCCTTCTTTACACCACCCGATTCCACTCCAGCGCCCGGCTCTTCCAGTGCGCTTCGATCGTCTGCGTGAAGTCCGCGCGCACCAGCTTGGCGCGGTTTTCCAGCCAGTCGGCGTTCTCGCGGCGCACCACGATGCCTTCGAGGTGGCCCTGGCGGAACTGGCTGTCGTGGGCGTGCACCCAGTCGCGCAGCTGGTCCAGCGAGACCTCGCCCGCGTACAGGCAGGGCACGGTGTTGAAGCCCATTTGCGCGGCCCAGGCGTTGCGGCGCTGGGTGCTCCAGAAGCGCTGTTCCTGGCGGTCGTACACGTCAAACAGCATCCACCAGTCGGGCAGGGTGGCGTAGTCGAGCGAGTGGCGCGCGGCGCACCATTCGCCAAAGGCCACCAGGTGCGTGCCCAGGGCGTCGAATAGCTTGTCTTCGTGTGCGGCCAGCCAGGGGCCCAGGCGGGCGAACTGGCCGTGGAAGGGCTGGGGCAGGTACTGGCCCCGGTTCTGGGCGCGCAGCACGCCGTCGGGCGAGACCGAGAAGCCCAGGTTGGCGCCGTCGAGCTTTTCCTCCAGCACCACGGGGCCGCTGAGGAGGTCGTCGGCCTCGGCGGGCGAGAGCACTTTGTCGTCGCGCGGCTCGCCCGTGGCCAGCCAGGCGATGTGGGGGGTGTGGGGGAAACGGAAGAAATCTTCGGACATATGAACGGGTTCTGAGTACCCCTATTTTGCGCGCCGCGCGGGTGGGTGTTTCTGGCGCCAGCGCGCCTGCAGCCAGTCGGGCAGCAGGTTCTCCACCTCCAGCCCCACGGCGTTCAGGGCCTGCTGGCAGTCGATCCAGTCGGTGTCGGCGGCGTTGGTGATCCGGGTGGCGTGGCCGGCGTCCAGCGCGGCGAGGGCGGCGGCCACCATCTTGCGGTCGGCCAGATCGGTCACGGCCTCGGCCAGTTCGGGCGGCAGCACGGCGTTGCCGTCCTTGTCGGGCAGCACATCGACCCACACCACCTCGCCGCGGTCCATCTTGTGCATCATGGCCAGCCAGCCGTAGTCCTGCTCGGTGAGCTTGTGGCGGTATTCGCCGCACACATGCCAGTCCACGTCGAGCACGGCATGGCGCGTGGGGTCGGCTTCAAAGGCTTCGAGCCAGTCGAACACCTGCTGGCGCAGCGTGGCGTCCTCCACCGGCGTGGATTCGGCACCAAAGGGCGAGCCCGCATCCACCGCGCTGGCGACGATGAGCACATTGGTGTCCACCAGGCGGGCCTGCAGAGCGTTCGCTTCAGCCACTGGATGCTTCCCGAAGTCGCTGTGCGCGGGCGCGGGCCTGCTCGCGCGCCTCGCCCATCGCGTCGCCAAAAAAGCGCGGCGGCCAGTTGCGCACGGCACCGAATTCGTCCACGTCCAGCGGCACCAGCACGGCGTCGGCGCCGCGCCGTTCCACGAACAGCATGCGGCACTGCGCGGTGCTGGCCTGGCGCCGGGCAATCAGGGTCTGCATGCGGCGAAACAGGTGCTCGGAATGCGTTTCGACGAGAAACTGCACCTGGCGCTGCTGGCTCACCTCGGCAAACATTTCGGCCAGCACGGCCTGGGCCAGCGGGTGCAGGTGGATTTCGGGCTCTTCCAGCATCACGGTGCTGCCCGGCGGCGCGCAGTAGGCCACGGCCAGCACCGGCAGCACCTGCGAGACGCCCACGCCCACGTCGCGCAGGTTGGCCACCACGCCGTCGTGGTGCACCAGCAGCTCGTAGCGGCCCGAGCGGCCCACCGCGCGCACGCTGAGCTGCTCGGCCATGCCCATGCGCTGCAGCCAGTGCAAGACGCTGCGCAGCACGCTGCCCTGGTGCTCGGACGGCAGCAGGGCGTTGGCCAGCAGCGCGTCGATGGCCTGGTGGCCATCGCTGCCCACCTCGCCGGGCGCCGTCTTGTTCCACACGTAATCGCGCTCGGGGCGGCGGCGCAGCGGGCCGAGGTAAACAATGCCCTCCAGCTCGCGGCGCAGGGCCAGGCTCAGGTCCTGCAGATGGGCGCCGTCGCTGCCCAGCAGGGCCAGGGCCTCGGCGCTCAGGGCGATGGAACGCTCGGGCGCCAGTTGCGGGCCCTTGCCGCGTGGCCGGGGCTCGTCGTCCACATGGATGGCGTAGGCGCCGCGCTCACGCCGCACGGCGCGAAAGCGCCGCGCCACGGTGGACAGCTCCAGCGCCTGGATGGCCACGGCCCCGCTGGCCGTCTGCCCGTAGCTGCAGGCAAAGCGCCCGTCGCGCACGCGCTCGCCCTCGGGCCGCTGAAACGACAGCGCGATGGAGAACTGGCGCGGCGCCGCCACACCGCGCGAAAGCACCGCGTCAAAGCCGCCAAAGTGAAAGTAGTCGTTGGCCTCGTCGCCGCCCAGGTTCAGGTGGATGGTGCGGTCGGGCGAGGCCACGGTCTGCTTGAGCAGCAGCAGGCTTTGCAGCAGCGTGGATTTGCCCGACGAATTGGCGCCCAGCAGCATGGTCACGGGCGCCAGCCGCACCGGGCCGCTGTCGCGCCAGGCCTTGACGTTCTGCAGGTGGAGTTGGTCGATCATGGTGAACCCATCTTAGGGCCTTGCAATTTACTGATAAGAATGACACCTAACGCTTATCTGGTAAGCGCTGATAGCTATATATTTAGTAGCTAATCTTTCAGCGCCAGACGGCGCGCCAGCTTGTGCAGGTTGCTGGCGTCGATGTCCAGCTCGCGGGCTGCACGCGCCCAGTTGCCGGTGTGGCGGGCCAGTGCAGCCTGGATGCGCTGGCGCTGGCAGTCATCGACGGCGTCGCGCAGCGTGCACGGCGCCAAGGACCCGGGCCCGGTCGCTGCGGCCGCAGGGGGCAGCGGCGGCGTGGCGCTGGCGTGCGGCGCGGTGGAAGTGCCGGGGGCTTGCAGGCCATCCAGGTCGAGCAGGGCGGCCTCCAGTGTCACGATGTCGTTGCGGGCGGCACCGCGGCTCAGGGCCTTGAGGGCGGCGCGGCTCACTACATGCTCCAGTTCGCGGATGTTGCCGGGCCAGGGGTAGCGGCGCAGCGCGTCCTGCGCCCCTGGCGACAGGCGCAGGCTGCGCAGGCCCAGCCGGGCGCGGTTCAGCTCCAGAAAACGCCCTGCCAGCAGCAACGCATCGTTGCCCCGTTCGCGCAGCGGCGGAATGGGTACGGGGTACACCGACAGCCGGTGGTACAGGTCGGCGCGGAAGGCGCCATCGCGCACCTGCTCGCGCAGGTTGCGGTTGGTGGCGGCGATCACACGCACGTCCACACGCCGGGGCCGGTCGGCGCCCAAGCGCTGGATCTCGCCGTTCTGCAGGGTGCGCAGCAGTTTGGCCTGCACGGCCAGCGGCAGCTCGCCCACCTCGTCGAGGAACAGCGTGCCGCCCTCGGCCGCTTCGAAGCGGCCCGGCCGGTCGGCCACCGCGCCCGAGAATGCGCCGCGCACGTGACCAAACAGCTCGCTCTCGGCCAGCGACTCGGGCAGGGCAGCGCAGTTCACATGCACGAGCGGGCGGGCAGAGCGGGGGGACTGGCGGTGCAGCAGGCGCGCAAACAGCTCCTTGCCCACACCGGTCTCGCCCAGCAGCAGCACGGGCAAGTCCGAGCCCGCCACCACCGTGAGCTCGTGCACCAGCCGCAGCAGGGGCTCGCTCTGGCCGACGATCTCCATGTCGCCATCGCCCGCGCGGGTGGCGCGCTCGTCGTCCACGCTGCGCGCGTGGGGGGCGCTGCGCAGCGCCTGCACCTCGCGCTCCAGCCGCGAGATGCGCACGGCCGCCTCTACCAGCACCTTGCAGTCGGCCAGGGCCGCGCGTGCGGCCTCGCCAAAGGTGCCTGTCTGCAGTGCGTCCAGCGTCAGCACGCCCCAGGGCTGGCCGTCCACCTGCAGGCTGATGCCCATGCAGTCGTGCACCGGCAGGGGCTCGCCCACCAGGGTGTCGAGCAGGCCGTCGTACGGGTCGGGCAGGGTGCTGTCGTGGTCAAAACAGGTCACCTCGCGCCGCGCCAGGATGGCCGCGAGCCGGGGGTGCTGGCCCACGGCAAAACGCCGGCCCAGCGCCTCGCGCACCAGGCCGTCCACGGCCACCGGGCGCAGGTGGTCCTCTTCGAGCTGCAGCAGCGCCACAGCGCCGCAGTGAAAACGCATGCGCAGGTGGTCCACCAACCGCTGCAGGCGCACGACCTGGGGGAGATCGGTGGCCAGGTCGGCCAGCAGAGTGCGGTGGTCCATGGTGATATTTACCTTTGTTGGGTGAATTAAACCCTATCGGGAGACGGTCAAAAAAACCATGACATTTGTAAGTGGTTGATTTGAAAGACCTACAGCCCTGGCCCGGCGCTTGCGATGTAGGCAGTGACACCGATTCACTCATTCAGAAAAACCATGACACCAAGACCCCGACACCAACCGGCCCCATGTGCGGCCAGCGCACGCTGGCGCCGCCCCGTCCTTGTCCTATTGAAGCAGGAGGCCCGCCATGGGTAACTACCGCAAGCTCTGGTTCACGCTGATCGGCGTGCTCATCGTCACCTTCAGCCTGCTGGGCTACTACGGCGCCGAGGTCTACCGCACCGCGCCGCCCATCCCCGCCAAGATCGCCACGGCGGGCGGCGAAGTCCTCTTCACGCACGACAGCATCCTTGATGGCCAGACCGCCTGGCAGTCGGTGGGTGGCATGCAGCTGGGCTCCATCTGGGGCCACGGCGCCTACCAGGCGCCCGACTGGACGGCCGACTGGCTGCACCGCGAGCTGCTCAACTGGCTGGAAGTAGCTGCCGAGCGTGCGCATGGCAAGCCCTTTGCCGACTTGGACGCCGCCGCCCAGGCTGTGCTGCGCGACCGCATGAAGACCGAGTACCGCACCAACACCTACCACCCTGAGACGGGCGTGGCGACGGTGTCCACCACGCGGGCCGATGCCATTGCGATGACAGCGCTGTACTACGACCAGCTCTTCAGCGACGCGCCCGCGCTGCACACCACCCGCGAACACTTCGCCATGAAGGAAAACACCCTGCCCAGCCCCGAGCGGCGTGCGCAGATGACGGGTTTCTTCTTCTGGACGGCCTGGGCCGCCGCCACCGAGCGGCCAGGAACCACCGCCACATACACCAACAACTGGCCGCACGAACCGCTGATCGGCAATAAGCCGACCGCCGAGAACATGGTGTGGTCGGTGATGAGCGTGGTCGTGATGATGGCGGGCGTGGGCTTCCTCGTGTGGGGCTGGTCCTTCCTGCGCAAGCACGACGAGGTGGAACCCGTGCCACCCCAGCACGACCCGCTGTCGCGCGTGCCGCTCACGCCGTCGCAGCGCGGGCTGGGCAAGTATTTGTTCCTCATCGTCGCGCTGTTCAGCTTCCAGGTGCTGGTGGGCGGGTTCACCGCGCATTACACGGTGGAGGGGCAGCAGTTCTACGGCATCAACGTGTCGCAGTGGTTGCCTTACTCGCTGGTGCGCACCTGGCACATCCAGAGCGCGCTGTTCTGGATCGCCACGGGCTTCCTGGCTGCCGGCCTGTTCCTCGCGCCGCTCATCAATGGCGGCAAGGACCCGGCCTACCAGAAGCTGGGCGTGGACATCCTGTTCTGGGCACTCGTGGTGGTGGTGGTCGGCTCGTTCACGGGCAACTACCTGGCGATCGCGCAGATCATGCCGCCCGAGTGGAACTTCTGGCTGGGCCACCAGGGCTATGAATACGTGGACCTGGGCCGTCTGTGGCAAATCGGCAAGTTCACCGGCATCGTCTTCTGGCTGGTGCTCATGCTGCGCGGCATTGTGCCGGCGCTGCGCACACCCGGCGGCGACAAGAACCTGCTGGCGCTGCTGACGGCGTCGGTGGTGGCCATCGGCCTGTTCTATGGTGCAGGCTTCTTCTATGGCGAACGCACCCACCTGTCGGTGATGGAGTACTGGCGCTGGTGGGTGGTGCACCTGTGGGTCGAAGGCTTCTTCGAGGTGTTTGCCACCACGGCGCTGGCCTTCATCTTCTCGACGCTGGGGCTCGTGTCGGTGCGCATGGCCACCACGGCCAGCCTGGCCTCGGCCTCGCTGTTCATGCTGGGTGGCGTACCCGGCACCTTCCACCACCTGTACTTTGCGGGCACCACCACCCCGGTGATGGCGGTGGGCGCGGCCTTCAGCGCACTCGAAGTGGTGCCGCTGGTCGTGCTGGGCCACGAGGCCTGGGAACACTGGCGCCTGCAGCACCGCACGCCCTGGATGGCCCGCCTGCGCTGGCCGCTGATGTGCTTCGTGGCCGTGGCCTTCTGGAACATGCTGGGCGCGGGTGTCTTCGGCTTCATGATCAACCCGCCCATTGCGCTGTACTACGTGCAGGGCCTGAACACCACGCCGGTGCATGCCCATGCCGCGCTGTTCGGGGTGTATGGATTCCTGGCGCTCGGCTTCACGCTGCTGGTGCTGCGCTACATCCGGCCGCAGCTGGTGTTCAGCGAGCGCCTGATGAAGACGGGCTTCTGGTGGCTCAACGCCGGCCTGGTGCTGATGATTGCCACCAGCCTGTTTCCCATCGCCCTGTTCCAGTTCCACGCCAGCGTGAGCGAAGGCCTGTGGTACGCCCGGGGCGAGGAGTTCATGCAGCAGCCCTTTATCCAGACATTGCGCTGGGTGCGCACCTTCGGCGACGTGGTCTTCATCGTGGGCGCGCTGGCCATGGCCTGGCAGGTGGTGAGCGGCGTGTTTGGCTCGCGCGCTCCTGCGGCAATGGCCGGGGCGTACCTGGCAGAGTCCCGCCGCTGACAAGACAGACCCGAGAGTCCCGCACAGACCGCCCATGTTGCCGCCGCCACAAGCGGCTGCAACACAGCAACCCCTCATGCTTCTTCTTCACATCCCACAAGGACATGCCATGAACCTCGACAAATTCAAGCACCAGCACACCGACATCCTGCGCAGCATCGCCACGCTGCGCGCGCTGGCCCAGGCGGGCGTGGAGGGCCATGCCACCGCCATCGCGCAAGGCATCGTCGCGATGAGCGGCACCATCAAGCTGCACCTGGCCGTGGAAGACCAGGTGCTGTACCCGGCGCTGCAGCGCGGCGACAACGCCGATCTGGCGCGTTTGGGTCGCCAATACCAGAGCGAGATGGCATCGATCGCCAGCGCCTACGATGCGTTTGCTCGCCGCTGGAACACGGCCGAGAACGTGCGCCGCGATGCGCAGGGCTTTCGCGACGAGGCCAACGTGGTGCTGCGCCGCGTGTTCGAGCGCATGCAGCGTGAGGACCATGATTTCTATCCCCGCATCGAGGAGGAAGAAACCGCCGCCTGCCATTGAGCGGCCGCGCAACCAGGCGGTCGCGGCGCAGTCCCCCAGGTCCACCACGCTCAGAAGAACAACGCACCTTTTCAACGCGCACCCCGTTGTGCTCCAGCGTGCTACGGCACGCACCCCCATCCATCGGTAGGGCCTGACGGCACCTTCCTTTTGCCGGCCTTGTGCCGGCTTTTTTTTACCTCCGCTTACCGCCCTGCTTGTGTTTGATCAAACTACCTATAGTGTTTGATAGGTATCGTGGACACCATAGGTAGTGTTTTTAATCCGATTCATTGATTGGTCGATTCCATGGCGTCCACCCTTGTCACCTTGCCCCGCGACGTTGTTTTGCGCAGCGGCCAGCGCGTTCCTTTTGATGCCGAACGCATCCGCGCTGCGCTGGCCAGTGCGGGCCAGGCATCGGGCGAATACGACGCCGAAGAAGCGGTGCTGCTCACCGCGCAGGTCACCAAGGTGCTGATCCACCGCTTCCACGGCGAGGCGCCCTCCGTCGAGCAGATCCAGGACGTGGCCGAGCAGACGCTCATCGCCGCCAACCACCTGGCCACGGCGCGCGCTTACATCGTCTACCGCGAGCAGCACGCCACGCTGCGTGCCGACAAGCAGACCCTGGTCGACGTGGAAAGCTCCATCAACGAATACCTCACGCGCGCCGACTGGCGTGTGAACGCCAACGCCAACCAGGGCTACTCGCTGGGCGGGCTCATCCTCAACGTGTCGGGCAAGGTCACGGCCAACTACTGGCTGTCGCATGTGTACACGCCCGAGATCGGCGAGGCGCACCGCAATGGCGACATTCACATCCATGACCTCGACATGCTCAGCGGCTACTGCGCGGGCTGGTCGCTGCGCACGCTGCTGCACGAAGGCCTGAACGGTGTGCCGGGCAAGGTGGAGGCGGGGCCGCCCAAACACATGAGTTCCGCCGTGGGGCAGATCGTCAACTTCCTGGGCACGCTGCAAAACGAGTGGGCGGGCGCGCAAGCGTTCTCGTCGTTCGACACGTACATGGCGCCGTATGTGCGCGTCGATGCAATGGACTACCCAGCCGTGCGCCAGTGCATTCAGGAGCTGGTCTACAACCTCAACGTGCCCTCGCGCTGGGGCACCCAAACGCCGTTCACCAACCTCACCTTTGATTGGGTGTGCCCCGAGGATTTGCGCGAGCAGGTGCCCGTGATCGCGGGCCAAGAGATGCCGTTTTGCTATGGGGATCTGCAGGCCGAAATGGACCTCATCAACCGCGCCTACATCGACGTGATGACCACGGGCGACGCCAAGGGCCGTGTGTTCACCTTCCCGATCCCCACCTACAACATCACCAAGGATTTCCCCTGGGAGAGCGAGAACGCGCAATTGCTGTTCGAGATGACGGCCAAGTACGGCCTGCCGTACTTCCAGAACTTCATCAACTCCGAGCTGGAGCCGAACATGGTGCGCTCCATGTGCTGCCGCCTGCAGCTCGATTTGCGCGAACTCTTGAAGCGCGGCAACGGCCTGTTCGGCAGCGCCGAGCAGACGGGCAGCCTGGGCGTGGTGACCATCAACTGCGCGCGGCTGGGCTACCTGCACGCGGGCGATGAAGCAGGGCTGCTGGCCGCGCTCGACCGCCTCATGGAGCTGGGCAAGCAGAGCCTGGAGACCAAGCGCAAGCTCATCCAGCGTCTCATGGACCAGGGTTTGTTCCCCTACACCAAGCGCTACCTGGGCACGCTGCGCAACCACTTCAGCACACTGGGCGTGAACGGCATCAACGAGATGGTGCGCAACTTCACGGCCGACCTGCACGACATCACCAGCGACTGGGGCCACGCCTTCGCCCTGCGCCTGCTCGACCACGTGCGCGAGCGCATGACGCAGTTCCAGGAAGAAACCGGCCACCTCTACAACCTGGAGGCCACGCCCGCCGAGGGCACCACCTACCGCTTCGCCAAGGAAGACAAGAAGCGCTGGCCTGCCATCCTGCAGGCAGGCACCGCGAGCCAGCCGTACTACACCAACTCCTCGCAGTTGCCCGTGGGCTTCACCGACGACCCGTTCGAGGCGCTGATGCGCCAGGAGGCCCTGCAATCGAAGTACACCGGCGGCACCGTGCTGCACCTGTACATGGGCGAGCGCTTGTCCAGCGGCGCGGCCTGCCGCGAGCTGGTGAAACGGGCGTTAACGAACTTCCGCCTGCCCTACATCACCATCACGCCCACGTTCTCGATCTGCCCCACGCACGGCTACCTGGCGGGCGAACACCCGTTCTGCCCGCGCTGCGACGAAGAGCGGCTGGCGGCCAAGCGTGCGGCGCTGGCTGCCTGAGCCAGGTTGTTTTCCAAGAATATGAATCAAATGGGCCTGCAGCGCATATTCATAAAGCGCCAAATGCTATTGATTTCATAGTAATTCAACAGGGCAGGATGGACCCTCGTTCACTCCACGCCCTGTTGCCCCAGGGCGGCGCAGCGCCCGCTGCAGCCCGCTTTTTCAACCCCCAGGAGCACACATCCATGAGCCACTTTTCCACCACTGAACACGCCGCCATCGCCGACGTCCCGCTCACCGACGCAGAGCGCCAGCCCTGCGAGGTCTGGACCCGCGTCATGGGCTACCACCGTCCTGTGTCCAGCTTCAACGTGGGCAAGCAGGGCGAACACCAGGAGCGCCAGTTCTTTGCTGAATCGGCCTGTGGCCGCTGACCTGGAAACACGCAGCCTGCAAGGCAGTGCGTCCGGCACCACCGTGCCGATCGCTGTCAGCAGCGGGCAGTCGCTGCGCGTGGGCGGCCTCACGCCGCTCACCACCATCGACTTCCCCGGCCGCCTGGCGGCGGTGGTCTACTGCCAGGGATGCCCCTGGCGCTGTAGCTATTGCCACAACCCCGAATTGCTCGATGCTGCGGCCCCCACCGCCACGTCTTGGTCGCAGGTGCTGGCATTTCTCGAAAGCCGCCGGGGCCTGCTGGATGGCGTCGTGTTCTCGGGCGGCGAGCCCACGCTGCAGGCCGCGCTGCCCGCCGCGCTGGCCCAGGTCCGCGCGATGGGCTTTGCCACCGGCCTGCACACCGGCGGCATGTACCCCGAACGCCTTGCGGCGGTGTTGCCCTTGCTCGATTGGGTGGGCCTGGACATCAAGGGGCCCAAACATCACTACGACGCCATCACGGGTGTGCCGGGCAGCGGCGTGCGTGCGTGGGAGTCGCTCGGTCTGTTAGTGGCCAGCGGCGTGCCGCATGAATGCCGGACTACGTGGCATTCGGGGCTATTTAGTGCAGAGACCTTGTGTGAATTGGTCACTGCACTGTCCGATCAGGGCGTGGTCTGCTGGGCACTTCAGGAATGCCGGGGGCCCTCTGGAGCGCACTGGACCGTGACATCACAGCAAGCGATTCGATGGGCCGCACAATTTGCCACTTTTGCACTGCGCAGGCAGTAGCTGCCAATGGGGGGCAACCATGTGCCCCCGGAGCTCAGTTTAAAGAGCTGCTTGTAGCGATTTCACCCATATGAAAACGCAACGCAGGGTGCTCGACCACGGGCTGCTGCTCTTCTGATTTGTATACCAACCCTGTGCCTACGCCCTGTGGGTTGGTGAGTCTGCGAATGGACAAGAGCTGTTGGGTGCCGGTGCCTGAACGCTGGGAATACCCTTCACCTTCATTCACGCTGTAAGCGAAAACATAAGACCTCAGAAGCTGTCCTTGGGCGTTGATTTTGATGCAAAGCACCGTGCCAGATAGCCCGCCCGACGTCTGATGCTCACAGCCAAACAACCCGTCGGATGACACGACAAGGCCATTGCCATTCGAGGTCGGTCCCAGGTTGCTTTTCAGTTGCACGGCATCCGCGACAAGTCCTTCAGACCCGAGAGAAGTCAGACTCCATATGCCCACCAGGCTCGACGCTGCAAATGGGTAGCCGAAGTTAAATCGGGAGATGGCCTTTTCTGATTCGCCTGGGAGAGTGATATAGCCTGTTGCCCCACTGGTGAAGCGAAAACTCACCGTGCCTGCATTGCCAGCTTCCTTGCCAGAGAGTGGACCACTGCCCAGGTAGCGGCCTCCGGTGTAGCGGATCAAAGGGGCCGAGACCTGATCATTGGAAATTTTGCCGGTTGCCAGATAAAAAGTGGGTTGGCCACTGCTCTCGTACGCATACATCTGCATGACGAATGTGTCGTTCTGAACGTCAAGAGCCAATCCTCGGCCCGGTTTGCCATCTAGTTCTGAGCTCACAACCCAGGTCCCTGCTTGCGGCGCGAAGGCCTGTGCCAGGCTTGTTCCTGTGAGCAGTGCTATAGCCACCAATTGCTTGAAAAACATCGACTTACCCTCTCCTGATTGCGTGAGTTGACTGTTGAAGTGCCGGGCCGAATGTATCCCGGTTTCGGAGAGTTGTAACGAATTCTTTCGCAGCGTGGGCCGGCGGTTTGGTTGGAGCGTCTTGCCCCTGAGGCTTCACTGTTTTTTCGAGGCACTGATGCGCGAGGAGCATGGCCAGTTCAAGTACATCGGCAGCACTGTGTTGCACCCGCAAATGGTGCGAGCGCTTGTTCTTTATGCACCACTTGGCATGCAGGCCTGTTCCCAACCGACGAACTGCAGGTGCTGGGCCATGCGCTGGCCAACGCCGGTGCGGCGCAGTGGAAGGTGCAGCCCTGCAACGTTCCGGGTCAGCCCACGGATGCACGACAAAAATAAAGCGACCAGGGCGGCCACGTGGTGTCGTAGGCCGCCCTGGTCGCTTGGGTTGCGTTGGGGATAAGCGCTGGTTTTAGCTGCGGCCGGGCACCCAGCCGAGCAGGCCCGGTTCTTTGCGCCATTCATTGGCAAACACCACCAGGGAGGCCACCGCCCAGAACACGAGGTACTCCACGCCGGACTTGTTCCAGTACCAGCCTACACCGTTGACGATCATGATCGCGCCCGCAGCCACCACCATCAGGCCGACGGACAGCAGCGCTGCGTACTTGGTGAACACGCCCAGCAGCAATGCCACCCCTACTGCCAGCTCCATGGCGCCGGACAACACGACGAACACCTCCGGCGGCTGGAAACCGGCTTTGCCAAAGAACACGGCGGTGCCTGCAAAGCCGACGATCTTGGACAGCACATGCGGCAGGTAGAAAAAGCCCACGAGCATGCGCAGGATGCGCATCAGGGGATCGTTCGCCTCGCGGGAGGCAATCGAAGAAGACGTGAGTGGGAGCGATGACATGAGGACCTCGACAACGGTGCCCCTTCCACGTGCGAGGCGGCGAAAACCTTTTGGGCCTTTGCCTGGCAACCCCGTTCATACAGAAGGTGAGGTCAGTGTATTGGTCGTGAATCTGTGGATAAATCAGGCAATGCGGGACACACTGGTGCGCCATTGGTGACGATATTGCGCCCAATGATTGATGCATATCAAGCACTGCGGGCGGGCATTGCGCTGCAGTTTTTGTCTGCCGTCCACGGCGGGGCACACAACGCACCGGGCCCATTCCCCGCCGGGGCTATGCGCTTGTGCACACCCTCAACACGTCCGCCCCGTACGCCTCCAGCTTCTTCGCCCCCATGCCGCTGATGCCCTGCAGGTCATCGAGCGTGCCGGGGTTGCGCTCGGCAATGGCCGCCAGCGTGGCGTCGTGGAAGATCACGTACGCCGGCAGGTTGTGCTCGCGCGCCACCTCGGCGCGCCAGGCCTTGAGGTTGATGAAGCGCACCTGGGCGTCGGGCCCCAGGTTGGCGGCCGCAGCGGGTGGGGCGCTGCTCTTGCGGGTGCGTTTGGCGGGGGCTGACGACACAGATTCGCGCAACTGCACCGGCACTTCGCCTTTGAGCACCGCGCGCGAGCCCTCGGTGAGGCACAGGGTGTCAAAGCTGTGGCCGCTCTCCAGCATCACCTTTTGCAGGCCCAGGGCGCCGGTGGCAATCAACTGGCGCAGCACCCCCCGCAGTTGCGGTTCGGACAGGTCGGCGCCAATGCCGAAGGTCGAGATTTTTTCGTGCCCGAACTGCACCACCTTCTCGGTGTTCTTGCCACGCAAAATGTCCATGATGTGCCCGGTGCCAAAGCTGATGCCGCTGGCCTGGTTCACGCGGTAAATGGTGGACAGCAGCTTGCGCGCCGCATCGGTGGCATCCCAGATGGCCGGGGGCGTCAGGCAGTTGTCGCAATTGCCGCAGGGGGTGGAGGCCTCGCCAAAATACGCCAGCAGCCGCACGCGGCGGCAGTCGGTGGCCTCGGCCAGCGCCAGCAGCGCATCGAGCTTGCCGCGCAGCGCCGCCTTGAACTCCTCGCCCGCCGGGCTTTCGTCGATCATGCGGCGCTGGTTGACCACGTCGTTCAGGCCATAGGCCATCCAGGCGTCGGCGTTCAGGCCGTCGCGGCCCGCGCGGCCGGTCTCCTGGTAGTAGCCCTCGATGTTCTTGGGCATGTCCACGTGGGCGACAAAGCGCACGTCGGGCTTGTCGATGCCCATGCCGAATGCGATGGTGGCCACCATCACGATGCCTTCTTCGCGCAGAAAGCGGTCCTGGTTCTTCTGGCGCACCTTGGTGTCCAGGCCCGCGTGGTAGGGCAGGGCGTTGACGCCCGCGTCGCTCAGCGTGGCCGCCAGCTCTTCCACGCGCTTGCGCGATTGGCAATACACCACGCCCGCCTCGCCCGCATGCTCGCGCTCGATGAAGCGCAGCAGTTGCGTGGTGACGTCCTTTTTCTCTTCAATGCGGTAGCGGATGTTGGGCCGGTCAAAGCTGCTGATGAACAGCCGCGCGTCTTCCAGCTGCAGCCGCTCGATGATGTCGGCGCGCGTGAGGTCGTCGGCCGTGGCCGTGAGCGCGATGCGCGGCACGCCGGCATACCGCTCGTGCAGCACCGTGAGCGCGCGGTACTCGGGTCGAAAGTCGTGGCCCCACTGGCTGACGCAGTGCGCCTCGTCGATGGCAAACAGCGCAAGGTGACCGCCCTGGTACAGGCTGTCCAGCAGGCCCAGAAAACGCGGTGTGTTCAGCCGCTCGGGTGCGGCATACAAAAGCGTGATATCGCCCGTCTGCAGGCGCAGCTCCACGTCCTGCGCTTCGTCAAAACTCAGGGTGGAGTTGAGAAACGCGGCGCTCACCCCCGCCTCGTGCAGCGCACCCACCTGGTCGTGCATCAGCGCAATCAGCGGCGAGATCACGATGGTCACCCCGTGCCCCTGCTGCTGGCGCACGATGGCCGGCACCTGGTAACACAGGCTTTTGCCACCGCCCGTGGGCATGAGCACCAGCGCATCGCTGCCGCCAATCACATGCTCAACGATGGCCTCTTGCGGGCCGCGGAATTGTTCGTAGCCAAAGACGTCCTGCAGGACAGAATGCGCGGGGGACAAATGGATGCTCTTCGTTTGATAGCTTACAGCGATTGATAGACAAGCGCTGGAGGCCGATTTGACCAATATTTGAGGCGGCCCCAGCTTGCGGTGAACCCGGGCAGCCGAAGGCGCATATTGTGCGCTGGCGGTTGCTGCGTGCAACGCCAATGCCCCGCAGGGCGCAGCCCTGCCGTTGGTCGTGGGCAGTGTCGGTGCGGGCAGTTCGGGGCTGGGCGCTTGTCAACGGACCCAGGCGGGCCTGCCCCCATGCGGCCACGGCGCTGCCATGGAGCGCGCGCGCTGGCACCTGGTGGGCGGGTGCGGCGCTGAGCGGTTACGTCGTTGCGCTACTACACCACGCCTTTGGCGCGCAGCGCAGCCAGGCGCTGGGGGTCGACGCCCAGGCGCTCGAGCAGCACTTGCTCGGTGTGCTGGCCCAGGGCGGGCGGCGCATGGCGCAGCGTGGGCGGCGTGTCTGACAGGCGCATGGGGCTGGCTGTTGTCACCACGCGGTTGATGTGATCGCCCGCTGGGGGCTGGGCGCCCGGGTAGCGCTCTTGCTCCACGCGCAGGCCCCGGTGCTGCACCTGGGGGTCGTCAAAGGCCTGGCCGATGTGGTTGATGGGGCCGCAGGGCACGGCCTTGTCTTCGAGCAGGCGAATCCAGTCGGCCGTGGGCCGCGTGCGCGTGAGCTGCTCCATCAGCGGAATCAGCGTTGCGCGGTGCGTGACCCGGCCGGCATTGGTGGCAAAGCGTGCATCCCGCGCCCAGTCCACGTCAGCAGCCTCGCAAAAACGCGCAAATTGCCCGTCGTTGCCGATGGCCAGCAGCATGTTGCCGTCCTGCGTGGGAAAGTCCTGGTAGGGCACGACGCTGGGGTGGGTGTTGCCCTGGCGCTGGGGCACGTTGCCCGTGTTGAGGTAACCCGCGCCCTGGTTGGCCAGCACGGCCATGGCCACGTCCAGCAGGGCCATGTCGATGTGTTGGCCACGGCCCGTATGGTGGCGCGCCTCCACGGCGCTGAGGATGGCGCTGGTGGCGTACATGCCGGTGAACAGGTCGATGACTGCCACGCCCACCCGCAAAGGCCCGCCGCCGGGCTCGGAGTCGGCGCGCCCCGTGATGCTCATGAGCCCGCTCATGGCCTGCACGAGCAGGTCGTAGCCAGCGCGCGGTGCATACGGCCCGGTCTGGCCAAAGCCCGTGACCGAGCAGTAGATCAGGCGTGGGTTGAAGCGGCTCAGGCTCGCGTAGTCCAGGCCGTAGCGCGCCAGGCCGCCGGTCTTGAAGTTCTCTACCAGCACGTCGCTTTGGCAGGCCAGTTCGCGGATGAGTGCCTGCCCCTCGGGGGTGGCCATGTCCACTGTGACGGAGCGCTTGTTGCGGTTGCAGGCAGCGAAGTAGCAGGCGTTGTCGGTGGGTGTGCCGGCCGCGTCGGCAAAAAAGGGCGGGCCCCAGTGGCGCGTGTCATCGCCCTCGCCGGGCTTTTCGATCTTGATCACATCGGCGCCCATGTCGGCCAGGTTCTGGGTGCACCAGGGGCCCGCCAGCACGCGCGAGAGATCGAGCACGCGCAGGTGGCCCAGGGCGCCGGGGCGTTGGGGGGCTGCACCGTGCGGGGCAGGGGTGGCAGGGGCGGTGGCTTGCTCGCTGGCGGTCATGGCGTTCTTTCGGTGGTGCCTGTCGGGTGGCCTGCACCGTGCAGGCAAGGTTGCCATCCTAGGGCGGCTGGGCTGGGGGCGGCTTTGCCATTTTTGAAGACGGCGTTTGTGCGCGCCATGGCTGGTGCGAGGGGAAGGGGGCTGGCTTTCCTACAATGCGCGCATGGCCATGCATTTCGATCTTGTGGATCTGCGTTTGATGGTGCGCATTGCTGAAGCAAACAGCATGACGCGCGGAGCAGAGTTGTCTTTTATTTCCTTGCCTGCCGCGAGCACGCGCATCAAGAACCTGGAAGAGAGCATTGGCACCAAGCTGCTGTACCGCACCAGCCAGGGCGTGACGCTGACACCGCCGGGCCAGGCCTTTGTCACCCATGCGCGCATGGTGGTGGGCCAGATCGAGCACCTGCGCGGCGACATGCAGGAGTATGTGCGTGGCATCAAGGGCCATGTGCGCGTGTTCGCCAACACCACCTCGCTGGGGGAGTTTTTGCCGCCCGTGCTGCGGCATTTTCTGCGCCGCCATCCCGATGTGAACATCGACCTGCGCGAGCGCCTGTCCCACGATATCGTGCGGGCGGTGACCGAGGGCCAGACCGACATCGGCATCGTCGCCGGCCTGGTGCGCACCGAAAACCTGGAGACCCTGCCCTACCACCGGGATCGCCTGGTGCTGGTCGTGCCGCGCGGCCACCCGCTCGACGGCCAGATGCAGATCGATTTTTCCGACACGCTCGAACTCGACTATGTGGGCTTGCACGAGTCCAGCGCCATCCATGCCTTTCTGCGCCAGGCCAGCGACCAGCTGCACCGCCCGATCAAGCTGCGCATCCAGGTCGGCAACTTCGAGACCGCTTGCCGCATGATCGAATCGGGCGTGGGCGTGGGCGTGCTGCCCGAGTCCGCCGCGAGCCGCCACGCCCAGACCATGGACATCGCGATCGTGCCGTTGTCAGATGCGTGGTCGGTGCGCGAGATGCAGATCTGCGTGCGCAGCCTGGAGGCCCTGCCCAGCTTTGCGCAGGAGCTGGTGGGGCTGCTGGTGGCCGATGCGCAAGGGCGGCTGCAGCTGGAGTGATGATCCTTTAATGATAGCTATTGGCGCTTTCAATACAAGCGCTGGAGCCACTTTTTACCTGATATTCACTCGATGGAGCTCCAGGTCACCGGCGCCAGCCAGTACTTGAAGGTGCCGCTGGCCGTGGCCACCACCTGGCCCTGTTCGTCGATCAGCTGGGCAGCGCAGCTGCACAGGCTGCGGCTGGCGTGCACCACCCAGCCCTCCGCCAGCAGCGCGCCGCGTGCCGGGCGGTGAAAGCGGCTGCTCATCTCCACCGTCACAGCAGTCTGCGAGGGCGCATCCGGCAGCTCGCCCGCGGCGCGCGACATCACCGAATCCAGCAGTGCCATGACCACGCCGCCGTGCGCGGCCGGCAGCTGGTTGAGCAGCTCCACGCGCAGGTGGGGCAGGCGCACATGCACTTTCCCTTGTGGCGCGGGCACCTGTGCGGCACCGATGAGCCGCATGAAGGCGCTGCGGTCCACCGGTGCTGCCCCATCAGCGCTCACTGGAGTGACTTGGCCCTGACCGGCTGCGGTGCGCTGAGCCGCTGGAACGGCCGGGCGGCTCATGCGTTGCGTGCCTCGCGCACCATGTTGCGCGCGATGATGATCTGCTGGATCTGCGTCGTGCCCTCGTACAGGCGGAACAGGCGCACGTCGCGGTAAAAGCGCTCGATGCCGTACTCGGCCATGTAGCCCGCGCCGCCCAGGATCTGCACCGCGCGGTCGGCCACGCGGCCACACATCTCGGTGGCAAACATCTTGGCGCACGAGGCCTCGGTGGAGACGTTGTGGCCGTCGTCGCGGCGGCGCGCGGCGTCCAGGGTCATGCACTCGGCCGCGTACAGCTCGGCCTGGCTGTCGGCCAGCATGGCCTGCACCAGCTGGAAGTCGCAGATCGGTTGATCGAACTGCTTGCGCTCCAGTGCGTACTGCAGCGCATCGCGCAGGATGCGCTTGGACACGCCCACGGCCACTGCGGCGATGTGGATGCGGCCTTTTTCCAGCACCTTCATCGCGGTCTTGAACCCTCGGCCCTCCTGCAGGCCGATCAGGTTGCCTGCCGGCACCTTCACGTTATCGAAGATCACGTCGCAGGTATGGGCGCCGCGCTGCCCCATCTTCTTGTCGTATTTGCCAAAGCTGATGCCGGGCGTCTTGGCATCCACGATGAATGAGGACACGCCGCCCGCGCCCTTGTCCTCGGGGTTGGTGCGCGCCATCAGCGTGAACATGCCGGCGTGCGGCGCATTCGTGATGTAGCGCTTGGTGCCGTTGACAATGTAGTGGTCGCCGTCACGGATGGCCGTGGTGCGCAGCGAGGCCGCGTCCGATCCGGCCTCGGGCTCGGTCAGCGCGAACGAGGCAATGACCTCGCCCGTGGCCAGCCTGGGAAGCCACTCGGCCTGCTGCTCGGGCGTGCCGTCCATCAGGATGCCCTGCGAGCCAATGCCCACCGTGGTGCCGATGATCGAGCGGAAGGCCGGTGCCGTCTGGCACAGCTCCAGCAGCACGCGGCATTCCTCTTCCATCGTCAGCTCCAGGCCGCCGAACTGCTCGGGAATGGTCATGCCGAACAGGCCCAGGTTGCGCATCTCCTGCACGATGGCTTCGGGAATCTCGTCGGTCTCGGCCACTTCGTTTTCGGCGGGCACCAGGCGCTCGCGCACAAAGCGGCGCACGCTGTCGAGCAGGGCTTCCAAAATTTCAGGGTCGCGGATCATATGTACTTCACTTTCTTTATTTCAGTTTGTTCCAAGCGCTGTGCGCCACCCGCAACCTGTTGAGCCGACGCGCCCCCTGCGCGGGCAGCCGCGCAAGGGCCGCCCCGCCGCGCTGGCTGCGTCCCCCTCCCACGCGCAGCGTGAGAGAGGGGGAAGGCGCGAAGCGACTCAGGGGGTGTCATAGAGCTTCGGCCGTGCCGAGCACGGCGGTGGACTGGCTCGACAGCGTGCCGCCGTTGCCATGCACCACGGCCGTGCGGTGGTGGCCGAGCTGGCGTGTGCCCGCTTCGCCGCGCAACTGGCGCACGGCCTCAATCAGCGCAAAGATGCCGTACATGCCCGGGTGTACACACGACAGGCCGCCCCCGTTGGTGTTGACGGCCAGTCGCCCACCGGGCGCGATGCCACCGCCCTGCACGAAGGCGCCCCCCTCGCCCTTGGCGCAAAAGCCCAGGTCCTCCAGAAACAGGAGGGTGTTGATGGTGAAGGCGTCGTACACCTGGGCCATGTCCATATCGGCGGCACGCAGGCCCGCCATCGCGAAGGCTTGGGCGCCCGATTGCGCGGCCGCCGTTGTGGTCAGGTCCGGCATGCAAGAGATCTGGCGGTTCCAGATCGCCGTGGCATTGCCCAGCACATAGACCGGAGGCTTGGGCAGGTCGCGTGCACGGTCGGCACGCGTGAGCACGATGGCACCGCCGCCGTCCGTCACCAGGCAGCAGTCGCGAACGGTGAGCGGGCTGGCAATGGGCCGGGCCGAGAGCACGTCCTCGATGGTGAGCGGGTCGCGCATGAAGGCCTCGGGGTTCATCTGCGCCCAGGCGCGCGCGGCCACGGCCACCTCGGCCAGCTGCGTGCGTGTGGTGCCAAATTCATGCATGTGGCGCGCGGCGGCCAGCGCGTAGGCCGTGACAGGCAGCACCGGCTCGTACGGGGTTTCGTAAGGCTGCGGGTCCATGAAGCGGCGTGCCGCCACGCTTTCCTTGCGCCCGAAGCTGGCTGAGCGCTGTGCGCTGCCGTAGCACACCAGCACGGCCTTGCACTGACCGGCCTCCAGCGCGCGCATCGCGGGCAGCAGGTGGGCGATGAAGCTGCTGCCGCCGATCATGGTGCCGTCCACATAGGTCGGATTGATGCCCAGGTGCTCGATGACCGGCATGGTCCACATGCTGGCGTTGACGCTGCAGGTGGCCAGGCCGTCAATGTCCTGCATCGTCAGGCCCGCATCGGCCACGGCCGCCTGCGCGGCGCGCACCAGCAGCGTCATATCGTCCATGCCGGGCGACTCGCCGCAGCCATAGGTAGCGGCGCCAGCGATGGCCACGCGGCCGCGCAGCGGGCGGTTCACGGCAGCGGCGTCCAGGTGGGATGAGGGCACGCGGCTCATGGGGCACCCCCTTCGCGCACTGGCGTGAACAGCACCAGACCGCGCCCGTCCTTGTGGGCCACATGGGCCTGCACGCGCTGGCCCATCGCCACGGCCTCGGGCGCCACGCCCTCCACGCGGCTCATCATGCGCACGCCTTCATCGAGGTCGATCAGTGCCACGTTGTAGTTGCCGCCAGCATCCACTTTGCGCGCGATCGTGCTCGTGGAATAGACGGTGCCCAGGCCGCCGGCGCGCACCCAGCGCAGGCCGCTCGCGCCGCAGTGCGGGCACAGCTCGCGGGGGGTGAAGACATGGCGTTGGCACTGCGGGCAGTGCTGTATGCAGAAGCGGCCGGCATCGAGCTCGGCCTGGTAGTGTGAATGTGCGCTCAGGTGCATAAGGAGTTTGGGCAGGGCTGCGGTGTAGGGCACAGCATGCCCCTGTCACCGGGTGGCTTCAATTCGGCAATCTGAAAGGGCGTCTTTGGCGGGGTGTCAGCCAGCGGTGATCCCTGCCGTCTTGATGACCTTGGCCCATTTCTCCAGCTCGCTGCGCAGGCGCTTGCGCATCTGCTCCTGCGTGCCGGGATCGGCCTCGGCGCCGGCCTCCAGCAGGCGCTGGCGCACGGCGGGGTCGTTGAAGGCGGTGTTGAAGTCGGCGTTGATCTTGTCCAGCACGGCCTGCAGTGTCTTGACGGGGGCGAACAGGGCCGCCCAGGAATACGCCTCGTAGCCCGGCAGGCCCGACTCCACGCCCGTGGGCACATTGGGCAGCATGGCAGAGCGCTGGCGGCTGGCCACGCCCAACACCTTCACCCGGCCGGACTTGATGTGCTGCAGCGCCGTGGGCGCGTCGCTGAACATCAGCTGCACCTGCCCGCCCAGCAGGTCGTTCATCGCCGGTGCGCTGCCCTTGTAGGGAATGTGCTGCAGCTTGGTGCCTGCCTCCATGTTGAACAGCTCGCCTGCCAGGTGCGTGCCACCGCCGTTGCCCGAAGAGCCATAGGCCAGCGGCGTGCCCTTCTTGGCCAGCGCGATCAGCTCCTGGATGGTGTTGGCAGGCACCGACGGATGGGCCACGATGAACACGGGGAACATGGCGGCGAAGCTGATGGGCGCGAAATCGCGCTCGATGTCGTAGGGCAGGTTGCCCATCAGCGCGGGGTTGACCGAATGGTGGATGGCCCCCATGAACAGGCTGTAGCCGTCGGGTGCTTCGCGGGCTGCGGCCTGGGCCCCCACCACGCCGCCCGCGCCCGCGCGGTTGTCGATCACCATCGGGATCTTCCAGATATCGGACAACCTTTGACTCGCGACGCGGGCCGTGGTGTCCACGGGCCCGCCGGGCGGGAAGGGCACGATCAAGCGCACAGGCTTGCTCGGCCAGGCATCGGCTGCCAAAGACGGCAGCGCGTGTGTGGCTGCGCCCAGCAGGCCGCCCGCAACCAGATGGCGGCGCGTGATGGAGGGGATCGAGGGGGTGGTCATGGTGTGTCTCCTTAAAGGGTGGCGGCGCGCTCTTGCAGCTGGCGCTTGAGCACCTTGCCGTTGTGGCTTGTGGGCAGCTCGGTCACCGTGATGATGTGGCTCGGCTGTTTGTAGGGCGCGAGATGCTCGCGCAGAAGAGTGCGTGCAGCGGCTTCGTCCCAGCGGGCGCCAGACGCCAGCTCGACAAAGGCGATGACCTCCTCGTTGCCGTCTTGCTCCGGGCGGCCGACGACAGCGCTGCGCTGCACGCCGGGCAGCTGGTTCAGTACCAGCTCGACCTCGGCCGGATAGACGTTGAAGCCCGAGCGAATGATCATTTCCTTGAGGCGCCCGACGACGGACAGCGCGCCGTCGGCATGCCGCTCGCCCAGGTCGCCGCTGGCGTACCAGCCGCCATCGCGCATCACGGCGGCAGTGCCTTGCGGGTCGCGGAAGTAGCCGGCCATCAGGCCGCGCCCACGTATCCATAGCTCGCCGCGCTCACCGACGGGCAAAGGTTGGCCGGTAAGAGGGTCGGTGACCTGCACCTCGGCGCCCTCCACCACGTAGCCTGCACTGGTGTCTGGCCGCTGCTCTGACAGGCGCGTGAGGTGTACCGAGCCCGCATATTCCGACAGCCCGTAGCCATGGTGCAGCGTTTGCCCGAAGGCCGCCTCGATGCGCTGTTTCAGCGTCAGGTCCAGTGGGCCCGCGCCGGTGTACACATACCGCAGTGCGGGCGCCACGGGGCGGGCGATGCCTTGCTCCTGCAGCCACGCCAGCAGGCGCGCGTACAGCGCGGGCGGGCCCTGCAGCTGTGAGACGCCGTGGTGCGCCAGCGCATCCAGCAGGTCGGCGGGATCGAACTGGGGCCGCATCACCAGCTGTGCGCCCGCGTGCAGCGATGCCATCAGCACGGTGCCCAAGCCGAAGATGTGCGTCATGGGCACGAAGGCGTAGCTGCGGTCTTGCGGTCCCAGCTGGCGCGATCCCGCCGACACGCGCGCGAACAGGGCCAGACCTTCGTGCGTCACCATCACGCCCTTCGGCGCGCCGGTGGTGCCCGAGGTAAAGATCAGCGCGGCCACCTCATCGCGCAGGGTCCCGGACTCAGGCTGCGCGTCGGCGCGCACGGCGCTGTGCTGCATGCCCAGCAGGGAAGAGGCTACGGCGCTGTAACGCAACGCGTGCGTGGCAGCGCTGCGCGACGCGCTGGCAGTGAAATACACCACGCGGGCATCGGCCTTGGCGGCGAAGGCATCGATCTCGCCAGTGGCCATGCGCGCGTTGACGCCACAGGACCAGGCGCCCACGCGGCTGCAGGCCAGGATCAGCGCGGCATGCTCGGGGCAGTTTTCGGCCACCACCAGCACCCGGTCGCCAGGGCGCACAGCCAGCGCGCGCAGCTCGGCCTCCGCTGTGTCAGTGAGCGCACCGAGATCGGCAAAGCTCAGGCTGGTGCCGTCCGGCAGGTGAATGAAAGGGCGCTGGGGCGCTTCGATCAGCCAGCGATCGAGCAACTGGTGAATGCGTTCGCTCATAGCCCCTCAATCCACCACGATGCCCTGGGTCACGGTGGCCCACATGGCGCGCTCCTTGGCGGCGCGTTCGGCCAGCTTCTGGGGGCTGCCGGTCCACTCGTCATAGCCCAGTTCCTTGTAGCGCTTTTTCAGATCCGGCTGGGCCAAGGCCGCGTTGACGGCCTTGTTGAGCTTGGTCACCAGTTCGGGCGCCATGCCTTTGGGGCCATAGACGCCGTACCAGCCGCCCACGTCAAAGCCCTGCAGGCCCTCGATGCCAGATTCGGCGAAGGTGGGCACGTCGGGCAGCGAGGCATTGCGCTGCGGTGAGGTGACGGCGAGTGCGCGCACCTTGCCGCTTTGGATATAGGTGCTGGCGGTGCTGATGATGTCCAGCATCATGTTGAGCTGACCACCAATGACGTCGGTCATGGCCGGCGCGTTGCCCCGGTAGGGGACATGGTTCATCTCGATACCGCTGCGTTTGGCAAACAGCAGCGCACCCAGGTGGTTGGAGCCGCCCACGCCCGCCGAGCCATAGGCCAGCTTGCCGGGGTTGGCCTTGGCATGGGCCACGAGTTCGCGTGTGTTCTTGTAGGGCTCGTTATTGTTGACAACCAGCACGTTGTAGTAGCTCAGGATGGGTGCTACGGGCGCCAGGTCTTTGGCCGGATCGAACGGCATCTTGGTCATCACGTTGGGGCTGATGGTGATGGTGGGGCTGGCGGCAAACCACAGCGTGAGGCCGTCGGGCTTGGCGCGCACCACCTCGCTGCCGGCGATGGTGGCGTTGGCACCGGTCTTGTTCTCCACCGTGACCGGCAAGCCCAGCTCCTTGGACAAGGCCTGGCCAAACAGGCGCGCACCCTGGTCGACGGGGCCGCCCGCGGCGTAGCCGACGATGAGGCGCACGGGCTGCGTGTCCTGCGCGGCGGCGGGGGACAGGGCCAAGGCAAGGGGCGCCAGGGCCAGGGCGGCAAGGGCAAGGCGGCGGCGGGAAGAACGCATGGTTTGTCTCCTATAGATCTTGTGAACTGCGATGGTGAACGTCAACCCGTGCCGTGGGAATCTGCTTTTGCCAAAGCCGGGGTTCAGGTCTTCTTAGGACGTTGCGTCTGTGATGCCGTGCACTGCGATGCGCGTAGCCCCAGACGCGTGAAATACGAGCGAGTTGAGAACTGGAATCAGGACTGACGGGCAGGGGCCGCCCGACAGCGCGGGGCGCCCCAGAGGGGGCGTATTCAGACTCTCTCGAACACCGCCGCGATGCCCTGGCCACCGCCAATGCACATGGTTTCCAGCCCGTAGCGGCCCTTGCGGCGCTGCAGCTCATGCAACAGCGTGGCCAGAACGCGCACGCCGGTGGCGCCGATGGGGTGGCCCAGCGAGATGCCCGAGCCGTTGACGTTGAGCTTGTGCGCAATCGCGTCCTGGTCCTGCCACTCCCAGCCCTTGAGCACGGCCAACACCTGGCAGGCAAAGGCCTCGTTCAGCTCGACCAGGTCCATGTCGTCGATCTGGAGGTTCAACCGCGCCAGCAGCTTTTTGACGGCAGGCACCGGGCCGATGCCCATGTGCGAGGGTTCGCAGCCCGCCGCCGCCCAGCCCACCAGCGTGGCCATGGGCGTGAGGCCCAACTCGGCCAGCTTGTCCTCGGCCACGATCAGGCAGGCGGCGCTGGCATCGTTTTGCTGGCTGGCGTTGCCGGCCGTCACGGTGCCGTTTGGCATCAGCGCGCGCAGCTTGGCCAGGCTGGCGGGTGTGGTTTCGGGGCGGAAGCCCTCGTCCTGGCTGAACAGAATCGGGTCGCCCTTGCGCTGGGGCACGGGCACGGCAACGACCTCGTCGGCAAAGCGCCCCGCCTCCCAGGCGGCCGCCGCACGCTGGTGGCTGCGCAGGGCATAGGCGTCGGCCTCGTCGCGCGTGATGCCGTAGTCGCGCGCCAGGTTCTCGGCCGTCTCGATCATTCCCGAGATCTTGCCGAAGCGCTCCACCGGCTGCGAGCGCTCGCGGCCCCGATCCAGCCGGTCGAAAAAGCGCACGTTGCCTGAGCGTGCGCCCCAGCGCATGTCGGTGCTGTAGTACTCGATGTTGCTCATGCTTTCCACGCCGCCAGCAATCACCACGTCGGCGGCGCCGCTTTGCACCATCATCGCGGCCGTGACGATGGCCTGCAGGCCACCGCCGCAGCGGCGGTCGAGCTGCATGCCCGGCACCGACACCGGCAGCCCTGCCTGCAGCGCGGCCCAGCGGCCCACACAAGGCACTTCGCTGTTGGCATACGACTGCGCCATGACCACGTCGTCGATGCGCGCCGGGTCAATGCCGCTGCGCTGGACCACGGCGCGCACGGTGGTGGCTGCCAGCTCCTCGACGGGTACGGGCCGCAGGCTTCCGCCGAAGGTGCCGACGGGGGTGCGAACGGGGGTGACGATGGCGGCTCTGCGCATGGTGTTGCTCCTTGAAATATGAATAAAAAGGCTGCTGGCGCTTATTGAGCAAGCGCCACTAGCTATCAATTTTGATGAAACGCCGCGCCACAGCGGCGCAGTGTTTCGTGGGCCTGGCGTTCCAGGTCCTCGCGGTGTTCGGGGGCGGCAATGTCGATCAGGCGGCGCACGCGGCGCGACAGCGGCTGGCCGCGCAGGTCGGCCACGCCATGCTCGGTGACGATCAGGCCCGCGTCGCTGCGTGGCGTACTCACCGGGCCGGACAGCTGCGCCACAATGCGCGTCTTGCCCTTGGTGGTGGCGGGCAGCGCCACGATGGGCAGGCCGCCGTGGCTGCGCGCTGCGCCGCGCAAAAAATCCACCGCGCCGCCCACGGCGCCCACATACACGCCAGCGGCCACTTCGGCATTGATCTGGCCCGTCAGGTCCACCTCGATGGCCGCGTTGATGGCGGCCAGCTGATGGCTGGCGGCAAGCACCTCGGGGTCGTGTGTGTAGTCGGTGCCGCGCAAGGCGAACTGCGGATTGCGGTGCGCCCAGCGGCGCAATCTGTCGCTGCCCATCAGGATGCCGCCAATGCCTACGCCATTGTCCAGGCTCTTTTTCGCATTGGTCAGCACACCGGCCTCGGCCAGGGCGGCAATGCCGTCGCCCACCGCGCCGCTGTGCAGGCCCAGGTCGCGGTGGCTGTGCAGCGCGGCCAGCACGGCCTCGGGCAGGTTGCCGATGCCCAATTGCAGTGTGGCGCCGTCTTGCACCAGAGCCGCCACATGCCGCGCGATGGCCTGCTCCACCGGTCCGGGCGCGCTGCGGCTCTGGTCCAGCGGCGGGTGCTCGGCGTCGATGAGCAGCGCGAAGTCGCTGGCCTGCAGGTGCAGGCTGCCGTGGGTCCACGGGATGGCGGGGTTGACCTCACCGATCACCACGCGCGCGCGCTCGATCGCGGCGGGCAGGTATTCCTGCGCCAGCCCCAGGCTATAGCGGCCCTCGCTATCGGGCGGCGAGACCTGCAGCAGCACCACGTCAACCGGCAGCACGCCCGCGCCGATCAAGCCCGGCAGGTGGGAGTAGTGGCTGGGCAGGATGTCGAGCACACCCGCTTCTGCCAGCTTGCGGTGCGGTCCGCCCGCCGCGTAGCCAAAAAAATCGATGGCATCGGCTTGCTCGGGCTGCAGCGTGTCCGACGCGCCAATGCCCACAAACACCCGCAGCCGCCCACCCTGCGCCAGCGCATGGCGATGCGCCACCAGCGCGCGCGTGAGCGTCAGCGGCTCGGCCGTGGCCTGGCCCCACCACAGCGTGTCACCGGGGCGGATCAAATCTTGCAACCGATCGGCCAAGAGACTCATGTCAGTATTCCCCAGCGCTTCGCGCCGCCTGCAACCGCTGAAACGGGCGCGCCCTCACCCGTCCGGTGACCGCGGAGCAAGCCGCGCCAGCGGACGCCGTGGAACTGGCTTTGCCAGGCCACTGGCGTCGTCCCCCCTTGGGGGGATGGCGCCGAAGGCGACTCAGGGGGGTCACTTTTTATTCCAGTCAAAGCGCAGCGGCTCCTTGGCCTTGAAGCGCTGCACTGCGTCCTGGTGGTAGGGCGAGCTGCGGCACATGGCCTGGGCGTAGGACTCCAGCTCGGCGATGGTGCGCGCATCGCTCTCGAAGGACTGGTTCATGATGGTCTTGGCCATCCCGATGGCGGCCGTGGACGCCTGGCCAAAGCGCCGCGCCAGCGCCAGCGCGGCCTCGGTCAGCGCGGCCCCGTCTTCGACGATGTCGTAGACCATGCCGAGCTGCTGGGCCTCATCGGCATCGACGGTGCGCGCGGTAAAGACCAGCTCCTTGGCCTTTTGCTGGCCCACGATGCGCGGCAGCAAGTGCAGGGCGCCCAGGTCGGGCACCAGGCCCATGCGGCCGAACACCGCGCAGAACTTGGCGCGGCGCGTGGCCAGCACAAAGTCGGCCGCCAGCGCCAGGCTCAGGCCGGCACCAAAGGCGGGGCCGTCCACCGCGGCGATCACGGGCTTTTCCAGGTTCACCAGCTCGGGGAACCACTGGTGCAGCTCGCGCATTCCCTTGCGAAAAGCCAGGCCCGTGCGGCTGGTGTCGAGCATGGCCGAGATATCGCCGCCCGAGCAAAAGGCACCGCCCGCGCCGGTGAGGATGACGGCATGCACCTGCGCGTCGTCTCGCATCTGCGCTATCGCGTCGGCCAGCGCCGGGCGCATGTCCATGCTGAGCGCGTTGCGCGCCTCGGGGCGGTTCAGGGTGATGGTGCCGATGCCGTCCAGCACCGAGGTCAACACGGGGGATGCGCTCATGGCGTTCTCCTGGGATGGTTTTTGATTAAAAATGGCTATGGCGCTTGTGTGGAAAGCACCGAAAGCTCACTTTTTGATAGTTCAGGCCAGCTCGGCAAACCCGTGGCTCATGACGACCTTGTCGCGCTCGGCGACGCGTGCGCGCAGCTGGAATTGCCCCGCCTGGCCCGGTACGCGCCAGATCTCGGTCACCAGGGTTTCGCCCGGGTACACCGGTGCGGCAAAGCGGATGTCCAGCGCCTTCAGGCGCGCGGGATCGCCCCCGCCGCACTGGCGCAGCACCGCGTGGGCCACCAGGCCGTAACTCGCCAGGCCGTGCAGGATGGGGCGCTCGAACCCCGCCTTGGTGGCCACGGCCGGGTCGGCGTGCAATGGGTTGGTGTCGCCCATCAGGCGGTACAGCAGCGCCGCCTCGGGGCGGACCGATTGCGTGTCGGTGAAGTCGGGCGCGCGGTCCTCGGGCGTGGGTTGCAGCGCGGGCAGTGGTGCATCGCTGGGCTGGCCGCCGCCCCGCTGGCTGTAGCCGCCGTCGCCGCGCAAGAAGGTCACTTGTTGCACGGTGGCCAGCAGCTCGCCGGCGGCGGATTCGAGGCGCCGCTCCGTGATCATGATGGCGCCCTTGCCTTCGCCCTTGTCGGTCAGGTGCGTGATGCGGTTGTGGCCCACCACGTCGCCGCTGGCAGGCAGCGTTTGGTGCCAGCGCACACGCTGCTCGCCGTGCAAGAGCTTCACCCAGTCGATGCCTGTGTCGGGCTCGCGCGCCCAAAAGCCGGGGTAGCCCAGCACCACGGCCTGCGTGGGCAGGGCGCGCAGCCCGGCCTCCAGGCCCTCATAGACGAAGGGCAGGGCGGCGGCGTCCAGCGGGTCGTTGCCCAGCCCGAGGCTGAGCGCATAGAGCATGGTGTCGCGTTCGGTGTACGACTGGCGGATCACGCCAAAGTCGTGCGCCTTCAGGTGGTGGTAGTCGATGGGCATGGAGCCGCTCCCGGGGTCAGACGGGGTCCCAGCTGAACACGTCGGCCGAGCGGTCCATCGGCACGAAAGAGGCCTTGAGCGCGGGCATGCCGTGCTCGGCGATGAACTCGGGCGTCCAGCCTTCGCTGCGGTGCACCGAGCGCAGCGGGCGCGGCTGGCTCATCAAGAAGATTTCGTTGTTGCGCACGGCAAACACCTGGGCGTTCACGTCCTGCGCCTGGTCGGACAGCAGGTACACGGCCAGCGGCGCGATCTTGTTGGGCGTCATCTGCTGGATTTTGGCCACGCGCGCCTGCTGCTCGGGCGTGTCGGTGGGGATGGAGCCGATCATGCGGCTCCAGGCAAACGGTGCGATGCAGTTGGAGCGCACGTTGAACTTTTGCATGTCCAGCGCAATGCTCTTGGACAGGGCCGTCAGCCCCAGCTTGGCGGCGCTGTAGTTGGCCTGGCCCAGGTTGCCGATCAAGCCCGACGTGGAGGTCATGTGCACGAAGGCGCCGCTTTCCTGCTCCTTGAAATGGTTGGCAGCGGCGCGGGCCATGAAGTAGCTGCCGTAGAGGTGCACCTTGATCACCGCGTCCCACTCGTCCAGGCTCATCTTGTGAAAGAAGCGGTCGCGGAGGATGCCGGCGTTGTTGACCACGCCGTCGATGCGGCCGAAGTGGTCCAGCGCGCACTGCACGATGTGGCCGGCGGCAGCAGACTCGGCCACGCTGTCCATGTTGGCCACGGCCTGGCCGCCGGCGGCCTTGATTTCGTCGACCACTTTCTGCGCGGGGCCGGCGTCGGTGCCCTCGCCGGTGGTGGAGGTGCCGATGTCATTCACCACCACCTTGGCGCCGGCCGCTGCCAGGGCCAGCGCCATGTCGCGCCCGATGCCGCCGCCAGCCCCCGTGACCACCACTACCTTGTCCTGCACCATCTTTTGCGTCATGTTCGTCGTCCTTCGTTAGCGATATGGAAATCAATGGCTGTGAGCATGAACGCAAAGGCCCCGCTGCGCTATTCGGCAATGGCAAGGGCAGGCTTTGGCCGCATGAAAGCAGCTGCGCAGCGGCCAGGGCTTCATGGGCGCCGAAGACACGCTTTCACAAACGCGGATTGCACCGTCGACCGCCAGCCCGCACGATGGCGACCATGACAGAACCCACCATTGACAACGCCCTGCTCGCGCACCTGCAGACCTGGCAAGGCCAAAGTGAAACCCTGGGCGACACCCTCACGGCCGTGCCCGTGGCGGCACTGTCGGCCACGCTCGACCGTGACGACCCGGCACCCGCCGCCGGCACCGCGCTGCCGCCGCTGTGGCACTGGCTGTATTTTTTGCCGCACGCCCGGCAAAGCGAGATTGGTCCCGACGGCCATCCCCAACGCGGCGGCTTTTTGCCGCCGGTGCCACTGCCGCGCCGCATGTGGGCGGGCGGGCGCCTGCGCTGGGAAATACAGAGTGATGGCGCCAACCCGCTGCGCGTGGGCCAGGAGGTGCAGCGCACGTCCACCATCGCGTCGGTCAAACACAAGGCAGGGCGCTCGGGCGAGCTGCTGTTTGTGCTGGTGCAGCACCAGTTTTCAAACGGCAGCGGTCTCGCGCTGACCGAAGAGCACGACATCGTCTACCGCAGTGCGGCCCAGCCCGGCGACCCGGCGCCCGCGCCGCAAAAGCCGCCCCTGGACGGCCAGGCCGCCTGGTCGCGCACCATCGTGCCCGACGACGTGCTGCTGTTTCGCTACTCGGCGCTCACCTTCAACGGCCACCGCATCCACTACGACCGCAAGTACGTGACCGAGGTCGAGGGCTACCCCGGCCTGATCGTGCATGGCCCGCTGATCGCCACGCTGCTGCTGGACCTGCTGCGCCGCAGCCTGCCGGGCGCACAGGTGGCCACCTTCGACTTCCGCGCTGTGCGCCCCACCTTCGACCTGCATTCCTTCAGCGTGCACGGCAAGCCATCCGCCGACGGCAAGACCGTGGAGCTGTGGGCCCAGGACCATGAGGGCTGGTTGACCATGCAGGGCACGGCCACACTGGCCTAAAGACTATCAAATCAATAGCTGCTAGCGATTGCTGCATAAGCGCTAGAGGCCAAAAACACTTAAAAAATCACCATGACCCACCAGCCCGACCAGTACCAGGAAATCCGCGACGCCGTGCGCGCCCTCTGTGCCCAGTTCCCCGACGAATATTTCCGAAAAATCGATGAGGCCCGTGGCTACCCCGAGGCGTTTGTCGATGCCCTGACCCAGGCCGGCTGGATGGCCGCGTTGATTCCGCAGGAGTACGGCGGCTCGGGCCTGACCATGGCCGAGGCCTCGGTCATCATGGAAGAAATCAACCGCAGCGGCGGCAACTCGGGCGCCTGCCACGGCCAGATGTACGTGATGAACGCCATCGTGCGCAGCGGTAGCGAAGCACAAAAACAAAAATACCTGCCCAAGATCGCCGCGGGCGAGCTGCGAATCCAGTCCATGGGCGTGACCGAGCCCACCACCGGCAGCGACACCACCAAGCTCAAGACCACGGCGGTCAAGAAGGATGGCCGCTGGGTCATCAACGGGCAAAAGGTCTGGATCTCGCGCATTCAGCACAGCGACTTGATGATTTTGCTGGCCCGCACCACGCCCGCCGATCAGGTGAAAAAGCGCTCCGATGGTCTGTCGTGTTTCCTCATCGACCTGCACCAGGCGATTGGCAACGGCCTGACGGTGCGCCCCATCCTGAACATGGTCAACCACGAGACCAACGAGCTGTTCTTCGACAACCTCGAAATCCCCGAGGACGCGCTGCTGGGCGAGGAAGGCAAGGGCTTCAAGACCCTGCTGGACGGCCTGAACGCCGAGCGCACCCTGATTGCCGCTGAGTGCATTGGCGATGGCTACTGGTTCATCGACCGCGCCACCAAATACGCGAACGAGCGCGTGGTGTTCAACCGCCCCATCGGTCAGAACCAGGGCGTGCAGTTCCCGATTGCCGATGCCTTCATCGAGCTGGAAGCCGCCAACCTGATGCGCTGGAAGGCCTGCGAGAAGATTGACGCCCACCAGAACGCA
This sequence comes from Acidovorax sp. 69, assembly GCF_002797445.1. Taxonomy (NCBI): domain Bacteria; kingdom Pseudomonadati; phylum Pseudomonadota; class Betaproteobacteria; order Burkholderiales; family Comamonadaceae; genus Acidovorax; species Acidovorax sp. 69. The sequence goes on along the minus strand of NZ_PGEP01000001.1, from coordinate 4,902,231 downwards.
GGTGCCGAGGCCAACATGGCCAAGTACCTGGCCGCCAAGGCCAGCTGGGAAGCGGCCAACGTCTGCCTGCAGACGCACGGCGGCTTCGGCTTTGCCTGCGAGTACGACATTGAGCGCAAATTCCGCGAAACCCGCCTGTACCAGGTGGCGCCCATCTCGACCAACATGATCTACAGCTACGTGGCCGAGCACATCCTCGGTTTGCCGCGTTCGTTCTGAAACCTTGCGGGACAGACCGCAGCCGCGCAGCGGCAAGCTCTGTCCTCAACTGATTAAGGCTTCTCATGACCCGCCCCCTCGACGGCATCACCGTCGTCTCGCTCGAACACGCGGTGGCCGCACCGTTTTGCACGCGCCAGCTGGCCGATCTGGGCGCGCGCGTCATCAAGGTGGAACGCCCCGGTAGCGGCGACTTCGCGCGCGGCTACGACCAGCGGGTCAACGGCCAGTCGTCGCACTTCACCTGGCTCAACCGCAACAAGGAAAGCCTGGCGCTCGATGTGAAGCAGCCCCAGGCCAAGGCCGCGCTGCTGCAACTGCTCCAGACCGCCGATGTGCTGGTGCAAAACCTGGCGCCCGGCGCGGCCGCGCGCATGGGGCTGTCGCATGCGGCGCTGAAAAGCCACAACCCGCGCCTGATCGTGTGTGACATCAGCGGCTATGGCGCCGACGGCCCCTACCGCGACAAGAAGGCCTACGACCTGTTGATCCAGAGCGAGGCGGGCTTCCTGTCCGTGACGGGCACGCCCGAGACACCCTCCAAATCCGGCATCTCGGTGGCCGACATTGCCGCAGGCATGTATGCCTACACCAACATCCTGTCGGCCCTGCTGCTGCGCGGCAAGACGGGCGAGGGCAGCCACATCGACGTCTCCATGCTCGAAGCCATGGGTGAGTGGATGGGCTACCCGATGTACTACGCCTACGAAGGCGCGCCGCCGCCGCCGCGCACCGGCGCATCGCATGCCAGCATCTACCCCTACGGGCCGTTCACCGCCGGCGACGGTGGCACGGTGATGCTGGGCCTGCAGAACGAGCGCGAGTGGAAGATTTTTTGCGACGCCGTGCTGCTGCGCCCCGAGGTGGCGACCGACGCGCGCTTTTGTTCCAACGCGCAGCGCAATGCCCAGCGTGACGCGCTGCAGGCGCTGATCCTGCAGGAATTCTCCGCGTTGACGGCGGCCCAGGTGGTCGAGCGCCTGGACGCGGCGGGCATTGCCAACGCCCGCGTGAACGACATGGCCGACCTGCGGGCCCACCCGCAGCTGCAGGCGCGCCAGCGCTGGCGCACCGTGGGCACGCCGGCAGGCGATGTGCCCGCGCTGCTGCCGCCGGGCGTGAACAGCGCGTTTGATTACCGCATGGACGCCGTCCCCGCCGTGGGCCAGCACAACGCCGCCATCCTTGCCGCGCTGGGCTGGAACGCCGAGCAGATCGACGCACTGCAGGCCACGCAACCTGTTTGAATCAAAAACCATAGCTACCCGCGCTTGATACACCTGCACTGGAGCCCAAAATGAAGCAAGAACCCCAAGCCGCCATCCATCCCCTGGCGCAGTTTGCCGCCACGCTGCAGTGGAGCGACGTGCCCGCGCCCGTGCAGCGCCGCGCCGAAGACCTGTGGGTGGATTGGTTCGGATCGGTGCTGGCCGGTTGTCATGCGCGGCCGGTGGCCAGCATCACGCGCTTTGCGCTGTCGCAGGGGCCCGCCAGCGGCCCCGCCGAAGTGATCGGCCACGGCGGCGTCACCACCAGCCCCATGATGGCTGCGCTGGCCAACGCTGCCGCGGCGCATGTGGCCGAGCAGGACGATGTGCACAACGGCTCGGTGTTCCACCCGGCGGCCGTGGTCTTCCCGCCCGCGCTGGCCGTGGCGCAGGCCTTGGGCGCGAGCGGCGCGCAGCTCATGGCGGCCTGCGTGGCGGGCTACGAGGTCGGTATCCGCGTGGGTGAGTTTTTGGGCCGCAGCCACTACAAGGTGTTCCACACCACGGCCACGGCTGGCACGCTGGCCGCCGCTGCCGCCGTAGGACGCCTGCTGGAGCTGACACCTGCGCAGATGCAGCACGCGTTTGGCTCGGCCGGCACGCAGTCGGCGGGTTTGTGGGAGTTTTTGCGCACTGCGGCCGACAGCAAGCAACTGCACACGGCGCATGCCGCTGCGGCCGGGCTGATGGCGGCCTACCTGGCCAAGGACGGTTTTACGGGCGCGCAGGACATCTTCACCGGCCCGCAGGGCCTGGCGGCCGGCATGTCTACCGACGCCAACCCGGCCAGGCTCACGGACGGCCTCGGCACACGTTGGGCCACGGCCGAAACATCGTTCAAATGGCATGCCTCGTGCCGCCACACGCACCCCGCAGCCGACGCGCTGCAGCAGGTGATGCGCGACCATGGCCTGGCGACCACCGACATCGCGCAGGTGACCTGCCATGTGCACCAGGGCGCCATCGACGTGTTGGGGCCGGTGGTCTCGCCCGCCACGGTGCACCAGAGCAAGTTCTCCATGGGCACGGTGCTGGCATTGGCGGCGCGTTTTGGCCATGCGGGTTTGACCGAGTTCGACGCGCAGTTCCTGGCCCCCGACACCGTGGCCCTGCGCGAGAAGGTGCGCATGGAGCTGGACCCCGAAGTGGACGGCGCCTACCCGCAGCGCTGGATCGGCAAGGTCACCGTGCAGACGACCGACGGCCGCACGCTGCACGGCCGCGTGGACGAGCCCAAGGGCGACCCCGGCAACACCCTGTCGCGCGCCGAAATCACCGCCAAGGCCCTGCGCCTGGCGGCCTATGGCGGTGCGGTGCCCGCCGCGCAAGCCGAGGCCGCCGTGCAGCACCTGTGGCGGGTGCAGGAATGGCCGCGCGTGCAAACACTGCTGACGTGACCCCGTTCTCGAAAAAAGAAAGCCTCCATGTTTGATTCGATGGCCCGGGCCTGTTCCTTTCTGTTCGTGCCCGCCACCCAGCCAGAGCGGTTACCCAAGGCCCTGGCCAGCGGCGCCGACGTGGTGATCGCTGACTGGGAGGATGCTGTTGCACCTGTCGACAAGCAGGCGGCGCGGACCGCCCTGTTGGTCGCCATGGCCGCGCTCGATGCCGCGCAGCGGGCGCGTCTGCTGGTGCGCATCAACGCCGACGGCTCGCCCTGGTTTGCGGCCGACCTGCAGGCTCTGGCCCAACTCATGGCCCTGGGTCTGGGTGGTGCCGTGGTGCCCAAGGCCGAGCGCGTGCAGACGCTGCAGGCCGTGGTCCAGGCTGGCGGGCCGAACGTCGCCCTGGTGCCACTGGTGGAAAGCGTGGCGGGTCTTACCGCCGCCGACGCGCTGGCGGCCGCGCCGCAGGTGGTGCGTCTGGCCTTCGGGCACCTGGACTTCCAGGTCGATGCCGGGATGGACTGCGCCGAGGATGAGGCCGAGCTGCTGCCTGTGCGCATGGCCATGGTGTTCGCCGCGCGCCGCGCGGGGCTGGCTGCGCCTGTGGATGGCGTGACAGTGGACACACGCAACCCCGAGCGCATGGCCCATGACGCCGAGCGCGCCCGGCGCATGGGCTTTGGCGGCAAGCTGTGCATCCACCCGGCACAGGTGCCGGTGCTGCACGCCGTATTCGACCCTGATGATGCCGCGGTGGCCCAGGCGTATCGCGTGCGGCAGGCTCTACAGGACGCCGGTGGCGGCGTCTGCGTGCTCGACGGCCGCATGGTGGATGCGCCAGTGCTGGCGCAGGCGCAGCACACCTTGCAGCGCCACGCGCTGGCACAGCAGCGCATGGCGGCCCGCTGAGGCCGGTCGGACGGTGCCAGGCAATACCGCCTGCCCGTCCACGCTGCGACCCGCACAATCACCGCCATGGCATCACCCTCTCTCGCCCCCACGGCCGACCCATCGCGCACGCAACCCCTGTGGGTCATGTTGCTGGCATTGCTGTCGGGCTTCGCACTGAGCCAGGCGTACCGCACCACCACCGCCATCGTGGCCCAGGGCCTGCAAGTGGATTTCGGGCTGCAGGCCTCATCACTGGGTGCATTTGCGGGGCTGTTCGGCCTGTCCTTTGGCGTGGCGCAACTGCTCATGGGGATTGGCCTGGACCGCTACGGCCTGCGCCGCACGGTGCTCGCGGCGGCGCCCCTGGGCATCGCTGGCGCCGCCTTGTCGGCCCTGGCGCCCAGCTATGGCTGGCTCATGGCGGGGCAGGTGCTCATCGGCGTGGGCTATTCGCCGGCCTTTGTGGCCTGTACGCTGTTCATTGCCCGGCATTTTGCGGCCGAGCGTTTTGCTTTCTTCTCGGGCATGTCCATGGGAGTGGGCGGCCTGGGCCTGCTGTTCACCGGCACGCCGCTGGCCTGGGTGGTGCTGCACTGGGGGTGGCGCGCGGGTTTTGGCGTGCTCTGCGCGCTGAGCGCGCTGTCGTGGCTGCTGATCTTCGCGCTGGTGCGTGAGCCTGCGCACCCCGACGCGCCGCCGCGCCTCGCACAAACCTGGGGCCAGGCCCTGGCGGGTGTTGGCGCCCTTCTTGCCATGCCCCACACCTGGGGCATCGTTGTGCTGGGCATGTCGTGTTACGCGGCCTTCCTGTCGCTGCGCGGCCTGTGGCTGGGGCCGCTGCTGATGGACCGCTTCGGCTTCTCGCTGCTCGACAGCGGCAACGTGGCGCTGGCGCTGTCCTTGATCGCCCTGTTCACGCCGGCCGCGTTCGGGCGGATGGACCCGGGCATGCATCGGCGCCGGGCCTGGGTGGGCAACGCGTCGCTGTTGATGGCAGGCCTGTTTGGGGTCATGGCCTTCTTGCACCACGGTGGCGCCACCGTGGCGCTGATGATTTTGATGGGGCTGTTGTCTGGCTACAGCATCCTGCAATACAGCGATGTGCGGTCGTCCTATCCGTCCGAGCTGACAGGGCGCGCCCTGTCCCTGTACACCATGGCCATGTTTCTGGGCGTGGCGCTGATGCAGTCGCTGACCGGTGCCGTGGGCGCCTGGGCCGGGGCCCGGGGCATGGAGCCTTACCGGGTGGTGCTGCTGGCCATTGCCGCGTGGCTGGCGCTGGCATCGATGGCGTTCCGGCTGCTGCCAGCGTCGCCGCTGCTAAAAAAACGCTGAATCCGCGCGCCGCCTAGGGCGCTCGGCGCTGCCGCCACACCGCCTGCGCGCCGGCCTGTTCCAGCCCTTGCATGATCGCCTGTGTGTGTGCGCCGGGCAGGCAGGCGTCTGCGGGCGCATAGGCTGCGCCGTCAAAACGTGGCGCCGGCGCGGCCTGCAGCACGCCCTGGTGTTCGCTGTACACGCCGCGCGCACGCATGTGGGGGTGCTGTGCGGCCTCCAGGGGGCTGAGCACGGCGCCAAAGCAGGCATCCGTGGGCTCGAGCAGGGCCTGCCAATGTGCGCGTGGCTGCGTCAGAAAAAGCGCGGCCAAGCGCGCGCGGCGCACGGGCCAGGCGGCTTTGTCCCATTGCGCTCCGCCAAAATCAGGATGCGCCACGAGCCCCAGCGTGTCCAGCAACAGGCTGTAGAACTGCGGCTCCAGGGCGCCGATGGTGATGTGCTCACCGTCCGCGCAAACATAGGTGTCATAGAACGGTGCGCTGTCATGAACGCTCTGCCCGCGCGTGTCTGCCACCACGCCGTTCTGGCGCGCGCTGAGCATCAAGTTCAGCATGTGGGCCGAGCCGTCCACGATGGCCGCGTCCACCACTGTGCCACGGCCCGTGGCGCGCGTCTGCACGATGCCAGACAGCAGTCCCGTCATCAGGTACAGGGCGCCGCCGCCGATGTCGCCCAGCACGGCAAAGGGCGACACGGGCCGCGCGTCAACCGGGCCGCAGCCCCACAGCGCGCCACTGACGGCGGCGTAGTTCGTGTCGTGCCCCGCGCGTGGCGCCAGCGGCCCGCTCTGGCCCCAGCCGGTCATGCGCCCGTAGACCAGGCGCGGGTTGACACGCAGGCATTCGTCGGGGCCCAGGCCCAGGCGCTCCATCACGCCGGGGCGCATGCCCTCAATGAGCGCGTCGGCCTCGGCCACCAGCGCCAGCACCAGCTGGCGGCCCTCCTCGGTCTTGAGGTCGGCAAACACCGAGCGCTTGCCTCGGTTGAGCAGCGGGCCCGTGGGCGTCTTGCCCTTGGCCTCGCGCACCACGGAGATCACGTCCGCACCCAGGTCAGCCAGGTGCATGGCACAGAACGGCCCCGGGCCCAGGCCACCAATCTCCAGCACGCGCACGCTGTCCAGAACCTTCACGATGTCTCCTTGGGTTGTGTTTGTTTGGGCTTGCGTGAATGCTGTCACGACAGGCCCGAGGTCCCCAGCACGCTCTCTACCGACCGCACCAGCGTGCGCAGGCGCGGGCCCACTTCGGTCTCCAGCTTGCCGCACAGGGGGCTGTAGACGGGCAGCGTCACGGCAAACACCCACAGCTCGCCGTCCTGCGGCTTGGACATAGCCACCGCAATCGACTCCAGCTCGCGGTGCAGGTCGCCATGGCTGCGGCAAAAGCCGTTGGTGGCCAGGTCGTGGCGTGCGTCGCCCAACCGCTGATCGAGCCAGTCGGCGCGCTGCGGGTCCGTGGCGCGCAAGTCGCGCAGGTAGGCCTCGCGCTCCACCTCCGGCAGGCCCAATAGATAGGCACGCCCCGACGCGGTGCGCGACAACGAGGTGCGCACGCCGACCTCGGGCCGGAAGACGGGGTTGCCCAGGCTGTTGGCCTGCTCCACAAGGCACAGCTCGCGCCGAAAGCCCACGGCCAACTGCACTTGCCCCTCCGTCAGGTCAGCCAGCGCCTGCATCTGCGGCCGGGCGAATTGCCGCAGGGCCAGGCGCGTGAGCACTGGCGAGGACAGGCCGAGCAGGCCCAGGCCTGGCACGTACTTGGACAGCCGCTCCGAGTAGCGCAGCAAGCCCAGCTCACACAGGGTGTCTGTGAGGCGGAACAGCGTGGGCTTGGGCAGCCCGGTCAGGTCCATCAGTTCCTTGGCGCTGAGCTCCTGGCACTTGTTCGAAAAGCACTGCAATATGGAAACGCCGCGCACCAGGGCGCTGACCAATTTGCCGTCTGGATCTGCGTTCACGTTCACATGGACCTCGAAAAATCGCTGATTCTCGCTTGATTCATCGCCAACAGGCGCTCTCACACCTGCGGCCACTGAAAGGGCAGCGGCTTTTTTTCTAGAAAGCAACGCACGGCCTCGCGGTGTTCGGGTGTTCCCATGGCCAGCGCCTGCGCGTTGGCTTCCTGTTCCAGCAGCGAGGGCAGGTCGCTGGCGGCCAGGGTCAGTGAGCGCTTGATGAGGCTCAGCGCCACCGGGGAAGCATCCACGAAGCTGCGCGCAATCGCCTGGGCGCGTGCTTGCAGCGCCTCGGGTTCGACCAGCTCAAAGGCAATGCCCAGCCGCAGTGCTTCCTGTGCAGACACCTCGCGCCCTGACAGCATCAGTTCGCGCGCACGCTGCACGCCGACGACGCGCGGCAGCGTGTAGAACGCCGCGCAGTCCGGCACGACGCCCATGCGGACGAAGGACATGGCAAAACGCGCGCGTGTGCTGGCCACGATGAAGTCGGCCGCCAGAGCCAGGCTGAAGCCCGCGCCGTAGGCCGCGCCATCGACGGCGGCGATCACCGGCTTGTCCAGCAGCACCAGGTCCTTGAGCCAGTCGTGCAGGCTGGTCAGGCGGCGGCGCCAGCCACCGTTGTCCAGGCCGCTGGCCGCTATGTTGGAGAGGTCGCCGCCCGAGCAGAAATGTGCGCCCGCACCCGTCAGCACCAGCGCGCGGATGGCCGGGTCGGCCTGCACCTGGCGCACCACTGCGGCCATCTCCCCGCGCATGGCGGGGTCGAAGGCGTTGCGCTTGTCGGGGTTGCTCAGGGTCAGCGTGGCCACGCCGTCCTGCACGTCGAAAACGATGCGCTCAAAGGCCGGTTTCATGCCGCGCTCCGGGGTACATAGGACGCGCGCATGTCGCGCCCACCGGGCAACGACGAGCCCCCATCCACGGGGATGACGGCGCCCGTCACAAAGCTGGCCAGAGGTGACGACAGGAACAGCGCCATGTTGGCGATGTCGTCGAGCGTGCCCATGCGCTGCAGCGGCACCACGGCGGTCGCGGCGGCCATCGCCTCGGGGGTGGGTGCCAGCCGGCGGATGCCTTCGGTATCGGCAATGGGGCCGGGCGCGATGGCGTTTACGCGCACACCCGCCTCGCCCCATTCCATGGCCAGCACGCGCGTCATCATGTCGATGCCGGCCTTGGCCGCGCAGGCGTGCACCTGGTACATCGTGGGGTTGACGCCCTGTGGTGCCGAGATGTTGATGACGCTCGCCCCTGGCTTCCGGAGCATCGGGTAAGCCAGGCGCAGCACGTGGAAGGTGCCGTTCAGGTCGATGTCGATCACGGTCTTGAAGCCGTTGGGCGACAAGTCCTTGGCCGGGGCCAGGAAGTTGCCCGCAGCGCCCGACACCAGCACGTCGATGTCGCCGAACTTTTCATGCGACTGGTGCAGCGCGGCCTCCACCGCCGCGGCGTCGCGCACATCAGCGCTGATGCCCAGCGCCTGCGCACCCAGCGCGCGCAGCCCGTCGGCCGCCTGCTGCACCTTGTCGGGCGATCGGCTCATCACGGTGACATGGGCGCCCGCGCGGGCAAACGCCTGGGCTATACCGAGATTGATGCCACTGCTGCCGCCCGCCACGAACACATGGCGGCCTGCGAAGGCTTGGGGGTCGTGCATGGTGTGTCCTCAATCCAGTTGCAACTTCTGGCTGCGAATCAGGTCGCCCCAGTCCTGGCGGTCGCGCTCCACGATCTTCGAGAACTGCTCGGGTGCCATGCCACCAGGGCGGCCACCGAGCTCGCGGTAGCGCTGCACCACGGCCGGGTCCTGCAGCACGGCGATGAGGTTGTCGGTGAGCTTCTTCACCACCGCCGGTGGCGTCTTGGCGGGCAGGAAGAAGCCCATCCACCCCACCTTGTCGAAGTCCTTCATGCCCAGTTCGGTCATGGTGGGCACGTCGGGCAGCTCCGGCTCGCGCGTGGCGCCGGTCACGGCCAGCGCGCGCAGCTTGCCGTCCTTGACGTGGCCCAGCGATCCCGTGAGGTTGTCGAACATGAATTGCGTTTCGCCGCCCACGATGGCCATGGTGGCCGGGGCAGAGCCCTTGTAGGGCACATGGACCACATCGACGCCCGCGCTCTGGCGCAGCAGCTCACCCATCAGGTGCGTGGTCTGGCCCACGCCCGCCGACGAAAACGCCAGCTTGCCCGGCTCGCGCTTGGCAGCGGCGACGAGGTCTTTCAGGCCCTTGATGGGCGACTTCACCGGCACGACCAGCACGTTGGCGAACGAGATCATGTCGGTCAGCGCGATGAAATCGTCGGCCTTGTACGGGAGCTTCTGGTAGGCGGTGTAGTTGATGGCGTTGGAGCCGGTGTTGCCGACCAGCACGGTGTAGCCGTCGGGTTGGGCGCGCGCCACGAAGCTGCTGCCCAGTGAACCACCGGCGCCTGGCTTGTTGTCCACCACGATGGGCTGGCCCAGCCGCTCGCTGAGCTTTAGCGCCATGAAGCGCGCGGGCGTGTCGGTGGTGCCTCCGGCCGCACCCGGCACGACGAAGGTGATGGGGCGCGTGGGCCAGGCGGCGTCTGCCCGCGCGGGCAGTGATGTCGCCAGGGTGGCCAGGCCCAGCAGGGCGCTGGCGCCCGCCAGGCGCAGCGCATGGCGGCGATGGGGAAATGGCATGGTTTGCCTCCTTGGGTTATGGCGGCACGACGGCCGTTTTTTTGCTACTGACTTGGTAGCGTTAAGCGATGGATGGACGGGCGTTAGTGCCTCTTTTTCCATCAAGCCTTCCAACAAAGCTTCCCTCAAACACCCTGCCAGACCGGCAGGCGCTTCTCGGCAAAAGCCGTGGCCCCTTCGCGTGCGTCTTGCGAGGCGAACACCGGCGTGGTGATGACGGCTTGGCGGTCAAACATCTCGGCCTGCGGCCAGTCGGCCGACTCCTGCGCCACGCGCTTGCTGGCGATCAGCGCCAGCGGGCCATTGGCCGCTACGGTCTGGGCCAGTTCCAGGGCGGCGTCCAGCGCCTGGCCGGGCTCGACCAGGCGGTTGACCAGGCCATGGGCCTGCGCACGCTCGGCGCCGAACATGTCGCCGGTGAGGATGCATTCCATGGCGACGTGGTAGGGCAGGCGCTTGGGCAGGCGCAACAGGCCACCCGCGGTAGCCGCCAAACCCCGCTTGACCTCGGGCAGGCCGAACTTGGCCGTGCGCGCGGCCACGATCAGGTCGCAGGCCAGCACCAGCTCGAAGCCACCGGCCAGCGCATAGCCCTCGACGGCGGCGATCAGTGGTTTGCGCGGCGGCTTTTGTGTGAGGCCACAAAACCCTCGCCCGGCGATGCTCGGGCGCTTGCCCTGCAAAAAACCCTTCAAGTCCATGCCTGCACAGAAGGTGCTCCCCGCGCCGGTGACGATGCCCACCTGCAGCGCCGGGTTGTTGTCCAGCGCATCCAGCGCGGCGGCCATAGCCTCGGCCATCTCCAGCGTGGCGGCATTGCGCGCCTCGGGGTTGCTCAGCGTCATGATCTGCACGTTGCCGCGCACTTCGACCAGTACCGTGGATGTCATTAAAAAATTCCTTTCAGTTCTTCTCGGCGTTGTTCACCGCATTGCGTAGCCCCGACCTCTGAAACTGGCGTTGCCCAGACCAAGGCAGCCGCGCAAGGGCCGCCCCGCCGCGCTGGCTGCGTCCCCCTTCCCGGAGCGCGAAGCGCGCAGAGAGAAGGGGGAAGGCGCGTAGCGCCTCAGGGGGTTGTCATCTCGGCGCCATGCGGATGGCGCCGTCCAGGCGGATGGTCTCGCCGTTGAGCATGGGGTTCTCCAGGATGTGCAGCGCGGTCAGCGCGTACTCGTTGGGGTGGCCTAGGCGCGCCGGGTGGGGCACGGAGGCGCCGAGCGACTGGCGCACGTTCTCGGGCAGCTTGGCCAGGATGGGCGTGTCGAACAGGCCGGGGGCGATAGTGCACACGCGGATGAACTTGGACGCCAGGTCGCGCGCGGCCACGATGGTCATGCCGATCACGCCCGCCTTGGAGGATGCGTAGGGGATCTGGCCGATCTGCCCCTCGTAGCCCGCCACCGAAGCGGTGAGCACGCACACGCCGCGCTCGCCGTCGATGGGCTCGTTTTTGGCCATGCTCACGGCCGCCAGGCGCAGCGTGTTGAAGCTGCCGATCTGGTTGACGCGGATGATGTTGACGTACTTCTCCAGCGACCCGGGGCTGCCGTCCTTTTCGATCAGGCGCACCGGCCCGCCGATGCCGGCGCAATGCACCAGCGCGCGGAAGTTGCCAAAGGCCTCGGCGGCGGCGACGGCCTGGGCCATCTGGTGGGCGTCCGCCACGTCGGCCTTCACATAGCGCAGGCGGCCCGCGTATTGCTGTTCCATGGCGGCGCCGCGCTCGTCGTTCAGGTCCACGGCCACCACGTTCAGCCCGCGCTCCAGCAGCGCGATGGCCGAGGCCTCGCCCAGGCCCGAGACGCCGCCGGTGACGAGGGCGGTCATTCCTTGTTGCAGTTTCATTGTTTTTCCTTCATTTAGGTCTCTAGCGCCCGTTTATCAAGCGCTATTAGCTATTAAATTGATAGTTAAAGGCGCTCGATGATGGTGGCGTTGGCCATGCCGCCAGCCTCGCACATGGACTGCAGGCCGTAGCGCTGCCCGCTGTCTTCCAGGGCGTGCAGCATCGTGGTCATGAGGCGGATCCCCGAGGCGCCCAGCGGGTGGCCCAGGGCAATGGCACCACCGCGCGGGTTCAGGCGCTCGCCGTCGGCCTTCAGCTCTTTTTGCCAGGCCATGGGCACGCTGGCAAAAGCCTCGTTGATCTCGTAGTGCTGGATGTCGTCCAGCGTCATCTTCGCCTTGGCCAGCACGCGCTGCGTGGCTGGAATGGGGGCCGTCAGCATGTACAGCGGGTCGTCGCCCACCACGTCAAAGGCCACAAAGCGCGCGCGGGGCGTGAGGCCCAGCTGCAGCGCGCGCGCTTCGCTCATGATGAGCATGGCGCTGGCGCCGTCGGTCATTTGGGATGCGTTGCCCGCCGTGGTGCTCCACTGGATCTGCGGAAAGCGCGCCGTCAGCTCCGCGCTCTCGAACACAGCCTTGAGGCCAGCGAGCTTTTCCACCGTGGTGCCGGAGCGGATGGTTTCGTCCTGCAGCACGCGGCCGGAGGGCGCATCAATGCCGACAATCTCGCGCTCGAATTGGCCGCCGGACTGCGCGGTGTGGGCGCGCTGGTGCGATCGCGCGGCGTACGCGTCGAGGTCGGCGCGCGACAGGCCCCATTTGGCGGCCACCAGGTCGGCGGACACGCCCTGGCCCACCAGGCCCGGGGCGTAGCGCGCGTCAAAACGCGGGCCGGTGGTGTTCTTGCCCATGCGCGAGCTGCCCATGGGCACGCGGCTCATCGACTCCACGCCGCAGGCGATCACGATGTCCTGCGTGCCGGCCATGATGGCCTGGGCCGCGAAGTGCACGGCCTGCTGGCTGGAGCCGCACTTGCGGTCGATGGTCGTGGAGGGCACATGCGCGGGCAGGCCGGCAGCCAGCCAGGCCAGGCGCCCGGGGGTGCCGGCCTGCTCGCCCGCCTGGCTGACGCAGCCGCAGATCACGTCGTCCACAGTGCCGGGATCGAGCCGGTTGCGGGCCACCAGTTGCTCCAGCACCTGGGAGAGCAAGTCCACGGGGTGGACCTCGGCCAGTGCGCCGTCGGGCTTGGCCCGGGCCATGGGGCTGCGGATGGCATCGACGATGACAGGAATATTCATGCTCACTCCATGTGTTTATGAGACTTATGATCCATTAAAAATGATTTTGTGCGCGTTAGTTTGTGCTGAAGACCGTGTTTACCCGGTATTTTTTACGGCATCAGCCTGAAAAAATCGGTCAACACATCGGTTTTGTGAGACAGGCATTTTGCTTTTGGTGGACTTCTTCACCACGGCGCCTTGCCAAGGAGCAACAGGTGACAGGTATGCAGGACTTTTTCGGCCGCACGGCGACGGCTCCCGAGCGGGTGGTACTGGTCATGGCCGAAACCGGCACGCACCACACTGCTGGCGAAGTGGCGCACAGCGCCTTGCAGATGGCGCAGTGGCTCCATGCCCAGGGGTTGCAGGCGGGCGAGCGCTTTGCGGTGGTGCTGGAAAACCGCGTCGAGATCCTGGCCCTGGCCTTGGCGGCCCGGCAGGCGGGCCTGTATGCCGCCGTGCTCAGCACCCACCTGATGCCTGCCGAGGTGGCCTACATCGTGAAGGACTGCGGCGCACGGCTGGTCGTGGCCTCGCACAAGACCTTGCCCCAGTTGGCGGAGTCGCAGGCGGCCCACCCCTTGCCCTGCTGGACCGTGGACGACGCCACACCGCAGGCCCAGTCGCTGCGGGCCGCGCTGCAGGCCCTGCAGGGCCCGCCGGCCGACTTTGCGGACCGCCCGCTGGGGCGCGACCTGCTGTATTCATCGGGCACCACGGGCCGGCCCAAGGGCGTGCTCAAGCCCCTGCAGCCAAGCCACCTGCGTGGCCAGACCGACCCCGAGGCGCTGGGCACGGGCCGCCTCATGGGCATGGACGAACACACCGTGTATCTGTCGCCTGCGCCGCTGTACCACGCGGCGCCGCTGCGCTACACGCTGCGTGTGCTGGAACTCGGTGGGCAGGCCGTGATCATGGAGCGCTTTGACGCGGAAACCGCCCTGGCCCTCATCGCGCGCCACCGCGTCACCCACAGCCAGTGGGTGCCCACCATGTTCGGCCGCCTGCTCAAGCTGCCTGAAGAGGTGCGCCGGCGCTACGACCTGTCCAGCCACCGCGTGGCCATCCATGCCGCGGCGCCCTGCCCGGTACATGTCAAGCACGCCATGCTGGACTGGTGGGGCGACATCCTGATGGAGTACTACGCGGGCTCCGAGGGCTGCGGCACCACGATGATTTCGTCGCAGGAATGGCGCTTGCGCCCCGGCTCAGTGGGCAGGCCCACCGCGGGCCAGCTGCACATCGTGGACGACGCCGGGCAGGAGTTGCCCGTGGGCGAGATCGGTCAGGTGTATTTCTCGGGCGGCGGCCAGTTCAGCTACCTCAACGACCCGGAGAAGACCCGCCAGGCCATCAACGAGCGCGGCTGGATCACCTATGGAGACATCGGCCATGTCGATGCCGAGGGCTATCTGTATTTGAGCGACCGCCGCGCCGACCTGATCCTCTCGGGCGGTGTCAACCTGTACCCACAGGAGATCGAGAACGCGCTGATGCGCCACCCCGACGTGCAAGAGGTGGCCGTGGTGGGCGTGCCCCACCCCGACTTTGGCGAGCAGCCCCTGGCGGCTGTGGTGCTGCGCCGCGGGGCGGACGGATCTCTCGCAACGGCCCGCGCTATCGCCGCCCAGGCGGCCGACGTGCTGGCGCGCATGAAGCTGCCCCAGCGCATGGTGTTCGTCGATACCTTGCCGCGCCTGGAGACCGGCAAGCTGCTGCGCCGCAAGCTCAAGGATCGCTTTCGCGAGGAGCCGCAGGCGGGTTTTGCCCTGCGCGACTCCTGAAACCATAGCTGCTGGTGCTTTACAGATAAGCGCTAGAGCCAGATTTGACCTTTTTATTCCGAGATACCGACCATGCAAGACCTGATCCAGCGCACTGTCTACCGTGAAGACCACGAACATTTCCGCGAGCAGGTGCGCCGCTTCTTCGACAAGGAAGTCGTGCCCTTTCATGCCGAGTGGGAGCGCCAGGGCATCGTGCCCAAGGAGGTGTGGCGCAAGGCGGGCCGTGAGGGCCTGCTGAACACCATGTTGCCTGAGCCGTACGGCGGCGGCGGCGACTTCGGCCACGCTGCAGTGTTGATCGAGGAAGTGGGCCGCACGGGCGCCACGGGCCTGGGGTTTCCGCTGCACTCGGACATCGTCGCCCCCTACATCAACACCTACGGCAGCACGGCGCAAAAGGATCGCTGGCTGCCCAAGATGGCGGCGGGCGAGCTGATCGGCGCCATCGCCATGACCGAGCCCGGCGCGGGCAGCGACCTGAAATCGGTGCGCACCACGGCCACGCTGGTCAAGAGCGGCGAGGGCGACCACTATCTTCTCAACGGCAGCAAGACCTTCATCACCAACGGCATCAACTGCGAGATCGTCATCGTGGTGGCCAAGACCGCGCCCGAGCTGGGTGCCAAGGGCGTGTCGCTGATCGTGGTGGAGGAGGGCACGCCGGGCTTCAGCAAGGGCCGCAAGCTGGAAAAGATCGGTCTCATGGCGCAGGACACCTCCGAGCTGTTCTTCGACAACGTCAAGGTGCCGGTGGACAACCTGCTGGGCCAAGAAAACATGGGCTTCAAATACCTGATGCACGAGCTGGCGCAGGAGCGCCTGGTGGTGGCGGTGCGCGCGGCCACGAACATCGAGACCTTCCTGAAAAAGACGGTGGACTACACCCGCGAGCGCAAGGCCTTTGGCCAGACGGTGTTCGAGTTCCAGAACACGCGCTTCAAGCTCGCAGAGGCGAAGGCCCAGGCCACCATGCTGCGCGTGTTCGTGGACGACTGCATCGCCTTGCATATGAAGCGCGAGCTGTCGCCCGAGCGCGCCGCCATGGTCAAGCTCAATGCCACGGCGCTCCAAAACCGCCTGCTCGACGAGTTCTTGCAACTGCATGGTGGCTACGGCTACATGACCGAATACCAGGTGGGCCGCGCCTGGACCGATGCGCGCATCGGTCGTATCTACGGCGGCAGCGACGAGATCATGAAGGAAATCATCGCCCGCACGCTGTAGCCCGAGCCATCCGTTCCCTACACAACATTCAAGGAGACATCACCATGGCATTCACCCGGCGCAAGACCCTGGGCCAATGGCTACCCCTGATCGCTCTGGCCGCCTGCGGCATCGGCAGCGCCCAGGCACAGGACCATTACCCCAGCAAACCCATCCGCGTCATCGTGCCCTATCCGGCCGGCGGCGGCACCGACATCATCGCCCGACTGATCGGCGTGCAGCTGTCCCAGCGCCTGGGCCAGCCCGTGGTGGTGGAGAACAAGCCCGGCGCCAGCGGCATCCTGGGGAACGACACCGTGGCCAAGGCGCCCGGCGATGGCTACACCGTGCTCATGGGCATCACCACCGTGGTGCAGATCCCGGCGCTGTACAAGAAGGTGCCCTACAAGCTCAGCGATCTGGCCCCGGTGTCGCAGGTGGCCAAGTCGGCAGACTTGCTGATGGTGCCGCGCAGCTCGGGCGTGACCACGCTCGAACAGTTCGTTCAGAAGGCCAAGGCCGCGCCCGGCACGTTCAACTACGGCAGCTATGGCAACGCCACCTCGTCGCACATGAACGGCGAGCGCTTCAAGCAAAAGGCCGGCATCGACATCACCCACATCCCCTACCAGGGCTCGGGGCCGGAGATGGCGGCGATGCTGGGGGGGCAGCTGACGCTGGCCTTCGTCGATGCCACGGCCGCCTACCCGCACATCAAGTCGGACAAGATCAACATCCTGGCCGTGACGGGCGCCCAGCGCCATCCGGCCCTGCCACAGGTGCCCACCATGACCGAGGCGGGCTACCCTGGCCTGGAGGCCAATGGCTGGTTCGGCATGTTCCTGCCCGCCACGGCGCCCAAGGCCATCGTGGACAGGCTGGGCACCGAGGTGGCGGCCATCGTCAAGACCCCCGAGCTGAACAAACGCCTGACCGAGATGGGGCTGATTGCCGTGGGCTCGCTGCCCGATGAGTTCAAGGCCCAGATCGACAGGGATGCCACGCATTGGAAGAGCGTGGCCGAGGCGGCACAGATATCGATGGACTGATGGGCCTCAGCCTTCTAATACAAGGAGACGCGCGATGCCTCGCGACGCCAACCCCCTTGGATGAAGTCAGTGCCAGCCAGTGGTGCCACCGACGCCATTGCGCGTGAGCGGGGTGAGCGCATGGCGCAGCGCTTCGGCCATTCGGTGGTGGTCGACAACAGGCCCGGTGCCGCTGGCCTGATCGATCGCGGGTGATGCAGTGGGTAAGTCCCCGCCCGGTGGCATGACGACGCTGCTGGGCAATACCTCGTCCATGTTGCCCAACCTGTACCTGTACAAGAAGACGCCCTACGGTCGGTCGACCGACCTGACCCCGCTGGTGCGTGTGGCCTGGCACCGATTACCCGGGGGGTCACGGCCGACTCACGCTCGCAGAACCTGCAGGAGTTCGGGGCCTGGATGCGGGATCACAAGGGCAAGTTGTCCTGCGGCTGCTACGGCGTCGGCTCGCATGGCCAGCCGTGATGGCATGGCACATATCGTCGCCGCGCGCTTCATGCCGGTGGATAGCGACGCCCCGAAAAATTCGCCCGGCTGTGGGCGTTGGCGGCGCCGATCTGGGGCCGCTTGCTGCAAGCTGCGGGCGTGCGCCGCGCTGCCGTTTTCTTGCCGCCCGTCGGTGCCTATACCCCTGCATGCGCTGGCGTGCGCGCCATCAGCTTGAAGGTGCCCGTGGCCAATGCCACCAGGGTGCCGTCTGCGGCGCGCACCTCGCCCCGTGCGAAGCTGATGGAACGCCCGCGCCGCTCGCAATGGGCCGTGGCGACCATGTCGCCGCTGCCAGCCGCCACGAAGTGCAGCGTGAGATCGATGGTGGCGACGCCATAGGCGGCCGGATCATGGGCGCGCACGGCCGAGGCCAGTGCGCAATCGAGCAGCGAAGCAATGGCGCCGCCATGCACATCGCCACGGCTGTTGGCCTGGTCCGGTTTAAAGCCCATGCGCACCTGGGCCATGTCATCACCGATACGCTCGCCGCGCAGTGCCATGGCGCGCGCCATGGGCATGGGGAGCCCGAAAAGCATGTCGGGCGCTTCGTGTTCAAAGGGGCTTGAGGGCATGTCGATGGAGGGGGAAAGCGGAATGGACATGGCGGTGATGGTCAGTCCACCTTGGCGCCAGTGGACTTGACCACGGCGGCCCAGCGGGTGATCTCGCGCTCGATGTGCGTTTGCAGCGCCTCGGGCGTGGAGCCCACAGGTTCGTAACCGCCAGCGGCTAGCTGCGCCTGCAGCGTGGGCTGACGCAACGCAGTGGCGATCTCGCGGCTCAGACGCTGGGTAACCTCTGGCGGCGTGCCGGCCGGTGCGATCAGCGCATACCAGCCGGTCACGTCGAAGCCGGCGATGCCCTGCTCCTGCACCGTCGCCACTTCGGGCGCCAGTGCCGAGCGCTGCGGGCTGGTGACGGCCAGCGCATGCATGCGTCCGCCACGGATGTGCGGCATGGAGGTGGAGATGCTGTCGAACGTGAGGTCGATGTCGCCCGCCAGCATGGCATTGACCACGCCCGCGCTGCCCTTGTAGGGCACGTGCGTCATCTTGACCCCGGCAATGCTGCTGAAATATTCGGCGGCCAGGTGCCCGGTGTTGCCATTGCCTGCCGAGCCAAAAGTGAGCTTGCCGGGTGCGGCCTTGGCAGCCTGGATCAGCTCCTGGACATTCTTGGCGGGCAGCTTGCCACTGGCCGCCACGACCATCGGCAGGTTGGCCACCAGCGACACGGGCGCGAAGTCCTTGCGCGTGTCGTAGGGCAGTTTGGGGTAGAGGCTGTCGTTGATGGCATGCGCGGCCAGCACCATCAGCACGGTGTAGCCATCGGGCTTGGCCCGCGCCACATACTGCGAAGCCAGCGTGCCGCCCGCGCCGGGCTTGTATTCCAGCACCACGGTCTGCCCCAGCTGCTGCTGCAGCTGCACGGCCAGCGGCCGGCCCAGCAGGTCGGCGCTGCCACCGGGCGGGTAGGGAATCACCAGCTGTATGGGCTTGGCGGGCCACGGATCTGCGGCCTGGGCAGCGGGTGCCAGCAGGGCGGTGGCGCCCAGCGCCAGGCTGGCAAGCACGGCGCGGCGCAGCCGGGTGGAGTGGGACATGGGCATGGCGGTCTCCGGGTCGGGGTGGGGAAAAAGTCAGTCGGTCATGCGGGCGACCTGCAGGTACTGCTCGCGCAGCGTGCGCTTGAGCACCTTGCCGATCTCGCTGCGCGGCAGGCGTTCGATCAGTTGCAGGTCGGCCACGCGCTGGGTCTTGCCCACGCGGGCGTTGAGCCATTCGCGCAGCTCTGCGGCCGTGGGCTGTGAGCCGGGCCGCGCCACCACGTAGGCGACGGGGGTCTCACCCCACTGCTCGGAAGGCACCCCCACCACGGCGCACTCAGCCACTTGCGGGTGCTGGCACAGCAGGCTCTCGATATCGCTTGGGTAGACGTTGAAGCCGCCCGTGATGATCATGTCCTTCTTGCGGTCGCCGAGCACGATAAAACCGTCCTCGTCCAACCGGCCCACGTCGCCACTGCGGATGAAGCGTTGGCCCTGGCTGTCGAACCACTCGGCCTCGCGCGTCTTGTCGGGCAGGCGGTGGTAGCCGCTCATCATGCCGGCCGAGCGGCCCACGATCTCACCCTGGGCCCCCGTGGGCAGCTCGCGCTCCTGCTCGTCGATGAAACGGATGTCGGCACCTTCGCCGGGGCGGCCCACGGTGTGCAGCTTGTTCGGAAATGCATGGCAATGCAGCTCGCAGCGCACGCCGCCCTCGGTCAGGCCGTAGTACTCGATGAGCCGGCCGGGCCAGCGCCTCAGCACTTCGGCCTTGAGCTGGGGGCTGAAAGGCGCACTGGTGCAGAACTTGTGTTGCAGCCGGCTCAGATCTGTGGCGTCGAACGCAGGGCAGGCCATCAGCCGCTGGTATTGCACGGGCACCAGCATGGTGTGGGTGGCGCCATGCCGCTCGGCCAGTGCCAGATACTGCGCCGCGTCAAACTTGCGCATCAGCACCAGCGTGCCGCCCAGCGCCAGCGTGGGCAATGCCGCGACCAGCGTGGTGTTGGAGTACAGCGGCGTGGCGCACAGCGAGACGGCATCGGGCCCGTAGCCATTGATGGCGGCGCGGCGCACATGGGCCCAGCGCATCGCCCACGACTGCACGATGCCCTTGGGCACGCCCGTGGTGCCCGATGAATAAATCACGTTGAACGGCCAGTCGGGCGCGGGGGCTATGGGTGCGGGGTTGGCCCCTGGCGCAGCCAACCAGTGCCCCCAAGGCTCGCCTGCCTCGGGTGCGTCATCCAGGGCCACGCAGCGCAGTGCGGTGCCCGCGTGCAGCGGCCATTGCGTGGCGATCTCATGATCGCGCAGCACCAGGCGTGCGCCGCAGTTGTCCAGCATGGCACTCAGGTGCTCGGCCGTGGCCGAGGGGGCCAGCGGTGCCACCGCCATGCCAGCGCGCAAAGCGCCCAGGTAAGCCAGTACATATTCGATGGAGGTCCCGGCGCAGAGGGCGACCACGTCGCCGGGCCGCAGGCCGCCCTGCTGCAGGCTGGTGGCCACGCGGTCCATGCCAGCGCACAAGGCGGTGTAGTCCAGGCTGCGCCCGTCCAGGACCAGGGCGGTGTGGTGGGGGCGGTGCACGGCTTGCTGCGCGATCAGTTCGGGTAGCGATCCGAAGGGCTGCGCCAGCAGATGTTCAATGTCTTGGTGCATGGGATTCACCATAGCCAAGCCTGCCGCGATCCGTACCTAGGGTTTGGGAGCGAATCGCTTTGCCTTTGGAAAACCCCCACTTTCGTGCCCAGAAAGCAGGGACGCCGGTGGTGTCCGTGGGCCGTCCTGCCCGGGGTTGGTCTCGTGCAGGCGCCTCAAACGGCGCTTGTTCCGTTGGTTCTTGGGGGCCTGGACTGGGTCCATCGGCGCTGCGCGTGGCTTGCGGCGAACGGGGCGAACCCTTGTTTGCCAGGTGCTTGCGCCCGCAGGGACCCACAAGCAGTCGCCGCACACCTTGTCGCTGTCGATCAGCCGCTTGCGGGTTCTGATCAGCCACTGGACCAACGGCCCGCGCATCCCGGTTTCTTACAATAGCGCCCTATGCAAGCCCTCCACTACACGCGCGCCGCGCAACTGCCCGACATCCTCGCCCAACGCATCGTCATCCTGGACGGCGCCATGGGCACCATGATCCAGCGCTTCAAGCTGGGCGAGGCGCAGTACCGGGGCGAGGGCTATACCGGCCCCGATGCGGCAGGCGACCGGTTCAAGGACTTCCCGCGCGATGTGAAGGGCAACAACGAGCTGCTCAGCATCACGCGGCCCGACGTGATCCGCGATATCCACGAGCGCTACCTGGCCGCTGGCGCCGATCTCATTGAAACCAACACCTTCGGCGCCACCACCGTGGCGCAAGAGGACTACAAGATGGCCCACCTGGCGCGCGAGATGAATGTGCGCTCGGCCCAGCTGGCGCGTGCCGCCTGCGACAAATACAGCACGCCCGACAAGCCCCGTTTTGTGGCGGGCGCCCTGGGCCCCACCCCAAAAACCGCCAGCATCAGCCCGGATGTGAACGACCCCGGCGCGCGCAATGTCGATTTTGAGCAGCTGCGTGCAGCGTATTACGAGCAGGTCGAGGCGCTGGTCGAAGGTGGCTCGGACCTGTTGTTGGTCGAAACCATCTTCGACACGCTGAACGCCAAAGCCGCGCTGTTCGCCATCGACGAGTTCTTTGAAAACAGCGGCCAGCGCCTGCCGCTCATCATCAGCGGCACGGTCACCGACGCCTCGGGCCGCATCCTGAGCGGCCAGACCGTGACGGCCTTCTGGCACAGCGTGCGCCATTCGCGCCCGCTGGCCATCGGCCTGAACTGCGCGCTGGGCGCCACGTTGATGCGTCCCTACATTCAGGAGCTGAACCGCGTGGCCGAAGACACGTTCATCAGCTGCTACCCCAATGCCGGCCTGCCCAACCCCATGAGCGACACCGGCTTTGACGAAACGCCCGAAATCACCAGCCGATTGGTGCATGAATTCGCGGCCGAAGGCTTGGTGAACATCCTGGGTGGCTGCTGCGGCACCACGCCGGACCACATTGGCGCCATCGCCAAGGCCGTCGAGAGTGTGCCCACACGCAAGATGTTCTACCCTGCCGAAGCGTAAAATCTGATTCAAATTGGCCTCTGGCGCTTATCCAATAAGCGCTGGCAGCTATATAAAACGTAGCAATCAAACCATCGCTGCTCTGCGGTAGCGCATTGCCGGGCGGGTGAGTCTGCGGCACCCTTACGCCTCTCCGTTGAAATTTCGCCTGCACTCTTGCTAGCACCCACGCCTGCTTCCCATGTCCGTTACTGCCACCTTGCCCGACACCCCTGTTGCTGAGGGCATCGAAAAAGCCGCCGCCCACTCCGCGCTCAAGCTTGAAAAGCGCCTGGTGCGCCAGGTGGCCCAGGCCATTGGCGACTTCGGCCTCATCGAAGACGGCGACAAGGTCATGGTGTGCGTGTCGGGCGGCAAAGACAGCTACGCCATGCTGGATGTGCTGCGCATGCTGCAGCAGCGCAACGGCAACCGGTTTGAGTTGATCGCCGTCAACCTCGACCAGAAGCAGCCCGGCTTTCCGGCCCATGTGTTGCCCGAATATTTGACGAAGGTGGGCGTGCCCTTTCACATCGAAACGCAAGACACCTACAGCGTCGTCAAAGAGCACATCCCCGAAGGCAAAACCATGTGCAGCCTGTGCAGCCGCCTGCGCCGGGGCATCCTGTACCGTGTGGCCGACGAGTTGGGCTGCACAAGAATAGCGCTCGGCCACCACCGCGACGACATGCTGCAAACCTTTTTCTTGAACATGTTCTTTGGCGGCAAGCTCAAGGGCATGCCACCCAAGGTGCAAAGCGACCGGGGCGACCACCTCATCATCCGCCCGCTGGCCTATGTGGCCGAAGACGACCTGAGCCGCTGGGCCGAGCACCGCGCTTTTCCCATCATCCCGTGCACCCTGTGCGGCAGCCAGGAGAACCTGCAGCGCAAGCAGATCGGCCTGATGCTGCGCGACTGGCAGCAGCTGTACCCCGGCCGCATCGAGAACATGGCCGTGGCGCTGCGCAACCTGGTGCCTTCGCACTTCATGGACCCGCGCCAGTTCGACTTCAAGGGCATGGTGCCCAATGGCGTGCAGGACGCCGATGGGGACAAGGCGTTTGACGCGGAAGAATTCCCCGCGCAGGCCGTGGGCATGCTCGCGGGTTTGCCGCTGATGCCCGCTATGCCCCGCTGAATCTGCCGAACCTGCTGACACCGATAACGATTTTTAGATTGGGCCACCCCATGACCACGCTCAAAGCCCCCGAACTGCTCCTGCCCGCTGGCTCGCTCGACAAGATGCGCGCCGCCTACGACTTTGGCGCCGACGCCGTGTACGCAGGCCAGCCGCGCTACAGCCTGCGTGCGCGCAACAACGAGTTCAAGCTCGAACAGATTCGCCAGGGCATTGGCGAGGCGCATGCACGCGGCAAGCAGTTCTTTGTGACCAGCAACCTGATTGCGCACAACGACAAGATCCGCACCTACCTGCGCGACATCGAGCCCGTGATCGAGCTGAAACCCGACGCCCTCATCATGGCCGACGCGGGCCTGATCATGATGGTCAAGGAGAAGTGGCCCGAGCAGGTGGTGCACCTGTCGGTGCAGGCCAACACCACCAACTGGGCGGCGGTGAAATTCTGGCAAAAGATGGGTGTCGAGCGCGTCATCCTCTCGCGCGAACTCAGCCTCGACGAGATCGAAAAAATCCGCCAGGAATGCCCCGACATGGAGATCGAAGTCTTCGTGCACGGTGCGCTGTGTATTGCGTACTCGGGCCGCTGCCTGCTCAGCGGCTACTTCAACCACCGCGATCCCAACCAGGGCACCTGCACCAACGCCTGCCGCTGGAACTACGCCACCCACGACGCCGACATCGACCCCACCACGGGCGAAGCCATTGCGCAAAAAATGGAAGGCGATTTCAACTTCGAGGCCGCGCAGCAAAAGGAAGAACAAGCCTTCACGTCCACCCTGGGCAACGGCGAGCGCCACCCCAAGGCCGACAAGGTCTACCTCATCGAAGAGGCCGGCCGCCCCGGGCAGATGATGCCCATCATGGAAGATGAGCACGGCACCTACATCATGAACAGCAAGGACCTGCGTGCGGTAGAGCATGTGGCGCGCCTCACGCAGATCGGCGTCGATTCGCTCAAGATCGAAGGCCGCACCAAGAGCCTGTATTACGTGGCCCGCACCGCCCAGGTCTACCGCCGCGCGATTGACGACGCCGTGGCCGGCCGCCCCTTCAACCCCGAGCTGCTGCTGGAGCTGGAAGGCCTTTCCAACCGCGGCTACACCGGCGGCCTGCTGGAGCGCCGCCCGGCCAACGATTATCAAAACTACATCAGCGGCCACTCGGCTACGCAGCGCAGCCAGTTCGCGGGCGAGGTGCTGGGTGCCGAAGGCCAGGCCGACGTGGGGCTGGAAGGCGACTGGGTGCTGGTGGAGACCAAGAACCACTTTGCGGTGGGTGACCTGATGGAGGTGGTGCACCCTAGTGGAAATATCACGGTGCGGCTGGAGCAGATGCGCGACGTGCTGGGCCAGAGCGTGCAGGTGGCGCAGGGGAATCCGGTGCGGGTGTGGATTCCGCTGGCTGGGCTGTATAGCGGGGCGTTGTTGGCGCGGGTGGTGGAGGGGGCGGTTATCGGACTGCACTCAGAACCAGTGGTGGCATAAGTGCAGTCATTTTGTTTTCAGTCGAAATTACTATCAATAATTGATTAATAAGCGATTGCAAGCTCTATAATGGGTTTAAATTTTGCTGCCCTGCAGGAGTTGATGTGGATATTAAAGATCAAATCGCAGAAGCCACGAGGAAGCTGGATGAATTGCATCGCAACCCGACATTGCAGGCTGTTTTAAAATCTAAGAAAAATACGGTTGATGTTTTCAGAGATATGGTCATGAACTCCAAAATTAATTTGGATCATGCACAATCGGATTTCGATAAAGAACTACACGAATTCATCCTGCTCCTGGCTGTCTTCAATTATGAATTGGGATATGAGTTATTGTTGGGATTTCAAGGGAAAGGGCAGTTTGTTGCAAATGTCCACTATAAAAATGCACTTCATAAACTGTATGAATTTGATCTAATGTTTTCCAAGACCTATTTTAAAAAGATAGAAAGTCTTTTGAGGGGTAAAGGGATTGTCATTGATAGTGCGAAACTTGGAGAAGTTAGGCGGCAGTTTGCTGCTGAATTGAAAGATATTGGCGATTTCAGAGATGTGAGAAACAGGGCAGGTGGGCACTATGATCCTGACCTGACCGTTTACCTTGCTGCAATTGATTCAGTTGAATTTCAAGTGGTTGAAAAAGCAGCGAATACTATGACGAAATTTATATCAACATTGCTCTCTGTCTTGGCTTCTCAAATCAAGGGTGACCATCAAGCTGTAGGGATCGGTGATCCTGAGAATTGATATCTGCTGTGAAAGTCGTATGAAGCGAAAGAAGAGTTGAAGAAACATCGACAACGGACTTTATATTTTTTCTCCGATAAGCCCTCAACCATCGTCACCCCCGCATAGAAAGCACGCATCCGATAAACGCACGACAAGGATGCGCGCCATTCGCAAACACCTCCGCTTTGACCAACACCCCCAGCGGGGCGACCCCCTGCGGCGTCCACGACAAAACGCCCAGATCCTTTCGCTGCACCAACGGCCGTACAAGGCTCGCTGGCACGCAGACCAGCATGTCGCTTTCCGCCAGCATGGCGTAGATGATTTCCGTCGAGCGGCTCGACACTCGGCACAGCTCCGGTACGCCGCCCAGATCGTCAAAAAGGCTATCCACCTGTTGGGGGCCCAACCCCGTGAGTGGCGGGGCCAGCCAGCGTTGTGACAGCAGATCAGCACCTGTGACGGTTGTCTGTTGCGCCAACGGGTGCTCCGGGCGGCATGCGATGACGAATTCATCGGGCAGCGTGGCATGAAACTCGAAGCCCTGCGGCAGCGGGGTCGGCTCGCGGCAGATCGCCATGTCCAACGAGCCTTCCTGCATGCTCTCCAGCAGGTTGTCGATCGTGACTTCATGGACATCGATCGCAGCGTTCGGGTGCAGGGCGCAGTAGGACGGTATGGCGGCCGCCAGCACCCCGTTGATGCCCGCCGCGATGCTGCCGATGCGGATCAACGCGGACGCAGCCCCTTGCTGCATCAAGGCGGCATTGCCTGCCGCCGCTTGAAGGGGAATCAGCGAAGCGCGCAGCAAGGGGAGAACCGCGTCCCCCAGGCTCGTCAAGCGCATGCCCTTGGCGTGCCTTTCAAAGAGCGGGCCGCCCAGCGAGTTCTCCAGCTCTGCCAGCGCGTGGGTCGCGGCAGGCTGGCTCAAGCCAATGGCAGACGCCGCGCGGTGCAGGCTTTGCAGGTCGGCAATCGCAATCGCCAGTTGCAGGTGCTTCAGGCGCACGCGCCCCAGGATGCGATTGAACAGGACAGAGGGGGTCAGGTCTGGCATCGATTATTCAAAATTTGAATCACGTTGGAAAAGAAGTATTGGCCCTGCGCCCTATGCCGTGCAACTATCGCGTGCCTTCGGTTGGCAGCAAGCCTTCCCTCGGGTCATTCAACTAACGAATCTTATTCCCGCACGGGGCGCAAACCCGTATGCAGGAAATCAGGAGACAAAACCCATGCCGTTACTTCAGCGCTCAATTTTGGGTAAGACCCCTTCGCGCCCGTCCCGTGTCCTCCTCGCCCCGGTCATGGCGGCCATCTTCGCCATGGGCCAGGCCAACGCCGCCGATACATTGGACACCGCGTGCAAGACCACGGCCGAGTGCCAGGCGCAGGTCGCCAAGATTCAGGGCGTGGTCAAAGGGGACGCCACCAGCGCCTTGTCCAAGTCCCAAGACACGTTCTACTGGTTTGGCCGCATCAACATGGCGTCGACCGTGGTGAATGCCGAGCAGGGCATCATCCCCAAGGCCCAGGCCGGTCGCATTGCGCGCGGCGTTGAGCTGTCGATCACCCAGGCCACCACGCCCGGCGGCAAGCGCCCCACCGATGTGCTGCAGGTCGAAAAAATCATCACCGATGCCGTGGGCCCCGAAGCGACGCTGATCCACACCGGGCGCAGCCGCCAGGACATCCACGCCACCCTGAACGCCGCGCAGTTGCGCCTGGAGATGCTGGACTTTGCCGATGCGCTGGACCAGGTGCGCGCACGGCTCATCACCACGGCGCAGGCCCACACGGCCACCTATGTGCCCGCCTACACCAATGGCGTGCAGGCCATGCCCATCAGCTACGGGCACTACCTGTTGGCGTTTGCCGACTCGTTCGCACGCGACTCGGCACGCATTCGCGAGGCCTATGCCCGCATCAACCTCAGCCCCATGGGCACGGCGGTGCTGGCCAATTCCAGCTGGGGCATCAACCGCGAGCGCCTGGCGCAGCTGCTGGGGTTTGACGGCCTCATCGTGAACTCGTTGGACGCGGGGCAGATCAGTACGTACGACATTCCCATTGAGGCCACATCCATTGCCAGTTCCACGGCGATCCGCGTGGGTGCTTTCATGCAGGACGTGCACACCCAGTACCACCAGACCCGGCCCTGGTTGCTGCTGGCCAGCTCCAAAACCTACACCAGCAGCGCCATGCCGCAAAAGGCCAACCCCGGCATCATTCAGAACACCCGCGCCAAGGCCAGCGATGTGGTGGCTTCCGCGCAAGCGTCACTGTGGCGGGCGCATAACGTGACGCCGGGAATGATCGACTACAAGAACACCTGGAGTCCGGCCAGCGCAAAGACGTTCGTGCAAGGGGTCGAGATGCTCAGACAGTTTGACGATGTGCTGGACTCGCTGCGCATTGACCCCGCACGCGCGCTGGACGAACTCGAATCCGAGTGGACTACCTCGATGGAACTGGCCGAGGCCCTGCAACGCAGCCATGGTGTGCCGTTCCGCGTGGGCCACCACTTTGCGTCAGACGTGGTGGTGTTTGCCAAGGAGCGCAACATTCGCCCCAAGGATTTTCCGTACGCCGAAGCCGTGCGCATTTACCGCGAAGCGGGCAAGAAATACGACCTCAAGGACCCGCGCCTGCCGCTAAGAGAAACTGCATTCCGCCGCGCTTTGTCTCCGGCCGAAATGGTGGCCACCCGCACCGGCACAGGTGGGCCCCAACCCCAGGAGGTCACGCGCATGGCGGCTGTTGCCAAGGATGTCCTCGCCAAGGACCGCGCCTGGTCGGGCGAAGCGCGGCAGCGTTTGCTGGCCGCAGAGGCCGCATTGAACGCGGCGTTTGAGGGTGTGAAGTCGTTGCCGTAACCACGATTCGCGGGGACCTCAGCGGTTCGGTCGCCCGGGCCGTTGGGTGGGGATTTGAGCGAAAGAGGCTTCTAGCGCTTATTTTTATTGGACATGCAGCTATATATTTTGAAGTGATTCATTGCCAGTCGCTCCCGCTGTGATCGCATGACGGAAGGCATGGCGCGGCGCGAAGGCTTGGTGTGCCAAGCGTTGACACGCGCTGTTCATGCCGTGCGAATGGCTACAGAATCGGGCATTCATTCCACTGAACGCCGGGCATGTCCCTCCCTATCGACCCTTCCCGCAGCGCGCTGCCGCCCGTCGCCCAGTTCCTGGCCGAGGCGGCGCTGCAGCGGCAGTCGGCGTTGCTGGGGCTGGACAAACCCAAACCTGCCGCGGCCCCCGCACCGCTGCCTGGTGCCGACCCCAGCGCGCCGCCGCCATCGGTTTCATCACCCAGTCCACCCGCCGGGCCGCTGCCCACACCGGCTGACAAGGCCAGCATTTCGCCCCAGGCGCGTGAACAGTTGGCGGCGGGTTTTGATCCGCGGGGTGGCGCGGCCAATGGCGGCTTGCATGGCACGCCGGGTGATGGCGCGTTGCGCGCTGCGCCACCGGCGCTGCCCAGTGGCGCCCCGGCAGCACCCGGCAGTGCGGCGGTATCAGCGGCTTCTTCGGGCGTGGGCGGTGCGGCTTGGCCCACATCGGGGCTGGGTGCACCGCTGCTGCGATTGGTCAACGCGCTGGTGGCACAGGTGACGGCGCAAGCAGGCGTTCCGCAGCGCGTGGTGGCCGCCCAGCCCTGGCCCATTGGCATGGCGCAGGCGCTGGAGAGCGGTGCGCTGGACGCTGACCAGCCGCCGCTGCAGACCTGGCTGGTTCGCCAGGGCGTGGTGCTGACGCCCGAGGGGCCGCGAGGCATGGCGCTGACTTTGCGTGCGCCGGTGCCGTGGCTCGCAGCGCAGCAGGCGACGACCGCAGTGGCCGGCGCGGCACAAGCTAACGCGGCGGGGGCGCTGCAGGTGCCTTTCGCCGGAGGCGGACAGGCGCTGCAATCGGGCGTGATGGCCTTGGTGCTGCAGGGCATGGACGCCGCCGCACCGCGCACCAGTGCGCTGCTGGTGCTGGACCTGCAACCGCAACTTGCCGCCGCCGTCTACGGCCGCGAGATGCTGCAACAGGCCACCACAGGCCGCCTGGACCCGTGGACGCAGATGGCCGTGCTGCAGGCCAGCGGCCAGGTGCCGCGTGAGGACGAACGTGCGCGCAATGGCGCATCGGGCCTGTGCGAAACCGTGGGCTGCCCGTATGCCGCGCGGGCTGCGTGCGTGCAGCCGTTTTGCCTGGCCCAGCGCGGCGTTCCGCCGCCCGAGCCTGTGGGGCCCGTGCCGCTGTCCTGACCTGCCCGGCCCGGCGCTTCGCCGCGCAAAAAAAGCCGCCAGGGCCGGGTCACGGCATCTGGCGGTTTCAGGGCAGGCCCCCGGCGCGATGTGGCCGGGGGTTGCAACAGCTTTAGGCGTTTGCGCCGGGCTTATGGATACAGGCCGCGCATTTCGCGGGCGTGCAGGATGCGCTGGCAGGCCACGATGAAGGTGGCGGTGCGCAGGCTCACCTTGTGCTCTTGCGCCACTTGCCAAATGCCCGCAAAGGCCTCTTGCATGATGCGCACCAGGCGGGCGTTGATCTCGTCCTCGCTCCAGAAGAAGCTGGAGAAATCCTGCACCCATTCAAAGTAGCTCACCGTCACGCCGCCGGCGTTGGCGATCACGTCGGGCAGCACCAGCACGCCCTTGTCGTGCAGGATGTCGTCGGCCTCGGTGGTCGTGGGGCCGTTGGCGCCTTCGATCACGAGCTTGGCCTTGATCTGGCCCGCGTTGTCCTTGGTGATCTGGCCTTCGAGGGCGGCGGGGATCAGGATCTCGCAGTCCACGCCCCAGAACTCCTCGGCTTTCATCACATCGGCGCCTGCAAAGCCGCCCACGCCGCCACGGGTTTTCACATGGGCCAACAGGGCGGGCACATCCACGCCCTGGCCGTTGAAGATGGTGCCGGTGTGGTCTTGCACGGCCACCACCTTGGCGCCAGCTTCGGCAAACAGCTTGGCGGCAATACCGCCCACGTTGCCAAAGCCCTGCACTGCCACGCGGGCGCCGTCCAGCGCCAGGCCGGTCAGCTTGGCGGCTTCCACGCCCACGGTGTACACGCCGCGGCCGGTGGCTTCCACGCGGCCCAGCGAGCCGCCCAGGTCCACGGGCTTGCCGGTGACCACGCCGGTGGCGGTGGCGCCGGTGTTCATCGAATAGGTGTCCATCATCCATGCCATGATCTGGCCGTTGGTGTTCACATCGGGCGCAGGGATGTCCTTGGAGGGGCCGATCAGCAGGCCGATCTCGCTGGTGTAGCGGCGCGTCAGGCGCTCCAGTTCACCCATCGACAGCTTCTTGGGGTCGACGCGGATGCCGCCCTTGGCACCGCCGTAGGGCACGTTCACCGCCGCGTTCTTGACCGACATCCAGGCCGACAGGGCCATCACTTCGGACAGCGTCACGTCTTGGTGAAAACGCACGCCGCCCTTGCCGGGGCCACGGCTCAGGTTGTGCTGTACGCGGTAGCCCTCGTAGTGGGCGATGGTGCCGTTGTCCAGCTCGATCGGCACGTCCACGATCAGGATGCGCTTGGGGCGCTTGAGCGTTTCCACCCAACGGGCCAGGCTGCCCAGATACGGGGTGACGCGGTCGACCTGCTGCAGGTAGTTGCCCCAGGGGCCAAGGTGGTCGGCCTGCAGGTAGGAGGGCAGGGGGTGGGATGGGAGGTTGGGGGTGCCGACGGGGTGCGACATGGTGAATTTCCTTGTGGGATCGGTTCAGACTGCGAAGCTTATGCCTGGCCCGGGGCACTGTCCAAGGCCAGTGTGTTTGTGGGTTATGCATTTAATGCATACATGGGTCGGGCGCGGTTTTCATGCTGCGATGCGGCGAAACACAGACGGACCCTGCCTTGCCGTCTGCGCCCAGCCACCCGGTCATCTCTGAGCCACCGATTGCCCATAGACTCGGCCAGCCTGGCATCGAACCGGGCGCTGCGCCGGGCCCTGCACCGGACACCCTGAATTTTGAAGAGAGAGAGGGATTCCTATGAGCGTGACATGTCCTGCCTGCCACGGTGTCAACCGTGACGGCGCCCGCTGCTGCACCACCTGTGGCGCTGAGCTGACCCATGCCTGCCCGCAATGCCAGGCCCGCAACAAGCCCGCAGCGCGGTTTTGCGCACAGTGCGGACACCACCTGGCGCAGGAGGACGCACCCAAGCAGGGCGTGACCGTGCCTGTGACCGACCCTGTCGCCGACCCTGTGGTTGAGCCCGTCTTCGAGTCTGTGGCGGCAACCGCTTCCGCTCCAGTGCCCGCACCCCCTCCATACCCAGAGCCACCGGCCACTCCTGCATTGGCGCCCGTAGCAGCAGCGCCGATGGACTTTGTGTTTGATGACGATGATCGCCCTGCTGTACCACCGGCCCGCCAGCGCCCCGTAGTGGCCTCTGTGTTGGCCGTGGTGGCCCTGCTGGCCGTGGCGGGCGCTGCGGCCTGGTATCTGCTGGCCCGCCCCGACGCCGCGCCGACCGCGCTGCCCGTACAGCCTACCCCTGTCACTGCGGCGCCTGCCGCTACCCCCACCCTTGCCGAGCCGGTGGAGGAAATCATTGAATCCGAGCGCGCGCGTCCTGCGGCGGCAGCATCTGCCGAAGCCACCGCTGTGCCTGCATCCACACCGCCCGTTGCAGAGCCACCATTCACACCTGTCACCGTGCCCCGCGTGGCCGATGCGGCCCCGCCGGCGACCGGCGCAGCCAAACCACGGCCTGCAGCAGCCCCCGAGGACGCGCCCTGGCCCCCTGCGGCGCGGCCCGCGCCGTCGCCCGGCGACAGCCTGGCCCGCTTGCGCGGAGCGCTGGCCCAGTGCGCGGCCATGGGCAATGAGCTGACGCGCGGGACCTGTCTGGCGCGCACCCGGCAGAACTTCTGTGGCGACGCCTGGGGCCGCATCCCCGAGTGCCCGACGGGCCAATGACCGCGCGCTACCCACACATAGATACAACACAAAACGAGAGGGATTCACCATGAACAACCACCGATTTCTGGCCGGTGACCATCAGTATTCGATCTTCCGCTTGCCTGAGGCCCTGACCTGCTGGCAGGCCGTGTCCGTGATGGGTGCGTCCTACTTGGGCGCTGGGCTGCTGGTCGCCCTGGGCAGCATGATGGGCCACATGTCCATCGTCTTCACCGTGTTGCTGGGGCTGCTGGCCTTGGTGTTGGTGATCGCGGGCACCAGCGGTGCTGGTGTGTGCCTGACCGATCTGGCGCGCGGGCGGCCTTACCGTGGCGTTGTGAGCTACTGCGTGGCGGGCCTGTTCAGCCTGCCCAAGCTGCTGGGCGCTGGGCTGTTGATGCTGCTGCTGTACGGAGCGGTGCTGCTGGGCGCGGCGCTGGTGCTGCTGGTCTGCAAGCTGCCGGGCATCGGCCCCGTGCTGCTGGTGGTAGCGGTGCCGCTGCTGGTGCTCACGGTGGCGCTCGCGCTGCTGGGGTATTACGTGGCGGTGTCCATCGTGGGCCCCGCGATCTGGGATGGTGAGCGCGTCATGCACGCGCTGTCCATCACCTGGAGCATTACCCGCAATTACCCGTTTGCTGCCATCGGCAAGATCGTCGGCGGTTTGCTGCTGTCGGGCATCTTTGCCGCCATGCTGTTCGGCCTGATCGGTGTCTCCAGCGCTATCGTGGGGGGCATGGCTGCGCCCATCATCGGCACAGGCATGGGTTTTGACATGGGTGCGTTGATGGGGGGCTACGGCAACAGCCATTGGGTGGGCGCTGGCATTGGTTATGCGCTGGTGTTTGTCACCGCATCGGCCTTTGTGTTCCTGCTGCCTTTGATGGTGGGCGTGCTGACCTGGTGCGAGTTTTCTGACAAGGTGGACCTGGGTGGAATCCGCAGCAGCACGGACAAGACCCTGAACGATGTGAACACCAAGATGGCCGAAATGAAGGAGAAGGCCCACACACCGCCAGTGGCAGGGCCTGCGCCCGCAGCTTCTGCCGCCGTCGAGCCCAGTGCCGTCGCCCAGGCGCCGGTGGCTCCTGCGGCGGAAGCCGCTGCAACGCCTGAGGCTGCGCCAGTGGCGACTGCGACTGCAGCGGTATTGGCGGGTGCCGCTGCCGCGCCTGCGCCTGCAGCCGCCCATGCTTCGTTGCATTGCCCCCGCTGCGCGGGCGCCGTGCATGTGGGTGACCGGTTTTGCGAGCACTGCGGCCACGCGCTGTAAGCGCGGTCCCCGGGGGACGCCCCCCGTGGGGCCTCTGTGTGGCCCGCCGGTGCGACGGCTACACCACCGTGAAGTGTTGTAGGGCGGGGTCTCCGGTGGGGTAGCTCAGGTCCAGGTTGTGCAGCACCTCGCGCAGCAACGTGGCCACCATCAGGTTGCGGTGTGTCTTGGAGTCGGCAGGCACGATGGTCCAGGGCGCCCAGGGGGTGTGGGTGGCCGCCAGCAGGGTGTTGTAGGCCTTGCGGTAGTCGGACCATTGCTTGCGCACCTCGATGTCGCCCATGCTGAATTTCCAGTGTTTGGCCGGGTCGTCCAGGCGTTCTTGCAGGCGCTCGCGCTGCTCTTGCGGGCTGATGTGCAGCAAGAACTTGAGCACGATGGTGCCCGTTTCGCTGAGCATGCGTTCAAAGTCGTTGATGTGGGCCAGCCGCTGCTGGTGCTGCTCGGGCGTGATCCAGCTATTGACCACCGGCACCAGCACGTCTTCGTAGTGGCTGCGGTTGAATACGGTGATGTCGCCTGCTTGCGGCACCTGTTCGTGGATGCGCCAGAGGTAGTCGCGTGCACGCTCGGCCTCGGTCGGCGCCTTCCAGCCCACGGCATGCACGCCCAGTGCGCTCATGCGCCCGAAAACGCCCCGGATTGTGCCGTCTTTCCCGGATGTGTCGGTGCCTTGCAGCACCACCAAGAGCTTGTAGCGCTTGTCGGCGTAGAACAGGTTTTGCAGGGCGTCCAGTTCCACGGCCAACTCTTCTACGGCGGCCTTGTCATCGGCCTTGTTGCCCAACGAGAACGGTTTGTCCCCGGGGTTGAAATGGTCCAGTGTGGGCGCCTTGCCTGCCGCCTGACCGGGCAGGCTGGGGAGGCCGGGTTGCCAATGTGCCCAGCGTTGTGCCAGCGCCTTGTCGCGGGCGTCGAAGTACGGGGCAGTGTGGTGAGTGAGGGGCATGCGTGGCTCCTGGTGGCGGCGGGTCGATGGTGGTGGCGAGGGTAACAGCGCTCAGCGCGCGCCGTGGGCCGTGCGGTAGGCCAGTGGCGTCTGGCCTGTCGCCTGCCGGAAAGCGCGGTGCAGACCGGCTTCGCTGGCAAATCCGAGGTTTTCGGCAATGCGCTTGAGCGGCTGCGGCGTGTCGCACAGTGCCTCGCTCACCTGGCGCAGCTTGATGCGCCGCATCCAGTGCGCTGCAGAAAGCCCTGTATGCGCCTGTACCCGGCGCGCCAGCGTGCGCGACGAAACGCCCAGTGCGTCCGCCAGCAAGGGCAGCCGCAGCGCGGTGGCGGGGTTGTGCTGCACCCACACCATGGCGCGGCGCAGTTCGGCATCGGTGACCGCCATGAGGTCGTGCCCGGCAAAGGCGGGGTGGTTGCTGCGTGGGCGGGGCAGCATCAGCAGAGATTGCAGGTCGCCCAGCGCTGCGGCATCCAGGCGCGCAGCCAGGGCGTGCAGCATCAAGGGCAGATAGCCGTTGGCGCCGGCGGCCGTTGTGATGGCGCCGTCTTCCACCAGGGGCTCGTCAAAGCGCCATTGCACCGCGCGAAACTGCTGTTGCAGGGCGGCCTGCAGCCACCAGGTGGCCGTGGCCGCGCGCCCGTGCAAACGGCCGCTGCCTGCGGCCAGCGCCACGCCCGCGCAGTAGCTCCATACCTGGGTGCGGCGTGGCAGTGCCCGCAGTGCCGCAATGGTGGGTGCCAGCTGCCTTTGTAACGGCGGTGCCTGCAGCCCGTCGGGCGAAGACAACCACAGGCCTGGCACCAGCACGGCGTCCACCTCGGCCTGCGCCAGGGTCACCGTGGGGGCGAGGGCCGGGCCTTGCCAGGTGGGCACGGCCTGCAGGTCGACACCCGCCCAGCAGGTGTTGATGACAGGGCGCTGCGCGCGCAGATGGGCGGCACGTGCCATGTCGGCGGTGGCAAACAGACCCGCAGGCATACAGCCGGGGTACAGCAGCAGTGCCAGGCGCAGAGGTGGTGCGATAGGGTTGATTGCACGGGGTTTGCTCACGGCGGTGTTGTGGCTTGAAATGGAAAGAAATTGTCAGATGCAGACATTCTCGTTGGATGCCGTCCTCTCGACAATTCGGGGCATCCCATTGCTTTCGGAGCCGTTTCACCATGTTGATCACCCAGTTGCGCAACGCCACCCTCCTTCTGGAGTTCGTCTCACAAGGCCACCCCGTGGGGCTGCTGGTGGACCCTATGCTCGCTCCCAGGGGCAGCCTGCCCGCGCTGCGCTACCTGGGCGTGGGGCGCCAGCGCAACCCCATCGTGGAGCTGCCCGATGGCTCAGACCAATGCCTGCAGCGCGTGACCCACGCACTCATCACGCATTGCCAGCGTGGCCACTTCGACCACCTGGACCGTTGGGGCAAGCGCTTTCTGCGCGAGCGCCAGATACCCGTGCTGTGCATGCCGCGCGATGCGGCCTATCTGGCGCAGAGAGGGCTGCAAGTGCAAGCCCTGGCGGGGCCGGGTCGCCAGCCTTGGGCGCTGGGCGGCCATGTCACGCCCATCCCGTGCGTGCACGGAACAGGCTGGGTCGGGCGCTTCATGGAACACGGCCATGGCTATCTGTTGGAGTTGCCGGGCGAGCCCAGCATCTATCTGGCGGGCGATACGGTGATGACGCCCACCGTGCGCGACTGCCTGGCGCATTTGCAGCCCGACGTGGCGGTGTTGCCCGCTGGCGGCGCCCGCTTTGACGTGGGTGCAGAGATCCTGATGGACGCAGCCGACATGGCAGAAGCGGCGCAGCTGGCCCATGGCACCTTGGTGGTGAACCACCTGCAGGCGTTGGACCATTGCCCCACGACGCGTGCATCGGTGCGGGCGCTGGGGCAGCAGGGTGGCTGGGCGCATCGCCTGTGGGTGCCAGAGGATGGCGAGGCGCGGGAGTTCTGGCGCGCTGATGTCGTCAATTTCGCTATGAATAATATAGCTGCAGACGCTTGAAATATAAGCGCATGACGCTGTTTCCATTCAAACCCTCACCTCATCCGTGCTGCGCGGCGACGCTCTCGCGCATTCGCGCCACAAAACGTGCAGCACCCAGGCCCAGGGGCCGTTCCTTGGACCACACCACATCCACCCACAGCGCCGTGCCGTTGCTCAGGTTCTCAAAAGGCATCTCCACCAGCCGTCCCGCCTCGATGCGCGACTGCACCAGCGCGCGCGGCTGCCAGCCCCAGCCCAGGCCCGCTTCAATCATGCCCAGCGCGGCCAGGTGGTTGTCGGTGCGCCAGTGGTGGCGGGCAAACACAAAACGCGGGTCGGTCTGCGCCAGGTCGCGGCTGGCCACCACGATCTGGCGCGTGGTGGTCAGGTGCTCTTCGCGCAGAATCGCGCGCTCGGGCGCCTCGCCACGGGCCAGGGCCGAGGCACGGGCGACCTGCAATACCGGATGGTCCGGCGCCATCACGGCTACCAGGGTTTCGGTGCCCACCTCCTGAAAACCCTCGCGCCCGTCGATGCTGGGCCGCTCAAACACCAGCGCCAGTTGTGCGCGCCCGCTGTGCAGCAGTGCCAGCGCATCCACCTGCGGGGCCGTCAGCACCTCCACCTGCAGCAGCGGGTACTCCTGCGCCAGGGCGGCCAGAGGCCCCGTCCAGCGGGCGGCCAGCAGCTCAGGCGCTATCGCCAGTGTCAGGCGCTCTTCCAGCCCTTGCGTCAGGGCCAGAGCCTGGGCGTTGAGCTGCTGCAACTGCCCTGCCAGCAGCCGGGCCTGGGGCTCCAGCGCGCGGGCTGCGGCTGTCGGGCGGGGCTCGCGACCGCTGCGGTCGAATAGCTGCACGTTCAGCTCGGCCTCCAGGTGGGCAATGGTCATGCTCACAGCCGACGGCACGCGCGACAGCGCGCGCGCAGCCGCCGAGAACGAGCCGTGGTCAAGTGCCGCCAGAAAGACCTGCACGCTGTCGGAATGGAAGGCCATGGCGCGAATGATCTATCAAAAAAACTGAAATAAGCTGACTTTATATGTCAGTCGGGCGAATATAAAGTCGCCCCCATGGACAAGAAACCCACTCTGTTTGGCCTGCAAGGCGTCAAGCGCCGACTGATCTACGTGAGCCTGTACGAACTGATCGCCATCGTGGCAGCCACTGCAGGCCTGGCATTGCTCACGGGCCAGGGTGCGGGTCATTCCAGTGTGGTGGCGGTGGGCGCCTCCGTGATCGCCATCGTCTGGAACATTGTCTTCAACTGGGCTTTCGAGCGCTGGGAGTCGCGCCAGGCCGTGCGTGGTCGCAGCGTGGCGCGGCGCGTGGCGCACGCCATCGGTTTTGAGGGCGGTCTGGTCTTCACTCTGGTGCCGTTGTTTGCCTGGTGGTTCGGCATCAGCCTGTGGCAGGCGTTCGTGATGGACCTGGGCCTGATCGTGTTTTTTCTTTGCTACACCTTCGTCTTCAACTGGGTGTTCGACCACCTCTTTGGCCTCCCGGCCTCGGCCATGGCCCCTGTGCAGGTCGCCACGGCCTGAGGGCGGGGCCACGGGCCTCTCTCTGCGCAACCGTCACGCCGTGTGAACCCTGTGCGAAGGCCGATCTGGGCGGCCCCTGCGCTGCCGATAATGGCGCCACGATGTGTGGGCTTTTTTCCTCTTCCCGTGCGCTGTGTCTGGCGCTGTTGTGTACCGTGCTGGCCGGCTGCGCTGGCCATGCACCCACTCCGCGCGGCGAGGTGAAGGGCGCATCCGCGTCGCCCGGCGAACTGGCCCAGTCCGACACCAACCGCATGGCCAGCCTGGCCATGCAGGAGAACCTGGAGGGCTTGTTCCGCCTGATGGACAAGCTCTACCGCCGCAACCCCGCCGAATGGCGCAAGGGCGGCGTTGCCAGCCGCGAGCAGGCCATCGATCAGGTGCGTGTCGCGGTCATCCAGCGCCAGCCCTGGGCGCCGCTGCAGGGGCGCCGCGATATCGCCGCGATGGGCCTGGCACTGGCCCCGGAGTTCGCCGGTGACCGAGTGGCCGCGTTCATCCACGCCACGGCCGACATGATCATCACGGCCCATGGTGGCAAGACCGAATTTTTCTTGCTCGATGGCGTGGATGCGCAGCATCTCTACAACGCCGCACGCAACGTGGAAAGCGCCGTGTGGCTGCTGGCCCAGCGCCGCAATGCCCAGGGCCAGCCACTGCTGTTGGCCGACGAGATCGGTGCGCAGGGCCGCAACCTGAGTTTTGAGCGCGAGTTTGGCAAGATCATTGCGCGGCTGGATCTGCTGGCCGCCTTCACCACCGAAAAGTACCGCCGCGCTGCCATCAGCTATGTGCAGGGGATTGTGGGCGGCACGTTCTTGCAGTTTCTGCCGGTGCGCTGAGCCGGTAAAATCCGGCACTTGCCCAAGGAGCGTTGCAGCGGCCCCCTCACCACGACGGGGCCGTCAGGCTTGGGTACATAAGAACAAGTTCTAAGCCCCACCGCAACGACGCTCACCTGTTTTTCTGCTGCCCCTGCACAGGTGAGTCCTATGTCCGCTGTATCTCTGCCCCCCATGAAACTCTCTGGCCTGGAGCCCGTCTCCATTGGCGAGGGCACCCTGTTCGTCAACATCGGCGAGCGCACCAACGTCACTGGCTCCAAGGCATTTGCCCGGATGATCTTGAACGGCCAGTACGAAGAGGCCCTGGCCGTGGCCCGCCAGCAGGTGGAAAACGGCGCGCAGGTCATCGACATCAACATGGATGAGGCCATGCTCGACAGCAAGGCCGCCATGGTGCGCTTTCTGCAGCTGATTGCCTCCGAGCCCGACATTGCGCGCGTGCCCATCATGGTCGACAGCTCCAAGTGGGAGGTGATCGAGGCCGGCCTGCGCTGCGTGCAGGGCAAGGGCATCGTCAATTCCATCTCCATGAAGGAGGGCGTGGACAAGTTCAAGCACGAGGCGCGCCTGGTGCGCCGCTACGGCGCGGCGGCCGTGGTCATGGCGTTTGACGAAAAGGGCCAGGCCGACACCTACGAGCGCAAGATCGAAATCTGCGAGCGCGCCTACCGCATCCTGGTCGATGAAGTGGGCTTCCCGCCCGAAGACATCATCTTCGACCCCAACATCTTTGCCGTGGCCACCGGCATTGAAGAGCACAACAACTACGCCGTCGATTTCATCGAGGCCACGCGCTGGATCAAGCAGAACCTGCCGGGCGCCAAGGTGTCGGGCGGCGTGTCGAACGTGTCATTCAGCTTCCGTGGCAACGACCCGGTGCGCGAGGCCATCCACACCGTGTTCCTGTACCACGCCATCCAGGCGGGCATGGACATGGGCATCGTCAACGCGGGCATGGTGGGCGTGTACGACGACCTGGAGCCCGTGCTGCGCGAGCGTGTGGAAGACGTGGTGCTCAACCGGCGCCCCGACGCCGGTGAGCGCCTGGTCGAGATTGCCGAAACCGCGAAGAGCGGCGCCAAGGACGAGAGCAAGAAGCTCGAATGGCGCGGCACGCCCGAGCACCCCAAGACGGTGGGCGAGCGCCTGTCGCATGCGCTGGTGCACGGCATCACCGACTTCATCACCGAAGACACCGAAGAGGCCTACCAGGCCATCCTCGCCAAGGGCGGCCGCCCGTTGCATGTCATCGAAGGCCCACTGATGGACGGCATGAACGTGGTGGGCGACCTGTTCGGCGCGGGCAAGATGTTTTTGCCACAGGTGGTGAAAAGCGCGCGCGTGATGAAGTCCGCCGTGGCGCACCTGATTCCCTACATCGAAGAAGAAAAGCGCCAGGACGAGCTGGCCGGGCGCGACGTGCGCAGCAAAGGCAAGATCATCATCGCCACCGTCAAGGGCGACGTGCACGACATCGGCAAGAACATCGTCACTGTCGTCCTGCAATGCAACAACTTCGAGGTGGTGAACATGGGCGTCATGGTGCCCTGCCATGAGATTCTGGCGCGCGCCAAGGTTGAGGGGGCGGACATCGTGGGCCTGTCGGGCCTGATCACCCCCAGCCTCGAAGAGATGCAGTACGTGGCCGGCGAGATGCAGAAGGACGAGCACTTTCGCATCAAGAAGATCCCGCTGCTCATCGGCGGTGCCACCACCAGCCGCGTGCATACCGCCGTGAAGATCGCGCCCCACTACGAAGGCCCTGTCGTCTACGTGCCCGATGCCTCGCGCAGCGTGAGCGTGGCCCAGAGCCTGCTGGGCGATGGTGTGGACCACTACGTGCAGGAGCTCAACGCCGACTACGACAAGGTGCGCACCCAGCACGCCAACAAGAAGCAGACCCCGCTGTGGTCGCTGGCCAAGATCCGCGCCAACAAGACGCCTGTGGACTGGGCGGTCTTCCGGCCTACGGTGCCGCGCGCGCTGGGCCGGCGCGTGTTCAAGAACTTCGACCTGGCCGAACTGGCCCGCTACATCGACTGGGGCCCGTTCTTCCAGACCTGGGACCTGGCCGGCCCTTACCCCGCCATCCTGACCGACGAGGTGGTGGGCGTGGAGGCTACGCGCGTGTTCGCCGATGCGCAGGCCATGCTGAAGAAGATCATCGAAGGCCGCTGGCTCACCGCCAGCGGTGTGATGGGCCTGTACCCGGCCAACAGCGTGAACGACGACGACATCGAGTTCTACACCGACGACACCCGCACCCAGGTCGCCATGACGTGGTACGGCATGCGCCAGCAGACCGAAAAGCACACCATCGACGGCGTGACGCGCCCGAGCCGCTGCCTTGCCGACTTCGTCGCGCCCAAGAGTAGCGGCATCGCTGACTACGCGGGCCTGTTCGCCGTGACGGCGGGCTTAGGGATAGAGAAGAAGGAAAAGGCCTTCATCGACGCGCTGGACGACTACTCGGCCATCATGTTCAAAAGCTTGGCCGACCGCCTGGCCGAAGCCTTTGCCGAAGCCTTGCACCACCGCGTGCGCACCGACCTGTGGGGCTACGCAGCCAGCGAGCAGCTGAGCAACGACGACATGATCGGCGAGAAGTACCAGGGCATCCGGCCTGCCCCGGGCTACCCTGCCTGCCCCGACCACAGCGCCAAAAGCGCGCTGTTCGAGGTGCTGCAGTGCGAAGAGGTGGGCATGACCTTGACGGAAAGCCTGGCCATGATGCCCGCCGCCAGCGTGAGCGGTTTCTACATCGGCCACCCTGATGCGGTGTACTTCAATGTCGGCAAGATCGGTGAAGACCAGCTGCACGACATGGCCCAGCGGCGGGGCATGGACGAGAAGGTGCTGGAGCGGCTTTTGGCGCCGAACTTGTAGTGCTGCTCCGGCAACATCGCATGGCTGTTTGGTGCAGGGGCAGCTTCGGACCTCCGTGCTGGTAGCGGTGGCATTGCTGCGCTGTTACTCTGGCGTTGCGGCTGCTGTCGCTATTTCCTAGTCTGCGCTCATCCATGGTCGCTACCGTTGTCCTCAGCATGCTCTGCGTGCACCTTCTGTGCTTCAGCGTGATGTTCATGCTGATCAGCACCCGGTTGCGTGGCAGAAAGATGGGGACCGATGTGTTTGCCATCGGCAGTCTCCTGCTGGGCTTCGCATACGTGTTGCAGCTTTTGGACGGCCCCGCGACCTGGGGGTTGATGAGCATCGTCAACCACACCCTGACGCTCTGCGCCCCTGTGGCTTATGGGCTCGGCGCTGCCCGGTTTTTTGATCAACCGGTTCCCGTGGCGCGCCCGTTGCTCGCCTTGGCCGGGGTCTACACCGCCGCGCAGTGGCTGGTGCAAACAATGCTCGGATCGGAGGCCCGCTATGCACTGCTAGCCGCTGCATGCGCTGTGCTGTTTGTGGCGATGGCGGGGGTCTTGCTTTATGGCACCCGCACATTTGCAAGGCATCTGCGCACTGAAATGGCCGTGTTTGCCACTCTGATCGGGGGCCTCGGGGCCATGAACGCGGCGAAGTGTGTGTTGATTCTCTCGGGCGGGCTCGGCAACCTCGACATGGGTCACCATTTCCAGACGGCGTTCTACATCTACATGTCGTTCCTCGGGACGGTGCTTCCGCCGGCGGTGGTGTGGCTGGTCTTGCACCGCCTGACGGATGATTTGCGTGTCATGGCGGTGCATGACCCGCTCACCGGCTTGCTCAACCGGCGCGGCCTGGCGGATGCGCTGGAGGCGCATTTCCGTTCGCGTCCAGCTGCCATGGCGCATTTGCTGATGGTGGACATCGATCATTTCAAGCGCATCAACGATACCTACGGCCACAAAGTCGGTGATCTCGTGTTGTGCAGTGTCGCTGAGGTCCTTCAACGCACTGCCCGCCAGGGTGACCTTACCTGCCGGTTGGGCGGTGAGGAGTTTGTGGTCATCGCCCTGGATATGGACGGCGCCGGTGCCATGCAACTGGCAGAGCGTGTGCGCGACGCGATTGAGCGCAGCCAGGTGTCCGGAGGAAGCGAGCACGGGGCCATCCATTGCACTGTCACCATGGGTGTTTCGGCGCGGTTTGCCAGCGCACAAGCGCTGGACGAGAGCCTGCAGCAGGCCGATGCCGCGCTGTACCGGGGCAAGATGTTGGGGCGCAATCGCGTGGTGTGGGCGCAGGCGCCGCAGGCCCAGGAGTTGCCCATCTGAGGTGGCGCTGGACCCGCCCTTGCGGCCTGGTATGGCGGGATGTGGAGCGGTTTGCCGTCTGGCCTGTCTTGTCAATGGCGTGGCGAGGGATAGCGTCCGTTTGCAGCCCATGGACTGCACAACGTGGCGGACGTGAGGTCTCAGGTCGATGTGTCTGGCGTACCAGAGGCTCCCGCACTCTCCGCCATCTCCAGCTGCATCATCACCATATTGACCAGGGTATGCACCGACGGCCGCCCGGTCTCGATCACGTAGTGGGCCGTCTCTCGGTACAGGTGGTCGCGCTGGGTGTAAAGCTCGCGCAGCTTGTCCATGGGGTTGCCGCCTTGCAGCAGGGGGCGCGTCTTGTCGTGTTTGACGCGTTTGTAGATTTCTTCGGGCGAGGCGCGCAGGTACAGCACGTTGCCAAACTGGTGGAGCACCTGGCGGTTTTCGGGGCGCAGCACGGCGCCGCCGCCGGTGGACAGGACCATGCCGCCAGGCTGCTGGGCCACTTCAGCCAGTACCTGGGCTTCGAGGTCACGAAAACGCGCTTCGCCTTCGGCCTCGAAGAAGCTGCGGATGGTGGTGCCCAGGGTCTGTTCCAACCGATGGTCCAGGTCGATGAAGGGCACGCCTGCCCGGTGGGCCAGTTGCCGGCCGACGGTGGATTTGCCCGAGCCGGGCATGCCGACCAGTGCGCAGCGAATCTGCATAGGTTCAAAAAAGAGGTCTGGAGGAGGGCCAGCGTACTGCGGGTGGGGCTGTGCTGCGTGCCGTGACTGAGCGTGGAGTGTAAGCCTGGGTCGTCGGAACCTCTGGTGCTATGCAGCGTAAGTGGCCGATGACACTGGCGCGACCCTAGCCAGAGACGCCGCGCAAGGGCCGCCCCGCAGCGAGGGCGTCGTCCCCCTGCCCGCGCGCAGCGCGAGAGCGGGGGTGAAGGAGCGAAGCTCCTCAGGGGGGTGTCCCAATCACAGCGCCGCGTACACCAGCGCCGGATACAGCTCGCACAGGTACCGCAACTGACCGGGCGCCTGCGTGAGCAAGATGGCAAACAGGTCTTCGGCGGGGTCCACAAAAAAGAAGGTACCTCCCAGGCCGCTCCAGCTGTAGTGCCCGGCCGAGCCCGTGCGGGTGGCCTGGCCGTTGGCGGTGCGCACGGCCACACCCAGGCCAAAGCCGTAGCCCGTGGGCAGGATGTCACCGGCCACGGGCAGGCTGCCCAGGTGGTCGGCGGTCATGAAGTCCACCGTGGCGCGTCCCAATAGGCGCACAGGGCCGTTGGGCCCCGAAGCGGTGCCCCGGCCCAGCATGAGCTGCAGAAAACGCGCGTAGTCGCTGGCGGTGGAGACCAGCCCGCCGCCTGCCGACTCGAACGCGGGTGGTGCAGTCACGTCGATCAGTGCCACATTCAGGCCGGTCTGCGGGTCGCGCGCGAAGGGTTCGGCCAAGCGATGTTGCTGCGCTGGGGGCACCGAGAAGCCCGTGTCGTGCATGCCCAGCGGGTCAAACACGCGGCGTTGCAGGATGGCGCCCAGAGGCGCGCCTTCGATCACCTCCAGCACCGCACCGAGCACGTCGGTGGCGCGGCTGTATTCCCAGCAGCTGCCGGGCGCGTGCACCAGTGGCAGCGGGCCCAGTGCGGCGGCCAGCTCGGCATTGCTGTGGCGGCGCGAGCCGATGCGCGCAGCGCGGTAGGCGTCGGGCACGGTGCCCAGCTCCCAAGCGTAGCTCAGGCCGGCGGTGTGGCGCAGCAGGTCGTGCACGGTGGCCTCGCGTCCGGCGGGTGTGGTGGTTCCGCTGGCGGGGTCATACACCTGCTGCCCGGCAAACGCAGGCAGGTAGTGCGCCACGGGGTGCGACAGCAGCAGGCGGCCTTCTTCCATGAGCATCATCGCCACCAGCGAGGCGATGGGCTTGGTCATGGAGTAGATACGGAACACGGTGTCGGGCGCCATGGCGGGCACCACCGCCTCGGCGGAGGGCGGGCGCTGCTGGCCCAC
Organism: Acidovorax sp. 69; assembly: GCF_002797445.1. Taxonomy (NCBI): domain Bacteria; kingdom Pseudomonadati; phylum Pseudomonadota; class Betaproteobacteria; order Burkholderiales; family Comamonadaceae; genus Acidovorax; species Acidovorax sp. 69. The sequence goes on along the minus strand of NZ_PGEP01000001.1, from coordinate 4,857,232 downwards.
GGCCGCGTGCAGTACGGTGTGGCCGCGGTGGTGCACCAGGGCCACTGCGCCAGGCAGAAGGCCCTGGTCCACTTGGGTTTGCAGCACGGAGCGAAGGCGGGCGAGCGCGGTGGGGTTCATGGGTGCCTGACGAGAGGTTTTGAGAATTTTTGGCCGCAAGCGCAATAAAATCAAGCGCGAATAGCTATCAAAATAAGAGCATTTTGCAGCGCCACAGGGCAGGGCGCCTCATGCCGCGATGCCTGCGGCGCGGCTGCGTTCCTGCTCCTGCAGCTCGCGCCATTGCACCTTGCCGGTGCCCGATTTGGGCAGGCTGTCCACCAGCTGCACGATGCGCGGGCTTTTGTAGGCAGCCATGTGGTCGTGGCTCCAGTCGATGATGGACTGCTCGCTCACCTGGCCTTTGAAGGCGTCGCGCAGCACGACCAGGGCCTTCACTGTCTCGCCCCGGTGTTCGTCGTGCGCGGCGATCACGCACACCTCCTGGATGGCAGGGTGGGCGTACATCATGGCCTCGACCTCGGCGGGCCAGACCTTGAAGCCCGACGCGTTGATCATGCGCTTGAGCCGGTCCACCATGAAGAAGTAGCCGTCCTCGTCCACCTGCGCAAGATCGCCGGTGCGCAGAAACCGTTTGCCGTCCAGCGTCACAAAGCTGTCGGCCGTGGCCTGCGGGTTGTTCCAGTAGCCTTGCATGACCTGCGGGCCGTGCACCACGATCTCGCCGATCTCACCCGGGGGCAGCTCGGCGAACGTGGCCGGGTCCACCACGCGGGCATCCACGTCGAACACGGGGATGCCCAGGCACTGCGGTTTGGGGCGGTGCGGCGGGTTGATGTGGGTGGCGGCCATGGTCTCGGACATGCCATAGCCCTCCACGTATTCGAGTCCTGTCAGCGCCTTGAGGCGCTGCGCCACGGCTTTGGGCATGGCGGCGCCGCCGCCCCGAATGGCCTGCAGGCTGCTGATGTCGTAGTCGCCAATGCGCGGGTTGGCCAGAAAGTCCACCACCATGGTCGAGATGGCCTGCCAGATGGTGATGCGGTAGCGCTGCATGAGCTGGGCTGCAGCGTCGCGGTCCCAGCGCGGCAGCACCACCACGGTGGCGCCCACAAACAGCGGCCCGTTCATGCTGCCCGACATGCCCGTGACGTGGAACAGCGGCAGCACCGCGAGGTAGGTCGAATCCTGCGTGCGCGAAAACCACTGCGCGCCGCCCACCAGCGTGCTCATGGCGCTGCGGTGGGTGTGCATGCAGCCCTTGGGATGGCCTGTGGTGCCCGAGGTGTAGGGCATCACGCACAGGTCGTCGGGTCCGGTGGTGATGGGGCCGGGCGCGCGCTGCTGCGCCAGCATGTTGCTCCACAGTGTGACGCCCGGGGCATCGATCGCCTGGCGCGGCGCGCTGACCAATGCGGGGACGGGCAGGTCGGTGGGTACCTGCAGGTAGTCGCTGTAGGCGGCCACGATGAGGTGCTGGAGCTTGCCCGCACTGCATTCATCACCCGCCGCCACCAGCGGCTGGGCCTGTGCATGCAGGTCCTGCGCCACAAAGGCCACGGTGGCGCCGCTGTCGTGCACGTAGTGGCGCAGTTCGTCGGTGAGGTTCATGGGGTTCACCGGCACCACCACGGCATTGGCGCGCAGGATGCCGTAGAACGCCAGGATCCACTGCGGGCTGTTCTGCATGTAGAGCAGCACCCGGTCGCCCGCCTTCACGCCACACACCTGCTGCAGAAAACCCGCGATGTGCTCGGCCTGTTGCTGGAACTGGCGGAAGCTTACCTGCGTGTCGTAGAACACCAGAAAGGGCTTGTCCGGGTAGCGCGCAGCGGACACCTCGGCGTTGTGGAACAGGTGGGTCTGCGGCAACGTGAGGTGGCGGGGCAGCCCCGGGGGCCAGTGGGCCTGGTGGCGGTCAGACATGCGGCGGGGTTCCTGGGGGGCGGGCTTCAGACATCGGCGTTCGCGCAGGGTACACAGTTGCGATCATGCGCGCTTGAGGTGGCGGGCCAGTTCGTCCTTGGCGATGGCATTGCGGTGCACCTCGTCGGGGCCGTCGGCAAAACGCAGGGTGCGGGCCTGGGCGTAGGCGGCTGCCAGCGGGAAGTCATCGCTCACACCACCGCCGCCATGCACCTGCATGGCCCAGTCGATCACCTGGCAGGCCATGTTGGGCGCTGCCACCTTGATCATCGCGATCTCCTTGCGCGCCACCTTGTTGCCCACCGTGTCCATCATCTGCGCGGCATTGAGCACCAGAAAACGGGCCTGGTCGATGAGGATGCGGGCATTGGCAATACGCTCGCGTGTCACGCCCTGGTCCGCCACCGGCTTGTGAAACGCCACACGGCCCAGGGCGCGCTGGCACATCAGCTCCAGCGCACGCTCGGCCACACCGATGAGGCGCATGCAGTGGTGGATGCGCCCGGGGCCGAGGCGGCCCTGGGCGATCTCGAAGCCGCGTCCTTCGCCCAGCAGGATGTTGGCCACGGGCACGCGCACGTTCACAAAGTTCACCTCGCCGTGGCCGTGCGGCGCGTGGTCATAACCGAACACGGGCAGGGCACGCTCCATGGTCACGCCGGGCGTGTCCATGGGCACGAGGATCATCGATTGCTGCTGGTGCCGGTTGGCATGGTCAGGGTCGGTCTTGCCCATGAAGATCAGGATCTCGCAGCGTGGGTCGGGCGCACCCGAGGTCCACCACTTGCGGCCGTTGATCAGGTAATGGTCGCCATCACGGGTGATGCGGGCTTCGATGTTGGTGGCGTCGGACGATGCCACGTCGGGCTCTGTCATGGCAAAGGCCGAGCGGATGGTGCCGTCGAGCAGCGGCAGCAGCCAGCGCTGTTGCTGCTCGAGGGTGGCGTAGCGCGCCAGCGTCTCCATGTTGCCGGTGTCGGGGGCTGAGCAGTTGAAGGCCTCGGGCGCAATGTGCGAGCGGCCCATGATTTCGCACAGCGGCGCGTATTCAAGGTTGGTCAGGCCCGCGCCCAGGTTCGACTCGGGCAGGAACAGGTTCCAGAGGTTGGCGGCTTTGGCTTTGGCCTTGAGGTCTTCCATCACCTTCGTGGGCTGCCAGACGTTGCCGGCCTTGCGGTTGTTGGCCACCTCGTGGTGGTACACCGATTCGGCGGGGTAGATGTGTTCTTCCATGAACGCCGTCAGGCGCTGCTGCAGGTCGATGACTTTGGGGGTGTAGGTGAAATCCATGGGGAATCCTTGGGGTCAAATCAGGCTGGCGCCGCCATCCACCACGATGGATTCGCCCGTGATGTGGCGTGAGGCGTTGGACGCCAGGAACACCACGGCACCCTTGAGGTCTTCTTCACCACCGATGCGGCGCAGCGGTGTGCGCTCGATCATGGTCGGGCCGAGTTTTTCAATGAGGCCGCTGGCCATCTTGCTCGGGAAGAATCCGGGGCAGATGGCATTGACGCGGATACCGTAGTGCCCCCATTCAGAAGCCAGCGTGCGCGCAAAGTGCAGGGCTGCGGCCTTGGAGGTGTTGTAGGCGATGGTGTTCATGCCCGGAGGGGTGCCCTTGAGCGCGGCCACCGAGGCGGTGACGATGATGGATCCCTTGCCGCGCGGGATCATGCAGCGCTTGCCCACTTCGCGGGACAGGAAAAACGGTGCGCTCACATTCAGGTCCATCACCTTGTGCCAGGCGGCATCGGGGTAGTCTTCTGCCTTGGCGCCCCAGGTGGCACCCGCGTTGTTGACGAGGATATCGATGGTGCCAAAGCGCGCAACCACCTGGTCCACCAGGCCGGGGATGTCCTCGGTTTTCTGCAGGTCGTTCACCACGGTCAGGACCTCGTAGCCCAGGCCCTCCAGGTGCTTCTTGGCCTCGGCCAGTTCATCGGCCTTGCGCGCCGTGATGGCGAGCTTGGCACCCATTTCGCCCAAGGCTTCGGCCATCTGCAGGCCCAGGCCGCGCGAGCCGCCGGTGACCAGGGCAACCTGGCCGGTGAGATCGAAGAGTTGCTTGACGCTCATGGAAATAGCTTTCGTGGGGGATAAGAAGGGACGGGTCGCCGCTGCAGTGCAGCGGTAGGACAGGGTGCGAAGGTGCGTGACCGGTGAAGGGGCGAGGGCTGTTTTGCGGTGCAAGAACATCAGCGCTTCATGCTAGTCGTGGCGATGCCCCGTGTAAAACCTGCGCTGTCACCTGCGAAACTCTGCGGCCCCATCGCACCGGCCCCATGCGCGGGCTGTGGAGAGGCCGTACCGGCGTGCGCGCTGGTTTTGTGGGGCTTAAGCAGCCACCCTGTGGGAGTGCGCCTACCCGCTGTGCCGGGAAAGGAGGATGGACGGCAGTGCGGACGGGCCTTAGGCTTGTGGGATGACCGTTCCCCCGCTGCTTCATCGCCTGATCCGACCATTGGCTCCCTTGTGGCGCCTGGTGCAGCCCTTCTGGCGTGCCGTGCAAATGTGGCTGGACGCCGACGGGCTGCGCATGAGTGCGGCCATGTCGTTCTACGGCATGCTGAGCCTGGCGCCGCTGCTGCTGCTTCTGGTGGGCGTGCTGGGCTGGTGGATGGACCGCAGTTACCTGGAGGCCAGCCTGGTCACCCAGGTGCAGTCGGTGATGGGTCAGCAGGTGGCCGATGTGGTGCGGCAGGCCCTGACCAGCGCACGCGCACCCGCCGAGGGGCGTCTTGCGTCTCTTGTGGGGTTTATGGTGCTGGTCTCGGGGCCACCGGGGTTTTTGTGGAGTTGCAGTCGGCGCTGGAGCGCCTGTGGCGCCGCGACGGCTTTGCACCGCCACAGCGTGCCGCCTGGTGGCGCATGGCCTCGCTGCGCTTGCGGGGGCTGGCCTATGTGCTGGCGCTGGGTTTCTTGCTCATGGTGTCGCTGGCGCTTTCGACGCTGATTCACCTGCTGGCGGGCTGGGCCGGGGCGCAGCTGGCTTCAGCGCACATGGCGCCGCTCGCTCCCTGGGCACCCTTGCTGCAGATCGTCAATGAAGCGGTGGCCTTTGGGTTCGCTGTCGCCTTGTTTGTGGGGCTCATGCGCATTGGCGTGGGCCCCAAGCCATCGTTGCGCTATCTGGTGATGGGCGCCGCGGTGGGGGCCATGCTGTTCACTGTGGGCAAGCAGATGCTGGCCTGGTACCTGTCCACCGCCGCCGTGGTGTCGGCCTATGGCGCCGCCGGCTCGCTGGTGGTGCTGCTCATGTGGATCTATTTTTCGTCGGCCATCCTGCTGTTCTCTGCCAGTTGCGCACAGGCACTGGAAGATGCCCTGCATCCGGGGCCCCGGCGCCCGGCGGCCTGGGCGTTGTGGGCCGCGTCGGCCCGCGCGCGGGTGCCGGGGCTGTAAATGTTGGCAACCGACCGGCTGGGTGAGATGGGCGCGCAGCCTCGGTGGCGCCCCCTTTGCGCTGGATGAACGTTTTGGGGCCAAAAAAGAATGCAACAGACGCTTACCGCCGCTTACAAAGCGACCGAGTGCAAGGGTCGATCCATGTGTACCTTTCGGGCCACCGCGGCGTTTGAACCATTGACGGTATGTCCCGCGTGCGGGGCCACTCCCTTCCCTTTGCCCCAACCGCTCATCAAAATACAAGGAAATCACCATGAATCTCACCGTACAACCTCCGACCCCCGCCGCTGGTGTGGCGGTACCGCCGACGGGCCTCGCCATGAAATGGATGTGGGTCGCCATCGGTGTGCTGGGCGTGAGCGTGCTGGCCTTGGGGGCCACTCTGGTGGTGCAGAACCGCACACCCTCCGGGATGCCCGAAGCTTCGGCGCCAGCGCAGAGGTTGGCGGCCCCGCGCACCCCAGAGTCAGAGATCATTGACGAAAAACGGCCGCAAGCGCTTTCCAGTTCTTCCCAGGCAGCTATGAATAGTGGAGCAAATTTGCGTCCACCAGCGACGGCAGGTGTCGGCCGCCCCGGCGAGATGGTCGGAGGTCAGATGGCGCCCACCGGCGCGGGGCCCGCGCAGCCCCTGCGGGGGGCGACACCGGTGTGCCGTAGCTGCGGACGGGTTGAATCCGTGCAGGCGGTGCAGCAGGCCGCACCCGCCACGGGGGTGGGTGCTGTGGCTGGCGGGGTACTGGGTGCCGTGGTGGGCAACCAGATTGGCAAGGGCAGTGGCCGCACGGCCGCCACGGTGCTCGGTGCTGTGGGCGGCGGGTATGTGGGCCACAAGGTGGAAGAGCGAAGCCGCACCCACACGGTCTACCAGATCGCGGTGCGCATGGAGGACGGCTCGGTGCGTCACTTCCAGCGTGCCGAGGCCACGGCGGTGGGCACGCCGGTGGTGCTGCAGGGCAAGGGCTTCCGGGTAGACCAGGGCGGTTCAGCACGCGCTGCAGACCCTTACCCCCAGTCGCAGCCTGGCGCGGTGCGGGTGTCGGACACCTATTGAGCCTGCGAGTCCCTGAAAATCAAAAGCCCGCGAAAGCGGGCTTTTGATTTTTTATCGCCTCGGTACGAGTTAAAGCACCACCGGAATCTCGGTCGCAGGCGGTGTGTTGCGGCTGCGGCCGCAGCGCACCAGGCCGTCGATCATCACCATGCCGATGCCCGGGATGTCGCCCAGCTGCACGCTCTCCAGCAGCGTGGCGCCGGCCGTGTGCTGGGCGCGGTCCATGAACACGAAGTCGGCCGCGCGGCCCACCTCGATGAGGCCACAGTTGAGGTTGCGGATGCGCGCCGTGTTGCCGGTGGCAAAGCAGAACACCAGCTCGGCAGGGATGTCGGCAAAGCTCGATATCAGTGCAATCATGCGCAGCATGCCCAGTGGCTGCACGCCCGAGCCCGCTGGCCCGTCGGTGCCCAGAATCACCCGGTGTGGGCACTTGAGTTCGATGGCTGCACGTGCCGCCTGGATGGCGATTTTTTCGTTGCCGTTGTGCACCAGCTCGATGGCACGCGATGACTTCTCGCACAGCTCGCACACATGCTTCCAGGGCAGCGAGGTGTGGCCGCCGTTGATGTGGCCGATCACGTCGGCATCGGCCTCCAGCACCACATCCTTGTCGATGAGGCCCGAGCCCGGGATCGACGGGCCGCCCGTGTGGATGGTGCTCTGGATGCCGTGCTTGCGCGCCCAGGCCACCATCTGCTGGGCCTCGTAGCCCGCCTTGACCGAGCCCAGGCCCACTTCGCCCAGCAGCGTGACACCCGCATCGGCCAGGTCCTTGAAATCCTGCTCAGTCATGCCTTTTTCGATGACGGGTGCGCCCGCAATCACCTTCACGCCACCGGGGCGGAAGTTGTCGAACGAGCGTTGCGCCGTGATGGCCAGGGCCTTGAGGCCCACGATGTCCTTGGGGCGGCCGGGCAGGTGCACTTCGCCCGCCGAGACCATGGTGGTCACGCCGCCGTTCATGGTCGAGTCGATCCAGCCGATCTGGTTCTGGCGCGGTGTCCAGTCGCCAAACACGGGGTGTACATGGCTGTCAATGAGGCCGGGCGCCACGCAGGTCTGGCGGGCGTCGATCACGGTCTGTGCGTGTTCGGTGTCGCAGTCCTTGTAGCGGCCCACAGCCACGATCAGGCCATCGTTCACGACGATGGTGTCGGCGTCCAGAATGGGATGGTCCAGGTCGCCAGAGAGCAAGAGGCCGATGTTCTGGATAACGACTTTGCCCGACTTGCCGCCGGCTGCTGCTTCTGCCATGGTTACTCCTCCTGGGGGTGGTGGTTGACAGAGCCCGGCGCCGGGCTCTGTGGGTGAAACAGGGTCCGGTCAGGCGGCCTTGCGCGCGAGAGGCAGGCTGGGGCCGGGCGCTACGGTGCGCAGCACGCTATCGATGACAAAAATCTCCCAGTGCGCTAACGCATCGGGGGTCTCCAGGTCTTCGCCCAAGAAGGCCGACAGCGTATGCCGGTTGGACATGTAGAAATAGCCCGTGGCCGCAATCAGCAGGTAAACATCCCTCGCGGAAATATCCTGTCGGAAAACGCCCTGCGCCTGGCCACTTTCGAGCACCCGACGAATCACCTCGATGGCGGGCGACGAATATTCGCGGGCCCGCATCGACTTGGAAATGTGTTTGCCCTTGTGCAGGTTTTCCGTGTTGAGCAGGGTGATGAATTCGGGGTTCTTGCGGTAGTACCCCACCACGAAGCGGATCACTGCCTGCAGGGCCTCGTCCGGGTTGTCCACGTTCAGAGCGAGTTTGGACTCGGCATCGTTCATGCGCCGGTAGATCTCTTCCAGCACCTCAATGAACAGACCTTCCTTGCTACCGAAGTAGTAGTAGATCATCCGGTCGAAGGACTTGGCGGCCTTCGATATCTTCTCCACACTGCCACCTTCGTAGCCATAGCGCGCGAACACCTTGGTCGCGGCCTTCAGGATGTTGTCGCGCGTGGTCTGTGCCGCCTGTTCGCGCACACCCGTTTTGCGGGTGGACGGTGAGCGGGTGGACGCAGTCCGGGTCTTGGTGGGGGTGGCAGACATGGCGGGTCCTGTTGGGTGGAGCCAGCCCGCAGCGCAAGTGCCTGGGGCTGGCCGGTGATCACTGCTCTGCGAAAGCGCGTTCGATCACGAAGTCGCCGGGTTTGGTGGTGTTGCCTTCCTTGAAGCCACGCACTTCCATCATGTGCTTGAGGTCACGCAGCATCTCGGGGCTGCCGCAGATCATCACGCGGTCTTCCACAGGGTTCAGCGCAGGCAGGCCCAGGTCGTTTGCCATCTGGCCGTTCTCGATCACGGTCGTCACACGGCCTTGGTGCTTGAACGCTTCGCGTGTCACCGTGGGGTAGTACTTGAGCTGCTTGGTGACCATCTCGCCCAAAAACTCGTGCTGAGGCAGTTCCTGCGTGAGGTAGTCGTGGTAGGCCAGCTCCTTCACTTCACGAACGCCGTGCACCAGGATGACTTCCTCGAATTTCTCGTAGGTCTCAGGGTCGCGGATCAGGCTCAGGAACGGGGCCACGCCCGTGCCGGTGGACAGCATGTACAGGCGCTTGGCGGGCAGCAGGTAGTCGATCAGCAGGGTGCCGGTGGGCTTTTTGCCGACCACGATGGTGTCACCCACCTTGATGTGCTGCAGGCGCGAGGTCAGTGGGCCGTCGGGCACCTTGATGGAGAGGAACTCCAGGTGCTCTTCGTAGTTGGGGCTCACGATGCTGTAGGCGCGCAGCAGGGGTTTGCCGTTTTCACCACGCAGGCCGATCATCGTGAAATGCCCGTTGGAAAAACGCAGCGCGGTATCGCGGGTGGTGGTGAAGGAGAAAAGGCGGTCCGTCCAGTGGTGGACAGTCAGGACGCGTTCTTCGAGAAAGGCGCTCATGGTGTTTGGGTCGACAAAGTTGAAAAAACAGGAAAAAACTGGCTGAAGTCCGGGCTCCGGGGGCGCTAAAGCCCCATATCCAGGCCGGAAAGCTTGTGGCTCACAACCCTCCATTGTTCCGCATCTGGGAGCGGGGGCTTTCTTTTGGTGATTGTGGGCAAGCCGGGGGCGAGTTTTTTGTTGAATTCAAGGAAGGATGCGAACTCGGCGGGAAGGTCTGTATCCGCATAGATGGCGTTGACGGGGCATTCGGGGATGCACACCGCACAGTCGATGCACTCATCAGTGTCGATGACCAGAAACTCCGGCCCCTCCTTGAAGCAGTCGACCGGGCACACATCGACGCAGTCGGTGTACTTGCACCGAATACAGGCGTCAGTCACTACGTGCGTCATTTTGGGGCTCCTCGTGCACCATTTTTGGGGGCGCAAAAACACCATTGCGGACCATGAACGATTGCGCTACATTCGCGATAAATGTAGTGATCACAACATTTAAGTTAAGTGAATGCTACACAAAATGCAATGCGCATACAAGCACTTGCAACAATGCAATGAATAGGTCGCCACGATGACTGAACACACCAAGACCGATGGGTTGCCGGGTATGGATGCGCCAGAGTTGCCGCAGGTGCTGGAGCGCGCCAGGCCTCGCAACGAGCGCATGAACGTCGCCAAGGTCGAGTGCAACGCGTGCCCTGTGTTGTGCCAGATATCGGAAGGCCGCGCCGGGGCCTGTGACCGCTACGCCAACCATGCGGGTGTGCTGGTGCGACTCGATCCGGTGGTGTTGCTGCGCAAGACCCTGGAGGCGGGCGAGGCCACGCTGGTGCCCTTTGTGGGCCGCGTGGCGGCGGGTGAGGCGCAGGAGGGTGTGGAGACAGAGCCTGTCGCTGCACCTTCCCCTTGGTCAGGGGATCTGCTGTTGTCGGAAGAGGTGTTCGTCACGGGTGTGGGTTCCTCCACCACCTATCCTGACTACAAACCCGCGCCGTTCATCGTGGGCTCCCAAACCGATGGCGTCGACATGGTGACGGTGGTCACCGAGGGCATCTTCAGCTACTGCAGCTTCAAGGTGAAGATCGATACCGACCGTTTCCTCGGGTCTGAGCAGGCCAACGTGCGCTGCAAGGGTGAGGTGGTGGGCCATGTGACCACGGCAGAGTATGGCTCGCAGATGTTGTCGCTCGGTGGTGTGCACCACCTCACGGGCGGCACCAAGAAAGAAGGCCGCGTCACTGCCGAGATGATGCAGTTGCTGGGCAACAAACAGGCGGTCGAGTTCACCATTGACGGTGGTGCGCAGTTGGTGATCCAGGCGGGCCGCGCGCCCATCGTCAACGGCGTGGCAGAGCAGCGCATGCGCGTGGGCTGCGGTTCGGCGGCCATCGGCATCTTTGCGCGCCAGTTTTACAGCCACGCGGACGAGGTGGTTGTGGTCGATGACCACATCACCGGGGTCCTCACTGAGCACCAGGCGGGTCGCTGTCTGGATATGAAGCCCTCGGGCATCCAGATGCGCGGGCGCAAGTCCACGCCGGGCCGCTACTTTCAGGTGGCCAACCCCGGCACGGGCTGGGGCGGCACCGATATTGCAGACCCTCTGTCCATCATCGAGGGTTGGGGCGAGGCCGTCGCGTGGCCGGGACTGCGGCTCTTGATGACTTCCACCACCGGAGAACATGCCAGCTGGTACGTGCTTGACGAATCTCTGGTGCCCGTAGAGGCTGCGATGCCTGCCGAAATCCGCAGCATCGTGGACCGCATCGGTGAAAACTGCGAACCCTCGCTGGCCTCGGTGTTGTTCCTGGGCGGTGCGGGCGGCAGCCTGCGTGCGGGGGTCACTGAAAACCCGGTGCTGCTCACACGCTCTATCAAAAATGCGCTGGTCAACGTGACCTGCGGCGGTGCCCCTGCCTATGTGTGGCCCGGCGGCGGCATCACGGTGATGGCGGATGTGCTGCGCATGCCGGACAACAGTTTTGGCACGGTGCCCACCCCCGCCATCGTGGCACCGATCGAGTTCAGCATGCGCCGCGCAGACTATGAGGCACTGGGTGGGCACACCAGTCAGATTCGCAGCCTGCGCGATGTGTTGGAGCGTGGTGCATGGCACAACGATGGAGCGCCCCAGGCGCGCGTGTGGCAGACGCTGCCCGCTGCCAATCCCTGGCCGCTGGGCCGCCCGCCCCTCTTGGGCTGATCGGGTTCGCACGATGAGCGCCTGCCGCAAGCCCCTGCCCGATGGCCGCTGGCATTTTCAGCATGGGCCGATGGATCTTGTCATCCAGGCCGAGGGGCAGCGCGGCGTCGTCGCGCAGGCGCACGAGCGCGCCTGGCACCGCTTTGAAGGGCTGCTGCAAGAACTGGTGAATGAACTGCCTGACTTGCGGGCGCCAGTGGGCGCCCGTTGTGTGCTGCAGGGAGTGGTGGCCCGTCGCATGTGGGATGCGTGTGCGCCCTATCGTGCAGGCTTCATTACGCCGATGGCTGCGGTGGCTGGTTCTGTGGCGCAGGAAATTCTGGCGTGTTACGGCCAGGAGGGCATTGACCGTGCATGGGTCAATAACGGGGGCGACATTGCCCTGCAGTTGGCGCCCGGCCAGTCCGTCACGGTGGGGGTGTACGCTGACATCGCGGCGCTGACTGCTGTGCAACTGCACAGCGGGCTGGTACTGGATGGGCAGATCGGCATCACCAGCGCTATGCCGGTGCGCGGTGTGGCCACCAGTGGTTGGCGTGGGCGCAGCCAGTCGCTGGGTATTGCCGACAGCGTCACCGTGCTGGCGCGCACGGCAGCGCAGGCCGATGCAGCAGCGACCATCGTGGCCAATGCCGTCAATGTGCAGGATGCGCGCATTGGCCGCATGCCGGCGTGCCAGGTGCGTGATGACAGTGATCTTGGAGCCATCCTCGTCACCGTGGATGTGCCCGCCTTGCCGCAGGAGCAGGTTCAGCAAGCGTTGCAGCACGGGCTGCAAAAGGCGCAAGAATTACAAGCGCAAGGGTTGCTCTGGTTTGCGCTGCTCGCCTGCCAGGGGCGGTTTGCGGTCACCCGTACACCGTGCGGGGAACTGGCGGGCGCTCCGGCCGTTAAAACCGACGCCATCGAAACAGAAGTTGGTTCAGTATTTGCTTAACGAATTGCACAGGTCCAAAAATGATCCAGATACGACGCGTTTTCACCCATCTTGAGGAAATCAGGCACGAATTTGGGCCGGTGGCTGATGTGCCGCTGCTGCGCGGTGCCATTGGTGCGGTGCTGACCAATCCCTACGCGGGCCGGTACGAGCAAGACATCCTCCCCATGATGGATGCCCTTCAGGACGTGGGACTGGACATGGCCCAACGCCTGCTTGCGGCCATGGGCGTGCCCGCCGAACGCATCGAGACCTACGGCAAGGGTGCCATTGTGGGATCGGCGGGCGAGTTGGAGCATGGCGCCCTGTGGCATGTGCCAGGCGGCTACGCCATGCGCGAGCTGCTGGGCTGGAAGGGTGACCGCAATGCCTATGCCAAAGGCCAGGCCGAAAAGAAGACCGGGCAACCCGCCAATGCGCTGTCCATCGTGCCCTCCACCAAAAAGGTGGGTGCTCCCGGGGCCGCTCTGGATGTTCCGCTCACCCACATCAACGCCAGCTATGTGCGCAGCCATTTTGATGCCATCGAAGTGCGCGTGCCCGGCGCACCGTTGGCGGATGAGGTGGTCTTCATCCTGGCCATGTCCACGGGCTCGCGCATTCATGCCCGCGTGGGGGGGCTCAAGGCCGCCGACATCAATCAGTGGGACGGCCTGCGCTGAATCCCGAAGAACCATAAAACACAAGACACAAGGAGTACCCGCACATGTCCGCCAAGATCCGGAAAATCATCGTTCAGACCGACGAGGTGCGCGTGGAAATGGGGCGCGAGGTGCAGCCCCCGGTGCGCAAGGCACTGGCCATGGCCGTGATCGAAAACCCCTGCGCCGGCCGCTATGTCGAGAACCTCGACGAGCTGGTGGCCATCGGTGAAGAGCTGGGCGCATTGCTGGGTGCCCGTTGCGTTGCGGCCCTGGGCATTGAACCCGGCCAGGCACAGAGCTACGGCAAGGCCGCCATCGTGGGCGAGGCGGGCGAGCTGGAGCATGCCGCCGCCATTCTGCACCCCAAACTCGGCGCGCCGCTGCGCGTGGCCGTTGAAAAGGGCGCCGCCTTGGTGCCGTCCAGCAAGAAGATCGGCGGCCTGGGCACAGCCATCGACGTGCCCCTGGGCCACAAGGATGCTGCCTATGTGCGCAGCCACTTCGACGCGATGGAAGCCCGCGTGGCCGATGCACCGCGGGCCAACGAAATTGTGGTCGCCATTGTCGTGACCGACAGCGGCCGCCCCCTGGCGCGCATCGGTGGCCTCCAGGCCTCTGACATCCAGGGCGTGGACGGGTTGCGCTGAGCGCTGTCCGCCGCACTACCATCACCCACCCCTCAACGATCTCCCCTCCCAACCCCACCTTTCAGGAGTTTCCCCATGACGATGCGACGAAACCTCATGCGTGCCACGGCCGCTGCCGCGCTGGCCCTCACGCTGGCCCCTGTGGTGTACGCCCAGGATGTCATCAAGATTGGCGAGATCAATAGCTACAAGGCACAACCTGCCTTTCTGGAGCCCTACAAGAAAGGCATGGAGCTGGCGGTCGATGAGATCAACGCCTCGGGCGGGGTGCTGGGCAAGAAGGTCCAGCTCATCATTCGCGATGACAACGCGAACCCAGGCGATGCCGTGCGCGCTGCCGAAGAACTGGTTTCGCGCGAGAAGGTCGATGTGCTCACGGGCTCGTTCCTCTCGCACATCGGACTGGCATTGACCGACTTCGCCAAGCAAAAGAAATTCTTCTTCCTGGCGGGCGAACCACTGACCGACAAGATCGTCTGGCAGAACGGCAACCGCTATACCTACCGCCTGCGCCCTTCCACCTACATGCAGGTGTCGATGATGGTGCCCGAGGCCGTAGCGCTCAAGAAAAAACGCTGGGCCCTGGTGTACCCCAATTACGAATACGGCCAGTCGGCGGTGGCCACGTTCAAGCAATTGCTCAAGGCCGCGCAGCCCGATGTGGAGTTTGTGGCCGAGCAGGCGCCGCCGCTGGGCAAGGTCGATTCGGGCAGCGTGGTGCAAGCCTTGGCCGACGCCAAACCCGATGCGATCTTCAATGTGCTGTTCGGTGCCGACCTCTCCAAGTTCGTACGCGAAGGCAACACCCGGGGCCTGTTCCAGGGCCGTGAAGTGGTCAGCTTGCTGACCGGCGAGCCCGAGTACATGGACCCGCTCAAGGATGAAGCGCCCAACGGCTGGATCGTCACAGGCTACCCTTGGTACGGCATCCAGACGCCTGAGCACAAGGCTTTTCAGGCCGCTTATCAGGCCAAGTTCAATGACTATCCGCGCCTGGGCTCCATCGTGGGTTACAGCGCCATCAAGTCCCTGTCAGAGGGTATGAAGAAGGCCGGCTCCACCGATACCGAGAAGCTGGTCGTCGCCTTCAAGGGCCTGCAAGTGCCCACACCGTTTGGCACCATCACTTACCGTCCCGAAGACAACCAGTCCACCATGGGCGGTTATGTGGGGCGCACCAAAAATGAGGGCGGCAAGGGCGTGATGGTGAACTACCGCTATGTGGATGGCGCCAAGGTCCAGCCTTCGAACGACGACGTCAAGAAGATGCGTCCTGAATAAGTGACCCCCCCTGAGGCCCTGCGGGCCTTCCCCCCTGCCCGCCACGCTGCGCGTGGCGAGAGCAGGGGTACGCCGCCAGCGCGGCGGGGCGGCCCTTGCGTGGCGGCCCTCGCTGAGGTCGCGTCAGTATCAATGCTTGTGGGCGGTGCGTAGTTCGTGCCGTGGAGACCAGAGATGGGTTTTTCGAGTTTTATCGTTCAGCTGCTCAACGGACTGGCGGGGGCTTCCTCGCTGTTCCTGGTGGGGGCCGGGCTCTCGCTGATCTTCGGCGTCACGCGCATCGTGAACTTTGCGCATGGCTCGTTCTTCATGGTGGGCATCTACGTCGCCTATTCGCTGGTGGCCAAGCTGGGCACGGGCCTGGGCTTCTGGCCCGCGTTGCTGTTGGCGGCCGTGGTGGTGGGGGCGTTGGGGGCTTTGGTGGAAGTGGTGCTGCTGCGCCGCATCTACAAGGCACCTGAGTTGTTCCAGCTGCTGGCCACCTTTGCGCTGGTGCTGGTCATCAAGGACGCCGCGCTGTGGTTCTGGGGCCCTGAAGAGCTGCTCGGCCCGCGTGCGCCGGGGCTCTCTGGCTCCGTCAATATCCTGGGGCGGCAATTCCCGTCCTACGACCTGTTTTTGATCGTTGTCGGGCCGGTGGTGCTGGGCCTCTTGTGGCTGCTGCTCACCCGCACGCGCTGGGGCACGCTGGTGCGCGCCGCCACGCAAGACCGCGAAATGGTGAGTGCGCTGGGCGTGAACCAGGCATGGCTCTTCACGGCGGTGTTCGCTCTCGGTGCCCTTCTGGCGGGTCTGGGCGGCGCGTTGCAGCTTCCACGGGAGCCCGCCACGCTGGAGATGGATCTCAACACCATCGGCGCAGCGTTCGTGGTGGTGGTGGTGGGCGGTATGGGCTCCATCCCGGGCGCGTATGTGGCCGCCTTGCTCATTGCCGAGATCAAGGCCGTGTGCATCTGGCTTGGTGTGGTGGAGATTTTTGGCTACAGCGTCTCGTTCTCCAAGCTCACGCTGGTGGTGGAATTTCTCGTAATGGCCGTGGTGCTGGTGGTGCGCCCCTGGGGGCTGATGGGCAGGCCGCAGAGCACCAGCCGCAACACGGGTCTGCCCGAAGCGCCGCTGCGCGAACCTGAACGCTGGTTCAAAATCGGCGGGGCTGCGCTGGTCGCTGCCTTGGTGCTGCTGCCGCTGCTCACCACAGGCTCGCCGTATCTCACGGTGTTGATGATTGACCTGCTGATCGCCGCGCTGTTTGCGGCCAGCCTGCACTTCATCATGGGCCCGGCGGGCATGCACTCTTTCGGCCATGCCGCGTACTTTGGCCTGGGCGCCTATGCGGCGGCATTGCTCGTGCGCTCTGCTGGCATACCCATGGAACTGGCGCTGGTTCTGGCACCGCTCGCAGCGGCCGCCGGTGCGTTGCTCTACGGCTGGTTTTGCGTGCGTCTTTCGGGTGTGTACCTGGCCATGCTGACCTTGGCCTTTGCGCAGATCACCTGGGCCATCTGTTACCAGTGGGATGGCTTCACGGGCGGCAGCAATGGCCTCACAGGCGTGTGGCCCGCCGAGTGGCTGTCGGACAAGCGCAATTACTACTACCTCACGCTGGCACTCGTGGTGGGCGCCGTGCTGCTTCTGCGTCGCGTGCTGTTCTCGCCGTTTGGGTACGCGTTGCGGGCCGGGCGTGACTCGGTGCTGCGCGCCGATGCCATCGGCATTGACGTGAAGCGCATGCAGTGGACCGCGTTTGTGATTGCCGGGTTGTTTGCAGGGCTGGGAGGCGCGTTGTTTGCGTTCTCCAAAGGCAGCATCTCGCCCGAAACCTTGCATGTGGGCCGCTCGGTGGACGGCCTGGTCATGGTGCTGCTGGGCGGCATACAGACGCTGGCTGGCCCGGTGGTGGGTGCCGTCACCTTCACCTGGTTGCACGACACCGTCGCACGCAACACCGACTACTGGCGCGCCATGCTGGGCGCCATCATTCTGATTTTGGTGCTGCTGTTCCCACAGGGCATTGCAGGCGCCATCAAGCAGCTCTTTGACAACCAGCGCGAAGCCAAGAACACGAAGGGAGGCCAGGCATGAGCCTCCTCAAAGTCACTGGCCTGGGTAAATCCTTTGGCGGCGTCAAGGCCGTGGATGGCATCCACTTCGATTTGGCGGCCGGCGAGCTGCTGGCCCTGATTGGCCCCAATGGCGCGGGAAAGTCCACGACCTTCAACATGGTCAACGGCCAGTTGCCCGCCGATGTGGGATCGATCCAGCTCAACGGTCAGGAGCTGGTGGGTCGCAAGCCGCGCGACATCTGGCGCATGGGCGTGGGCCGCACGTTCCAGATTGCCGAAACCTTTGCCTCGCTCACGGTGGTGGAGAACGTGCAAATGGCGCTGATCTCCAACGACAACCGCCTGTTTGCGATGTGGCGCAAGGCGGCCGACCACAAGCGTGATGAAGCCCTGGCGCTGCTGGACCAGGTGGGCATGAAAGCCCAGGCCGATCGCCCTTGCAGCGTGTTGGCCTATGGCGATGTGAAGCGTGTGGAGTTGGCCATCGCCATGGCCAACAGTCCCAAGCTGCTGCTCATGGACGAGCCCACCGCCGGCATGGCGCCCAAGGAGCGCAACGAACTCATGGCGCTCACCAAGCAGCTCGTGATCGACCGGGGCATGGCCGTGCTGTTCACCGAGCACAGCATGGACGTGGTGTTTGCCTATGCCGACCGCATGATCGTGCTGGCGCGCGGGCGCCTCATTGCGGAAGGCAAGCCACTGGAGCTGCGCGATCATCCCAAGGTGCAGGAGGTTTACTTCGGCACCGGCAAGACCTTTGAGAAGAAAACAGCGGCGTCCGCCGCCGCTGCGGAGACCGCATGACCATGACGAGTGAATCCAAAGAGGTGCTGCTGCAGGCCAAGGGGTTGCAGGCCTGGTACGGTGCGGCGCAGATCCTGTATGACGTGGACCTGGAGGTGCGCCGGGGCGAAGTTGTGGCACTGATGGGGCGCAACGGCGCGGGTAAATCCACCACGCTCAAGACACTGATGGGCATGCTCGCCAAGCGCAAGGGCACCATTGCGTTCATGGGCAAAGACCTGTCCAAGACCGATCCGCACGATGCCGCGCGCCTGGGCCTGGGCTTTGTGCCCGAAGACCGCCGCGTGTTCACCGACCTCACGGTGATGGAGAACCTCGAAGTGGGCCGCCAGCCTGAGCGCCGCTGGCCCGATGGCACGGCGGCGCCGCTGTGGACACCTGAGCGCCTTTTCAAGCTCTTCCCCAACCTGGGCGAGATGCCCCAGCGCCCCGGTGGCCGCATGAGCGGGGGCGAGCAGCAGATGCTGACCGTGGCCCGCACCCTCATGGGCAACCCTTACCTGGTGTTGCTCGATGAGCCTTCTGAAGGCGTGGCCCCCGTGATCGTCGAGCAGATGGCCCACATGATTCTGGAGCTGAAAGAGCAGGGCGTGAGCATTCTGTTGTCCGAGCAGAACATGCACTTTGCCGAGCTGGTGTCCGACCGCGCCTATGTGCTCGAAAAGGGCCAGATCCGCTACCAGGCCACGATGGCCGAACTGTCGGCGAATGAAGAGGTGCGCCGCGCCTACCTCAGCGTGTGAAGAAGTTCCCCGGCCAAGGCCTTATCGGGCCATGGCCGATGTGTCAGTGCGTTCCCAACCGGAGTGTTCACCATGCAACTTGCCCAACGTCGTCGCTTTCTTCTTCAGTCGGCTGCCTTTTCGCTCGCCAGTGTCGGTGCCAGTTTTCCTGCTGCATGGGCGGCAGCAAAGATCAAGCCGGGTGAGCGGGCTGCGCTCATCGTGGTGGATGTGCAGAACTGTTTTATCCCCGGTGGAACCTTGCCCGTGGCCAAGGGTGAAGAGGTCGTGCCCATCATCAACCGCATTGCCACGGCGTTCGAGAACGTGGTGATCACGCAGGACTGGCACACCCAGGGCCACGCCTCCTTTGCCAGCACCCACGCGGGCAAGAAGCCGTTTGAAACGGCCAAGCTCAGCTACGGTCAGCAGGTGCTTTGGCCCGACCACTGCGTGCAGGGCACCGAGGATGCCGCCCTGCACAAGGATCTCAAATTGCCCACCGCCCAGGTGATCTTGCGCAAGGGATTTCATCAGCATGTCGACAGCTATTCGGCGTTTGAAGAGGCCGACCGCAAGACCTCCACGGGCCTGGCGGGCTACCTCAAACAGCGCGGTATCAAGACCGTGTTCGTCACCGGGCTGGCCACCGATTTCTGCGTGGCCTGGACGGCGCTGGATGCTAAACGCCTGGGCTTTGAAACCTACGTGGTCGAAGATGCCTGCCGCGCCATCGATCTCAACGGATCGCTCGACGCCGCCTGGAAAAACATGAAGGCCAGAGGCGTCAAACGCATCCAGTCCAGCGACATGGATGTTGCCTGACGGCGCACCGCTCTGGTGCTTCGGCACCAGGGTTTGACAGATTCACAACACCCCGCAGAAATGGTTGCCTACCCGCTCCGCTTGCAGGGAAACTTGCGCATTTGATGTAAGGAGCGTTTCATGAAATTTCGTGGGATGGAGGAAGGTGGCATGGGCCGCCGGAAGATGCTGACGACATTGGCGGCTGCAGCTCTGGCGGCGGCTTGGCCTGCAGCCGCAGAGACCGGGGTGACCGACACCCGCATCAAGGTGGGGCAGTCGGCCGTTTTCACCGGGCCCGCCAAGGATTTCGGGGTGGACTACAAGGCCGGCATCACGCTGGTGTTCGACAAGGTCAACAAGACCGGTGGCGTGTTGGGACGTACGCTGGAGCTTGTCTCGCACGATGACGCCTACGAGCCCAAGAAAACCGCCGAGAACACCACGCGCCTCATTGAGGAAGACAAGGTGTTCGCCCTCATTGGCTATGTCGCCACGGGCAACCTGATCGCCGCCATGCCCATCGCCGAAAAGGCCGGGGTGCCGATGTTTGCGCCGCTGGTGGGTACGACATCGTTTCGCACCACCCACAACCATTTCCTGTTCCATGTGCGCGCGAGCTACGAAACCGAGCTGCGCAAGATCGTGGGACATCTGGCCACCCTGGGCATCCAAAACATAGCGGTCATTTACCAGAACAGTGCGTTTGGCAAGTCCAACCTCGATACCTGCCTGCAGATTGCGCAGGGCCTGAAGGTCAAGGTGGTGGAGTCCGTGCCCATGGAGATCGCTGCCACCGACGCCAAGGCACAGTCTGCAGCACTCACCAAGGCACAGCCCGGTGCCGTGGTGATGATCATGGCCGGCAAGATGGTGGAGGTGTTCCTGCGCGACTACCGCGCCAGTGGCAGCGCTGCGCCGCTGTACACCATCTCGGTCGGCATCACCGATGCGCCGGGGTCCGCGCAGCGCCTCAACGGGGGGATCGAAGGATTGGTGACCGCCAGCATCGTGCCATCGCCCCAAGCCAGCCGCCTGCCCATTGCCGTGGACTACCGCAAGGATCGCAGCGATGCGGGCGAGAAAATCGACAGCTACACCATGCTGGAGGGCTACATCGCTGCGCGCGTGTTTGTGGAAGGCCTCAAGCGCGCGGGGCGCAACCTCAGCCGTGAAGGGTTCATCAAGGCCATGGAAGACATGGGAACGACCAAGATCGGTGATTTTCCGCTGCAATACGGCGCGAACAACCACAACGGTTCCAATTTCGTGGACCTGGAGATGTACACGCGCAGCGGCAGCCTGCGGCGCTGAGGACACCCACAAGAGACATGAACGCCCCCACCCCGCATCACTCTGCTGTCGTCAATGGTCAGGCTTGCGCGCTGCCTGCCGCTGGCACGCAGGTCACCTTGCTGCATTTGCTGCGCAATGACCTGGCGCTCAACGGCCCGAAGTTCGGTTGTGGCCTGGGGCAGTGTGGCGCCTGCACGGTGCTGGTGGACGGTGTGGCCGCGCGGGCTTGCGTGATTCCTGCCCAGGGCATGGCGGGGCGCCAAGTCACCACGCTCGAAGGCCTGCCATCCCGCTGCGGCGGTGGGCGTGGCAGCGCTGTGCTGCACCCCGTACAGCAGGCCTTTGTGGAGGAGCAGGCCGCGCAGTGTGGCTACTGCCTGAACGGCATGGTGATGATGGCCGTGGCCTTGCTGGAGCGAAACCCTGACCCCGATGAAGCCACCATCCGCAGCGAGCTGTCGGCCAACCTGTGCCGTTGTGGCACCCATGTCGAAATCATCCGTGCCGTGTTGCGCGCTGCAGTGCTGATGCGTGAGGCCAAGGTATGAGCAACACACGGCCCTTGCGTGCCCACGCCGCGCTGACACGCGCCGACTTCCATGCCGCCCAGGGTGTGCTGCTGGTGGTGCGCAACCCCCCACCCGCGCCGCCGCCGGTCAAGGGCCAGCCCGCGCTGGTGGCAGGCAACCCTGCCGAGGGCGTGGAGATTTTGCTGGCGGTGTGGGACGACGGCAGCGTGACCGCGCTCAACGGCCATGTGGACCTGGGCACCGGCATCCGCACCGCATTGACACAGATCGTGGCGGAAGAACTCGATGTGCCCATGGTCCAGGTGAACATGGTGCTGGGTGACACCACGCGTGCACCCAACCAGGGCGCCACCATTGCCAGTGCCTCCATCCAGATCCATGCCAAACCATTGCGTACGGCGGCGGCGCAAGCGCGCCAATGGCTGGTGGCGCGGGCCGCAGACCATCTGGGCGTGGCCGCCGCTGCACTGCATGTACAGGCGGGAGCGGTGCAAGACACCTCCGATACCTCACGCCAGGTGACCTATGGCGCGTTGCTTGGCAACGCCCACACCGTGCTGGACCTGGCGGACGCTACGCCCACCAAACCCGTGGCGGACTACACCGTGGTCGGGCAGTCGGTCCCGCGCGTGGACATCCCGGCCAAGGTGCGTGGTGAACTGGTCTTCGTGCACGACATGCGCGTGCCCGGCATGCTGCATGGTCGTGTGGTGCGGCCACCCTATGCGGGCGCCGACCACGGCGACTTCATCGGCAACACGCTCGAAGCGGTGGACGCGTCCTCCATCGCCCACATCCCCGGCATCCGCGCGGTGGTGGTGATCCGCGACTTCGTGGGCATCGTGGCCGAACGTGAGGAACAGGCCGAACAGGCCCTGCGCGAACTGACCGTGCGCTGGAAGGACTGGCCGGGCTTCCCGCGCCAGGACAGTACCGAGGCGCTGGAGCAAGCCATCCGAGCCAACCCCGCCACGCTGCGCCGCCTGGTGGACGAAGGCGATGTGGACGCCGCCCTGGCTGCAGCCGATCAGCGCATGCCACGCACCTATGTGTGGCCCTACCAGATGCACGCATCCATCGGACCGTCCTGCGCGGTGGCAGATTGGCACAGCGACGACAGCGCAGGCCGACCGCGCATGACCGTGTGGGCAGGCACGCAGAACCCTCACGTGCTGCGCGCCGACCTGGCCCGCCTGACAGGCCTGGCCGATGTGGACATCGACCTCATCCGCATGGAGGCTGCCGGCTGCTACGGCCGCAACGGCGCCGACGATGTGGCCGCCGACGCCGCATTGTTGTCGCGCGCCGTGGGTGCCCCCGTGCGTGTGCAACTCACGCGCGAGCAGGAGCACCTGTGGGAGCCCAAGGGCACCGCGCAGCTCATGCAGGTGCGTGGCGGGCTCAACGCCGACGGCTCTGTGGCGGCGTACGACTTCGAAACCTCGTACCCCTCCAACGGCGCGCCCACACTGGCCTTGCTGCTCACGCGCACCATCGAACCCGTGGCCCAGGCCTACGAGATGGGCGACCGCACGGCGCGCCCGCCGTATGACTACGACAACCTGCGCGTCGCCGTCAACGACATGGCGCCCATCGTGCGCGCCTCGTGGCTGCGCGGTGTGTCGGCGCTGCCCAACTCCTTTGCACACGAGTCGTATGTGGACGAGCTGGCCACTGCTGCCGGTGTGGACCCGGTCGCTTTCCGCCTGCAGCTGCTGAGTGACCCGCGTGCGGCCGAGCTGGTGCAGGCGACGGCCGAGAAGGCGGGCTGGCTGCGCCGCACCGGCCCGCAGCAGCGCGGGCTGGATGGCGAGGCAGATGGCGACTGGGTGCAGGGCCAGGGTTTTGCCTACGCGCGCTACATCCACAGCAAATGGCCGGGCTTCGGCGCCGCGTGGGCGGCCTGGGTGGCCGATGTGGAGGTCAACAAGAAGACCGGTGAGGTGCATGTGCGCCGTGTGGTCGTGGGGCACGACGCGGGCCTCATGATCAACCCGGCGGGCGTGGAGCAGCAGGTGCACGGCAACGTGCTGCAGACTACCAGCCGCGCGCTCAAGGAACAGGTCACATTCGAGCCGGTCAAGCAGGCCGTGGACAACTGCGAATGGGGCAGCTACCCCATCCTGAGCTTTCGCGACGTGCCGGTCATCGAGGTCCTGCACATGCCCCGGCAGGACGAAGCCCCGCTGGGCTCGGGCGAGTCATCGTCGGTGCCAGGTACAGCGGCGATTGCCAACGCGATCTTCGATGCCACGGGCGTGCGGTTTCGCGCGCCGCCTTTCACCCCTGAGGTGGTGCGTGCGGGGCTCAACCCACTGCCAGGTGCAGGAAGCGCGGGCGATGCCGGTGCGGGCGGGAGCCAACCCGCAGACCCCGCGGAAGTGCTGCCGACGCTGGAACTGCCAGCGCCAGCCGTGCCCGCCAGCGCCACCTGGCCGCGCCAGCGCACCCCCTGGGCGCGTGCGTTGGCCCTGGCCGCCGGGGGCCTGGCCATGGGGGCCGCGCTGCTGGGTTGGCGCCCCTCCATCGCACCGGTGGTGCAGACAACAACGGGCGCCTCGGTCTACAACGCCGCCACCATCGAACGCGGGCGGCTGCTGGCGGCGGCGGGCGACTGCGTGGTGTGCCACACCGCACCGGGCGGCACGCCCAACACGGGTGGCCGCGCCATGGACACGCCCTTTGGCACCGTCTACACCACCAATCTCACGCCCGACGCCGAGACCGGCATCGGCCAGTGGTCGTTCAGCGCCTTCCAGCGCGCCCTGCGCGAAGGCGTTTCGCGCGACGGAAAACACCTCTACCCCGCGTTCCCCTACACGTCGTTTGCCAAGATGAGCGACGACGACCTGACCGCGCTGTACGCCTACCTGATGGCGCAGCCCGCCGTGCGGGCCGAGGTGCCCAAGACCGAGCTGGCCTTCCCGTTCAGCGTGCGCCCTCTCATGGCGGGCTGGAACGCGCTGTTCCACGACGCGACCCCGTTCAAGCCCGACCCGACCCGCCCACCCGAATGGAACCGGGGCGCCTACCTGGTGCAGGGCGTGGGCCACTGCGGCGCCTGCCACACGCCGCGCAATGCGCTGGGGGCCGAGTTGGGCGGGGCGGCCTTTTTGTCGGGCGCCATGATTGATGGCTGGGAGGCGCCCGCGCTCACCGGCCTGTCCAAAGCGCCCGTGCCCTGGAGCGCTGACGCGCTCTACCGTTATCTGCGCGAGGGCCACAGCCCGCAGCACGGCAGCGCCTCGGGCCCCATGGCACCGGTGGTGCGCGAACTGGCGCACCTGCCTGACGACGACATCCGCGCCATGGCCAGCTACCTCGCATCGTTCACCGCCACCGACCCCACCGCTGACGCGCAAGTCAAAGCCGCAGCCGCCGTGGCCACTGCTGCCGCGCTGGCACCACAGCCCGGCCAGGCCCAGCGCCTGTTCAATGGCGCCTGTGCCGCCTGCCACCACGACGGCGACGGCCCGCGCCTGCTGGGCGTGAACGTGCCCCTGGCGCTCAACAGCAACCTGCACAGCGACCGGCCCGACAACCTGCTGCAGGTCATCGTGCACGGCATCCGAGAGCCCGCCGCGCGGGACATCGGCTTCATGCCCGGCTTCGGCCACGCGCTCAGCGACGCGCAGATCACCGAGCTGGCGGGCTACATGCGCCAGCGCTACGCCCCCGGCCGCCCGGCGTGGCGCGATGTGCCCGAGGCGCTGGCCCGTGTGCGGGCGGGGCCTGCACATCCGTAGGCTGACGATCTCGCAGACCCCCTCTGGGCGATCGTCAACACGGTTTTGGAGCCTTTTGGTGCTGAGGCGCTAGTGGAATATGCGCTAGCAGCTATCAAAAATGGAGCGGACGCAGGTGCAGTGTTCGGCCCGACAATCGGGCTGCACCACCGCCCAGACACCATGACACCTGCCGCCCCCTTGCCATCGCACAGCGCTTTGCGCACCCCACACCGGCGCGTGCAGCGCATAGGCGGGGCCGCCACGCTGGCCTTGTGTTGCCTGGCCCTCGCGGCCTGCGGGCCGGACGTGCAGGGCTCGCCCAAGCCGCCCCCGGCGTTTGGCGCCGCGCAGAGCAGCTGGTTCGGCTGCCCGTCCTTGCAAGGGGTGTACGCCTGGCCACCGGTGGAGCCCGGTGGCGCGCGGGGCAGCCTGCCGTTTTTTACCGGCTCGCCGGAGATGCAAGTCTGGGTACAGCAGCAGCGCGGCGAAACCACCCTGCGCACGCGCACCATCAACCGCGCGCGCAACGTGCGCACCTCGTTGACCCGGCAGTGGAGCCTGGTCACCTACGGCGGCGCGCAGGCCCGCTGCAGCTCCGGCATGCTCGACCTGGTTCCGCAGACCGCGCCGTCAGGCAACGAGCCTGGGGCCTCGGGCGTGCTGCAGGGTTTCAGGCTGGCGCTGCTCAAGGATGGCGGGCTGGCCGTGGGCAAGCGCACCCTCAGCACGGGCAACAAGGGCTCGTATTTTTCGTGGGGCGGGCAGTCCTACGGCAGCTACGACGCACCCGATGTAGAGACCTGGACCTGGTTCAAGCTGGCCCGCACCGCTGCGGGGGACAGCGAGCCGCCGGTCATCGACGCCTACGTGCCCAGGGCCACCGCTCCTTAGGCGTATTGGTTGCAGAGCGGCGCGCGAAAAAGGCCGCGAACTCCCCCCTTCATCGCGCCACTGTCAGCACAGCCACCTAGGCACAGTGGCATCGGGGCTTGGTCCATGGCGGGGCAGGCCCGGGCGCCTGCCGGTTGGTGGCATGCGCCCAGATCATCGGCCTGCCTTGCGGTGGCCGCCCACTGTCTTTCAAGGAGATCACCATGCCCGCTGGCGAACTGGAAATCCACGAAATCGTGCTGCGCATGCTGCGTGAGGGATATGCCGCCCTGGACGCAGCCCAACGAAAAATTGTCGACGCCTTGATGGCGGTGTGCTGACGCGTGCGTGTCGCGCCTTCTGCCTGCCTGCTTGCTTGACCGCTCGCCCGCCCAAGCCGGGAGGAACAGCAGAGCGGGTTTTTGACTCTTTGGGGCTGGTGCGCAGGTAGTGATTGCCTGCTTTGCTATTAAAAATGCAGCATTTGCATGTCCGCTTGCATCGCCTGCGCGATGAGGCGCATGTCATGGTCGCTGACGGCGAACAACCCGAAGCGGAACTTGCCGCCCCAATGGCGGCGGTCGTCCACAAACTCGAAGTCATCCAGCAGCGGCGCAATCGGCGCCTCCCGCGCGGGCACATAGGCCACATCCTTGCGAAACGGCACAAACCCGCCGCCCATGTCAAACGCATAGGGCGCGCCCGGCAGCACAAGCCCGATAGACACAAAGGTCTGCAGCCGGTCTTTGCCACCCATGGTGACCGTGGGCGAGTAATAGGCCACCCGGTCCCCTGCCTGTATGCGCTTGAGCGGCGCGGCCTTGCCATGGCACACCTGCATGTAGCCGGCGTCGGGTGTTGCGCAGCCACGGCGCGCGTGCTGGGCGCTGGCCACCGCAACCCAGTTGCGGCGTGCCACGGTGGTGGCGGTCACCTTGGTGGAGCCCCCCGCAGAGGGCGCGGGTTCGGCGTCCGGCCACAGGGCGGGCTGGAGCAGTGCGTGGGTCATCAGGCGGTGTAGATGGGCCATGGAATCCGATGGGCGGTGTGCCGATCAGGCCGCCGGTGCGTGCAGGCCCACGCGGTTGCCGTCCAGGTCATGGATGTGCGCGAAGAAACCCATGCCCGGCGGCAGTGCCTGGCGCGGCAGGGCCACGCGGCCGCCCTGGGCCACTGCGCGCTCCAGGGCAGCATCGAGCGAGGGCGACGCATCCAGGTAAACGAGGGTGCCAGCGCCTGCTGACAGCGAGGGCGCAGTCGGCCCCATCATCAATGCGCCCCCTGCGCCATCCGCAGTGGGATCGTAGGCAAACACGGCACCTTCGCTGGGGCCCATGTTTTCGCGGCGCATGGGCTGGCCCAGCACGGCTTCATAAAACGCCTGGGCGCGGTCCAGCTGGGTGGTGGGGATTTCAAACCAGGCGATGGCGTTCTTCATGGGAGGCTCCTTGTGGGTGAAAGAAAGAAGCCTCGATGGTGTGCGGGGGCTGCTGACAGCGGAGTGTCAGCAGGGTGTCACCGGGGTCAAGCGCTGCGGCCAGGCCCCGACGCCGCCACCTGTGCTCGGAAGCTGCGCGGCGACAGGCCCGCATCGCGCGTGAAGGCGCGCGTGAAGTACGCCGGGTCGGCATAGCCCAGCGTGTAGGCAATGGTGGCCACGCCCAGGTGGGTGTAGGCCAGGTTGCGCCGCGCCTCGCGCATGAGGCGTGCTTCGATCAGCCGCTGGGCCGACACGCCGGTCGTGGTGCGCGCCACGCGGCTCAGGTGCGTCGGCGACACGGCCAGCGCCCGCGCATAGTCGGCCACCTGCCAATGTTCCAGAAAATGGGCTTCGATCAGCGCCTCCAGCCGCTGCACTAGGCTGGATTCGGGGGCGGCGGTGTCGTCGGGGCTGTGGTCCTCAATGGCCCGTGCCACCCAGCCCAGCAGCGTGGCGCTCAAGCCCCGCAGCACCAGCGCACGCGCCTTGGCGCGGCTCGAGAACTCGGTCCACACCTGCGCCATGGTCTGGTGAAGGTCGGGGCTGGAGGGGGCCACGGCAGGGCGGGCCAGATCGCGCCGCACATCGCCCACGTGCACCAGGATCTCGTCCATCAATTCGTCGGCCAGCGTTGCCACCCAGCCCTGGGTGTGTTCGGCAAAACGAAACGCATGGACATGGCCGGCGGGCACGTTGATGAGCGTGCCAGGGCTCAGGGGGTGCTGCTCGCCATCGAGGTGCGCTACGCCACCGCCCGACGTGATCAGCAGCACCTGGTGCAGCCGGGTGTGGCGGTGTGGTGCCAGCTCCCAGTCGTGCAGTACCGAGCGCGCGGCAATTGTCTCGCAGTGCAGCACGTCGGGCAGGTGCTTGGACTCACCAAACAGGCTGTAGGACCGGATGCCATCGATGTTCGAAAAGTGCATGTTCTGGATCAATCTGCCCATTCAAGACAGCGACTGTGCCACGTATCTTTGGTGCGCCGGTTTGATCAACGTCATGAACCATCACACACAGGAGACATCCATGAAAACCCAGGTTTGCATCATTGGCGGAGGGCCCTCCGGCCTGATGCTCTCTCAGCTCTTGCACCTCAAGGGCATCGACACCGTCGTGCTGGAGCGCCAAAGCCGCGAATACGTGCTGGGCCGCATCCGCGCTGGTGTGCTGGAGCACGGCTTTGCCGCGCTGATGCGCGAGGCCCAGTGCGGCGAGCGCATGGACCGCGAAGGCGAGATCCACGACGGCTTCATCATTGCCCACGACGGCCAAATGGACCGGGTCGATTTGCACAAGTACAGCGGCGGCAGCTCGGTGGTGGTCTACGGCCAGACCGAGCTGACACGCGACCTGTACGAAGCGCGCGACCGCATGAAGGGCATCGTCATCCACAACGCCGAAGACGTGCAGCCCCACGACCTGAAAAGCGCCAACCCTTACGTCACCTACCGCAATGGCGACGAGGTGGTGCGCATCGACTGCGACTTCGTGATCGGTGCCGACGGCTTCCACGGCGTCAGCCGCAAGTCCATCCCGCGCGATGTGCTCAAGGAATACGAGAAGGTCTACCCCTTCGGCTGGCTGGGCGTGCTGTCGCGCACCAAGCCCGTCTCGCCCGAGCTGATTTACGCCAAGCACGAACGCGGCTTTGCGCTGTGCTCGTTGCGCTCACAGGTGCTGAGCCGCTACTACCTCCAGGTGCCGCTGACCGACAACGTGGAAGACTGGTCTGACGAAGCCTTCTGGGCGGAACTGAAACGTCGCCTGCCCAAGGAAGTGGCCGACCAACTGGTGACGGGCGCCTCCATCGAAAAGTCCATCGCCCCCCTGCGCTCTTTTGTGGCCGAGCCCATGCGCTACGGCAACCTGTTCCTGGCGGGCGACGCCGCCCACATCGTGCCGCCCACCGGCGCACGGGGCCTGAACAGCGCGGCATCCGACATCTATTACCTGTACCACGCCATGCTGGCGCACTACAAGGATGGCGACAGCTCGGGTCTCGACAAATACTCCGAAAAAGCCCTGGCCCGCGTGTGGAAGGCCCAGCGCTTTTCGTGGTGGATGACGACCATGCTGCACACCTTCCCCGAGTCGCTGGCCTACGACCAGAAGCTGCAGGACACGGACCTGGCGTATCTGTTTTCGTCGGAGAAGGCGCTGGGGTCGCTGGCGGAGAACTATGTGGGGTTGCCGTTCTGAGCATCCGGGAGTAGCTCGCCACCTCATCAAAGGCTTGCATGGGGTTGCCTCATGCAAGCCATTTTTGTGTGCCCGGTCGGTGTGGAGTGCAACCTGCGGTTCGTCCACGCACTCGCCACGCCCTATGGCCCGTGCATTGGCGCCACACATCGCCCCAACGACCAAGCTGCTTTCCGGGCAGCAGCCTTGCACAGCGATCTCCATCTGCTACGGGAAATTTAAGCAAAACTGATGCTTACACCCACACAGCAGGCCCGATAGCATCGCACCAAGTTTTCAGACCATTTGCCCAGTGCCGTCGATGTGCGATTCGACAATGGCTTGAACACGATAAAGCTGCCGACGCAGCGTTTTGAGGCAGTGCACCTCACCCCAGACAGTGCCAACCAACAGCCAGGAACATCTCAAAATGGATTGGGTCCCGATAGTCTTCATCACCTTCAAGGTGCTCGTGTTCGGCACCTGCATGTTCTACGCCATCAAGTGGCACCACGACCAAGGGAAGAAGGCGAAAGAAGAAGCTAGCAAGCGGCAAGGCTTGACCGAACAGACACAGGAGGCATCGGAGTAGCCGCTGATTTCTGGCGGCGGTCTGGACTGCATCAGCCCAACAGGTGCGAATCACGCAACCCTGGAGTTCAGCTCTGCCAAGGTCTTCGTTTGGCGGGACGTCACTACTGTGAGTTGACTGGCAATCGATGGCGTGAATTGAGTCACTGAGGAAGTAGGGCGACACGCATGGCGAAGCAGGTATTTGAGAATGGCTGCTTCAGGCTGGTTGCTGACTTTCACAGATAGGCTAGGCAGTGCCTGCTTTCGGTGCGAGCGGTCAGTGACTTCGAGGTCACAGCAGGCTCCCTAAGCCATCCCGGATTTTCGACTGGAGGATCGAACTGTGGTTCCGAACGCCTGAGAGGATCAGTCTGAGTTGAAGTTGAGGGCGTCTTCGGCCTGTAGGACCACGTCATCTGGCAGATCTGTGCCAGCAATGGCTTGCAGATAATCTTCCGTGCGACGCAGGATGTGGAGATTGGCCCGCACGCCCTGCAAAACATCAAAAATAGACTGCGCTCGCGCTTCAAAGGGAGGAATGGCGGATGACGGCTACCAAGCAGGCGTTGAAGATGCCCGAACTAATGGTCTTTGCCAAGGTGTTCGTAGTTGGCTTTACTGCCGCTGAGGTCTGCAGAGCAGCCTACTACCTAGGAACTGCGTTCGCCCTCGCAAATGTCGACTTTCCCTTTTGGGCGCGGGCTACTGCGTCGCTTGTCACACTGGCGATTTGTGTGGACTACGCCGTGAGTCGTGGCGCACATACCGCCGCCGCCAAAATGGGTCGAAGCATCCGTCTCGACCTGCTGATAGCAGTTTTTCTTGGGGCTTGGTCGAACGAGTTGACTATGCCTTGGCTTTCCAAGTTTCATGCGGTCTTGAAGGCGGCGCACCCGCAATGGGCGCCAGTTGCCCTTCTGATGCTCACCACGGTGCTGTTGTCGCCGCTCGTTCAACGTCGTTGGCCGAGGAGACGACAGATCAAGCCGCAGCTCCAGTTCCTTGGAGACGAGGAGATCGGACGCGAGGCGGACGACTTGCTCTCCAGCGAGTCGCAGGCGAAGTCGTTCGCGGAAACCGTTCTCGCCAGCGGCGCTCACTCAGGATTGGTGTTCGGTGTGGACGGACCCTGGGGCGTGGGCAAGACAAGCTTCATCAATCTTGCCGAGCGCTACTGGGAACGAGCCGCGGACAAGGTGATCGTTTGTCGGTTTGAGCCGCTTCGATACGCGTCGGAGCCAGATCTTGCCGATCGCTTGATTCGCGATCTGTCTGCCGCGATTCAGAACAAGGTCTTTGCTCCGGAGTTCCGCCCTGCGGCCTCTAGATACTCTCGGCTCATAAAGGGAAAAGCAGACGTTTCGTTCCTGGGCTTCAAGCTTTCGCTGGAGCCGTCCCAGGAAACGGTCGATGAGCTGCTTGACGACATTGACGAGGTACTTCGTCGCATCGGTCGACGTGTGATCGTTGTCATCGACGACTTGGACCGTTTGGATGCGAAGACCGTCAACAACGTCCTGTTCGCAACGCGGCGCACCTTCAAGCTGTCGCAAGCGACATATGTCCTTTGCTATGACACCGAGGTACTGGCCGGCGGCAAAGAGGAGGGATCCAGGGCGCGGGAGTTTCTTGAGAAGTTCGTGACGGTGAAACTGAGTTTGTTCGTGGACAGCTCCAGCATCCGCAACTTCTTGCAACGCGACTGGGAAAAGAGCGAGAGCCAGCTCGAGTCTGTGCCATCAGACACTATGGTGAAGCTTGGAGCCGTACTCAACGAGCTTGCGGAGATCTTGGCTGGAGAGTCCGCCGCCAAGTACCTTCCATTGATCGGCGATCTACGCAAGGTGAAGCGCTTCATCAATGCCATTCTTCTCATGCAGATCGAGAAGACCGATCTTGGGCGGACTGATTTCAACAAGAGTGACCTCATCCATCTGATGCTGTTGCATCTGAACTATCCCGGATTGTTCAGGCGCATATATGCCGAGGAGACAGAGGGGCGCAGTGGTACTTTCTCAGTTCGGCGCAAGTACGACGAATCAGAGTTCAAGAACGCTGATGGGTTTGAACAGGTTAAGGAAGAGCACCCTGGTTCTGCCAATTTCCTGCTGGAGCAGTTGTTTGATGTGGGTGTCTTGAAACTGGGTGACGGGCGCAACATTGAAGAGTCGGTTCTTCGGTCTCGGGCGTGCTTCAACAAGGGCGACACCAGAAACCTAGAGAGCTTTCTAAAGCTCATCGTGCGCTTTGCCACGCCGGAACCGCAGGAGACCTTTGTTCTTTACCAAGCAGCGGTGGATCGGGTTCGCAAGGGTCGAAAGATTGCCTCAGTCTTCGCGGAAGCGGAGTTTGCTCTCGAGAAACAAGAGACCGCACACGATCAGTTCTGGCGGGTACTGGTCAATCACACCCACGACTTCACCAGCCAGACCGCAGAAGACGCCATCGAAACGCTCGTTGCGTATCTGCCATGCTACTCGTCGTTCGACAACGATGACCGTGGACTGCGGCCGAGGTCGATCTACTCGCTCTTACGGCTATTGGATCGCGCAGGCTGGGGGCGAACTGCGGGCCGGCGACGCGTGAACAGTCCGGAGAACGTCATAGAGATCGCGTGGCGCATCTTTGGCGAGGAAAAGTTTGTTGGTAAAGGTCTGCTGGAGCGGCTTGCCACCCCAGAGCGCGGCGTTCTGGGCTGGAACGACCTCATGCTCTTCAGGCTGCAGTGCTCGGAGGATCGCGGTGGACAGTTGTACAACCTGCACACTGCGCTCATCGTCCACCAAGACATGTCTGCTCCAAGGTCCGGGTTGGTCAGTCAGCTGGCGCTGATGGGGATGAGGACGTTGTCTCAGCAGGTCTTCGCGCACTTCAAGCGCACCTACATCGAGCCTGGACGAAACTTCATCGCTGAAGCACGGGGAGTGCCTGTAGATGCGTTCCTCGGCCAGGCCTTTGCGCATCTACGTGAGGAGGCTTCGCTGGACCCCGGATCCAATCAAGGTGACACAACAATTGCCCGTCGAGTTGCGGCCGCACGGTCCTTTGCCGCGTCGTTCGTCATCTATCAGCTCAGCAATGCACTGCCCCCTGACGGCTCTGGCGTCGGATGTGGTCACTACGATGAAAGCGGTGCCGAAGATGGAGGCACCATCTCCAGGTTGATGAACGACTACGTCTTTAGCTACTGCTTTAGTCCGATAGTCGATGGCGATAACGTGCAGCTGTTCCTCGACCACTGCCTCGCCCACCTGAGCAGCCCCTTCCACACGGGGCGAGACGAAGAGGGCTATGTCGCGACCAAGTCGGGGCTACCAGGTGGGTTGGATCCGAAGGCTATGGGAAGGTATTGGCTGACGCATCGCAATCACATTCGGGGACTTGGCCTCCAAGACAGCGGGCGATGGGTTTTTTTGCCTAGCTACACGGCGTTCTATCGAGACGATCTCGAGGGGGTTTTTGCCGTGCTCGATGAACTGGCTGAGGAGGCGGTCTCCGCTACGCCTGTTCCAGACGCTTGAGTGTGATCCTCGGACAACTTGGACCTATCAATTCGGATGTATCGCATCAAGGTAGACTTGGCGTTCAGCCCGGATCTGCTGTTGTCCGGGCCGCCGCCATAAACCGGCATACGTTCTCCTGCTGCTAAGACTGCTTCACGCTATTCACCGGAAGCTGGGCCGCTGAATACCAACGGCCGCAATCGCTGCAGAGCTGTCAACGAATCTGAGCGAATCGATTCTAGATAGTGTGTGACCCAGGCCTTAAGGTCTGGAAATTCCAGCGCTGTAAGAAGCAGCGCTGTCATTCATCCTATCGTCCAAACAAAAAGCCCGGCACAAGCCGGGCTTCCTGCTCTTCAACTATTGGTCACTTGCAGCTAAAACTGCCCGCACTCTCCACATCCCCCGTGCCGTTGTAGCGTGCCACCTTGGGGTACACACACAGCGGCCGGGTGCGGTTGGCAGACCAGCTGGCGGGCAGCTCGGCGTTGACCACATTGGCGCCTGCGCCGCGTGCCTTGGCGGTCACGCTGTCAGGCGCCTTGCCTTGTTCCACCCAGGCCACCAGCGGGGCCAGCATGTCGAACTGGTCGGTGGCGGGGCCGCCGGAGCAGTGGTTCATGCCGGGCACCAGGAACAGGCGGGCAAAGGCGTCGGCCTTGCCGCTGTGGTTGGCCTGCAGGCGGTCCATCCAGTTGGCGGTGTCCATGGGCGAGAACACGCCGTCGGCCACGCCGTGGAAGACGATCATCTTGGCGCCCCGGTTCTTGAGGGTGCTCAGATCGGCTTCGTTGGGCGGGGTCATGTAGACCCAAGGCGACTCGGCGTACTGCGCCGTGGTGGCGAACATCTTGGGGTAGTCCGTCTCCATGCTGAAGTTCAGTGCGTACTGCATGCCGGGGATGGCAGTGAATGCGGCCACGGTGGACGGGGGCGAGGTGAAGATGAAGGCCACCGCACCGGCGTCACGCGTGGCGGGGGCGCCAAAGTGCCACGACGCAAAGTTGGCGCCCGCAATGCCAGGGTCCCACCAGGTGCCGGCGTACTGCGCTTCGCCCTTGCTGTTCTTGGGGCCCGCAAAGATGCTGGCCAGCACGCTCTTTTGGTCGCTGGAGATGCACGAGCCGTCGCGCGCGCCGGTGCAGGTGGGCACGTCGGTCTGCAGGTTGAAGGCGGTCTGGCAGGCGGCCACGTCGTTGACCTGGCCGTCCACGGCGCCGTCGAGCGCGTCGCACTTGGCGACGATCTTGCTGCTGATGAGCTTGAACTCGGCCGGGGTCACAGCGGTGTTCAGGTCGGGCAGGCCGCTGGTCGCGTCCTTGGTGGATACCTTGGCGTACTGCTGGGCCTTCCACAATTGTGTGGTGGCTGCCTTGGGCAGGTGAAAGCCGGGGTTGCCCGCCAGGATGCCGTCGTACTGGTCGGCATAGCGCGATGCGCCCACCATGGCGTGGCGGCCGCCGTTGGAGCAGCCGGCCAGGTACGAGCGGTCGGGCGCCTTGCCGTAGGCGCTCTTGATGAGGTTCTTGGCCATGGGCGTGAGGGTGCCCACGGCCTGGTAGCCGTAGTCCAGCCGGGCCTGCGGGTCCACACCAAAGAACGGGGTGGGTGCGCCATGGCCTGCGTCAGAGCTGAGCACCGCAAAGCCTTGCACCAGGCCGGGCGCCACGGGGGCGCCGCCGCTCACCGAGCCCAGTGCAAGCACCACGCTGCCGTCCAGGCCGCCGTTGGCCTGGTGCAGGAAACGGCCGTTCCAGGCCACGGGCATGCGTATCTCGAAGCCGATGGCGTAGCTGGCGCCATCCACCGGGCCCGTGCGCTCTTTCATCTTGCCCTTGACGAGGCAATGCGCCGGCGCCTGGGTGGTGACGGTTTGCAGCGTCAGCGGGCCCTCGGGCACCAGCTCGGCGGAGGTGATGCGGGTGTCGGGCAAGACCAGGGTGGTGGCCAAGGTTGCGCAGGCCTGCAGGGTGGCAGGCGTGGCGGCCGTGAGCTGGGGCAGGGCGGCGTCAGACGACCCCCCGCAGCCCATCAGCAGCGCCGTGGTGGCAGCCGACAGGGCCAGAGGGTGGGCATGTATCCGGGTTCTTCGGGTCAAGCGCATGGTGTTGTCTCCTGGTATTTATCGAGGCGCAAGGAAGCCCGCAGCGTGGCCTCAACACGCTGTGGACGGGAGATCGGCGGGACAGTGAGTTGCTACTGAATCAGGAGCTGATGGCGCAGTGGATCAAGCGCTCAAGGCCTCCTGGGGCCTGAATTCAAGGGCTTGTGCAATGCGCTGGCGCAGGATGGCGGCGCGCATGTCGAACTCGGGCAGCACCCACTGGGCAAACGCCTGGGCGGGGTCGCTCCAGCGCTCGCCCAGGCCCGTGGCGCGGATCTGCCCCCAGGCCCACTCGAGCAGCACCAGGGCCACGGCGCGCAGGTAGTCGTCGGCCACCCAGTAGGGCAGTTCGGGGTCGGACTGCGCGGCAATCGCCAGGGTTTGAGTGATCTCGATCAGCGCGTGGCGGCGTGTGCTGGCGGCGGCCGTGACGGCCTGCCCCGGCAGCGTGGCCAACAGGGTGTTCAGGCCCTGGCCGCCATCGGCCAGCACCTTGCGCACCAGCAGGTCAATGGCCTGGATCTCGTTGGTGCCCTCGTAGATCATGGCCACCCGCGCGTCGCGCACGATCTGCTCGATGCCCCATTCGCGCACGTAGCCGTGGCCGCCAAACACTTGCAGGCAGGCGCTGGCGCCGTGGAAGGCCTGGTCGGTAAGCGCTGCCTTGAGCACGGGCGTGACCAGCGCACACCAGCGCTGCGCAGCGGCGCGCTCACCGGCGTCAGCGCTGTGTTTGGCGATGTCGAGCTGCAGCGCCGTGTGGTAGGCCAGCACGCGCCCGCCGTCGATCCAGGCGCGCTGTGTGTGCAGGATGCGGCGGATGGCCGGGTGGTCCTGGATCAGGCTGACCGGCTCGGTGGCGCCCGGTGCGCGCATCTGGCGCCGCTCGGCGGCATAGGCGCTGGCCTTTTGCCACGCAGCCTCCAGCAGGCCGATGCCCTGCAGGCCCACATGCAGGCGCGCGGCGTTCATCATCACGAACATGGCGTTGAGGCCCTTGTTCGGCTCGCCCACCAGCCAGCCGGTGGCGTCGTCAAAACGCATCACGCAGGTGGGGCTGCCGTGCAGGCCCATCTTTTCTTCAATGCGTTCGCACACCACCGCATTGCGGTTTCCATCCTGAAGAACCTTGGGCACCAGAAACAGCGACAGGCCCTTGGGGCCCGCAGGCGCATCGGGCAAACGCGCCAGCACCAGGTGCACGATGTTGTCGGTCAGGTCGTGTTCGCCGCCCGAGATAAAAATCTTGCTGCCGTTCACGCGCACGCTGCCGTCGGGCTGCGGCACGCCGCGCGTGCGCACCTGGCCCAGGTCGCTGCCCGCGTGGGCTTCGGTGAGGCACATGGTGGCCAACCATTCGCCGCTGGCCACTTTCGGAAGGTACTGCGCTTTCAGCGCGTCGCTGGCATGGTGCTTGATGCATTCATACGCGCCATGCAGCAGGCCTGGCGCCATGGTCCAGCCATGGTTGGCACCGGCCAGCCATTCGTACAGCACACATTCGAGCACCGCCGGCAGCCCCTGGCCGCCATCTTCGGCTGCGCCCGACAGCGAGGGCCAGCCTGCCTGCCAGAAGGCCTGGTAGGCATCGCGAAAGCCTGCGGGGGTGTGCACTTGGCCCGCTTCAAAGCGACAGCCTTCTTCGTCACCGCTGCGTTGCAGCGGGGCGATGGCGCTGTCTACAAACTTGGCCGCCTCGTCGAGCACTTGGGCCGCCAGGTCGCCGTCGGTGTCGGCAAAAGGTGCCAGGCCCTGCCAGCGCGCGGGCGCCTTCAGCACGGTGGTCAGCAGGTGCTGGATGTCGGCGAGGGTCTGGCGGGCTTGCATGGTTTGCTCTCTTCTTGATAGCTGCCTGCGCTTGGTGAATGGGCGCTAGCGGCTGTTTTCTTATGAATTCATTCGCTGAAAGCGGGCGCAGTGCTCCCCCCGGGCTTGGACAAGCGAAGCCCAAACGAAGAGATTCCGCCCACTTTCTTTGCACCGGCGCGGCCCACGCGAGGTCGCCGCGCAAGGGCCGCCCCGCCGCGCTGGCGACGTCCCCCTCCGGGGGAAGCGGCGCAGCCGCTCAGGGGGGCTTCCTGTTCAGGAGTCAAGACTCTGCGGTGAAGCCGATCTTCTTGATCAGCGGGCCCCAGGTGTCGTACTCGGCCTTTTGCCAGCGGGCCTGTTCTTCAGGGGTGGAGCCGTGGGGCATCAGGCCCACGATGGCCAGGCTGTCGATGACCGCCTTTTCCTTCAGCGCTGCGTTGATTGCGGCGTTGGCAGCAGCGATCACCGGCTTGGGCGTGGCGGCGGGGGCGTAGAAGCCGAACCATTCTTCGGTGGTCAGCTCGGGGAAGCCTTGTTCGGCAAACGTGGGAACGTCGGGCACATACTGCGAGCGCTTGGGGCCCGAGGTGGCCAGAATGCGCAGCTTGCCGGCCTTGTAGTTGGCGATGAAGTCACCGTGCGGCGTGACCATGGCAGCCACCTGGCCGCCCACCACGTCCGTCACGCCGGGGATGGAGCCGCGATACGGCACATGGCGCAGATCCACGCCGCTGTTGATGCCCAGCAGCGCACCCAAAAAGTGGGGCGTGGAGCCCGCGCCGGGCGAGCCGTAGCTGGCGTCCTTGGGGTTGGCCTTGGCCCATGCCAGGAAGTCCTTCACCGTCTTGACGCTGGCGGGCACCATCGGGCCCACGGCCAGGCCGTGGTGCATGATGGCCGCGATCGACACAGGTGCGAAGTCCTTGTCGGTGTAGTTCATCTTGCTATAGATGTGCGGGTAGTTGGCCAGGGCCGACACCTGCGCCACGGCCAGCACCGAGCCGTCGGCGGGCGCGCCCTTCAATGTCTCCAGCGCAATGCGGCCGCCTGCGCCGGGCTTGTTCTCCACCACACCGGGGTTCTTGCTGAACCCGCTGCCCGCCCATTTCTCAGCCACGCGGCGGGCCACGGTGTCGCCCGAGCTGCCCGCAGGGAAGCCGAAGTACACCTTCACCTGGTCCACCTGGGCATGGGCGGCAAAGGGGTGGAAGGCGCCCAGCGCGGCGCTGGCGCCCAGGGCCTGGATGAAGTGACGGCGTGTGGTGGTCATGGTGATGTCTCCTGGTGTGTGTCTGACGGAAATCTCAAAAATCAACTGGGGCGTTTTCACGCCCTCTCGTTATCGGCTGTGCTGCGCCCTCCCAGGGCGCAAAAAGCGGGCGCTGCGCAAGCCAGCGCCACCGTGGAACTGGCTTTGCCAGGCCACTGATGGCGTCCCCCTGGGGGATGACGCGAAGCGGCTCAGGGGGGCTTCTCATCTTGGCGCCATGCGCAAGGCGCCGTCCAGGCGAATGACTTCGCCGTTCAGGTGGCCGTTGGTCACGATATGGCAAGCGAGCTCGGCAAACTCTTCGGGTTTGCCCAGGCGTGGCGGAAAGGGGATGCTGGCCGCCAGCGATTGCTGCACGGCCTCGGGCAGCTCCTTCATCAGCGGCGTGGCAAACAGGCCGGGCGCCACGGTGCACACGCGGATGGCGTGTTGCGCCAGGTCGCGTGCCATGGGCAGCGTCATGCCGGCCAGGCCTGCTTTGGATGCGCTGTAGGCCTGCTGGCCCACCTGGCCGTCAAAGGCCGCGACCGAGGCGGTGAACATCATCACCCCGCGCTCGCCGTTGTCCAGCACGGGCAGCTTGGCGCAGGCAGCGGCAAACAGGCGGCTCACGTTGTAGGTGCCGATCAGGTTGATTTGCACCACGCGCACGAAGTCTTCCAGCGGCGCGGCGCTGCCGTCGCGCTGCACCACGCGCTTGGCGCTGCCGATGCCCGCCACGTTCATGAGGATGCGCGCGGGGCCGTGGGCGGCTGCGGCCTGGTCTATGGCGGCGGTCACGCTCGCGGCATCGGTGATGTCGCAGGCGCAGGCCACGGCGCTGCCTGCGCCGAATTCGGTGTTGATGGCTGCGGCGACTTTTTCGGCCAGTTCGGCATTGCGGTCGAGCACCGCCACCTTGGCGCCCAGGCGGGCCAGTTCGCGTGCGGTGGCTTCACCGAGGCCGGATGCGCCACCGGTGATGAGGGCGGCTTGTCCTTGAATCTGCATGGTGTGTGTCCTGTCTGTGGGCGTTTTCAGGCGCTGGGCTTGAGGATGTGGGGCGCGGTGTTGTCATGCAGGGCCGTCACCAGGGCATCGCGGTGTTTGAGCACGGCGCGCTGGTTGACCGATCCCTTGTCGGTGATCTCGCCCTTGTCGATGGAGGGCGGCTCGGTCACCAACAGTGCGCGGGCTACGCGGCTGGCGCTGCCGGTGGCTTCGCGGGCCAGCCCGTCCAGCACCGCCTCGATGCGCTGGCGCACGGCGGGGTGCTCCACGACATCGGTCCAGGGGGCGTCGGGGCCCAGGCCCGCAGCCTCCGCCACGGCGCGGCAGGCGGGCGACGGGAACAGCAGGGCGCCCACTTCCTTCATGTTCAGGCCGGTGAGCACCACATCCTGGATGTAGGGCGCGCCCGCCACGATGATCTTGGCGCGCATGGGGCCCACGCTCACAAACGTGCCGGTAGAGAGCTTGAAGTCTTCGGCAATGCGGCCGTCAAACGCCAGGCCCCGGTGGATGTTTTGCTCGTCGATCCACTTCACCGCATCACCCGTGCACAGGTAGCCTTCGTCGTCGAAAGCGTCGCGCGTGGCGGCGTCGGAGCGCCAGTAGCCGGGGGTGACGTTGGGGCCCCGGTAGCGCACCTCGGTCTTGCCGTCTACATCGACCAGTTTCAGCACCATGCCGGGCACGGGCGCGCCGATGTGGCCCGAGCGCACGTCGGGGCTATTGACGAACATGGCCGAGGGCGCTGATTCGGTCATGCCCAGGCCCGTGGCCATCACGATGCGCTCGCCAAGGGCGGCCTCTTGCGTGGCGTGCAGGCTGTCCCACACCGGCTGGGCCAGGCCCGCGCCGGAGTAGAAGAACATGCGCACGCGCGACAGCAGGTTGGCGCGCAGCTGGGCGTCGGTCTTCATCGCGTCGGCAATCATTTCAAAACCCGTGGGCACGTTGAAATACACCGTGGGTGCGATCTCGCGCAGGTTTCGCAGGGTTTCGCCAATCAGCGCGGCCGTGGGTTTGCCGTCGTCGATGTAGAGCGTGCCGCCATGCTGCAGCGTGAGACCGAAGTTGTGGTTGCTGCCAAAGGT
The DNA here is from genome assembly GCF_002797445.1 of Acidovorax sp. 69. Classification (NCBI taxonomy): domain Bacteria; kingdom Pseudomonadati; phylum Pseudomonadota; class Betaproteobacteria; order Burkholderiales; family Comamonadaceae; genus Acidovorax; species Acidovorax sp. 69. Next base: position 4,816,440 of record NZ_PGEP01000001.1, on the reverse strand, counting down.
GTGGTTCCACGGCAGCCAGTCCACCAGCACCGGCGGGGCTTCGGCCAGCACCGGCAGCGACAGCGTGATCTGCTGCAGGTTGGCGCACCACATGCGCTGCGTGTTGATGACCGGCTTGGGCATCTTGGTGGAGCCGCTGGTGAACAGGAACTTCACGATGGTGCCGGGGCCGGTGGCGTGCATGGCCACATCCACGGCGGGTGTGGCCGGGGTGCCTTTCAGGCTCTGAAACATGCTGGCCTTGCGGCCTTCGATGGCACCCTGGGCCAGCACCACCTCTACATCGGCGGCAATGGTGGCTGCGATGGCCTTGCCGTAGCGTGCGCCATCGGCGGCAAACACCAGACCGGGGGTGAGGGTGTTGATGACATGGCGCAGCTTGTCGTAGTCCTGGCTCACAGTGGCGTAGGCGGGCGACACGGGGCAGTAAGGCACGCCCGCATAGATACAACCCAGCGCCAGCAACGCGTGCTCCAGCGTGTTCTCGCTCAGCACCACCACCGGGCGTTCGGCATTCAGGCCCCGGTCCAGCAGCGCCTGGCCGATGCTGCGCGCGGCATCGAGCGCCTGGGCGTAGCTCACATGCTGCCAGTCTCCTGTCTTGCCCCCGGCGAGCTGTTCGCGGCGTGCCAGAAAGCTGTGGTCGGGCGTGGCTTCGGCCCAGTGCACCAGGTAGTCCGTCACGCGCCGGGCGTAGGCGCCCAGGGGCAGGTCGGCCTGCAGGTAACGCACGCCCGGTGCGCCTTCGCGCAGGCTGACGCGGGTGACGCCAAAGTTCACGGGGCGGTAGCGGGCCGGGGCGAGAGGGGTGGAGAGGTCGCTCATAGGGTGTCCAGCGGGGGCAAGGGCGGAGGAAGGGCTTGGGGTGGTGCAGCGCGGAGCAGGGGCTCAGTCCTTGCGGACTTTTGCTGCGCGGCCTTCGAGGAAGTCGGCCAGGCGGGCCTTGGCTTCTGGAGCGCTCTGGGCGATCGCGGCCATCATGGCTTCGGTGAAGAAGCCCTGGTCGGCGGGCTGCTCGGCAATGCGCGGCAGGGCGTGCATCAGCGCGTAGTTGGTCAGCGGTGCGTTCTGCGCCACGCGCACGGCCAGCTCCAGCGCCTTGTCAAAGGCCTGGCCCTCGGGCACGAGGTACTGGGCAAAACCCACCTTCTCGCCGTCTTGTGCGTTGTAGACGCGGCCAGTGAGCATCATGTCGGTCATGCGCGCAGCGCCAATCAGCTTGGGGATGCGCACGGCACCGCCGCCGCCCACGAAGATGCCGCGCGAGCCTTCGGGCAGCGCGTAGAAGGTGGATTCGTCGGCCACGCGGATGTGGCAGGCGCTGGCCAGCTCCAGCCCGCCGCCCACCACGGCGCCGTGCAGCGCAGCGATGACCGGCACGGGGCCGTATTGCACGCGCTCCAGCGCGGCATGCCACATGCGTGAGTGGTGCAGGCCCTGGCCAGCATCGCGCTCTTTCAGCTCCGACAGATCGAGCCCGGCGCAAAAATGGGGGCCTTCACCGTCGATGACCGCAGCACGCACGGTGCTGGGCATGGTTTCAAACAGGTCGCGCAGGGCCAGGATGAGGCCGTCGTTCAGGGCGTTGCGCTTGGCGCTGCGTGTGAGGCGGATCACGGCCACTTCCTGGTGGTCGCCGCGCAGCTCGAAATGGATGTCTGGATGGGTCATGATGGCTTTCGTGTTGGTTGAATTGTGGTTATAGTTCATAACCAATTCAAGCAAGCAAAGCCCGTTTTTTATTGGTGTTTACCCTTGATCTGCGTCATGCACCGTGGCGCATGCTGGGGTTTGACGCCGCACCGGCGGGCGCCAACCCAGGAGACACGCATGGACTACGAAAATCTGCTCGCCATCGACATCCACACCCACGCCGAAGTGAGCTGCTGGAACCCGTTTGACAACTACGGCGAGGAATACGACCGCGCCGCCGACAAATACTTCAAGAACGGCCGCCGCCCCACCATCGCCGAGACGGTGGCGTATTACCGCGAGCAGAAGATTGGCCTGGTGATGTTCACTGTGGACGCCGAGTCCAAGATGGGCCGCCGCCGCATCCCCAACGAAGAGATCGCCGAGGCGGCTAAGGCCAACAGCGACATGATGACGGCGTTCGCCAGCATCGACCCGCACAAGGGCAAGATGGGCGCACGTGAGGCGCGCCGCCTGATCGAGGAATACGGCATCAAGGGCTTCAAGTTCCACCCCACGGTGCAGGCCTACCACCCCTACGACAAGATGGCCTGGCCCATCTACGAGGTGATTGCCGAATACGGCATGCCCGCCATTTTCCACACTGGCCACAGCGGCATTGGCAGCGGCATGCGCTGCGGCGGCGGCCTGCGGCTCGAATACTCCAACCCCATGCACCTCGATGACGTGGCGATCGACTTCCCCGACATGCAGATCGTGATGGCGCACCCGAGCTTTCCGTGGCAGGACGAGGCATTGAGCGTGGCCACGCACAAGCCCAACGTGTGGATCGACCTGTCGGGCTGGAGCCCCAAGTATTTTCCCAAGCAACTGGTGCAGTACGCCAACACGCTGCTCAAAGACCGCATCTTGTTCGGTAGCGACTACCCGCTGATCACGCCCGAGCGCTGGATGAAGGATTTCCAGGAGGCAGGCTTCAAGCCCGAGGTGATGCCCGGCATCTTGAAGGGCAATGCGGTGCGGCTGCTGGGGCTGGACAAGGCCCAGGCGGCACCTGCGGCCTGATACGCGGCCAGGATTTCTGCGGCCGCTGGATCAGTCGTAGACTTTTTGCAGCAGCCGGATCAGCGTCTTGCGCTCGGCCGCTGTGAGGCGTGCCGTGGCGTCTTCTTCGAGTTGCGCGGCCGTCTGCTCGGCCTGCGCGGTCAACTCCACCCCGGCGGGCGTCAGGTGCACGCCCATGGCGCGCCCGTCGCTTGGGTGCGGGCGGCGCTCAATCAGGCCACGCCGCTCCAGCGCGGCAATCAGCCCCACCATGTTGGGCGGCAGCACGTTCAGCGTGGCGCACAGCTGGCGCGATGTGAGCCCCGGGTTGTGCGCCACCAGCGACAGCACCGAAAAATCCACGACCTTGAGGTGGTAGACCGCCATGCGCTCCATGAACATGGCAATGATGGACAACGAGGCACGGCGCGCGTTGTAGCCCACCAGTGTGCGCAACAGTCCGGTGTCCACCGGCTCGTTGGTGGAGACCCCGGTGTCTGTTGCGGTGGCGGGCGATGTGTTTTTCTTGCGGAGGCGGGGGGCGATGGACATGGGGGGATTGTGCCGGGGGCTGTGCTGCGCCCACGCAGGTCTGGGGGGCTGCGGCGGTCTTCTTGCCCCGGGTTTGATAAAAATCAGGCGCTAGCGCCGATAAATACAGCGCCAATTGCTATTAATTTCATACTAAATGAACGGCGCGCCGATGGGGTCACACCGGGCTGCGCAGCACGCGCCGGTATTGCACCGCCTCGGCCACATGGCCCACTTCGGTGGTGGGGGCGCCTGCCAGGTCGGCAATGGTGCGCGCCACCTTCAGCGCGCGGTGTGTGCTGCGGGCCGACCAGCCCAGGCGGGCGGCAGCGGTGTTGAGGAACTTGGCGGCGGCATCGTCGAGGTGCAGATGGGTGTCGATCTCCTGTCCTTGCAGTGCCTGGTTGGCCTTGCCCTGGCGGGCCAGGGCCCGCTCGCGGGCCTGCTCCACCCGGGCGCGAATGGTGGTGGTGGACTCTACTGCCGGTGCCTGCACCAGTTGGTCGGCGGGCAGGGCGGGCACTTCCACATGCAGGTCGATACGGTCCAGCAGCGGGCCGCTGAGCTTGGCCTGGTAGCGGTTTACCTGGTCGGGCGTGCAGCGGCAGGCGCGCTGCGTGGAGCCCAGAAAGCCGCAGGGGCAGGGGTTCATGGCCGCAATCATCTGGAACCGTGCCGGAAACTCAGCGCGCTGTGCGGCCCGCGCGATGGTGATGTGACCGGTCTCCAGTGGCTCGCGCAGGGCTTCGAGCGCAGCGCGGGGGAATTCGGGAAGCTCGTCCAGGAACAGCACCCCTTGGTGCGCCAGCGAGATCTCGCCAGGCCGGGGCGGCGAGCCACCGCCCACCAGGGCCACCGCGCTGGCTGTGTGGTGCGGCGTTCCTGTGGGGCGTTGGCCCCAGGCTTCAGGCCGAAAGCGCCCGGCCAGGCTGGCAATGGCCGCGCTTTCCAGGGCTTCCTGCACCGTCATGGCGGGCAGCAGGCCTGCAAAACGCAGCGCCAGCATCGATTTGCCCGAGCCGGGTGGGCCGGCCATGAGCACGCTGTGGCTACCGGCCGCTGCGATCTCCAGTGCACGCTTGGCGGCGGCCTGGCCCTTCACGTCGGCCATGTCAGGGCCGGTAGCGCCCGCAGCCATGGGGGTGGGTTGCAGGCGGGTCCAGCCGTCGTTGGCGATCTCCGCGTCGCCCCCCGCCGTGCTGCCCGGTGGCAGAAAGGCGCGCACCACATCCAGCAGGTGGCGCGCGCGCACCACCTGGGCTGCGGGCACCAGGGCCGCTTCTTCGGCGCTGCCCGGGGGCAGCACCAGTTGGGTGTCGATCTGCTGCGTCTGCAGTGCCAGGCTGGTGGCGAGTGCACCGCGCACCGGGCGCAGCTCGCCCGACAACGACAGCTCGCCCGCAAATTCGTAGCCCGCCAGGCGGCTGGCATCGATCTGACCGCTGGCGGCGAGGATGCCCAGGGCAATCGGCAGATCAAACCGGCCGGAGTCCTTGGGCAGGTCCGCCGGGGCGAGATTGACGGTAATGCGTTTGTTTGTGGGGAACTCCAGCCCCGCGTTTTGCAGCGCCGAGCGCACGCGTTCGCGGGCCTCTTTCACCTCCACCTCGGCCAGTCCTACCAGCGTGAAACTGGGCAAACCATTGGCCAGATGCACTTCGACGGTGACAGAGGGCGCCTGCAGCCCCAGAAGGGCGCGGCTTTGCACCAAAGCAAGACTCATGAAGCGGTTTCTCCCCAGATGGGTGCGTTTTGTGGGTTTTTAGCGCGGCCTGGTGGTCATCCGCACCAGTTGGGTGCAGACTGTTGTGCGCGTTCTCCGCCACTGTACTGGGGATTGTTGTAACGCAACGCAACGGTGCAGGCCCGCTTGTGCGGCAGTGTGGCACGGTCCGTGCTTAAAGCGCTTGTCCCTACTTTGTCCAACCGGAGGAAACATGACCCGCGCCATCATCAAGTCCCTGGGCGTTGCCCTTGTCGCAACCCTTCCCATGCTGGCCAGCGCCCAGCTCACCGGCAATGTCAGCCTGACCACGAACTACAAGTTCCGTGGCCAGGACCAGGATGTTTCCAAGGCCAAGGCGGTCAAGCCTGCGCTGCAAGGTGGTTTTGACTACGCCTTCGGTGAAACCGGCTTCTACGTGGGCAACTGGAACTCCAGCGTGGACTGGCTGTCGGGCAATTCGCTCGAATCCGACCTGTATGGCGGCTACAAGTTCAAGGCTGGCGACGTCGATCTGGACGTGGGCCTGCTGACCTACATCTACCCCGGCAACAGCAACGGCAACACCACCGAAGTTTATGGCGCAGCCACCTTCGGCCCTGTGACAGCCAAGTATTCGCACACGCTGTCCAAGGACTACTTTGCCTACGCTGGCCCCGGCTTCAAGGGCCGCAACACCGGCTACCTGAACCTGGCGTTTGCCCAGGAAGTGGCCCCCAGCACCACGCTGAAGGCGTCGGTCGGCTTCACGCGCTTTGGTGGCGACATCACGGCCCCTAACTTCATGGACTACAGCCTGGGTGGCTCTTACGACTTCGGCGGCGGTGTGTCCCTCGGCGCTGCCGTGGTGGGCGCCACCAAGAAGGCCTTCTACGGCCCGGTCAACAAGTCGCGCGTGATCGTCACGCTCACCAAAACCCTGTAAATCTCAATGGGCGCTGCTGGCGCCCATTACGGAGGATCTTCCAATGAAAATGGTGACAGCCATCATCAAGCCCTTCAAGCTCGACGAGGTGCGTGAAGCACTCTCCGACATCGGCGTGCAAGGCATCACGGTGACCGAGGTCAAAGGCTTTGGCCGCCAGAAGGGTCACACCGAGTTGTACCGCGGTGCAGAGTACGTGGTCGACTTTCTTCCCAAGGTCAAGATCGAGGCCGCCATTGCGGACGATCTCGTGGACCGCGTGATCGAGTCCATCGAGACCGCTGCGCGCACTGGCAAGATCGGTGACGGCAAGATTTTCGTGACCCACCTGGAGCAGGTGGTGCGCATCCGCACCGGCGAAACCGGCAAGGAAGCCCTGTAAGGGTCCTGCTGCATCAGACACAAGAGAAACGCCATGAAAAAACTGCTTGCTTCCTTCATTCTGGGGCTGAGTCTGCTGTCCGGCGGATCGGCCGTACTGGCCCAGGCGCCCGCCACGGCCGAGGCTGCGACCTCCGCGCCGGCCGCTGCTGCCGAGGCTCCCGCCGCTGCCGCCCCAGCACCTGCTGCGGCCGCTGCACCCGCCGAAGCACCTGCTGCTGCCGCAGCACCGGTGCCCAAAGTGGATTCGGGCGACACCGCCTGGATGCTGACCTCCACGCTGCTCGTGATCCTGATGACCATTCCCGGTCTGGCACTGTTCTACGGCGGCCTCGGTCGCAGCAAGAACATGCTGTCCGTGCTGATGCAGGTCTTCGTGGTCTTCTCGCTGATTTCCCTGCTGTGGGCCATCTATGGCTACAGCCTGGCGTTCTCCGGTGAAGGCAAGTTCTTCGGCGGCTTCGACAAGATTTTCCTCAAGGGCGTGACCCAGGAAACCTTTGGCGCCTTGACGACGATCCCCGAGTACGTGTTCCTGGCCTTCCAGGGTACGTTTGCCGCCATCACTGTGGCGCTGGTCGTGGGCTCGTTTGCAGAGCGCATCAAGTTCTCTGCAGTGCTGATCTTCTCGGTGCTGTGGTTCACCTTCAGCTACGTGCCCATGGCCCACATCGTGTGGGGTGGTGGTCTGCTGGGTGCTGATGGCGCGCTGGACTTTGCCGGTGGCACCGTGGTGCACATCAACGCCGGTATCGCTGGCCTGGTGGGTGCCTACATGGTGGGCAAGCGCATCGGCTTCGGCAAAGAAGCGCTCACGCCCCACAGCCTGACGCTGACCATGGTCGGTGCCTCGCTGCTGTGGGTGGGCTGGTTCGGCTTCAACGCGGGCTCTGCCGGTGCTGCCAATGCCAACGCCGGTCTGGCTTTCGTGAACACCGTGCTGGCCACTGCGGCTGCCACGCTGTCCTGGATCGCCGGTGAAGCGCTGCACAAGGGCAAGGCATCGATGCTGGGTGCGGCATCGGGTGCTGTGGCCGGCTTGGTGGCTGTGACGCCTGCCGCCGGCTTTGTGGGCCCCATGGGCGCCATCGTTCTGGGCCTGATCGCCGGTGTTGTCTGCCTGTGGGGTGTGGGTGGCTTGAAGCGCATGCTCAACGTGGACGACGCCTTCGACGTGTTCGGTGTTCACGGTGTGGGTGGCATTCTGGGTGCGATCCTGACCGGCGTGTTTGCTTCGCAAAATCTGGGTGGTACGGGGGGTCTGACGCCGGACACCTTCGTCATGGGCACACAAGTGTGGATCCAGGTCAAGAGCGTGCTGTTCACCATCGTCTGGTCCGGTGTGGTGGCGTTCATTTCCTACAAGATCGCCGACTTGCTGGTGGGTCTGCGTGTTCCCGAAGAAGCGGAACGCGAAGGTCTGGACATCACTTCGCACGGCGAAACGGCGTACAACCGCTGATTGGCCTGCGCCCAACGCGCTGCGGTGTCTGGTGGCACCGCAGCTCGCAACAAGAACAAGCGAGTTACTCCTTCTGGTTATTCAGCCCGTCGGCAACGGCGGGTTTTTTTCGTACCGGTTGCGTGCTCGCTTCTTTCTTCTGCGGGGCCAGGTGCCAGGGGATGATCCACCGCGAGATCACCCGCAGATTAGTGCCCTGACACCATCCCGCCTTTGTCGCCGTTCAAGGTCTTTTGCACGCGCGCTGTTCAAAAAATTCACGCACCACGCCTGTCGGGCGGCGCACCGCTGCCGCTACGATGCGTGGATGGACTTCTCTCTTGCCCCGATTGCCGAGCGCGTGCGAGCCGCTGCGGCCGACCAGACCCCATTGCGCATCCGTGGCGGGGGCACCAAGGACTTCCATGGTCTGGCCCTTCACGGCGAAGTGCTCGATACCCGTGTGCTGCGCGGCATCGTGAGCTACGAGCCCAGCGAGCTGGTCGTCACCGTGCGGGCAGGCACACCGCTGGCCGAGCTGGAGGCCGCACTGGGCGAACAAGGCCAGTGCCTGCCATTCGAGCCACCCCATTTCGCCCGGAACTCACAAGAGGGCGCCACCGTTGGCGGTATGGTGGCGGCAGGACTATCGGGTCCGGCCCGGGCCAGCGTGGGGGCTGTGCGCGACTATCTGTTGGGTGTCACAGTGCTCAATGGCCGCGCTGAACTGCTCACCTTTGGTGGGCAGGTCATGAAAAACGTGGCGGGTTACGACGTGTCGCGTCTGATGGCAGGCGCCTGGGGCACGCTGGGCCTGCTGACCGAGGTGAGTCTCAAGGTGCTGCCCGTGGCACCCGGCGAGGCCACGCTGCGGTTTGACGGCATCAACCAGGCCGACGCCTTGCGCAAGCTGCACGCCTGGGGTGGCCAGCCATTGCCGCTCAACGCCAGCTGCTGGGTGCAGGACGAAGGCGTGGGCACGCTGTATGTGCGCCTGCGTGGTGCCCTGGCGGCGGTGGAGGCCGCCTGCCGGGCGATGGGCGGCACGCGCATGGACAACGCCACCGTGGCGGCCGACTGGGCGGCCTGCCGCGAACAGATCCTGCCCTGGTTCACCGACCGTGCGGCACGCCCGGACCATGCCCTGTGGCGCCTGTCCGTGCCTGCCACGGCGCCGGCGTTGTCCTTGCCCGGTGGCGCACAGCCCTTGGTGGAGTGGCACGGCGCGTTGCGCTGGGTGCAGGCGCCCGCCTCTGCGGGTGATGCCCTGCGCGAAGCGGCTCACGCGGTGGGCGGGAGTGCTTCTGTTTTTATAGCTGCTGGCGATGGAAAATCAAGCGCTAGTGGCTCATTTGATCTCAAATCCAAGGCGTTGGAACAGATTCACGTCCGGCTCAAGCACAGCTTTGATCCGGCGGGTATCTTCAACCCGGGTCGCATGGCCCGGACCTGGTAGGCACACCCTCACCGTTCTCTCTTCGATGCGACGCCTTCGTCACCTTACAGGACACCACCGCACGGCAGCCAGCAACCAGGTGCTGGGCCTGCTGTTGGCTTTCAATGCCGGGGCGGTCAATGCCGGGGGCTTTCTGGTGGTGCATCTGTACACCTCGCACATGACGGGTTTTTTGTCCTCGCTGGCTGACAACCTGGTGCTGGGCCAGATGAAGATCGTGCTGGGGCCATCGGCGCGCTGTGGGCCTTCATGTCGGGCGCAGGCACCACCGCCATCATGGTCAACTGGGCGCGCCATCACAGGCTGCGCAGCACCTTTGCATTGCCGCTGGTGCTGGAGGCCGTGCTCATGCTGCTGTTTGGCCTGATCGGCGCCATCACGCTCAGCTGGCCCACGCCGTTTGCCGTGCCGATGACGGTGTTGCTGCTGTCCTTCATCATGGGCCTGCAAAACGCCACGGTGACCAAGATGTCCTCGTCCCAGATTCGCACCACGCACATGACCGGCGTGGTGACTGACCTCGGGATTGAGATGGGCAAGATGCTGTACTGGAACCGCACCGGCGCCAAGCCCGAATCCCAGGTGCGCGCCAATCAGGCCCGGCTACGCCTGTTTGCCGGGCTGGTGGTGATGTTCCTGGTGGGCGGTATCGCGGGCGCTGCGGGCTTCAAGTACGTGGGTTTTGTGTTTGTGGTGCCGCTGGCGCTGGTGCTGCTGGCCTTGTCGCTGCCCCCGCTGTGGGCTGACCGCGCCCGCCTGCGCCACCCCTTGCGCAAAGAGCCGGTGCTCGATGCGACGCTGGACCCCCCGGCCACGCGCTGAATCCGTTCTGAAATTTTCGACCCCACGTCCAGTCTGCACCCCATGCAAACCCAACTCGCCCCCGAATACCGTGCCCGCGCCGATGGCCTGGAGGCCGAATCCATCCTGCGCAAATGTGTGCACTGCGGCTTTTGCACGGCCACCTGCCCCACCTACCAACTGCTGGGCGACGAGCTGGACGGCCCGCGGGGCCGCATCTACCTCATCAAGCAGGTGCTGGAAGGCGAAACGCCCACGCGCAAGACCCAGATGCACCTGGACCGGTGCCTGACCTGCCGCAACTGCGAAAGCACCTGCCCCAGCGGCGTGCGGTACGGCCATTTGGTCGATATCGGTCGCAAGCTGGTCGATGAAAAAGTGCCCCGTCCCGTGGGGGAAAAGGCCCTGCGCTGGGCGCTGAAGGAGGGCCTGCCGTCGCCCCTGTTTGCCCCCGCCATGAAGGCCGGTCAGCTGCTGCGCGGCCTGCTGCCCGCATCGCTCAAGGCCAAGGTGCCCGCGCCCCAGGATGCGGGGTCCTGGCCCACACGCACCCACGCCCGCAAGGTGCTTTTGCTGGCCGGTTGTGTGCAGCCCGCCATGATGCCCAACATCAACACCGCCACCGCCCGCGTGCTGGACGCCGTGGGCATAGAGACCGTGATTGCCCCCAAGGCCGGGTGCTGCGGCGCCGTCAAGTTCCACCTCAACGACCAGGACGGTGGCAAGGCCGAGATGCGCGCCAACGTCGATGCCTGGTGGCCGCTGGTAGACGCCGGCGGTGTGGAAGCCATTGTCATGAACGCCTCGGGCTGCGGCGTCACCGTCAAGGAATACGGCCACATCCTCAAGGATGACCCCGAGTACGCCGCCAAGGCCGAGCGCATCAGTGCCCTCACGCGCGACCTCTCCGAGCTGCTGCCAGCCCTGTTGCCGGAACTGGCCAGCAAGCTCACCGGTCGCGTGCAGCAGCCCGATACGCTGTTTGCCTACCACCCCCCTGCACGCTGCAGCATGGCCAGAAGCTGCGCGGCGGGGTGGAAACGCACCTGGCCCAGCTTGGCTTCAAGCTGCGCACGGCGCGCAACGATGCGCACCTGTGTTGTGGCTCAGCGGGGACGTATTCGGTGCTGAACCCCGACCTGTCGTACCAACTGCGCGATCGCAAACTCGACGTGCTGAACGAAGCTTTTGGCGAGCAGCCACCCGACATGATCCTGTCGGCCAACATCGGCTGCATCACCCACCTGCAAAGTGGCACCGGCACGCCGGTGCGCCATTGGGTGGAGGTGCTGGATGAGGCGTTGCGCACAGGCTGAGGAGCTTGTCCTGACAGAACGAACTGGCCTGAAAGCGGGTCCAACTCAGGGTTGTTTGGTCCCTGTGAGCGCAAGGCTGGCATGATCGAGGGTTTTGTCGCCCTCCATTTGCCCCCGAACTGCAACGCCATGACCGACTCCGTGTCCGCACAAGAACAACCCCACACAGCCCCTGCCGCCTCTCTGGCAGCGCCTGGTGTGGCCGAAGCTGCCGCCACCGTGGCAGCCTCGGCGCCCGCCGCACCCACCGCGTCTGCCGAAGCCGGCGCGCCCCAGCAGCGCACAGGGGGCTCGCGCCGTGGTGGCCGTAACCGCCGCACGCCCGACGGACGCCAGGCCCCAGACAGCGCCGGAGGCGCTTCCGCAGTGTCAGGTGCTGCATCGGGCCCGCGCGCGCCCCAGCGCGTTCACCCCGCGCTGGAACAACTGGCGGGCCTCTACCCCCATCTGTTCGGCGCCGTGTTCCGTCCGCTCAAGCGGGGCATCTTTCAGGACCTCCTCGCCGCCCACCCCGAGCTGTTTGAGCGCGAGGCGCTCAAGGTGGCCCTGGGCATTCACACCCGCTCCACACGGTATCTGCAAAGTGTGGCGGCTGGGGACAAACGCCATGACCTGCAAGGGCAGCCTGTTGAGGACATGGCCCCCGAGCATGTGCACCACGCACTGCTGGAGGTCTATCGTCGCAAGAAGGCGCGCGCCACCGAAGACCTGCTGCCCAAGCTGCGCAACCGCATGATGGCTGCGTTCGAGGCTTCGGGCCTCACGCGCGAGGCGTACAGCGAGCTGGTACAGGGCCGCGACGAGACTGCCAATGCCATCCTCGAAGAAGCCTTTGCCGAATGGGCTGCCCGCAACGCCAAGGACGAAGCCCTGTTGCGCGCCTTTGAGGCCAGCGGTCAGACGCTCGAAGCCTTTGCCGACATGTACGGCATGGTGTCCCGCACCGTGGGGCAGCAACTGGAGCGCGCACGCCGCCTGGCTGCAGCGGCCAGTGCCGCGACAGCGGCTGCCGCAGCGGCAGCGGTCGTGCCAGCGCCCGAAGGTACATAACCCACCCTGTGTTGCGCCGCGTGGCGCATGTGCCTGAAAAGCTGATTTTCCTTCCAGGCGCAGGGGGCAACCCCCGCCTTCTGGCAGCCGGTATCGGATGTGCTGCATCACCCCGCGTTCCCGCAGTGGATGGCCGATGCGCGCTGGGATCTTGCTGCTCGCCTGCTGTCGGCGTAGGTGTCCACTTTGCGGGTGTGGGGCGAAGCGGATGCCATCAGCCCTGTGGCCATGCACATCGGGGCCCATTTGCAGGGGGCGGTCCGACAGGCCGCGGCATAGCGCCACCGAGACTCGGGGCGGGCTCTCCGCCGCGCTGTGGAGTGGCCTGCACGGCACGCTGCTGACATGAGGTTGTCAGCAGGGGGGCGGCACCATGCCCTGACCGACAACACCAGAGGGCCTGCCCATGACCAACACCCCCGCCACCGTCCAGATTCCCGCGTTCAGCGTGGCCGGCATTGCCGTGCGCACCCGCAACAGCGAAGAGATGAGCCCCGCCATTGCACGCCTCGGAGGCCTGTGGGACCGTTTTTTCAGCCAAAGTTGGGAGCGCAAGCTGCCCAGTCGGGGCGACGACGGACGCATCTTTGGGGTGTACAGCGGCTACGAGTCCAACGAGCAGGGGGCTTTCGATGTGACCGCTGGCGTGGCCGTGGCCGACCCGGACCTGGCACTGACGGTGCCCGGTGCCGCCCGCGTGGACATTCAGGGGGGCGACTACCTCGTTTTCACCGGCCAGGGTGATATGCCACAAATGGTGATGGATACCTGGGTTCGCATCTGGCACTTTTTTGCCGAGAACCCGCAGGTGCAGCGCTGCTTCAGCACCGACTTCGAGGCCTATGAAGGCCCGGAAAATGTGGCAATCTACATCGGTGTGAAACCGTAGGCAACGCACCCATCGCGGCCCGACCTGCGCTGGCCACCGACTCCCTCGATGACCGCCATGCCGTAGCGCAACAATCAGGGCCGCACATGCCCCGGCCCGCTTGTTGATGGGTTGATGGGTTTGTTGGTGCCGGATGGTGCGGATGGTGCGGATGGTGTTGCTGTGATTTTGCTACTTAATGAATAGCGTCATGCGCTGATTTAACAAGCGCTACAGGCCAAAATGCCAAAAAATAACCACACCCTCCATGCGCCGCGCTGACCGCTTGTTCCAGATCGTCCAGCTGATCCGGGGGCGGCGCCTGTCCACGGCCGCTTTCCTGGCCGAGCGGCTTGAAGTCTCTGCCCGCACCATCTACCGCGATGTGGCGGACCTGCAGCACCAAGGTGTGCCGATTGAGGGCGAGGCCGGTGTGGGCTACCGCCTGGGCGCGGGCTTCGAGCTGCCACCCCTGATGTTCAGCCAGGGCGAGGCCAACGCACTGGTGGCCGCCGCGCGGCTGGCCCAGGCCTGGCTGGATGCCGGGTTGGCGCGCGAGGTCGAGGGTGCGCTGGGCAAGATCCTGTCGGTGTTGCCCCCGGCCGCGCGCGTGGCCGCGGAGGCGCAGGCGCTTTATGCCCCCTCCGTGGGCCTGGACCCGCGTGCCCAGGCCAGCCTGCAGACCTTGCGCGAGGCCGTGCACAGCCGGCATGTGGTGCAGATCAATTACGCCGATGTGCAGGGCCGTCCCAGCGTGCGCCGCCTGCGCCCACTGGGCTGTTTCTACTGGGGCAAGGTCTGGACGCTGTCGGCCTGGTGCGAGCTGCGCAACGACTTTCGGGGCTTTCGCATCGACCGCATCGTGGAGCTGGTGGTGCTCGATGAACAGTTCCGCCAGGAGCCCGGCAGAACGCTGGCCGACCTGTTGCGCAAGGTCGAGGCGCAAGCGGCTTCGCGGCCACCGCCCGCTTGAGACCTGCGGCGCCCAGCGACGGGCCCGTCAGCCCAGCGCGGCCTCAATATCCTTCGCCAGCTTTTTTGGCGCATCCTGCGGCGCGTAGCGGCGGACCACCTGGCCGTCCTTGCCGACGAGGAACTTGGTGAAGTTCCACTTGATGGCCTTGCTGCCCAGCAGGCCCGGGGCCTCGGCCGCAAGCCATTGGTACAGGGGTGACGCATCGGCGCCGTTCACGTTGATCTTGGCCATCATCGGAAAACTCACGCCGTAGTTGAGCTGGCAGAAACTGGCGATCTCGTCGTTGCTGCCAGGGTCCTGGCTACCGAACTGGTTGCAGGGGAAGCCCAGCACCACCAGGCCTTTGTCGGCGTACTGCTGGTGCAACTCTTCCAGGCCGCCGAACTGGGGCGTGAACCCGCAGGCACTGGCAGTGTTCACGATGAGCAGCACCTTGCCTTCGTACTGGCGCAGGGGCACGGTTTGCCCATTCATCTGCTGGGCGTCAAAGTCGTAGATTCTGTCTGGCATGGCGGGCTCCTGGGTGGACATACCCCATGGTAGCCGCAGCCACCGTGCGCTGCAGGCCCTGGGGCAAAGCGCCCGCGTCGGGGCACCTGCGGGTCAGGCCGATGCGTTGCCGGGGCGGCGAAATTGCAGTGCCGCGAGCAACGATGCCAGCAAAATCAGCGACCCGCCCAGCACGGTGCGCGTGCTCAAGGTGGCGGCCCCCAGCAGCGCTGATGACACGCTGGCGAACATCACCTCCGACAGCATCACCAGCGCGGTGGTTCCGGCCGCCAGGCGTGCGGCGCCAAACTGCAAGGCCCAGTTGCCCAGCATCAACACACCCGCCAGCAGAAGGCCGGTGATGACCCAGGTGCTGTTCACGGCAGGGAAGGGGTCCACCACGCCGATCTGGAGACCGACACAGGCCACGGCGAGCGCCATCAGCATGCAGCCGCCGAACATCGAGAACATGCGCGCCGGCCCGGGCACAGTGTGCAGGCGGCGCAGCGTCACGTTGGTGAGCGCAAACATGAAGCCGCCCAGCAGGGCCAGTCCGTCGGCCAGGCTGAGGTTCTGCAGCAGGCGGGCGGCGGGCACGCCTTCGGGCAGCAGCACCAGCACCACCCCCGTGAAAGCCAGGGCCAGGCGCCACAGCGCTGAGGCACTGGGGCGTTCTCCCAGAATCCGCCAGGCCAGCAGCACCGCCCACGCGGGCATCAGATAGAACAACAGGATCACGCGCACCACATCGCCAATGGTGACGGCCCAGTTGAAGGCCACATTGTTCAGGCCCGAGGCCAGTGCCAGCAGCCACAGCTGCGGATGCGCGCGTACCTGCTGCAAGATGCCAGGGCGCCATGCCAGGAGCGCCAGCAACACCACCGCATACATGCAGGCCGTGGCCCACAAGGGGTGCAGCCCCGCCTGGTGCATGTGCTGGAAGGGCCACCACGCCAGCCCCCAGACGAAAGCGTTGAACAACAGGGCAGCAAAGGGCAGGGGTGAGTGCATTGAGGGTTAAAAAGGGCTCTAGCGCTTGATAAATAATCGCCAATAGCTATCAATTTGGTAGTGATTCGGTGGGGTCGTGCGGCGACGCGCAGCGGTCGATACCGGCACGCTCCCCTGCCAGTGCACCCGTGGAACTGGCTTTGCCAGGCCACGGGGTGCGTCCCCCCACGGGGGAAGGCGCGCAGCGCCTCAGGGGGGCTGCTCAATGATGTGTGTCGTGCCGCGCGATGTCCAGCAGGTGGTTCACTTCATCGCGGTAGTTGATGCAGTTGCGCTGGTGCCAGCGGCGGATGAGCCACATGATGCCCGCCACCACCAGCCCGAACGTGGTGATGGCGCCAAACACCGACAGCCCCAGCTTGAGCGACAGGCTGTAGAACGCTCCCAGGCCCAGGATGCACGCCTGCTCGTTGAAGTTCTGCACCGCAATCGACCGCCCCGCACCCATGAGGTTGTGGCCCCGGTGTTGCAGCAGCGCGTTCATGGGCACCACCAGGTAGCCGCCCAGGCCACCCAGCACGATGAGAAAAGGGATGGCCAGCCAGATGTTGTTGATGAACACCATGAGGATCAGCAGCAGGCCCATGGCAATACCCAGCGGGATCACGCGGGTGGCCATGTCCAGGCGCATGCGCATGGAGGCGACGATCGCGCCCACGGCGGTGCCGATGGCCACCACGCCGGTCAGTGCCGAGGCCTGTGTGGTGTTGTAGCCCAGTGCCACGGCGGCCCAGGCCAGCACGATGAACTTGAGATTGCCACCGGCCCCCCAGAACAGGGTGGTGGTGGCCAGCGAGATCTGGCCGAGCTTGTCGCGCCACAGGCGGCTGTTGCATGCCCAGAAGTCGGGCAGCAGGTTGAGTGCATTGGCCACCACGCTGCGCGACGGGTCGGAGCGCAAGGGCCGCATCTCCACCCCGGTGTGCGGGATGCGGGTGTTGAACCAGGCGGCCAGTGCGTACACGGCAATCAGGGCAGCAATGGCGGCTTCGGCAGGGGTGTCCACCCCCGTTTCAAGCAGGGGGAAATCAAAGCCCAGCAGCATGTGCGACAGCTGCTGGCCCACCAGCTGCCCGCCCAGCAACACCCCCAGGATGATCGACGCAATCGTGAGTCCCTCGATCCAGCCATTGGCCTTGACCAGCTGGGAGGCCGGCAACAATTCGGTGAGGATGCCGTACTTGGCGGGCGAGTAGGCGGCAGCGCCCAGGCCGACCACGGCGTACGCCATCAAGGGGTGCGAGCCAAACAGCATCATCAGGCAGCCCACCACCTTGATGGCGTTGCTGACGAACATGACCTTGCCCTTGGGCAGCGCATCGGCAAACGCACCCACAAAGGGTGCCAGCACCACATAGAACAGCGCAAACATGGGCACCAGTGCGGCGCGCTGCCACTCGGGGGCGCCCCCTGTGCGCAAAAGTTCAACGGCGGCGACGAAGAGTGCGTTGTCGGCCAGCGAGCTACAAAACTGCGCCGACATGATGGTGTAGAAACCGCGCTTCATCGAATGGCTGTGGGGTGCATCAGTTGGGCTGATGCCCTGTGAATTGTGAGGAACCGTAGCAGGGGACAGGCGGTTATATCACGCGGATAAACGGCCACAGTGCCAGAATCCAGAGCTTCTCACCCGGTCAAACCCCATGCCCCGTCCCATTGCTGCCACCATCCATACCGCTGCCCTGCACCACAACCTGGAGCGAGTCCGCCAGTCGGTTCCGGACGCCAAGGTCTGGGCGGTGGTCAAGGCCAATGCCTATGGCCACGGCATCGAGCGCGTTTTCGAGGGCCTGCGGGGTGCTGACGGTTTTGCGCTGCTGGACCTGGCCGAGGCCGAGCGCGTGCGCCACCTGGGCTGGCGTGGTCCCATCCTGCTGCTTGAAGGCGTTTTCGAGCCACGCGACCTGGAGCTTTGCTCGCGTCTCTCGCTGTGGCATGCCGTGCACTGCGACGAACAGATCGACATGCTGGCCGCCCACAAAACGCAGGTGCCGCACCGCGTGTTTCTGAAAATGAACTCGGGCATGAACCGGCTGGGCTTCTCGCCCCAGCGCTACCGCAGCGCCTGGGCCCGCCTCAACGCGTTGCCGCAGGTGGACGAAATCTCGTTCATGACCCACTTCAGCGACGCCGACGGCCCGCGCGGCATTGCGCACCAGATGGCCGCATTCAACGCCGCCGCGCAAGACCTGCCCGGCGAGCGCAGCCTGAGCAACAGCGCCGCCACCCTGCGCCATGCGGCCGATGCGGGCGTGCGTGCCGACTGGGTGCGTGCGGGCATCGTGATGTATGGTAGTGCCCCTGATTTCCCAGAGAACAATGCCGCCCACTGGGGGTTGCAGCCCACGATGACGCTGGCCACGCGCCTCATTGGCGTGCAGCCATTGCAGGCGGGTGACACGGTGGGCTACGGCTCTCGTTTTGTGGCAGACGGCCCGCTCACCATCGGCGTGGCCGCCTGCGGGTATGCCGACGGCTACCCCCGCCACTGCGACACCGGCACCCCCGTGCTGGTGAACGGGGTGCGCACGCGGCTGGTGGGGCGGGTGAGCATGGACATGGTGATGCTGGACCTCACCCCGCTCATTGCCAGTGGCATGCAGGTCGGTTTTGGCAGCGAGGTCACGCTGTGGGGCCGCGCCAGCAACGGCGCGGTGCTGCCCATCGACGAGGTGGCGCAGGCAGCGGGCACCGTGGGCTATGAGTTGATGTGTGCGCTGGCGCAGCGTGTGCCTGTGGTGGTCGATGGTGTCGCCTGAGAGGGGCTAAAGCGCAGGCGCCGACCCGCTTGCAGGCGCGAACTGCCCGGCAGTTTGCGCAGAAGTTCACGCCGCACGGCCGCAGCGGGCTGGGCCGGGACGTGAAACTGGTGTGAAATGGCGCAGCTTCTTTCACCGCACTGCGCCCCTCACATGCCCACTTCCCGCAGCGAACACCACAGCGCCAAGACAAAGAACAAATCCAGCTGGCGCTCTGTGCGCATGCCGCACCATGGCTCGGTAGCCCGCACGCTGCAGCAGCGCTACAGCCTGCGCTGGCACGGGCTGTTGATCGGCAGCTTCACGCTGTTGCTCATGTGGTCTACCTCGCATGTGCAGATGTTGCTGGGCGTGGACTCGCTGGCGCTGCGTTATCTGGTGACGCTGTCGGTCGGCTACCTGGGGTATTTGCTGGTGTTGCGTGCCTGGGCCGCCCGGTTGGTGAGGCCTGAGCGCCCGTCCGGGGACGGCGGCGGCGATGCCAGCCTGGATGTGCCTGATGTGTCCTGGCCCGGTCAGGGATCGTCGGGGGGCGGCGGCCAGGTGCCCCTGCCGCGCACGGGAGGCGGCGGTGATTTTGGCGGTGGCGGGGCGTCTGACGATTTCGGGGGCGGGTGGACGCAGGGGCTGTCCAGCGGGGGCTCCAGCAGCAGCGAATCCAGCGTGCTGGGCGACCTGGCCGGTGGTGCCGCCGACGCATTGGGCAGCGCCGACGAGGGTGCCGTGGTGGTCGTGCCCGTTGTGGCCATCTTCCTGATGGGTGCCGCGCTGATCCTGGGGGCAGGTTCGCTGGCCATGCTGTTTTTTGGCTGGGACGTGCTGCTCACGGTGGCGGTGGAGATTGCGTTCTCGGTGGCCACGGCCCGCGCCGCCGTGGGGGTGGAGCGCGAGGGCTGGCTCGGCGCCGCCGTGCGCCTGACCTGGAAGCCGCTGCTGGGGGCGCTGGTCTGCGCCGTGGTGCTGGGCGCCACCATCGACCACTTTCTGCCCCATGTGCATTCGCTGCCTGCGGCGGTACGGGCCCTGCAAGGGCGCTGAAGCGCTCTTTTTTTGATAGCTGTTAGCGCTTATTGAACAAGCGCCTGAGCGGGTTTTGGCTTGAACCGCTGCCCTGGGTGCCGTTGTTACGGCCCGGTGCCGTGGGCGCAGCCCTCGTCGGGATCGGTGGGCATGGCGTCGAGATTGCTGCGCACGCGTTCCAGCAGGGCCAGCAGTTGCGCCTGCGTGGCCTCGTCGCAGCCCGCCAGCACGGAGGCCGACAGCGTTTGCCGTGCCGCGCGCAGCGCCTGGTACAGGGCAGCGCCCTCTGTGCTGAGGGTCAGGCAGCGGCTGCGCTTGTCTTCGGCGTTGGGCTGGCGCTCCAGCCAGCCTTTGTCCTGCAGCAGGCCCAGCATGCGCGCCACCTGCGCCTTGTCGGCGCCGCTGTGCCGCACCAGCTCCTTTTGCGTGGCACCGGGGTGGCCGCCAATGAAATGGAGCGCACGCACTTCATTGAAGGTCAGCTCGGGGTGCACTGCCGCCATGGCGCGCACCATGCGCGCCCGGTAGGCGTGCATCAGGTCGTGCATGGCTTCAAACACATCGGGGCGGGGGGGCGAGGTCATGGGCGACGACTAACCGGTTGACAAAGTCAACTTGTTGGCGGATGATTTGGTTGATTAAATCAACATTTTAGATCATGAACGCAGCCTTGCCTTTGGCCGCCACGGCCACCCCTCTCGCCATCGAACGCATTCGCCACCCGCTCCAGGCCCGCCACCTCCAAGTCGTGCGCCGTACCCAGGTCAGCCCCGGATTCGTGCGACTGACCCTGGCCGGCCCGGAGTTGGCGGGCTTTGCCAGCGCTGGTTTCGACGACCACCTCAAGCTCATCCTCCCCCAGCCGGGGCGGGACCGCCCCACCTTGCCCACGGTGCAGGACGGGCGCCCGGTGTTTGCCGGGCCGCGCCCCGTGCTGCGCGACTACACCCCCGCCCGCTTTGATGCCGCTGCGGGCGAGCTGGACATCGAAGTGGCACTGCACGACGCAGGCCCCGCCACCGACTGGGCCGCCAGCGCTGCCGTCGGCCATTGGGTGGGCATTGCCGGGCCGCGCGGCAGCATGGTGGTGCCCACGGGGTTTGACTGGCACTGGCTGCTGGGCGACGACACGGCGCTGCCCGCCATCGCCCGCCGCCTGGCCGAGCTGCCCGCCAGCGCGGTCGCCACGGTGCGCATCCAGCTGGGCAATCCGGCCGATCGGCGTGTGCTGGCCAGTGCGGCACAGCTGGACCTGCAATGGGTCCGTGCGCTACCGGCTGCCGTGGAAGCCCTGGCACTGCCCCCCGGTGCAGGTTTTGTATGGGCCGCGGGCGAACACAGCGACATGGCCGCTGTGCGCCGTGCCATGCTGGCCAAGCCGGGTGTGGACCCGAAACGCATGCGCATCTCCGCCTACTGGAAGCGCGGCGCTGCGGACCACCACGAGGACCTGGCGAGCGCTGCGTAGTCGGCGCTCGCGACTTTTCTCTCAGCGCAGCAGCGTGAGCGCAGCCGCCTGCTGCACCGCGCGTGTCATGTGCTGCAACGCCTGCACATTCAGGCGCCAGCACTGCCAGTACAGTGGCACATCCACCGGCTTGCCCGGAATCAGTTCGACCAGCGTGCCGGTCTTCAGGTCGTCTTCCACCAGCGGGTCCGGCGCCATGCCCCAGCCCAAACCTGCGCGCGTGGCTTTGACGAACGCATGGGCTTCGGGCAGCCAGTGCACGGGCGGGGCCAGCTGGCGGCGCGTGATGCGGCCCACAAACCGGGCCTGTAACCCGTCCTTGCGGTTGAAGACCAGCATGGGTGCCTGCGCCAGCGCCGCCGCATTCACCCCTTGCGCAAAGTGGCGCTGCATGAAAGCGGGGCTGGCCAGCGCCCGATAGCGCAGTGTGCCCAGCGGCAACACCTGGCAGCCCTGCACCGGCTGCGGGTCGGCCGTCACGGCGGCCATCACACGGCCTTCGCGCAGCAGGTTGGCCGAATGGTCCTGGTCTTCTACATGGATGTCGAAGGTGATGTGCTGTGCCTCGGCCGCCTGTGCCATGGCGGCCGGGAACCAGGTGGCCAGCGAGTCGGCGTTGACACCAATCGCCAGCCGCGTGGCGCTGCGCTGCCCGCCGCCAATGGTGGCCAACGCGTCGGCCTCGCTCAGCGCCACTTCGCGGGCGTGTCGGTACAGGGCCTGCCCGGCCTCGGTGGGCGTGCAGGGCGTGGCGCGGCGCACGAGCACTTGGCCCACACGCTCCTCCAGCAGCTTGATGCGCTGCGACACCGCAGAGCGGGTGACATGCAACACAGCCGCAGCGCGCTCGAAGCTGCCCTCGTCGATCACCGTGGCAAAAGCATGGAGTTGGGCCGAGTCGAGTGGCATTGATGGTTAGAGAATTTAACGGATCGTTAAAAAGTATAGCTGGCGGCAACAGTTTGTGGCGCCCACAATCCGCGCCCATGAGTACCACCGCTTTTGTCCACGGCTTCACCTCTACCGCCCTGCTGATCATGGCCATCGGCGCGCAAAACGCGTTCGTGTTGCGCCAGGGTCTGCGGCGTGAGCATGTATTACCCGTGGTGCTGGTATGTGCACTGTCGGATGCCGTGCTGCTGCAGGCCGGCGTGTGGGGCATGGGGGGCGTGCTGGCCGCGCGCCCTGAATGGGCGCAGTTCATGCGTTGGGCGGGGGCGCTGTTTCTTGCAGGGTATGCCGTGCAGGCGGCGGCGCGGGCGCTCCAGCCCGCACACCTGCTGGTGTCGGCCAAGGGGCCGGGAGCGAGCCTGCGCAGTACCCTGCTGACCGTGGTGGCCCTGACCTGGCTCAACCCGCATGTGTACCTGGACACCGTGGTGCTGCTGGGCACCATGGCAAGCCCTTACCCCCAGTGGGGCCGGGCCACGTTTGCTGCAGGGGGCTCACTGGCCAGTGCCTTGTGGTTTCTGAGTCTGGGTTTCGGCTCGCGCTGGCTGGCACCGGTGTTCGCATCGCCCCGCGCGTGGCGGGTGCTGGACGGGGGCACGGCGGCCACCATGATGGGGCTGGCGGTGGCGATGGGTCTAAGCTAAGAAAGATAAGTTCGTTACAGAAAACGAGGGTTTGGGTCATAGTGCAGGACTGACTGATCTGGAGTGACCTCTTCATGCGTTTCAAGACCCTTTTGCTCGCGGCCGCCTTGGCCACGGCGCTGCCGATGTCCGCACAGGCCGCCACCTTCCGCTGGTCCCGCTCGGTGGACATTTCCACCTGGGACATCCACACCCAGAACGTGGGCGTGAACAACACCATGCACGGCGCGGTGTACGACACGCTGGTCGAATACAACAGCAAGACCTTCAAGCCCGAGCCGTCGCTCGCCACCGAGTGGAAGCTCATCAAGCCCACGCAGCTGCGCCTGACGCTGCGCAAGGGCGTGAAGTTCAGCGACGGCAGCGAGTTCACGGCCGACGACGCCAAGTTCTCGCTGGAGCGGGCCAAGACCAAAAGCTCCAACTTTGCCGTCTACACGCAGGGCATTGACCGCGTGGAAAAGGTCGATGCCTACACCATCGACATCATCTCCGACCTGCCCAACCCCGTGCTGGTGAACCAGCTCACCGAGCTGCGCATCATGAGCAAGGCCTGGGCCGAGAAGAACAAGTCGGTGGAGCCCAAGGACATCAAGACCAAGGACGAGAACTTTGCCCACCGCAATGCGCTGGGCACCGGCCCCTACCAGCTCAAGCAGTGGGCCCCCGACCAGCGCGTGGTGCTGGAGCCCAACCCGAACTGGTGGGGCAAGGGCAAGTACCCCACCAACCTGACCGAAATCGTCTATACCCCCATCAAGGCAGACGCCACGCGCACGGCCGCGCTGCTGTCGGGCGAGATTGATTTCGTGATCGACCCCAGTCTGCAAGACCTCTCGCGCATCAAGCAGACGCCCAACCTGCAGGTGTTGGAAGGGGCCGAGTACCGCACCATCTTCCTGGGACTCGACCAGTTCCGCGATGAGCTGCCCGGCTCGGACGTGAAGGGCAAGAACCCGCTCAAGGACCTGCGCGTGCGCAAGGCGCTGTACCAGGCCATCGACATAACGTCCATCCAGCGCGTGGTGCTGCGCGGCCTGGCCCAGCCCACGGGCGCGCTGATTGCCAACCAGGTCAACGGCTGGACCAAGAAGGCCGATGTGCGTTACCCGTTTGATGCCAAGGCGGCACAGAAGCTGCTGGCCGACGCGGGCTACCCCAACGGGTTTGAAGTCGACTTTGCGTGCAGCGCAGGCCGCTACATCAACGACGAGCAACTGTGCCAGGCCATCACCTCGCAGTGGGCCAAGGTGGGGGTGAAGGCCAAGCTGCGCTCCCTGCCGTTTGCCACGTACTTTCCGATGATCCAGCGCAACGAAGCCAGCATTTACCTGCTGGGCTGGGGCGTACCTACGTTCGATGCGTTCTACAGCCTGCAGTCGCTGGTGCGCTCGCCCGGCGCGGGCGGCGATGGCAACTTCAACCTGGGCCGGTTCTCGGACCCGCAGATGGACGCATTGATCGAGCGCGTGAAGAAGGAGACCGACGCCACCACGCGCAACCAGCTCATCGAGCAGGCGCTGATCAAGGAGCACGAACTGGTCTCGCACATCCCGCTGTACAACCAGGTGATCCCGTGGGCGGGCACGAAGAAGGTGGAGATCATTCACCGCGCCGACAACCGCATCGACTGGCGGTATCTGAAGGTGAATTGAGTGCTGGATGGCGCTCTGCGCTCCCACCCGTTTGGGCTGAGCCTGTCGCTGCGCTGCGCTGCGCTTCGACAGGCTCGGCGTGATCGGTGGGTGGGCGGTTGACGGTGAGGCGCCCGACCAGACGCTGAAAAGCCCCGCAACCCATGTGCGGGGCTTTTTCTATTGGTGCCGCGCGTGCGTCAGGCCAGCGCGCGCTGCACGGCCGGGCGCTGAAGCATGCGCTGGGTGTGTGCCAACACCTTGGGGAACTGGGCAATGTCCACACCATCGCTTTTGAGCCAGGTGCCAATGGTGAACAGGTACCCGTCGGCCACCGTGTACTGCTCGCCCATCACCCAGGGGCCATCGCCGAGGTAGTGGCTTTCGATGAGGTTGAAGCACTCCGTCATGTTCTGCGGCACTTTGCGCTGGATGGCGGCCTGGGCCTCGGGCTCTTCGGCCCAGCGGCTGGCACGGGGGCGGTGGGCATGGGCGATGTGCACGGTGGAGGCGAGGTAGCTGTGAAACTCCTGCAAACGCGCAAATCCATGGGCATCCGCAGGCGCCAGGCGCGCCGCGGGAAAGCTCTGCGCCACGTAGGCCAGCAGCGCGGGTGTTTCGGTCAAGGTGCCGTGCGGCGTGGCCAGCGCGGGCACGCGGCCTTTGGGGTTGATGGCCAGGTACTCGGGCGTGCGCTGCTGGGCAGCGGCAAAGTCCACACGCACCAGTTCATAAGGGGCGCCGGCCTCTTCCAGGGCGATGCGAACGGCCTGCGCGCAGGTGCCGGGGGTGTAGTAAAGAGTGAGGTTGGTCATGGGTAGTTTGCTATAAATTGAGTAGCTGTTGGTGCTCTATGTATAAGCGCCGCAGGCCAATTTGGCTTGAAATTTGTCAGTACAGACTGCGTGTGCGCGCCATCAGCCGCACCAGGCCCAGCAGCGCATCGGTGTGCGGCGTGGGTGTGTGGGTGATCTGGCCCAGTTCGCGCACGGCGCCCACCAGCGCGTCGATCTCCAGGGGCTTGTTCGCCTCTACGTCCTGCAGCATCGAGGTTTTGAACGCGCCCAGTTTGCGTGTGACGGCGTGGCGGTCTTCGGGCTGCTGGTCAATCGGCACGCCCAGCTTTTCACCGATGGCCTTGGCTTCGAGCATCACGGCGCTGACAAAGCCGCGCACCAGGTCGTCGTCCAGGATGCGGTCGGTGGTGGCGCCGGTGAGTGCGCTGATGGGGTTGACGGTCAGGTTGCCCCACAGCTTGAACCAGATGTCTTTTTGAATGTGCGTGGAGACTTCCACGTCGATGCCGCCGCGCTGCAGCGTGTCGGCCAGCGCCTGCAGTCGCTCGCTGCGGCTGCCATCGGGCTCGCCCATGATGAGCCGGTTGCCGAAGTGCTGGCGCACAAAGCCCGGGGATTCGAGCGAGCAGCTGGTGTGCACCACGCTGCCCACCACGCTGCGCGCAGGAATGGCTTGGGCAATCACACCCCCCGCGTCCACGGATTCGAGGGCATGGCCTTGGGCGGCGCCGCCAAACCCATCGAGGAACCACCACGGCACGCCGTTCATGGCCGTCAGCACGATGGTGTCCGGCCCGATCAGCGGTGCCATGGCGCGTGCCACGTCGGGCAGGCCCGGCGCCTTCACCGCGACCACGACCAGGTCTTGCACGCCCAGTGCTGCCGGGTCGTCATGGGCCGCCACCGCCACTTGCGCCAGCGTGCCATCGGCGCACCGCATGCGCAGCCCGTTGGTTTGCAGGGCGCGCAGTGTGTCGCCCCGCGCCACCATGCTGACCGTTTGGCCCGCCTGGGCCAGTGCCACGGCAATCCAGCCGCCGATGGCGCCTGCGCCGTAAATACATGCTTTCATGGTTGTAGAGCCTTTGTCTTCCAGTTGAATGTGGTTCTGAATGCTGCGCGTGGCTTCTTGCGGTTCTCAGTAGCCCGCAGGCCGCGTGGGTGCGCTCACCGCGCCGGTGCGAAAGCGCGCCAGCAACTCCTGCGCAGCGGCGGCCAGCAGCATGGTGTCCACCCCTACCGCCACAAACAGCGCGCCCGCTGCCAGCCACTGCTTCGCCTGCGATTCGGTGGTGGCCAAGATGCCCGGCGCCTTGCCAGCGCGCAGGATGCAGGCAATGCCATCGTGGATGGCGGCCTGCACATCGGGATGCCCCGGGTTGCCGGGGTGGCCCATGGACGCGGACAGATCGGCCGGGCCAATGAACACGCCGTCGACGCCGGGGGTGGCCGCAATGGCATCGAGGTGGGCCATGGCCTCCACCGTTTCGGCCTGCACCAACAGGCAGACCTGCTGGTTGGCCTCGTGCACATACTCGGGGTACGCCTGCCAGCGCGACGAGCGTGCCAGCGCACTGCCCATGCCGCGCACGCCCTCGGGCGCGTAACGGGTGGCGCGCACCAGTTGCTGCGCCTGCTCGGCGGTGTCTACCATGGGCACCAGCAGGGTTTGCGCGCCAATGTCCAGGTACTGTTTGATGAGTGCGGTGTCGCCCACGGGCACGCGTGCAATCGGGTGGGGCGGGCGCACACCGGCCGGCAAGGCGCTGGCCGCGCTGGCAATGGCCTGCAGCTGGTGCAGGATGGAGCGCACATCATTGGGCGCATGTTCGCCATCGACCAGCAGCCAGTCGTAGCCGGTGCCTGCAAGGATTTCTGCGCTGTAGGCGTCGGCCAAACCAAGCCATAGGCCCAATTGCGCCTGGCCCTGGGCCATGGCCTGTTTGAAAGGGTTGATGGGTGTCTGCAATCTGAACTCCATGCGGCATTGCCAAGCCCGCCATCGTACGGGCTGTTGCTGGCCCGTGTGGACACGGCCGCTATAGTCGGCTGCCCCGCTTTGGGGTCCGCCCACCAACACCCACCATGGCCAAAGACAAAACCACGTTCACCTGCACCGAATGCGGCGGCACCAGCCCGCGCTGGCTGGGAAAATGCCCGGCCTGCGGTGCCTGGAACACGCTGATCGAGTCGGTGGCCGAGGCCGGGCCGGGCAAGAACCGCTACAGCGGCGCGCAATTTGCAGGCCTGAACCAGGCCCAGGCCGTGATGCCGCTGTCGGCCATTGAGGCCAGCGATGTGGACCGCACGCCGAGCGGCATCGACGAACTGGACCGCGTGCTGGGCGGCGGCATTGTCGAGGGCGGCGTGGTGCTGATTGGCGGCGACCCGGGCATCGGCAAGTCCACGCTGCTGTTGCAGGCGCTGGATGCCCTGCAGCGCGCCGGGCTGCCCACGTTGTATGTGACGGGTGAGGAAAGCGGTGCCCAGGTGGCCCTGCGTTCGCGCCGCCTAGGACTGGACCACAGCCAGGTCAACGTGCTGGCCGAGATCCAGCTCGAAAAGATCCTGGCGACCATTGAATCCATGCAGCCCGCGGTGGCCGTGATCGACTCCATCCAGACCGTGTACTCCGACCAGCTCACGTCCGCCCCCGGTTCGGTGGCCCAGGTGCGCGAATGTGCGGCGCACCTCACGCGCTGCGCCAAGGCGTCGGGCACCGCCATCGTGCTGGTCGGCCACGTCACCAAAGAGGGCGCGCTGGCCGGGCCGCGTGTGCTGGAACACATGGTGGACACGGTGCTGTACTTTGAGGGCGACACCCACAGCCAGTTTCGGCTGGTGCGCGCCATCAAGAACCGCTTTGGCGCCGTCAATGAGATTGGCGTTTTTGCCATGACCGAAAAGGGCCTCAAGGGCGTGAGCAACCCCAGCGCCATTTTTTTGAGCCAGCACAGCGAGCCCGTACCGGGCAGCTGCGTGATGGTGACGCTGGAGGGCACACGCCCGCTGCTGGTAGAAATTCAAGCCCTGGTCGACACCGGTGGCCCCAGCCCCCGACGCCTGTCGGTGGGCCTGGACAAAGACCGCCTGGCCATGCTGCTGGCCGTGCTGCACCGCCACGCGGGGGTGGCCTGCATGGACCAAGACGTGTTTGTGAACGCCGTGGGTGGTGTGCGCATCAGCGAACCCGCAGCCGACCTGGCGGTGATGTTGTCCATCACCTCCAGTCTGCGCGGCAAGGCGCTGCCCCGGGGTTTTCTGGCCTTTGGTGAAGTGGGGCTGGCCGGCGAAGTGCGGCCTGCGCCCCGGGGGCAAGAGCGCCTCAAGGAGGCCGCCAAACTGGGCTTTTCCGTGGCGGTGGTCCCCAAGGCCAATGCGCCCAAGAAGCCCATCGAAGGCCTCACCATTCACGCGGTGGAGCGGGTGGAAGAGGCCATGAACGTGGTGCGGGGGCTGTAAGCAATGCCCACAGCGCCATGGGTGCGCGGCCGTAAGACAATCGACCCATGAATTTGCGCAATATTTTGGTGCCCCTGGGCGGTGTCGCCCTGATCGGGTTTGGTTTTTATGCCTATGGTTGGGCCGGCGTGGCGGCGGTCGTCGGCGGCTTGGTCATGTGGGCGCTGCTGCACTTCACGCGGCTGGTGAACGTGATGAAGAAGGCCGCCAAGCGCCCCATCGGCTATGTAGGCAGTGCGGTCATGCTCAATGCGCGGCTCTCTGAGGGCGTCAACCTGATGCATGTCGTGGCGATGACGCAGGCGCTGGGCGAGCTGCAATCGGCAGAGGGTGCAGACCCAGAGGTGTACCGCTGGACGGATGGAACCCGCTCGCATGTGACCTGTGAGTTCCGCCACGGCAAGCTGGTGAAGTGGACGCTGGAGCGCCCCGAGGACGATGGCGCCTCCGCCGCCCAGGACTGAGATCCCTGGGCCCCTGCGGGGCGATTTGCTGCACTGCACTCTGTGGTCCCAGATTCCGGGCGGGCTGCAGCCCCGTAAAATCCCTGTTTTGCGACCCACAGCAACCAAAGGATTCCCATGAGCCCCGTAGTTCCCTCGATGGCCGATCGTGATGGCAAGATCTGGATGGACGGCCAGATGGTGGATTGGCGCGACGCCAAGATCCATGTGCTGACCCACACCCTGCACTACGGCTGCGGCGCCTTCGAAGGCGTGCGTGCCTACAACACGGCCGACGGCACGGCCATCTTCCGCCTCGAAGAACACACCGAGCGCCTGTTCAACAGCGCCAAGATCCTGCGCATGCAGATTCCGTTCACCAAGGAAGAAGTGAACGAGGCCCAGAAGGCTGTGGTGCGTGAAAACAAGCTCGAATCGTGCTATCTGCGCCCATTGACATGGATCGGCTCGCAAAAGCTGGGTGTCTCGCCCCGGGGCAACCAGATCCACCTGATGGTGGCGGCCTGGGCCTGGGGCGCCTACCTGGGCGAAGAAGGCATGAAGCGCGGCATCCGCGTCAAGACCAGCAGCTACACGCGCCACCACGTCAACATCACCATGACGCAGGCCAAGGCGGTGAGCAACTACACCAACTCCATCCTGGCCAACATGGAAGCGCTGGACGACGGTTACGACGAAGCCCTGTTGCTTGACAGCTCGGGCTTTGTGTCCGAAGGCGCGGGCGAGAACATCTTCGTGATCAAGAAGGGCGTGATCTACACGCCCGACCTGTCTGCCGGCGCGCTGAACGGCATCACCCGCAACACCGTGTTCCACATCGCCAAGGACCTGGGCCTGGAAATTGTGCAAAAGCGCATCACGCGCGACGAGGTGTACATCGCTGACGAGGCCTTCTTCACCGGCACAGCGGCTGAAGTCACGCCCATCCGCGAACTCGACCGCATCGAAATCGGCGCTGGCTCACGCGGCCCGATCACCGAAAAAATCCAAAGCGCCTTCTTCGACATCGTCAACGGCCGCAACTCCAACTACGCCCACTGGCTCACCAAGGTCTGATGAATATGTCGCAAGCTTCCGTAGAACTCCTGGCCAAGGACCTGAATGCACAGGGGGGTGTTTTCTGTCCCAGCCCCAAGGCCGATATGAAGATCTGGAACAGCCACCCCAAGGTGTACCTGGACGTGGCCCGCACCGGCGAAGCCAAGTGCCCGTACTGCGGCACGGTGTACCGCCTGAAGGCGGGCGAGCACGTACACGCTGGTCACTGAACGAATGAAGCACCCCCTCAGGCGCCTGCGGCGCCTTCCCCCTGAAGGGGGACAACGCCCTCGCTGCGGGGCTGGCCTTGCTTGGCGTCCCTCGCTGGGGCCGCGCCTTGGCGACGGTTTACTGCAGGCCTCCAGCTGGACGGTCGTCGCCTGATGATGCGCAGTTCTGGCGGCGCTGCGGTGCCGCCCACATTGACCGTTGCGGTGCTGACCCACAACGAGGCGCACCGCATTGAAGCCTGCCTGACAAGCGCGGCATTTGCCGACCAGCTGCTGGTGGTGGACAGCGGTAGCACGGATGACACCGTGGCCATTGCCACGCGCCTGGGCGCCGAGGTGCACAGCTACCCCGACTGGCAGGGTTTTGCCGTGCAGCGCAACCGCCTGCTGGCGCATTCACAGGGCGACTACGTCTTCTTTCTCGACGCCGACGAGGTGATGACACCGGCCTTTGCACAGGAGTTGCAGGCCATCGTGCGCTCGGGCGAGCAGGCGGTATGGACCATCCGCTGGCGCATGGTGGCCTATGGGCATGAACTCAGGTATTTCCGCTCCCAGTCGCAGATCGAGCGCCTGTTCGTGCGGGCCATGGTCCGGGAGTTCACCGGGGTGGTGCACGAGCAGGCCGAACTGTTGCCACTGCCGGACGGTGGCGCAGTGCCGCGCCGCCTGATCCAGGCGCGGCTGCTGCACTACTCGCGCACCACGGTGCGCGGCAGCCTGGAAAAGCTCACGCAGTACGCGATGCTCGGGGCTGCCAAGCGGGCGGCGGCGGGCAAAAAGGGCGGAGTCGTGCGGGGCCTGGCTTCGGGCACCAGCATGTTCCTGCGCCTGTATGTGTTTCGCCTGGGGTTTCTGTGTGGCGGGGCGGGATTTCTGTATTGCCTGTTTGTGGCGCTGGAGGCGTTTTTCCGTTACGCCGCCCTGGAATACGACCAACAGCAACTGAGCGAGAGCGTACGCCGTTGAACAAAACTGACGATCTTTTCGTGCGCCTGTCGGGCGTAGCGGCCTTCATGGTGCCGGGCCTGGCACTGTGGGTGCGCTCGGGCTATTCGTGGGGCGCAGTGGTGCTGTTGCTGTGCAGCCTGGCCACCGCCGGGGTGTGGTTGCGGCGCCCGCCGGGGCGTGATGCCTGGCTGCTTTTGGCCTCCATCGTAGCGATGGGCACGGTCTGGGCCCTCGACTTTGACCCGGCCCAGGGCAGCTGGTCCAACCTGGACCGGCCCGCCAAGTACCTGCTGGCGCTGCCGTGCCTGTTGTATGTGCTGGCCTATCCCCCGCAGGTGCCCTGGCTCTGGGCCGGCATCGCCGTGGGTGCTTGCGGTGCGGGTCTGATCGGCATGTACCAGGCGATGGTGCTGCACCTGCCGCGGGCCAATGGTTTTACCAACGCCATCCAGTACGGTGGGCTCAGCCTGTTGCTGGGGCTGATGTGCTCGGTCGCGCTGCTGGTGCTGTGGGACCGCTGGAAGCCCTGGCAACGTGTGGGCTGGGCGGCATGCATTCTGCTCGGCCTGGAGGGATCACTGCTGTCCGAGTCGCGCGGGGGCTGGGTGGTGCTGCCGCTGGCGCTGCTGTTGTGCGCCTGGTTGCAGGCCCGGTGTGGCCAGCGCAAGCTGGCCATCGTGGGCGCCGTGTTGGTCGTAGCGGGTGCGGCCGGGCTGATGGCCTTCAAGGCCAACGAGGTGCGCTTGCGGGTGGACGAGGCGCGGCAGGAGATCACGCAGTACGAGTCGCGGGGTGACGCCGCCAGCTCGGTGGGCCAGCGCCTGGCGCATTGGGGCCTTGCCTGGCGCATGGGCCTGGACCGGCCTTGGACCGGCTGGGGCCGCTACGGGTACGAGGCCGAGAAGCAGCGGCGGGTGGCTGCCGGCGAGGCCCACCCGATTGTTTTGCAGTTCAGCCACGCCCACAACGAGGCGCTGGACATCTTTGCCAAGCGCGGGATCCCCGGCGTGGTGGTGTTGCTGCTGTTCTACGGCGTGCCGTTGGTGCTGTTCTGGCCCACGCGCCGCCGCGTGTTCCCCGGCGATGCGGGTGTGCTGGACCCACAGGGGCTGTGCCTGCGCATGATCGGGGTGCTGCTGCCGGTGTCCTACATGGGCTTTGGCACCACCCAGGTGTTTTTGGGGCACAACAGCGGCACCATGTTCTACCTGTTCATGGGCATGTTGGTACTGGCCATGTTGCAAGGCCGCGAGCGCCTGCGGCTGCAGGCGCCTGCGCGGGCCGCTGCCATTTCCTGAAGGACTTCTGCCATGCACATCCTGCTGGTCAACAACTCCCCCATCCCCGTCTACGGTTACGGCGGTACTGAACGTGTGATCTGGGACCTGGGCAAGACGCTGGTGCAGCAGGGCCACCGCGTGAGCTACCTGGTGCCCGAGGGCTCGACCTGCGATTTCGGCCAGGTGTTGCCTATCCGGCCCGAGGAGCCCTGGGAGGGCCAGATCCCGGCCGATGTGGACATCACGCATTTCCAGTTCAACCCGCGTACCGAGCTGGCCAAGCCCTACCTGGTGACCGAGCACGGCAACGCCCGCAAGCCCAAGCCGCTGCCGCGCAACACGGTGTTCCTGTCGCGCGACCACGCGGCGCGTTATGGCTCCACCGAGTTTGTCTACAACGGGCTGGATTGGGCCGGTTATGGCCCCGTGGACTTTGACCGCCCACGCTCGCACTACCACTTCCTGGGCAAGGCGGCCTGGGGGGTGAAGAACGTGCGCGGCGCCATCCGCGTGGCCAAGTTGGCCGGGGTGGAGCTGGACGTGCTGGGCGGCAACCGCATCAACTTCAAGCGCGGCTTTCGCTGGACGCTGTCGCGCAAGATTCACTTCCACGGCATGGTGGGGGGCACGCAGAAGACGGGCCTGCTCAATGCCTCCCGGGGGCTGATTTTTCCGGTGCGCTGGCATGAGCCCTTTGGTCTGGCCGTGATCGAGAGCCTGTACTTTGGTTGCCCGGTGTTCTCCACGCCCTATGGCGCGCTGCCCGAGTTGGTGCCCGTGCACTGCGGCGTGTTGTCCACAGAGGCCCACGTGTTGGCCGAGGCCGTGCGGAGCAATCACTTTGACCCCCGCGCCTGCCATGCGCATGTCGTAGAGCACTTTGGCGCCGAGCGCATGGCCCGCAACTATCTGCGCATGTACGAGCGTGTGCTGGCGGGTGAAACCCTCAATGCGCAGGCCCCTGTCATCCAGGGCCCGGCCCGCGAGTTGCCCTGGTCCGCTTGAGCTGACGTGCCGGAGGGGGGCACGTAAATTTTCAAGAAAATGGCTGCTAGCGCTTGGTGGATAAGCGCTGACAGCTATTAAAAGTGTAGTTATTGCCGGGTGGCAGGCGCTGCCGTTGCAGCGCGCCACTCCCGCTCCAGCACCGCCATGAGTTCGGTGGCGGGCAAGGGGCGCACCTGGGCCACGCCTTGGCCGGCCCACAGAGACAAATGATCCGCGCGGCCCGCCTGTGCCGCCGCACGTCGCAGGGCGCCTGTGAGGGCGTTCTGTACGGGGTAGGGTGGAACGGTGCGCTCATCGGCCCGCAGGCGGTCCATCATGGCGTTGACGATGCCGCGCGCCGGTCGGCCCGAGAAGATGCGGGTGGTGCGGGTGTCGGTGGCCCCGGCCTCGGTCAGCGCTTGGCGGTAGGCCGGGCCGATGCCCGACTCGGGGCAGGTCAGAAAGGCCGTACCCATCTGCACCGCCTGGGCGCCCAGGGCCAGCGCGCCTGCAATGCCGCGCCCGTCCATGATGCCGCCCGCAGCGATCACGGGGATCGACAGCGTGTCCACGCATTGCCGCACCAGTGTCAGCGTGCCCACCATGCTGGCCTCGAAGTCGTCCACCGATGGTCCGCCCAGCGGTGGCGCGTCGTGGCCGGGCGACAAAAAAGTGCCCCGGTGCCCGCCTGCTTCCATGCCCGAGGCGCAGACCGCGTCTGCGCCCACGGCGGCCCAGGCGCGGGCTTCTGCCACGGTGGTGGCGGTGCCCACTACATAGCTGCCCGCTCCTTGCAGCCGCGCTACCTGCGCCGCAGAGAGGATGCCAAAGGTAAAGCTGGCCACTGCCGGGCGTGCAGCCACGAGGGCCTCAAACTGCGCCGCAAAGTCCTCGCACCACTGCGCGGGCCGTTCGGGCACCAGTCCGAATTCAGCGTAGAACGGCGCCATGCGCTGCAGCGCAGCCTGCACCGTGGCCTCGTCGGGGGCTGGTGTGGCCTGCACAAACAGGTTCATGCCAAAGGGCTGGTCGGTGCGGCGGCGCACCTCGGCGGCCACCTCGGCCATGGCAGCGGGCGAGCGCATGCCGCAGCCCAGCATGCCCAGGCCACCGGCCTGGGACACGGCTGCCGCCAGTGTGGGCGTGTCAGACCCCGTCATGGGGCCCTGGAGGATGGGCAGCGCAAGGCCAAGGCGGCTTGTGAAAGGTGTCGGCATGGAGAACTCCGTTAGGCAATGGGCTCGGGTAATGGGCTCAGGCAATGGATCGGGACGCGCGGGGGGCGCTGGTCTGCAGTGCGGTCAGCAAGGCCTCCAGCGCGGGCGACTGGTAGCCGCGTCGGCGCACCAGCACCGTGTCGCAGTCCGTCAGCGGCACCAGGCGCAGGGCCGGGGGCTCGCGCATCAGGTCGATGACGGCCTGCGGCACCACGCCCGCGCAGCGCCCTGCAGCCACGCAGGCCAGGATGGCGTGGTACGAGGCCAACTCCAGCACCTGCGGTGGTCGGCCGCTCTTTTGCTGCATGAAGGCCTCACCCATGCGGCGGTAGGTGCAGCCGTTGCCGAACGCGGCCAGCGTGTCCGGCTGCAGGTCTTGGGGGGTGCGCACGGGGGGGTGGTCGGCGGGCAGGGCCAGCAGCAGGTTTTCTGCAAACACGGCGGTACGCTCCACCGGTGCGTGGGCATCGATGCCGGGTGGCGGCCAGGCCACCAGGGCGCAGTCGATGCTGTGGGACAACACCTGTTCGACCAATTGGCGTGAGGGCGCCGTGCTCAGCTCCAGCACCAGCCCCGGCCACTGCGCGTGCAGTTGCGCCAATGGCTGCGGCAGGCGCGCGGCGGCGGTGCTTTCCATGGCACCCAGGCGCAGGCGCCCGCCGGGCTGGCCAGGGTGCACCGACTGGCGGGCCTCTTCGGCCAGCGCCAGCAGGCGGTCGGCATAGCCGCGCAGCGACTCACCCGCGGGCGTGAGCACCATGCGCTTGCCCTCGCGCAGAAACAGGGTGGCACCCAGCTGCTCTTCGAGTTGCTGCACACGCGTGGTCACGTTCGACTGCACGCGGCCCAGGCGTTCGGCAGCGCGGGTCACGCTGCCCTCCTGGGCAACGGTGCGGAAGATTTCCAGTGCGGCTAAGTCCATGAACATTCTCTTTGTGAGATGATTTATAAAAAATAAATCTCAAAACAGAATCATAAATCGAAAGTGCCACCATGGACCCGCAGACCGCCCCACATGCTTGCGCCCCGTCGGTCGCGGCCCTGTCCAACCAGCCCCTGGCCGTGGCACTCGCGGGCATGGCGGCGCTGGCAGCGGCCATGGGCATTGGGCGGTTTGCGTTCACGCCGTTGCTGCCGATGATGCTGCACGACGGCGTGATCACGCTGGCCGGTGGCAGCTGGCTGGCCACGGCCAACTACCTGGGTTACCTCGTGGGTGCGCTGGCCTGCATGGCGTTGCCGTGGGTGGCCCCGCAGGCCCGGCAGAGGTGGCACGCGGCGCGCCTGGCGCGCTGGGGGCTGGGGGCCACGGTGTTGCTCACGCTGGGCATGGCGCTGCCGTTGCCAGCCACCTGGCCAGCGCTGCGTTTTGCTGCGGGCGTGGCGAGCGCACTGGTGTTCCTGAACGTCTCGGTGTGGTGCATGGTGCGCCTGGTGGCGCTGGGCCAGCCCGCGCTGGGCGGGCTGATCTTTTGTGGGCCGGGGCTGGGCATCGTGCTCACGGGTCTGTCGGCCAGTGCCATGGTGGCCTTGCAATGGCCTGCGGCGGCCGGTTGGGCCGTGTTTGGCCTGTTGAGCGTGGGGCTGTGTGCTGCCATCTGGCCGGTGCTGCAGGGCGTGGCGTTGCCTGCGGCGGCGGCCGGTGCACACGCCTCGGGCCGGGTGCTGCGGGGTCAGGGGCCCCTGGCGCGCGCGGGGCTTGTGCTGGCGTACGGATTGGCGGGGCTGGGCTACATCGTCACGGCCACCTTTTTGCCGGTGATTGCGCGCGCGGCGTTGCCCGCCGGGTCGCCGTGGCCGGACCTGTTCTGGCCGCTGTTTGGCGCCGGCGTGGCCCTGGGGGCTGCGCTGACCACGCGCACACCGGCCGCCTGGGACCGGCGCTGGCTGCTCATGGCGGCCTATGCCTTGCAGGCTGGGGCGATCGCGCTCAGCCTGGTGTGGCCGGGGCCTCTGGGTTTTGCACTCGGCAGCTTGTTGCTGGGCCTGCCGTTCACGGCGATCACGTTCTACGCGCTGCAGGAGGCGCGACGGGTGTGGCCTGCGGCGGGGGACAGCTTCCCCGGGCTGCTCACGGCGGCCTATGGCATCGGGCAGATCGTGGGCCCGCCCATGGTGGCGTGGATGCTGCACCACGCGGCGACGCAGGGCCAGGGCTTTGTCTACGGGTTGGCCGTGGCGGCTGCGGCGCTGGGGGT
This sequence comes from Acidovorax sp. 69, assembly GCF_002797445.1. Taxonomy (NCBI): domain Bacteria; kingdom Pseudomonadati; phylum Pseudomonadota; class Betaproteobacteria; order Burkholderiales; family Comamonadaceae; genus Acidovorax; species Acidovorax sp. 69. The sequence continues at coordinate 4,779,675 of NZ_PGEP01000001.1, read as the reverse complement.
GGGTGCCGCGCTGTATGCGGTGATGGCCTGGCGTTGGCCGTTGATGAGGTAAGCCTCCCCTGGGTCGCCTTCGGTGCCGTCCCTCCAAGGGCGACGGCACCCTTGCTGCGGGGCGGCCCCGGCCTTAGCCGTGCCAGTGTCGAGGACCCCGGACGGCGGTTAAACCCTGGGCAACGTCGCGTGCGCAGGGGCCCTAGGAGCCTGTGGCTGCAGGGGAAGGGGCCAGCGGCAAGGTCAGTACAAAACAGGCGCCACTGTCGCCGTCGGGGCGGTCTTGGCAGTGCGCGGTGCCCTGGTGGCGCCCGGCGATCGAACGCACCAGCGACAGCCCCAGGCCCACGCCACCCGCGCGTTCGCTGGCGCCCGGCAGGCGGTAGAAGGGCTCGAAGATGCGTTCACGCTGGCCGGGGGGTACGCCGGGGCCATGGTCGCAGACATACACCTCGGCACGACCCTGGCGGCGGTGCACCACCACCGTGATCTCGCCCGTGCTGTAGCGGCGCGCGTTTTCCAGCAGGTTGCGGATGGCCCGGCGAAGCAGCTTGGCCACGCCGCGCACTTCCAGCGAGTCGGGGCTGGCGCTCACGTCCAGATCGGCGTCCACACGGGCGCACTCCTCGGCGGCCAGGCCGATCAGGTCCACCAGCTCCACCGTGCCGACATCGGCCTCGCGGGCATCCAGGCGGCTGGCGAGCAGAATTTCGTCCACCAGCTGGTCCAGCTCGGCGATGTTGCGCAGGATCTCCTCGCGGAACGCGGGAGAGGGCTGCTGTCCGCCCATCAGCTCCAGCCCCATGCGGATGCGCGTGAGCGGCGAGCGCAGTTCGTGGGAGGCGTTGGCGAGCAGCGACTTGTGCGATTTCACAAGTGTTTCCACGCGCCCGGCGGCCGCGTTGAACTGGCGGGCCAGGTCGGCCACCTCGTCCTGGCCCTGTTCGGGCACGCGCACCGACAGGTCACCCTCGCCAAACTTCTGCACGCTGCGCTGCAGTGCTTCGAGCCGCAGCGTCAGGCGCCGGATGATGGGGTACACCCCCACGGCCACCGCAAGGCTGACGATGCCCAGCAACCACAGAAAACCAAAGGGAGGCCGGGTCCAGAAGGCGGCATCGCTCTGGTTCGGTCCCCCACCGCCGGGTCGGCCGCCACCCCGCTCGCCATGGGGCTGGCGGGGGGCCATCTGCAGGATGAAGGTCTGCCCGCTTTCGGACTCAATGCGGAACTCGGCACCTTCGCCGGGCTCCGTGGGCTGGCGCATGGCGGGGCCCCGCAGCAACAGGTTGCCCGCAGGGTCGCGCAGGGTCATCTCACGCGAGGGCGGTACAAAAGGCTGGTTGTTCTGGGCCTTCTGCTCCTCGGCCATGCGCCAGGCCCAGCCCACAGTGAGCGTGAGCACGGCCATGCCACCGACGACGGCCAGCCAGATGCGCAGGTACAGGCGGCGGGAAAAGGGGTTGGTCAAAGACATGCGTAACGCGGCAGGGCGGGCTGCCGGTCAGTCTTGCTGTTTGGCAAAAACGTAGCCGACGCCGCGCACCGTGAGGATGCGGCGGGGGTTCTTGGCGTCCACCTCAATGGCCGCGCGGATGCGGCCCATGTGCACATCGATGGAGCGGTCAAACGCCTCCAGTTCGCGGCCGCGCACGGCTTCCATGATCTGGTCGCGCGTGAGCACCCGGCCTGCGCGCTCGGCCAGCGCTACGAGTAGGTCGAACTGGTAGGACGTGAGGTCTGCCAGATCGCCCGCCACGGTCACGGTGCGCGCGTCGCGGTCGATCTCCAACGTGCCAAAACGCAGCACCTGGGTCGCCGCCGACGCACTGCCGCCGTCGGTGCGTCGGCGCAGGATGGCACGGATGCGGGCCAGCAGCTCGCGCGGTTCAAAGGGTTTGGGCAGGTAGTCGTCAGCGCCCAGCTCCAGGCCGATGATGCGGTCCATCGGGTCGCCCTTGGCCGTGAGCATGAGCACCGGCACCTGGGCGGCATTGCCCTGCAGCGAGCGGATGCGGCGGCACACTTCCAGTCCATCCATGTCGGGCAGCATCAGGTCCAGGATCACAAGGTCGGGCAAAGGCCCGGCATCAGGCCCCTGCAACTGCGCCAGGCCACTTTTGCCGTCTGCGCGGTGCGTGACCTGCAGCCCCGACTGGCCCAGGTACTCGCCCACCATCTGTGCGAGGCGGGCGTCGTCTTCGATCATCAGCAGTTGGGAGCTCATGGGGGCAGTGTAGTGGCAGGCTTGAACAGAACCTCATGCTCCCGCGCAGGCGTCTCTCCGTGTTGAAGCCTCCGTAAAGTTGCGGTAAATCGCAGGGGGTGTCGTTGGAGTGCTACTATCAATTAAATAGCAATATGTGCTTGATATTCAAGCGCTAGAACCTATTTTTACCTTCGATGCCAGTGCCACCAGCACCAGCACCGGTACCCCCAGCATCGCCGTGGCCGTGAAGAACTGCGCATAGCCGAACGCGTCCACGTAGTCGCCCGAGAAGCCCGCCACAAACTTTGGCAGCAGCAACATCATCGAGCTGAACAGTGCGTATTGCGTGGCCGAGTAGCTCACGTTGGTCAGGCTCGACAGGTAGGCGATGAATGCGGCCGACGCAATGCCGCTGGCCAGGTTGTCGGCCGACACCACGGCGATCAGCGCGGTCACGTCATGCCCGTGGCCTGCCAGCCAGGCGAACAGCAGGTTGCTGGCCGCGCTCAGGATGGCGCCCAGCATCAGGATGCGCATCACGCCAAAACGCATCGACAACACGCCGCCCACAAAGGCGCCTGCCAGCGTCATGATCACGCCGTAAATTTTGGTCACGGCTGCTACCTCGTCTTTGGTAAAGCCCATGTCCACATAAAACGGGTTGGCCATGATGCCCATCACCACATCGCTGATGCGGTACACGGCGATCAGCGCCAGGATCAGCGCCGCGTGCCAGCCGTAGCGGCGCAAAAAGTCCGCAAACGGTTCCACCATGGCGCTGTGAATCCACTCGGCGGCGTTCTTGGCCGGTGGCAGGTGCACCGGCGCTGGCTCGCGCGAGAACAGCACGGTGACCACGCCCACCGCCATCGACGCGGCCATGGCCAGGTAGGCCGCCTGCCACGCGCTGTTCTGGTACGCGGCCGCGCCCTGAACGATGGCCTGGCCGACAGCGGGTGCCACCTCGGACCGGGCTGCAATCCACAAAACCCCCGCCCCGGCCCAGATCATCGCCAGGCGATAGCCCGTTTGGTACGACGCCGCCAGCGCGGCCTGGTGGTTGGCATCGGCCGACTCGATGCGAAACGCGTCGAGCGCAATGTCCTGCGTGGCCGAGCCAAAGGCCACCGCCAGCGCGCACCACACAATGGGCCCCAGCGTCTGGCGCGGATCGGCCAGCGCCATACCGATGAGCCCTGCCACGACTATGGCCTGCGATAGCAGCAGCCAACTGCGTCGCCGGCCCAGCAACCGCGTGAGCAGCGGGATGGGCAGGCGGTCCACCAGCGGCGCCCACACCCACTTGAAGCCGTAGGCCAGGCCCACCCAGCTCAGGTAGCCGATGGTGCTGCGGTCGATGCCCGCTTCGCGCAGGCGAAAGCTCAGCGTGCCCAGCACCAGCAGCAGCGGCAGCCCGGCCGAGAAGCCCAGCGTGAGCATGCGCAGGCTCGCGGGCTCCAGGTAGACGCGCAGCGTCTGCAGCCAGGGGGTGCGCGCAGGCTTGTCGGCAGCGAGGGTGGGGGTGGATGAGGTGGAGGTGTCTGACATGGGGGTTCGGGGGTTTTGTCTATCATCGCCGACACCCTTGTAGCCCGGCCTGCCAGCCTCCATCTGGACGACAGTCCCGGGTGCGTTGTGCACCAGCGCCGCTTATTATTCCTTCAGGGATTGCCTGTATGTGCCTTTTCTGCCCCGCTCCCTCTGTGGCGCCCTCGTCCCCTTGGTCTGCGCGCCGTGCGTTCCTGCTGGCGGCGGGGGCCAGTGCTGCTGCGCCCGTGCTGGCGCAGGTGGATGTGGGCACGTCGTCCAGCCTGCGCAAGCTGGTGCCCGCCGAGACCCTGGAGAATTCGGCCGCCCAGCAGTACCAGCAGATGCTGCAGCAGGCCAAAGCCAAGCGCGCGCTGGCGCCCGACAACCACCCACAGCTGCAGCGCCTGCACGCCATCGCCAAACGGCTGATCCCTTATGCCGCGCCCTGGAACGACCGCGCCAGGCAGTGGCGCTGGGAGGTCAACCTCATCGGTAGCCAGCAGATCAACGCCTTTTGCATGCCTGGCGGCAAGATCGCGTTCTATACCGGCATCCTCGACCAGCTCAAGCTCACCGACGACGAGGCCGCGATGATCATGGGCCACGAAATGGCCCACGCCCTGCGTGAACACGCGCGCGAGCGCATCGCCAAAACACAGGGCACCAACCTGGCGCTGCGCCTGGGCTCGCAGCTGCTGGGTTTGGGCGACCTGGGCAACGCGGCCGCCAGCCTGGGCGGGCAATTGCTCACGCTGCAGTTCAGCCGCTCGGACGAAAGCGATGCCGATCTGGTGGGGCTGGAGTTGGCCGCACGCGCGGGTTATCAGCCCCAGGCGGCGGTCAGTCTGTGGCAGAAGATGGGCAATGCCAGCGGCAGCAAGCAGGGCGGACTGGCCTTCCTGTCCACCCACCCCTCGGGGCCCGCGCGCATCAAGGAGCTGGAGCTGAACCTGCCCAAGGTGCAGGGGCTGTACGAGGCCGCACGGCGCAACGGCTGACAGGTCGCGGGGGGGCGTGGCACGCGGTCAGGAGGATGTGGCCTCAAGGCTACTGTTTTAATAGCTGCTCGCGCTTTAAGGATAAGCGCTAGCGGCTCATTGGGCTCAATCTTGAGGGTGGCGCTGCCACCCGGTGTCATGCCACGCTCACCCGGTTGCGGCCTGCATGTTTGCTCTGGTAGAGCGCCTTGTCGGCACGCGCAATCGCTGCTTGCAGGTCGTCGGGGCTGTGCACCTGGGCCACACCAAACGACATGGTCAGTGGGATGGGCGCCTGGCCCACGTCCAGCGGCGCTTGTTCGACGGCGATGCGGATGCGCTCAGCGGCCGCGCAGGCCGCGTCCAGCGGGCTGGCAGGCATCAGCGCCAAAAACTCCTCGCCACCCCAGCGCGCCAGCACATCGCCCTCGCGCAGGTTGGCGGTCAGCACCTTGGCCATGGCCACCAGCACGTCGTCGCCCACCGCGTGGCCATATTGGTCATTGACGCGCTTGAACAGGTCCACATCACACAGGAGCAGCGTGACTGCAGCGCCATCGCGCTGGCTGCGCGCCAGCGCATGGGCGGCCAGGGCTTCAAAGTGGCTGCGGTTGGCCAGGCCGGTGAGTGGGTCTTGCGTGGCCTGCTTGCGCAGGCGGCTTTCGGCAATCAGGATGGTGCGCCGGTAGAAACCGGCCAGTGCGGCCGACATGGCGAACACCAGGCAGATGTGCACCCAGTTCACGATCTTCACGCTGCGGGCGGGCAGGGGATCGAGTGGGCCCAGGTGGCTGCTCAGTGCCTGCAATCCCAGGTAATACGCCAGCAGCGCCAGCACCATGGGTGCGGCGTATCCGCGCGTGTTGGCGATCACGATGGCGGGAATGAACATCAGCAGGTAGTAGTGAAAGCCGCTGTCCCAGCCAATCAGCAACGATCCCAGCGCCGAGTGCCCGACCACCTCCAGCCAGATCAGAGCCAGGGCGGCCATGTTGTGGCGCTTCTGGAGGAGCCGGTAGGCGCCCAGGTACATGGCAATGCTGACAACATTGACGGCCGCCAGGGGCAGGGAGCCCAGCCACATAAACAGCAGGATGTACCCCACGTCGATGGCCGCAGCTGTCAGCGCCACCCTCTGCACCATGGCCCAGTAGGCCTTACCAGCAAGGCTGGAGCCGCGCTGCGGTGCGAGGGGAGGGCGCGACTTGAAGTGGGGATTCATGTAACGAGGGGACGCAAATGGCAGAAGGCGTCTGTGCCACAAAAGGGGTCACAGACTGCTTACAAAGAGATACATCGTAAGCGTGCGTTCTATGGGTAGTCCGTCGAACAGGCCGCTTTTGCCGCGTATATCGGCCCAGCCACCAAGCGCGTGTGGGTGTTGGCGCTGCTGCGAGTGGCCGTGATAAACAGGTCAAATAGGCGTCTGGCGCTCATCCATCCATCGCAAGCTGCTATCAAATTATGACCATGGCGCGAGGTTCTGTGCGGGTGGCGCTGTCTGTGGCGGCGGGGGTTCAGGTCCCACCCACATAGGGATTGCTTTGGCGCTCCCTGCCAAACGTGCTCTCTGGGCCATGCCCCGGAATGAATACCGTGGCATCCCCCATGGGCCACAGGCGCCCGGTGATGCTGTCGATGAGTTCCTGGTGGTTGCCCTGGGGGAAGTCCGTGCGGCCGATGCTGCCCGCAAACAGCACATCGCCCACAAACGCCCGGTCGATCTGCGGCGCATGGAACACCACATGGCCGGGCGTGTGGCCGGGGCAGTGGCGCACGTTCAGGGTCTCGTTGCCGATCTGTACCGTGTCGCCATCGTGCAGCCAGCGGGTGGGCGTGAAGTGCTGCGCGGGCGGAAACCCGAACATGGCGCTTTGCTGCGGCAGGCCGTCGATCCAGAACTGGTCGCCGGGATGTGGCCCGATGATGGGCAGCGACAGGCGCTGTGCCAGCTCGCCCGTGCCACCTGCATGGTCGATGTGGGCGTGGGTGAGCCAGATCTGGTCGAGCGTGAGGGAGAGGCGCTGGATTTCTGCCAGCAGCACATCCAGATCGCCGCCGGGGTCGATCACGGCGGCTTTGTGGGTGGCGTCACACCAGATGAGGGAGCAGTTTTGCAGGAACGCGGTAACCGGGATGGTGAGGTAGCGGAGCATGGTTGGTAATGCCAGAAAAGCAAAATTAAGCCATACTCGGCGCGCCGTTTCATCTGGTTGCAAATGCAGTCGGGCGCATGAAGTGCGCTGCAGCTGCGCAAAGAGCGTCTTCCCCCTGAATGCCCCCGGTCGATCAGCAACGGGCGCTTTGCTTCACACCGACATCTCACCATGAATACTCCGATCGAAACCCCTCCGTCCCCCGCTCAGGAGGCTGCGCGCACGGCGGCACTGTTGGCAGCGCTTGAGCATGTGCAGGCTGTGATCGAGTTCGATCCAGAGGGCCGGGTGCTGCGGGCCAACAGCCTGTTTCTGGACCTGATGGGTTACAGCGCCAACGAGGTGCTGGGCCAGCACCACCGCATGTTCTGTCCGCCCGAGGTGACGGGCAGCGAGGCATACCGGGCATTGTGGGAGGGGCTGCGTGCCGGGCAAGTGCGCGAGGATGTGTTCTTGCGCGTCACCAAGGCGGGCAAGCCGGTCTGGCTGCAGGCCTCGTACAACCCTGTGCGTGACGCCGAGGGCCGCACAGTGGGCGTGGTCAAGCTGGCCACCGACATCACCGCGCAGCGCGCGCAGCAGGCGGACTTTGAGGGCAAGATTGCAGCGATCCACCGGGTGCAGGCCGTGATCGAGTTCGACCTGACGGGCCGGATTCTGGACGCCAACACGAATTTTCTGGACACCTTCGGCTATGGGCGGGACGAGGTTGTGGGCAAGCACCATCGCATGTTCTGTCAGCCCGAGTTCGCTGCATCCAGCGAGTATGCGAGCCTGTGGGAGCGTTTAGGCCGCGGAGAATTCACGGCGGGACGCTTTCGCCGCGTTTCAAAAGCCGGCAAAGAGATCTGGCTGCAGGCCTCGTACAACCCCATCCTGGACGTCACCGGCAAGCCGTACAAGGTGGTCAAGTTTGCTGTCGATATCACGCACGACATGACGTCGGCCGCCGAGACCAAGGGCAAGATCGATGCGATCAGCCTGTCGCAGGCGGTCACCGAGTTCGACATGGCAGGCAACGTGCAGACGGCCAACCCGAACTTTCTGCGCACCATGGGCTACACCCTGGCGGAAATTCGCGGCCAGCACCACAGCATGTTCTGCGAGCCCGGTCTGGTGCAAAGCCAGACGTACCGGGACTTCTGGGCGGATCTGGGCGAGGGCAAGTTCCAGAGCGCGCGCTACCGTCGCATCGGCAAGCATGGTGCAGAGGTCTGGATTCAGGCCACCTACAACCCCATCCTCGATGTGGATGGCCGACCCTACAAGGTGGTCAAGTACGCGATCGACATCACCGCACAGGTGCAGCGTGAGCGTGCGGTGGCGCAGAAGGTGCAAGACATCACCGCCGTGCTGCACTCGATGAGTGATGCGATCAAGCGGCTGGCGCGCAGTGCAGGCCGCTCCACCGAACTGGCCGAGCAGACGCAGCGCGAGGCCGGGGACGGCAGCCAGCTGGTGCGCCGTTCGCGCGACGCGATCATCGCCATCGAGCGTTCATCCTCGGACATCCACGAAATCGTGGACACGATCAGCGAAATTTCCAGCCAGACCCATCTGCTGGCCTTCAATGCAGCCATCGAGGCGGCGCGCGCCGGGGAGCAGGGCGTGGGGTTTTCCGTGGTGGCGGACGAAGTGCGCAAGCTGGCCGAGAAATCGTCGCTGGCCGCGCGCGAGATTGCCAAGCTGATCCATCAGACCGTCAGCCGCGTTGCCGAGGGCAGCCGCCTGTCCGAGGAGGTGGACGCGGCGTTCTCGCGCATTCTGGGCGCGGTCGAAGCCACCACGCGCTCCATCAGCGAGATTCGCGTTGCGACCGAAGAGCAGGAGCATTCGACGCAGGATGTGGCCCGGCTGCTGGAGGACTTGCAGGGCCGTGGCAGCCCGCGCCAGACGGATTGAGCCTTTCGATGCACGACGTGAACCCGCCCCCGGCCACCCTCAGCCCTGCGGTGGTGCCGCATGTGCATGTGCGTGTGGGTGGTTGCGACATCGCCATTCCCATTGAACAGGTTCGTCAGGCCGTGCCGCTGCCGCCGCAGGGCCTGACGGCGCTGCCGCGCCGCAGTGGCGCCTTGCTGGGTGTTGCCGATGTGGCCGGTGCAGCCGTGCCCATCGTGGCGCTGGAGCGCTGGTTGCCCCTGCCGACAGAGGGTGACGAAGACACCGGGGCGCCGAGGTTGCTGGTGCTGCAGCATGCAGACGCCCTGGTGGGCGTGCGGGTGGACGCCGTGCTGGGTGTGAAGGCAGTGGCTGCGGGAGGCGTCCGAAGGGTGCACCACGCACCGGACGACAGCGAGCTGTTCGAGTCGGTGGTCCCCGCCTCTGCGGCGGCCCCGACGTTGTGCCTTCTGGAAGTGGCACGGCTGATGAGGCTGGCCCAGGCCTGGTGCTCGGCGGCAGAGTTGGCCCCCCCAGTGTCTGCGGACGTGGTGGCACCGGCTGCCCAAAAGCCGGGCTGCGGTACGCAGCGGTTCGCGGTGTTCCTGATCGGGCGGGAGCGATGGGCGGTGCCTGTGGCCGCCGTGCAGCAGGTGGTGCCCCTGCCTGCGACAGAGCTGGCCCTGGGGCGCAACGACCGCACCTGGGCCATCGGCCAGTGGCGGGGGCGCAAGCTGCCACTGGTGGACATCAGCGAAGGCCGTCAGGCCAATGATCGCCAAACTGCACCATGGATGGTGTTGCTGGGCCAGGGGCCGCTTGTGCTTGGGCTGACGGTTTCGGCGTGTGAGCAGTTTGTCGATTTGGCACCTGACGCCGTGGCCCGCACACCCGAAGATGCCTTGCTGGCCGGTGTGATCCTGAGGCCCGATCTGGGAAAGTTGCAGATTCTGGATGTAGACAAACTTTTCGGCCTGACCCCCGGTGCATCGATCAGCCGCATCGACCCCGCCGTATCGGGGCCGCGCAGCGGCACCTTGCCTTCGGATGCCACGGAGCCTTTGCCTTATCTGGTCTTCGATGCCGACCAGCGCTATGCCACTCCGGTCGAGGGCATTGTGGGTGTGGTGGAGATCCCCCGCCAGGCACAGGACGACCTTCGTCAGGGGCTGCGGGCCATCCTGGCGTGGCGCGACCAGACGATCCGTGTCGTCAACCTGCCCGCCATTGCCCGGTCGGCGGCCCCGTCCGACCCGCTCCTGGCGGTGCTTGTCCAAGCACCCGGGAGCACTTCCGCGCCGATCGGTATCGCGATCCGCAGCCTGTGCGACTGGCTGCCCGCGCACAGCGCGCGGCTCAGCGGTATGCGCATGGGGGCCATGGGGGAGCTTGGGCTGATCAATGCCAAAGGCGCGGTGGACGACCACGCCAATCTGGTGGTGGTCGACCTGGCCCAGATGGCCTATTTGCTGGGCTGAGCCGCAAAAACACAAACTACCCTCACCCCAAGATTCACCATGACCCCTGCACCCATTCCTGCTGATGAGGGCGAGCGCCTCGCCGCCCTGCGCGACCTGCTGCTGCTCGATACACCGCCCGAGGAGCGCTTTGACCGCCTCGCGCGCTTTGCGGCCGAGCAGCTGGATACGCCCATTGCCCTGCTCACGCTGGTGGACGGGCAGCGCCAGTGGTTCAAGTCGCGTGTGGGCCTGGAAGCCACAGAAACCCCACGTGAAATCTCTTTCTGTGGGCACGCCATCCTGAAGAATGAGCTGTTTGTGGTCGAGGATGCCAGCAGCGACCCCCGGTTTTCCGACAACCCGCTGGTGACCGGGGACCCCCATATCCGGTTTTATGCCGGGGCGCCGCTCAGTGCCCCGGGCGGGCAACACATTGGCACGCTGTGCGTGGTTGACACCGTGCCGCGCACCCTGGGGCCGGTGGAGCGTTCGATTCTGGACGCGCTGCGCCGCCTCGCGAACGAGACCCTGGCAGGACAAGAGGGTGAGGAATGACCGCGTTGCTGCCCCGGATCTTGCTGATTGAGCCCCAGTTCGTGCTGCGGCGCACCATGGTCATGGTGGCCCGCGATCTGGGCATGGTGGATTTCCATGAAGCCAGCAGCGTGGGCCGTGCCCGCGCGCTGCTGGCAGCCGATGCCTATGAGGGAATGGTGCTGGATCTCCAGGAGGGGCCGCAGGCCATGGAGCTGCTCAGCGATCTCCGGCAGGGGCGGTTTGCCACGCCGAGCGATGTGCGGGTGGTGGTGCTGGCGGCCGACGACGGCAAATCCCTGGCCACCGAACGCCTGCAGGACTTGGGGGTGGCCTGCGTGCTGGGCAAGCCGGTGCGCATCAGTGAACTGCTCGACGCCATTGTGGGCGTGCAAGAGCAGGTCTCACCCGCTTCCTGAACCGGCCTGTGGCGGCCCGGTCGCGGAGGCTTCAGCGCGCGACGATCTGCTGCAAGATGAAATCCACCAACACGCGCACGCGCAGCGGCATGTGCCGGTTGGCGGGGTACAGCAGCGAAAACGGGCGGGAGGCACCCGCCTGTGCGGGCAGCACCTCCTGCAAGGCGCCGCTGTGCAGGTCGGCCTCCACAATGAACCGGTAGGTTTGCAGCAGCCCCGCGCCTGCGCGTGCCAGGGTCACAGGGCCCAGGATGTCATCGGCGCAGCGCAGGTGGCCTTGGGTGGGCACATCCACATCGCGCCCGGCGGCGTCGCGCAGCATCCATGGCACCGCCTGGCCGCTGCTGGGCAGCACGAACTGGATGCACTCGTGCGCCGCCAGGTCGGCCGTGCCGAGCGGCGTGCCGCAGCGCGCCAGATACGCCGGGGCGGCCACCACCACCAGGGCGGCGTCCTCCAGCTTGCGCGCCACCAGCCCCGAGTCGATGGGGGCTCGGCCGCGCACAGCCAGGTCAAAGCCTTCTTCGGTGAAGTCCACGTTGCGGTTGCTCAGCTGCAGCTCCAGTTCCACGTCGGGGTAGGTCTGCGCAAATGCGGGCAGCAGGGGCAGGATGCGGCAGTGCCCGTAGGAGGTGGGCAGGCTGAAGCGGACGAGGCCCGCCGGGCTTTGCTGCTGGCCCGACAGCTCGCGCTCTGCCTCGGCCAGCTGCCCCAGCGCCTGGCGGCATTGCTCGTAGTAGCGCTTGCCCGCGTCGGTCAGCCGCACCTGGCGCGTGGTGCGCTGGAACAGGCGCACACCCAGGCGCGCCTCCATGCGCGCCACCGATCGGCTCACTGCCGCTGCTGTCAGCCCGGCTGCCTGGGCGGCGGCCGTGAAGCTTTGGCACTGTGCGGTCAGGCAGAACAGCTCAATGCTGCCCAGCTTCAGGTCGTCAAATTGGCGCGCCATGTTTATTACTCCATGTAATGACTGAATTGCATGGCGCCTAGTTTATTGCTTTTGGCATCGCTAATACCATCGCTTCACCTCTCCACCACGCCCCAAAGGCAACCCCATGAAGCTGTACTTTTCCCCCGCCGCCTGCTCCCTGTCGCCCCACATCCTGCTGCGCGCATGTGGCCTCACTTTCGACCTGGAGAAGGTCGATACCGAGCGCCACCGCACGGCAGACGGGCGCGATTTTTATGCCATCAACCCCAAAGGCCAGGTGCCCGTGCTGGAGCTGGCAGACGGCTCCCGCCTCACCGAAGGCCCGGTCATTGCGCAGTACATCGCCGACCAGGCCCAGGCCACGCAGCTCATGCCCGCAGCCGGTACGCTGGCGCGCTACCGCGTGATGGAGTGGCAGAACTACGTCAGCACCGAGCTGCACAAGTCCTTCACGCCCCTGTTCCACGCCGGGCTGGACGACAACGCCAAAGCCACGCTGGCCGCCCTGCTGCGCAAGAAGATGGACTGGCTGGACGCGCAGCTGCAGCACGGCCCCTACCTGACGGGCGAGCACTTCACGGCGGCCGATGCCTACCTTTTTGTGGTGCTGGGCTGGGCCAAGTTCGTGAAGCTGGACATCAGCGACCTGGCCCATTTGCAGGCGTTCCTGCGCCGCGTGGCCGCGCGCCCCGCCGTGCAGGCCGCGATGCGGGCCGAAGGCTTGCTGGGCTGAGACGCCGTTTGTTCATCCATCGACAAGGAACACGCCATGCCCTATATCAACATCAAAGTGACCCGTGAAGGTGTCAGCAGTGCACAAAAGGCCGCGCTCATCGAGGGCGCCACTGACTTGCTGGTGCGCGTGCTGAACAAGGAGCCTGCCACCACCTTTGTCGTGATCGACGAGGTTGACACCGACAACTGGGGCGTGGCCGGTGAGGCGGTGACCGTGCGGCGCCAGCGCGCCCGGGCGGCCACCGAAGGGAGCGCGCCATGAGTGACCCGCGCTTTGACGCAGTCGCCGCCGTGCTGCAGGAGTATTTCGACGGCCTGTGCCACAGCGATACACAGCGCCTGCGCCGCGTGTTCCATCCGCAGGCGGTCTATGCCTGCGCCACGGCCGAGCCTGCGGTGATCCTGCGCATGGAGGAATATTTCCCCATCGTGGACCAGCGTCCCTCACCCGCCAGCCGGGGCGAGACGGTGCAGGAGCGCATCCTGTCGATCGAGTTTGCCGGGCCGGTGACGGCCCTGGCCAAGGTGGAGTGCGCCATCCTGCCCAAGCACTTCACCGACCTGCTCACGCTGATTTGGGTGGACGGGCGCTGGCAGATCATCGCCAAGGTGTTTCACTACGAGCTGGATCGCTGAGACGACGGTGCGCGCAAGCCGGTGGGCGAGTTCCTGTTCTCGGAAGAACTCACTTATTGATAGCTGCTAGCGCTTGTCATATAAGCGCTAGAGCCCAATTTGGCCAAAAATCGACGGCAGACATCACCGGCGGTATGCTCGTCTCACAGGTTGGTCGCCGCGACCACTTCCGACATGTCGGTCAGCCCCTGCAGCACTTTCTCGATACCGTCCTGGCGCAGTGTGAGCATGCCCGCAGCCAGTGCCGAGTGACGGATGTCGGAGGCCGGGGCCCGATGGCGGATGTGCTGGCGGATGGTCTCGTCGCTCATCATCAGCTCGTGGATGCCGAGCCGGCCGTGGTAGCCGTGGCCCTCGCACTTCGTGCAGCCCACATGGCGCCACAGGTGCAGCTCGCCCTGTTCGCCGCCGTGCTGCTGGCGCCAGCGCGCCACCTGTGCCTCGCGGGCCTCGGGGGAGTTGTTGGTGCCGCTGTCCAGGTACTGCGATGCCAGGCCCAGCAGCGTGTCGTGGTCGGCCAGACGCGGCTCGCGGCAGGCCACGCAGAGGCGACGCACCAGCCGCTGGGCCAGGATGGCGAGCAGCGAATCCGAGAAGTTGAACGGGTCCAGGCCAATTTCAAGCAGCCGCGCAATGCTCTCGGGCGCCGAGTTGGTGTGCAGCGTGGACAGCACCAGGTGGCCGGTGAGTGAGGCCTCGATGGCGATGCGCGCGGTCTCTTCGTCACGCATCTCGCCGATCATGATGACGTCGGGGTCGGCGCGCAAAAAGGTGCGCATGGCAGCGGCAAAAGTCCAGCCGATGCGGGGGTTCACCTGCACTTGGCGCAGGCCCTCCTGGGTGATCTCGATGGGGTCTTCGGCCGTCCAGATCTTGCGGCCTGCGGTGTTGATGTCGCGCACCACCGAGTGCAGCGTGGTCGTCTTGCCGCAGCCTGTGGGGCCGCACACCAGCACCAGGCCGTAGCTCTTCTGCACCACGGCGCGCAGGGCCACAAGGTTGGGCTGGCTCAGGCCGATGTTCTCCAGCGGCAGGGGTTTGGCGCCCGCCAGCAGGCGCAGCACCACGTCTTCCAGGCCGCGTGAGGTGGGCACGGTCACCACGCGCAGTTCGACCGGTGGGCCGCCGAAGCGGGCGAAGTCGATCTTTCCGTCCTGGGGCTTGCGGTGCTCCGAGATGTCCATGCTCGCCATGATCTTGATGCGAGCGACCATCGCGAAGCGGTAGCGCGCAGGCAGTTCCAGGTAGGGCATGAGGTCGCCGTCGATGCGCAGCCGGATGCGAACGTTGTGGGGGGCGGGTTCCGTCTCGATGTGGATGTCGGACGCGCGGTGGCTGATCGCCTCGTCGATCACCGAATTGATGAGCCGCACGAGGGTGTTGTCCGATTCGCTGATCACGTCGGCCTGCTCGGCATCGGCATCGGGCGCAACGTTGTTCAGGTTGGTGGCCAGCTCCTGTGAGGTGGCCCGCACGCCCGGCGTGGCCCCGCCAGGGTCGGAGGGATGCGTGCGATAGGCCTTGTGAATGGCTGGCATCAACGTTCCCGGCGCCGCCTTCAACGGGATCAGGCGCCGCTGGGTCAGAAAGCGCATTTCGTCAATCAGCACGCGGTCCCAGGGGTCTGCCATGAGCACCACCAGAGCGTCTTCGCGGGCAATCAGGGGCAAGACCGATTCGCGCTCGGCCACTGCACGTGGGATGAGTGCGAGGGCCGACGCCTCTGGCGTGATGTCGCCGGGGTGTACGGTGTACTCACCCAGCCAGGTGGCAATGACGCCCCTGAGCTGTTCCTGCGTCAGCGCGCCCCTGTCCACCAGAATCTGGCCGATGGGCCGCTGGACCCCGCCGTTGCGCTCCAGTTGCTGTGCCTGCAAACCCTCGACAAGTGCTGGCATGGCCAGCAGGCCTGCATGCACCAGGGCCTCGCCCAGGTGGCGTGCCTTGCCTACCGTGGGGTGAGGGGTGGATATCTGGTTCCACAAAGCATCAGCGTTCGGGGGGCGAAAACTGTGGGCGGGGGGGGCGGGGCAGAGGCGGCGGCGTCAGTCATCGGTGGTCAGGCTGGCTGTGTCATAGACGGAATTCGTAGTCCACCGTGATCGGTGCGTGGTCTGAGAATTTCTCGCCCTTGTAAATGGATTCAGTGCGCGCCAATGCCGCGAGCGCGGGCGTGGCCAGGTGGTAGTCCAGCCGCCAACCCACGTTGTTGGCATAGGCCTGTCCGCGGTTGCTCCACCAGGTGTAGGCGGTGTCGGTTG
This sequence comes from Acidovorax sp. 69, assembly GCF_002797445.1. Lineage (NCBI taxonomy): Bacteria > Pseudomonadati > Pseudomonadota > Betaproteobacteria > Burkholderiales > Comamonadaceae > Acidovorax > Acidovorax sp. 69. The sequence goes on along the minus strand of NZ_PGEP01000001.1, from coordinate 4,763,955 downwards.
CGGCAGGTTGTAACTGACGGTAAACGTCTATGATGCCGCCGCCTTCATCAGTTGTGTGCAACAACTTTGTCATCCAGGCGCGTTCTTCGGGCAAAAAGCCACTGTTCTTCTGGTTGCTGCGCCAGTTTTTAAGATCTATTTGCTGGTGCGCAATGTTGATGTCACCGCACAGGATGAATTCGCGCCCGGCTTTCAGGCGCATGAGATGGGGGTGAAACTCGGCCAGGAAGCGGAACTTGGCCAACTGGCGCTCTTCGCCCGAGGAGCCGCTGGGAAAGTAGGCGCTGATGATGGACAGCTTGCGGGCGGGGGTGTCAAAGCGCAACTCTACGCAGCGGCCTTCTGCATCGAATTCTTCGGATCCATAGCCAATCACTATGTCTGAGGGCTCGTGCCGGGTATAGATCCCTACGCCTGAATAGCCCTTTTTCTGGGCAAAGTGGAAATGGCCCTGCAGGTCGGCAAGCCGTTCAAAGCGGTCGGCTATGTCGGGCGCCTGCGCCTTCACTTCCTGCACACAAATACAATCCGGCCGCGTGGCTGCCATCCAGCTTTCCACGCCTTTGCTTGTGGCCGAGCGGATGCCATTGAGATTGAGGCTGGTTAACTTGAACAAGGATTTCCCCATGGTGGATGTTGGCGCGCAAACCTCTGAACAGGGCCAGCTGGCGCAGGATTTTGTCCGTTTTGCCGTCGAGTCGGGCGTGCTGCGTTTTGGTGAATTCAAGACCAAGGCCGGACGCCTGAGCCCTTATTTCTTCAATGCGGGGCTGTTCGACGACGGCCTCAAGATGGGCCGGCTGGCGGAATTCTATGCAAAAGCCTTGTTGGCCAGCGGCATTGAATTCGACATGGTCTTTGGCCCCGCCTACAAGGGTATCCCTCTGGCCGCTACCGTGGCGGTGGAGCTGGCGCGGCAGGGGCGCAACGTGCCTTTTGCCTACAACCGCAAGGAGGCCAAGGACCACGGCGAGGGCGGCACGCTGGTGGGGGCCCCGCTCAAGGGCCGGGTGCTGATCGTGGATGACGTGATGTCGGCTGGCACCGCCGCCCGCGAGTCCATCGCCATCATCCGCGCCGCGGGTGCCACGCCCCATGCGGTGGCGATTGCGCTGGACCGGCAGGAAAAAGCCACAGAGAATGGTCAAGACGTGGACCACAGCGCTGTGCAGTATGTGCGCCATCAATTGGGCATGCAGGTGTGTGCCATTGCGCGTCTGGCAGACTTATTGCTCTACCTTGAGCAAAATGGGGAAGAGGGGATGCGTTCCCACCACGAAAAAGTGCTGGCCTACCGCCAGCGTTATGGAGTCAACGAGAGGTAGATGATTTGAGCAAATCGGCGTGGATCATGGGCGGGGTTCTGTTAGCCACCCTCGGCGCCGAGTTTGCGTGGGCGCAACCGCAAGGGTCAGGCGGTGGCATCTATACCTGTGTGGACCGCAATGGGCGCCGGTTGACCGCTGATCGCCCCATCCAGGAATGTCTGGACCGCGAGCAGCGTGAACTCGGGCCTTCGGGCATCGTGCGTCGGCAGATTGGCCCGTCGCTGACTGAGCAAGAGCGCGCGGCCCAGGATGCGCAACGCCGCAAAGAGGCCGAGGCGCGCAGCCGTGAGATAGAGGAGCGCCGCCGTGAACGCGTGCTGACCGCCCGCTATCCCGACAAGGCGACCCACGATGCCGAGCGTGCTGTGGCCATTCAATTGGTCGACGATGTGACGGCCACCGCAGAAAAGCGCATTGTTGAACTCAGGCAGCAGCAAAAGGCCTTCGACGTGGAGATGGAGTTCTACAAGCGGGACCCGAGCAAGGCACCCATGGTGTTGCGCCGGAAAATCGCCGAAAACGAAGACAGCATTGCCGAGCAGCAACGCTTTATCGCGGGCCAGGACCAGGAAAAGCGGCGCGTACACCAGCGCTTTGATACCGAGTTGGCCCAATTGCGCAAGCTGTGGGACGCTCAGCGCCAGCCTGTATCAACCATTGCTCCCGCCAGCGAAGCGGCCTCTTCAGGCGCACGCTGAGTTTCTGTCGCTGCTTGAAGCGGCCAAGGAAAAAGAAAAGGGGCCTCACGGCCCCTTTTTCGTTTCTGTGGCTTCTTGCCAAGAAGCGGTGTCAGCCAGCGAGCTTGGCGCGCAGCAGATCGTTCACTTGCTGAGGATTTGCCTTGCCCTTGCTGGCCTTCATGATCTGGCCCACCAGCGCGTTGAAGGCCTTGTCTTTGCCCGCGCGGAACTGCGCTACGTTGTCGGCATTGGCGGCGATGACCTCGTCGATGATTTTCTCCAGCGCGCCGGAGTCGTTCATCTGCTTGAGGCCCTTGGATTCGATGATGGAGTCCACGTAGGCAAGCGCTGTATCAAACATTGTTCCCGGCGCGTGGGTCAGTTCGACAAAAACTGTTTTACCTGCGGAGTTAGAAATTGTGCTGTCAGCGATTCGAGATATCAACGCAGCGAGATTCTTCGCTGGGACGAATTCGGTGAACTTTTCAAACGAATAGTCTTCGACAGCATTCAACCATTTCGATACCTCGCCCATGATCCAGTTGCTGGCCAGCTTGGGCTGACCGCAGGCCTTGGCTGCTGCCTCGAAATAGGCCGCCATCGCCTTGCTCTGTGTGAGCGTGGTGGCGTCGTATTCGGGCAGGCCGTAGTCCGCCACAAAACGTGCGGCCATGGTGCGGGGCAATTCAGCCATGAGCGCACGTTGTTCCTGCACCCAGTGCTCTGAAATGTGTAGCGGAGGCAGATCCGGATCAGGGAAGTAGCGGTAATCCGCCGCATCTTCCTTGGTCCGCATCGCGCGCGTTTCGCCCGTGTCCGGGTCGAACAGCACGGTGGCCTGCTGGATGGCGTGGCCGTCCTCGATTTGCTCGATCTGCCAGCGAATTTCGTAGTCGATGGCCTGCTGCATGAACTTGAACGAGTTCAGGTTCTTGATCTCGCGGCGCGTGCCCAGTGGGCCGCCGGGCTTGCGCACGGACACGTTGGCGTCGCAGCGGAAGCTGCCCTCTTGCATATTGCCGTCGCAGATGCCGATCCAGGTGACGATCTTGTGCAGTTCCTTGGCATAGGCCACCGCTTCATCGGACGAGCGCATGTCGGGCTCGGTCACGATCTCCAGCAGGGGCGTGCCTGCGCGGTTCAGGTCGATGCCCGATTGGCCGATGAAGTCTTCGTGCAGCGATTTGCCGGCATCTTCTTCGAGGTGGGCGCGCACCAGGCGCACGGTCTTCTTCTCGTCTCCGAGAAAGAACTCGACCTCGCCGCCTTGCACGACCGGGATTTCAAACTGGCTGATCTGGTAGCCCTTGGGCAGATCGGGGTAAAAGTAATTCTTACGGGCAAAAATGCTCACTGGCGCAATGTGGGAGCCCAGGGCCAGTCCTAATTTGATAGCGCAGGCGACCGCTTCGCGGTTCATCACGGGCAGCGTGCCCGGCAAGGCCAGGTCCACCGCGCAGGCCTGCGTGTTGGGGTCAGCGCCAAAGGCCGTAGGGGCGCGGCTGAAAATTTTGCTCTGCGTGGCGAGCTGGGTGTGGGTCTCGAAGCCGATGACGACCTCATAACCATGGATCAGTTTGGCAGTCATGTCAGAAGCCCTCCGGACGGCGGAGGTGGAAATCGGTGGCTTGCTGCAGGCGGTGCGCAGCGTTCAGAAGGCGGGCTTCCTGGAAATAGTTGCCGATGAGTTGCAAGCCCACGGGCATTCCACCTTCGCCGAAACCGGCAGGCACGCTCATGCCCGGCAGACCTGCCAGTGATGCCGGCAGCGTGAAGATGTCGGCCAGGTAGTCGGCCAGTGGGTCGTTACCGTGGTCGCCCAGTTTCCAGGCCACCGTGGGGGCCACGGGGCCGGCGATGACGTCGCAGCTCTTGAAGGCGTTCTGGAAGTCGTCGGCGATCATGCGGCGGATCTTCTGCGCTTGCAGGTAGTAGGCGTCGTAGTAGCCATGGCTCAGCACATAGGCGCCGATCATGATGCGGCGCTTGACCTCGTCGCCAAAACCTTCGGCGCGGGTCTTTTTGTACATGTCCACCAGATCGGTGTAGTCCTTGGCGCGGTGGCCGAACTTCACGCCGTCAAAGCGGGAGAGGTTGGACGATGCTTCTGCCGGTGCAATGATGTAGTACACCGGGATGGACAACTCGGTGCGCGGCAGGCTGATGGGCACCAGCTTGGCGCCGAGCTTTTCGTATTCCTTCAATGCGGCATCCACGGCGGCGCGCACATCGGGCGCGAGGCCTTCGCCAAAGAACTCGGCGGGGATGCCGATGCGCAGGCCTTCCATGCTGTTGTTCAGCTGGGCGCTGAAATTTTCTGCAGGCTCGTCGAGCGAGGTGGAGTCGCGGTCCGGGTCCGGGCCGCACATGGCGGACAGCAGCAGTGCGCAGTCTTCGGCGCTGCGTGCCATCGGGCCCGCCTGGTCGAGGCTGGACGCGAACGCGATCATGCCGTAGCGGCTCGCGCGGCCATAGGTGGGCTTGATGCCGGTGATGCCGCAGAACGATGCGGGCTGGCGGATGGAGCCGCCCGTGTCGGTGCCGGTCACTGCTGGGGCCAGGCGCGCTGCCACGGCCACGGCGCTGCCGCCTGATGAGCCGCCGGGGATGCGGTGGGTGTCCCATGGGTTGCGCACGGGGGCCGGGGCGTCAAAGCCCACGGGGGCCACGGCCGAGTTTTCGTTGGACGAACCCATCGCAAACTCATCGCAGTTGAGCTTGCCCAGCGTCACAGCACCCGCGTCCGCCAGCTTGCTCACCACGGTGGCGTCAAAGGGTGATTGGTAGCCCGCCAGCATTTTGGAACCGGCAGTGCTGGGGAAATCGCGCGTGACGAAGATGTCCTTGTGGGCAATCGGCACACCTTGCAGTGCGCCCGCCGTGCCTGCGGCAATGCGCGCATCAGCGGCCTTGGCCTGGGCCAGGGTGATGTCTTCGTTCAGCGCGACGTAGGCGCCCAGGTTCTGGTGCGCTTTGGCGCGGGCCAGGAAATGCTGGGCGGCTTCGACGGCAGAAAATTGTTTGTCGCGCAGGCCGACTGCCAGCTCGGCAACGCCCAGGTCGTGCAGGGCTTTGTTGGTCGTTGTAGTGCTCATGCGGTCCTCACTCGATCACTTTGGGGACGAGGAACAGGCCGCGTTCTACGGCGGGGGCACTTTGCTGGTTGGCTTCGCGCTGGTTGGGCTCGCTGGCCACGTCCTCGCGCAGGCGGAGTGTGACATCCTGAATGGCGGCCACGGGGTGCGCCAGGGGCGTGACGCCCGAGGTATCCACAGCCCGCATCTGTTCCACGATGTCAAAGAAACCATTGATCTGGGTGAGCATGCGCTCACTTTCGGAGGGGGTCAGCTCAAGCCGCGCCAAATTGGCAATGCGGCCGATGTCCTGGGGGGTCAGTGCCATAGGGAGGAGAATCTAAAGAAACCAGACGTAAAGCTGTGATCCGGGCCGCGCCGGAGGGAGTTATTCACAGGGGATGGGGTATTATCCCGGCTTTGCCGCAATACCCTCCTAACGGCCGGTTTTTGTGCGAAAAAAGCGATATTTGACCCCCACCCACTCCCTGACACACCCGGCGATGGCAGGCCGACGTGCATGCCGTGCCTGAGAGGATTTTTGAATGTTCGGAGCTTTCCGTCGGTATTTCTCCACCGACCTGGCCATTGACCTTGGCACAGCCAACACCCTTATCTTCGCCCGCGACAAAGGCATTGTGCTTGATGAGCCCTCTGTCGTCGCTATCCGCCACGAAGGCGGTCCGCATGGCAAGAAAGTTATCCAGGCCGTAGGCCGCGAAGCCAAGGCCATGCTGGGCAAGGTCCCAGGCAACATCGAAGCCATCCGGCCCATGAAGGATGGCGTCATTGCTGACTTCGTGATCACCGAGCAGATGATCAAGCAGTTCATCAAGATGGTGCACCCGCGCACGCTGTTCACCCCCAGTCCGCGCATCATCATCTGTGTTCCCTGTGGCTCCACCCAGGTCGAGCGCCGCGCCATCAAGGATGCGGCCGAGGCTGCTGGCGCGACCGCCGTCTATCTGATCGAAGAACCCATGGCCGCGGGCATTGGCGCAGGCCTGCCCGTCTCGGAAGCCAGTGGCTCCATGGTCGTCGACATTGGCGGCGGTACCACCGAAGTGGGCGTGATCTCGCTGGGCGGCATGGTCTACAAGGGCAGTGTGCGCGTCGGCGGCGACAAGTTCGACGAAGCCATCATCAGCTACATCCGCCGCAACTACGGCATGTTGATCGGCGAGCCCACGGCAGAAGCCATCAAGAAGAACATCGGCTCGGCCTTTCCCGGCTCCGAAGTGCGCGAGATGGAGGTCAAGGGCCGCAACCTGAGCGAGGGCGTGCCACGCAGCTTCACCATCTCCAGCAACGAAGTGCTGGAGGCGCTGACCGATCCGCTCAACCAGATCGTCTCGGCGGTCAAGAACGCCCTGGAGCAGACCCCTCCCGAACTGGGCGCTGACATTGCCGACCGCGGCATGATGCTGACCGGTGGCGGCGCGCTGCTGCGCGACCTGGATCGTTTGCTGGCCGAGGAAACCGGTCTGCCCGTGCTGGTGGCCGAAGACCCGCTGACCTGTGTGGTGCGCGGCTGCGGTATTGCGCTGGAGCGCATGGACCGCCTGGGCAGCATTTTCACGAGCGAATAACTTCCCTTGCCTGTATCCTGCAGGCACTTTTTTCGCTCTGAACTGCATGACTGCCCCCGCTCCAATGCTTCTTCTTGAGCACACGCCTGCGGAGCCCCCTCCGCGCGGCAGATTCTGACCGCTGCGCACCATGCCACTCGGTACCCTGGAGCGCAGCGCTCCCCCTTTCTTCAAACAGGGCCCTTCGGCCCTGTCGCGTTTGGCTGTGTTCAGTGCGCTGGCCTTGTTTCTGATGGTGGCCGATGCGCGATTCCAGCTCACCGGGCCTTTTCGCCAGGCAGTGTCGACGGTGTTGTACCCGGTTCAATGGCTGATGCTCAAGCCCGTGGAGTTTGCGAGCCACGGCTCTGGCTATTTCCAGTCGTTGAAAGCGGCACAGGAAGACCTTGATGCTGCGCGCAAGAAGATGACCTTGATGGGCCAGCGCGCCAACCAGGCGGAGCAACTGGCCCTGGAAAACGGGCGGTTGCGCAAATTGCTGGCGCTGCGTGACCGGCTTGAAACGCCTGCCCAGCCTGCCGAGGTGATTTACGACACCGCAGATCCGTACACGCGCCGTGTGGTACTGGACCGGGGGCAAGTGGGCGGCGTAGAGTTGGGCTCTCCCGTCATGGACGAAGTGGGTGTGTTGGGTCAGGTGACGCGTGTATTCCCTCTGGTGAGTGAAGTCACCCTGCTGGTAGACCGTGATCAAGCCATTCCTGTCCTGAACATCCGCACCGGTGTACGCGGTGTGGCGTATGGCGATCCTGTGGCAGGGCACGGAGGAGGCATGGAGTTGCGTTTCATGCCTGCCAACGCCGACATCCGCGAAGACGACTTGCTGACCACCAGCGGCGTGGATGGCCTGTACCCGCCGGGCTTGCCCGTGGCGCGGGTGGTGCGCGTGGAACGCCGGGCCGACTCTGCCTTTGCGCGCATTTACTGCGTACCGCTGGCCCAGGTGCAGGGCGCACGCCATGTGGTGGTCCTCAAGCCGTTGGCCGACAACGAACTGCCGCGTCCCGAACCGGTGCATCCGACGCCCGCAACCAAACGGGGAGGCCGCAAGTGACCCAGTCCGCCCCTGTGAAAGGAGGTCCGCCATGATCATGCCGCGTGGTGAGCCCCTGCTGATGCCGGTGAATCCGGTGTTTATCTGGGCCAGTCTGGTGGCGGGCCTGGCCATCAACATGCTGCCGCTGGGCCGCGTCGTCTGGATGCCCGACCTGCTCATGGTGTTGCTCGTCTTTTGGGGTGTGCACCAGCCACTGCGCATCGGCATGGGGGCCGCCTTCGTGCTGGGGCTGTGCATGGACGTGAGCCAATCGGCCCTGTTGGGGCAACATGCCTTGTCTTACACCGTGTTGTCCTTTGGGGCCATCGCCATTCACCGCCGGTTGTTGTGGTTCAGTGTCCCCTCGCAGGCGCTGCAGGTGTTTCCCTTGTTTGCAGTGGCCCACGCCGTCGAGCTGTTGCTGCGCATGGTTTCCGGGGGCATATTCCCGGGGCTGTGGAGCTTCTTGGCGCCCTTGCTGGAAGCGCTCCTTTGGCCCATGGCCAGCTGGGTGCTGCTGGCGCCCCAGCGCCGTCCGCCCGACAGCGATCAGAACCGACCCTTGTGACCATGCCTTGCGTCCGTTTTTTCTGGCCATCTTCTCTGGTGTGCGCTGAGTCCGGCGGGCTTTGCGCCTCTGCGGGGTGGCGGCTGTGACAGAGCTGCGCAGCAGCGAGGCCGACGCTTCGCGCTTTCGTGTCCGCGCCGTCGTAGTGGGCCTGTTGGTGTTGGCTGCGTTCTGCCTGGTGGTGGCCCGGTTGGTGTTCTTGCAGGTGGTGCGCCACGAAGACCTCGCAGCGCAAGCGGAGAGCAACCGCACTGCCGTGGTACCCATTGTTCCCAACCGGGGGCTCATCCTGGACCGCAACGGGGTGGTGCTGGCCACGAATTACTCGGCCTACACGCTGGAGATCACGCCCTCGCGGGCCGGGGTGCTCGACGAAACCATCGACGAGCTGTCGAAGGTGGTCGATATCCAGGCCCGTGACCGCCGCCGCTTCAAGCGCCTCATGGAAGAGTCGCGCAATTTCGAATCCTTGCCCATCCGCACCCGCCTGACCGACCAGGAAGTGGCGCGTTTTACGGCGCAGCGCTATCGCTTCCCGGGTGTGGACATCAAGGCGCGCCTGTTCCGCAACTACCCGCTGGGGGATGTGGCGAGCCACGCCATCGGGTACATCGGCCGCATCAACCAGAACGAGAAGGCGCGCATCCAGGATTCGGAAGACGAGGCCAACTACCGCGGCACTGAATACATCGGCAAACTGGGGATCGAGCAGAGTTTTGAGTCTGCCTTGCACGGTGGCACCGGGGTTGAGCAAATGGAGACCTCGGCAGGTGGCCGTGCCGTGCGCAAGCTGTCGAGCCATGCGGCCACGCCGGGCGACAGCGTCATGCTGTCGATCGACATCAAGCTGCAAAAGCTCATTGAAGAGCTGTACGGCAGCCGCCGCGGTGCGCTGGTGGCCATCGACCCGCGCAATGGCGAAATCCTGGCACTGGTGAGCAAGCCGACGTTTGACCCCAACCTGTTTGTGGAGGGCATCGATGTCGAGAATTGGGCGGCACTGAACGAATCTATCGACAAGCCCCTGCTCAACCGTGCGTTGCGTGGCACTTATCCGCCGGGCTCGACCTACAAGCCCTTCATGGCGCTCGGTGCGCTGCAATTGGGCAAGCGATCGCCCAGCATGGTGGTCAACGACCCGGGCTTCTACACCTTTGGCGGGCACACCTTCCGAAGCCACGAGGGTGGGTTGGGTGGCGTGGACATGCACCGCGCGATCCAGTTCTCCAGCAACACCTACTTCTACTCGCTGGCCGTGGACATGGGTGTGGACGCCATCCATGACTTCATGAAGCCGCTGGGCTTTGGGCAGTCCACAGGCATCGACCTCAATGGCGAGGTACGCGGGACCTTGCCCAGCACGGAGTGGAAGCGCAACACCTACAAACGCGCTGACATGAAACGTTGGTTCCCCGGCGAGACCGTGTCCTTGGGCATTGGCCAGGGCTACAACAACTTCACCATGCTGCAACTGGCGCTGGCGGAGGCCACGCTGGCCAACGGAGGCACGCGCTACCGGCCCCACATGGCCAAAGCGGTGAAGAATGCAGTGACGGGGGTGGTGACTGAAATCATCCAGCCTCCCGGTCTGAACCTGGGCTTTCAGCCCAAGCATGTGGAACTGGTACGCAACGCCCTTGTGGCCGTGAACAAGGGCGGGACGGGCACACGCGTGTTCATGGGGGCTCCCTACACCTCGGCGGGAAAAACGGGGACGGCCCAGGCCGTGACAATGGGCCAGAACGTGAAGTACAACGCGAAAGCGCTGGAGGAGCACCAGCGCGACCATTCCCTCTTTGCGGCTTTTGCGCCCGCTGAAGAACCCACGATAGCGCTGGCGGTGATTGTCGAAAACTCGGGCTTTGGCGCCGCACATGCCGCGCCCATTGCACGGCGGGTGTTTGACTACTGGCTGCTGGGGGAGTACCCCAGCGAGGAAGACATTGCGGCGGTACAGAAGGGGCAGGCGGCGGCCCCCATGGGCAAGCCGCGCCGGGCGGCCGACGTGGCATTGCCGTTGCCTTGAGAACGCCAGCAGGTTCTGAGAACCTGCCCCTGGCCCCTTGGGGGCCGTGAACATCTCCTAACAGGTCGTTCGCTTCTTCTGCGGCAGAATCCGCCCGCCCCCCGCAGGGGCCTACCGAGCCAGATCGCCACGCACCGGAGAAGACATGCAACGCCAACGCCGCCGGGCCCTCGGGGCCCTTCCTGTCTTGTGGCTCACCGCCTGTGGCGGAGGGGGCGGCGATACGCCTGCCAGTCCTTCAAGCCCCGTCGGCCCTGCCGCGCCGTCAACGCCTTCGCTCCCACTGCAGCCACCCGGCGGTGGGGTGGTCTACGGCAACCTCGAGCGCGCCAGTCTGGGCGCCGGTGCTGCGCTCAACGGCGCCATCCCGTTCCCCGCAGATAACCCCTGGAACGCCGACATCAGCGCTGCCGAAGTGGACCCCAACTCCGAGCGTCTGATCGCCGGCATCGGTGCCGACACGGGCCTGTACCGCGACTTCGGCGCCGGCCTGTGGGAAGGTTCGCCCATGGGTATTCCGTACCGCGTGGTTTCAAGCGCACAGGCCAAGGTGGCGATCGACTACCGGGCGTATCAGGACGAAAGCGACCCCGGCCCGCTCCCGATTCCGCTGGACACGTCCGTTGAAGGGGCGCCGGGGCAGGATGGCGACCGGCATGTGCTGGTGATCGATCGGGACAACCAACGGCTGTATGAACTCGGGCGTGCCTTTGTGAGCGGGGATCACTGGCAGGCCGATGTCGGTGCGGTGTTTCACCTCGACAGCAACAACGTGCGGCCGACCGCGAAGAGCGGTTGGACCAGCGCCGATGCCGCCGGGCTGCCCATCTTTCCCGGACTGGTGCGGTATGACGAAGCGGTGAATGGCGCGGGCGGCATCTGCCACGCCCTGCGCTTCACGGCGGCGCGAACGCGCCGGGCGTTTGTGCCGCCGGCCACGCACTACGCATCCTCCAGCACCGACGCCAACCTGCCGCCTATGGGCATGCGGGTGCGGTTGAAAGCGAGCTACGCCATTCCCGCCACTTTCAGCCCCGAGGCCCAGGCCATCCTGACGGCGCTCAAAACCTATGGAATGCTGTTGGCTGACAACGGCTCCAACTGGTACCTCAGCGGTGCACCGGATGAGCGCTGGAACAATGACCGCCTGCGTGCCGAACTGGCCTCGGTCAAGGGGCGTGATCTGGAGGTGGTGAAGATGGTGGGGTTGGTCACGCAGGTGTAGGGCTACCCCCGCGCGCGGAGAGGCCCCACAGCGTAGAGTGCTGGGAGATGCTCCTGTTTTGATAGCTTTTGACGCTTATGAATCAAGCGCTGCAGCCTATTTTCACTGTGTTTTTGGCGTTGGGGCCTTTTCAGGCTGCTTGCACCTTGCGGGCGGGCGGCAGCTGGCTCACCACCAGCGCCGCGACGATCAGCGCCGCGCCGCCACTGCCTGCCCAGCCCAGGCTTTCGCCCAGCAGGACCCAGGCCGTCAATGCGGCAAACACGGGCTCCAGACCGAAGACGATGGCGCTGCGCATGGCGTCCACCCGCTGCTGGCCCCAGGCCTGCAGCGTGACCACCACCACGCTGGCCAGCAGGCCCAGATACAGCAGGGCCAGCTGGGCAGTGTGGTCCAGCCGGATGAGGGCAGGCAACCAGTCCATGTGGCCATCGCGTCCCCACAGCAGCACGGTGGCGGCGCCGCACATCACCAGGGCCTGCGCGGCCGCCATGCGCGTGGCGCGCAGCGGGGCCGCGCTGGTGCGGCGTGCACACTCTTCCAGTGCCAGGATGTACAGCGCATAGAACACCGTGCTGGTCAGGGTGAGCGTATCGCCCAGGTTCCAGGGCTCGTTTTCATGGAACATCAATGCCATGCCCGCAAACGCCATGGCGCACGCCGCCCACAGCTGCCAGCCATAGCGGCGGCCCAGGGCCAGCATGGCAATCAGCGGCACCACCAGCACGTTGAGGCCCGTGACAAAGGCATTGCGGTTGCTGCTGGTACGCGCCAGCCCTTCGATCTGCAGCCAGAACGCCAGAAACAGCAGCAGCCCCAGCGCACAGCCCCAGCGCCGCTCTTGGCGGTGCATGCCGCGCCACAGGGGCAGCAGCACCACGAGCGCAATCGCAAAACGCAGCCAGATGATCTGCAGCGCATCGAGCTGGGTGGACAGCAGCTTCATGGCGGGGAAGGTGGTGCCCCACACCACCGTGACCACCAGCAGGGCCATGAGGCCAAAACGTTCTGAGCGCATGAAAGAGACGGAGACAAAAAGGAAAAAAGGGCTGACTGGTTGCCCAGTCAGCCCGCCTGCATCCACCAACGCGGTCAGTTGAACAGGTAGCGTGCCTGCAGGTTCAGTCGCAGCATCTCGCCCTGCTGGCCGTCAAAGGTTGTGCGGCGGCCACCAACCAGCTCGCCGCCCAGCTCCACGTTCTTGATCGGCAGGTAATACATGCCAGCGTGCCATTGGTAGAGCTTGTGGTTGCCTTCGGCGCCGTAGGCGTTCACATAGGCGTCGCCCAGCTTGTTGCGCGAGCGCACCATGCCCAGCGAGACGGTGCCACGCAGCTTCTCGCTGAACACGTTGGCAAGGCCCAGTACCACGCCGTGCGACTTGTCGAGGCGTACCGTGCCGCCGTCGAGCACGGGGTAGTTGGTTCCCACCAGGTAGGCACCATCGCCGTCGCCGTCCAGGCGTGTGTACTGCGCCATCAGCGTGGTGGTGCCGGTGATCTTGTAGCCCGCTCCCAGGCCAAAGCCCATGCCGCGCTTGGACACACCGCTCACGCGCTGTTCGTGCGACATCAGGCGGGCGTTCACGTTGCCCCAGTCATAGGCCTTGTCCACGCGGGCCACCAGATTGGGGCTCTTGGCGCCATCGGTGGGCTCTTCCACCGCGAACTGGAACTTGGCCAGGTCGGGGTTGTTGTAGGTGTAGCGGATCTGCGTGGGGCGGCGGAAGGTGGCACCGGGCGGGCCGTTGAAGTCCACGGTCTCTGGCAGGTTGTCCGTGTCCATGAAGGTGGACCAGGTCTGGCCGATCAGCCAGCCCGCGTATTCACCATAGGCATGGCGCAGGCGCAGGCGATTGCGGTTGCACTCGGCGCCGCAGTAGGCGTAGAAGTCGGCCTCGATCTTGGTGTTGAAGGTGCCGACCGAGGTGGGCGTGGAGGTCTCGAAACCAAAACGCGAGGTCTGTGCGGTCAGGCTGGTCTTGCCGTTGCGTGCGCTGCCCAGGGGCTGCTCTATCAGGTTGGTGAAGGTGTCGCCAGGGGCTGTGCCCTTGAAGTCCTTGACCATGTTGGCTTCGGCAAAGCCATACACGCGGATCGATGTCTCGCTGCCGGGCAGGCGGAAGCTGCCGGGGATGTCGCCCAGCACCACAGCGTCTTTTTGCTTGAGTTCGACGGCTTCGATGCGGTCGTTCCAGCCCGAGGCCGCAGCGGCGGGGGCGGGCGTCTGTGCCTGCTGGGTCTTGAGCTGGTTCAGCTCGGCGCGCAAGGCCTTCAGCTCGTTGCGCATGTCTTCAAAGTCCTTGGCGGACTGCGCAAAGGCTGCGGGGGGCAGGCTGCACAGGCCGGCGGCCATCAGGGCGAGGAACGTGTGGTTCAGTTTCATGGTCACTCCGGTAGGTGCTTGTGGTTGTTGTTCGCAGGGGCCTGGATCTCAGGCACTCATGCGGCCGATGAAGGCACGAATGCGATCGTTGGCGGGGTTGCTGAAGAATTCGGCGGGCGGCGCGTCGTGCGCGATGCGTCCCTGGTCGAAGAACATCACGCGGTCGGACACCTCACGCGCAAAGCCCATCTCGTGGGTCACCACGATCATGGTCATGCCGCCACGGGCCAGTTCGCGCATCACGTCCAGTACCTCCTGCACCATTTCCGGGTCCAGGGCCGATGTGGGTTCGTCGAACAGCATGACCTTGGGCTGCATGGCCAGCGCACGTGCAATCGCCACGCGCTGCTGCTGGCCTCCCGACAGCTGCCAGGGGTACTTGTGCGCGTGGTCCTGCATGCCCACGCGGCGCAGCAGGGCCATGGCCTGCTCGTTGGCCTGGGCGCGCGGTGTGTGGCGGATACGGCGCGGGGCCAGCGTCACGTTGTCCAGCACGCTCATGTGGCCGAACAGGTTGAACTGCTGGAACACCATGCCGACCTCGCTGCGCTGCTTTTGCAGCGTGGACAGGTCATCGGTGACTTCTTCGCCGTCGATGGTGATGCGCCCTGAATCGTGCGGCTCCAGGCGGTTGATGGCGCGCAGCAGCGTGCTTTTGCCCGAGCCAGAGGCCCCGATGATGACGGTGACTTCGCCGGTGTTGAAGGTGGTCGACACATCCTTGAGCACCTGGTGCGCGCCGAAGGACTTGCAGACCTGGTCCACCACGATAAATGGCGTGGGCTGGCGTGTCATTGGTTGCGCCCTTCCACGTCGAAGCGGTATTCCACGGCGTTCGAGATCTGCGTGACCAGCGTGGTCAGCAGCAGGTAGGTGATGGCCACCGTGGACAGTGTGGCGATAGGCTGGAACGTGGCCGACTGGATGCGGTTGCCCACGTTGGTCAGCTCCACCACGCCGATGGCGTAGGCCAGCGACGAGTCTTTGAGCAGCGCCACGAAGTTGCTGACCAGTGGCGGCAACGAAATCTTGAACGCCTGTGGGAACACTACGTCCAGGAAAACATGCACCCGGCCCAGGCCCAGGGCCTTGGCGGCCTCGGTCTGGCCACGTGGCACGGCCAGCAGCCCGGCGCGAATGGCCTCGGCGTTGTAGGCGCCCACGTTCAGGCCCAGGGCCAGCACGGCCGCTGCGAAGTCGGGCAGGTTCAGTCCCGGCACCAGTACCGGCAGCGCGAAGTACACAAACAGGATCTGCACCAGCAGCGGTGTCCCGCGGATCACCCAGATATAGAAGCTGGCCACCCAGCGCACGGCCGTCCAGCGCGCGGTGCGCGCCAGGGCGGCTGTGGTGCCCAGCACCAGCCCGACGCTGCCGCTGATCAGGGTGAGCCAGAGCGTGGTGCGGGCGCCGTCAGAGAACGCCTGGGCATTGGGGCCGATGGGTTCGGGCAGGAAGGAGAGCAACTGGCCCAGCAGCGCCAGCGCCAGGACCATCAGGATGACGGCCGAGACAAGCGTGGCGTTGCTGCGCTGCTGGCGAGACCAGCGCTGTGGCCAAAGGGCAGTGAGCATGGGAAACCCCGGTCAGGACAAGAGCGAGTGGGGCGTGCTCAATGGCAGCGGACGTCTTCGTTGAAGTATTTTTTGGACAGCGCGGCGTAGCTGCCATCGGCCATGACTTCGGCCAGGGCCTTGTTCCAGCCGCCAGCCAGCGAGCTGTTGCCTTTGGCCACGGCGGCTGCGATGCGTTCGATGAACAGCATGTCGCCGAGCTTGAAGCCGGCTCCGGGGTTCTTCTCGGCCACGGCCTTGGCCACGAAGCGGTCGGTCACCCAGGCGTCGACGCGCCGCGAGTTCAGTGCGCTGCGGGCATCCACATCGGTGGGGAAGTTCTTCATTTCCTTGATGGAAGAGACCTTCTGCACGTTTTCGAGGTAGCTGGTGCCGGTCTGCACGGCAACGATCTTGCCGGCCAGGTCCTTGGCGCCCTTGATGGCGGGGTCCATGGCGATGATCATGCCGCCCGAGCAGTAGTGGGGCTCTGTGAAGGTGACGGCCTTGGCGCGCTCGTCGGTGATGCCGTGCGAAGCAATCACGAGGTCCCAGCGGTCTTGGCGCAGGCCGGTCAGCAGAGCATCAAAGCCCAGGGTCTTCCACTGGATGGGCAGCCCCATTTTTTTGGCCACGAGTTCGGCCACTTCCACTTCGAAACCGGTCAGGGTGGTGCCGTTGAAGTAGTTGAACGGTGCGAACTGCCCTTCGGTGGCGATGAGGATCTTGCCGTCTTTCTTGACCTCGTCCAGTGTCCGGGCCTGGGCGGCGAATGCGGCGCAGAGCGCGAGGGCGGTGGCTACAGTCTTGAACAGTTTCATGGAATAGGTCCTGTGGGGGTGTTTCAGGTACAAAAAATCCGGCATGCGGGTAAGCAGGCCGGAGGCTGGTGGATCGGATGCACAGACATCGCAAAACGCGAGGCCTGCCGTCATCAAGTGGTAATGATTATAAATATGTGATTTTTTTCCTTGACCCTGCGGACAACCCTTGAGGCCCTGTTGTGTGCCAATTCACAACAGGTTTAGAGGGGTGCCTCCGAATTGGAGGCGCATCTGGGCCGGCAGGCCACGGGAATAGGGTCTATGGCACTGGCGCAGGGAGCGAGTGCACCCGTGGACCCGGCATCGCCGGTCGGGGGGCGCCCCCCTTCAGGGGGAAGGTGACTCAGCGGGGGGTTACCGGAGAAACGCGTCGTAACCCGTCTTGAGGATCAGCGTGCTCACCACCACGATGAAGATGCCGCGCACAAACCCCGTGCCGTGTTTGAGTGCCAGGTGGGTGCCCAGCAGGCTGCCCACCACATTGGCCACGGCCAGCGTCACTGCAAAGTGCCACCACACGTGGCCCTTGGCGGCAAACAGGGCGATGGCGGCAATGTTGGTGGCGCAATTGAGCAGCTTGGCCGATGCCGAGGCGTTGAGGAAGTCGTAGCCCAGCAGCCGCACGAACAGGAAGACAAAAAAGCTGCCGGTGCCGGGGCCGAAGAAACCGTCATAAAAACCGATGAGTACGCCGATCAAGCAGGCCACCAGCACCTCGGTGCGCCCCGCAAAACGCGGCGTGTGGTGCCGCCCCAGCTCCTGCTTGGCCAGCGTGTACGCCAGCACGCCCAGTAACACCAGGGGCAATAGCTTGCGCAGGAAGTCGGCCGACATCACCGTGACCGCCCAAGCGCCCGCAAACGACCCGGCAAATCCAGCGGCAGCGGCAGGCAGCATGGCCGACCAGCGAACCTGCACCTTGCGGCTGTACTGCCAGGTGGCCATGGCGGTGCCCCATACCGAAGCGGCCTTGTTGGTGCCCAGTAGCGTGGCCGGGGGGGCGCCCGGAAAAGCCGCAAACAGTGCCGGCACCATCACCAGGCCCCCGCCACCCACGATGGCATCCACAAAGCCTGCGAGCAGCGAAGCCAGGGTAATAAAAATCCATTCCATGGCTCTATTTTCGCACCTGGCCTGCTATCAATTTTGGACCGATGTGGCGCGCAAGCCGTGCAGATCGCTTTGCGAGCGGGCAAGAAAAAGGCGCTGGGATCGCCAGCGCCTGGAAAGGTATGCACCTCGTTGGGTGCTTGAAATTTGGTTCTTGGTAGAAAGGATGTCTCCTCGGGCCCCTCGCTTGGCACACCGAAGCGCGCTTTCGAGTGCTGCAACTGTAACGGTTGCACCCCCGTGGTGCATTGGGGGTTTCCCGCCCCCCTTTGTTGGGCGCGCGGCCTGATTGGAGCCCCGATTCGGGGGCTATCGGCTGGCATGGCTCGTGCAACGCGCTTGTAACAATTTGCGAAGGGAGCCTTCATGCAGGGTGTCATACGCCGGTTCGTTGTGATTGCGTCGTTGTGTCTGGGGCTGTTCACGCACGCGATGGCGCAGACAGCGCCGGAGTCTCCAGCGGCGGGGGTTGCCGCTGCGGCGCCTCTGACGCGGCCCTCACTGGTGGCCCAGGACTCCGTGAGTGCCGCTCACACCGGCTGGATGATGACCTCCACCGCGCTGGTGCTGCTCATGACGCTGCCGGGCATTGCCCTGTTTTATGCCGGCATGGTGCGCAAGAAGAACGTTCTCAACACCATGGCCAGCGTGGTGGCCATCGCGGCGCTGGTCAGTCTGCTTTGGTTTGCGGTGGGGTACTCGCTGGCTTTCACGCCAGGTAGCGCCTGGCTGGGGGGCTGGGACCGTGCCTGGTTCACAGGGCTCGACTTTCAGTTGGAGGCCGGGAAGCTGGCTGTGAGCCACATTGCGCCGCAGATTCCCGAGTCTGTGTATGCGATGTTCCAGCTCACGTTCGCCATCATTACCGCCGCGTTGCTGGTGGGAGCGTTTGTCGAGCGCATGCGGTTTTCGGCCATGCTGGTGTTCATCAGCCTGTGGACTCTGGTGGTCTATGCCCCTGTGGCGCACTGGGTGTGGGAGCCGGGCGGCTGGCTGGCCCAGATGGGGGCGCTGGATTTTGCCGGTGGCTCGGTGGTGCACGTGAATGCCGGTGTGGCCGGATTGGTGTGCGCTTGGTTTCTGGGCCGCCGCGCGGGTTACGGGCGCGAGCCCTTCGAACCCTACAACCTGGGGCTCACCATGGCGGGCGCTGGCATGTTGTGGGTGGGCTGGTTTGGCTTCAACGCGGGGTCTGCGGTGGCAGCCGATGGACGCGCGGGCCTGGCCATGGCGGTCACGCACTTGGCCGCTGCCGCTGGTGCGCTGTCGTGGATGCTGGGTGAATGGGTGGTGCGCGGGCGGCCCTCTTTGCTGGGGCTGTGTTCTGGGTTGGTGGCCGGGTTGGTGGCCATCACACCCGCAGCGGGTTTTGTCACGCTGCGATCTGCAGTGGTGATTGGCCTGGTGGCCGGGCTGGCGTGCTACTGGGGGGCCACGGGGCTCAAGCGATTGCTGCGTGCCGATGATTCGCTGGATGTGTTTGGCGTGCACGGCATTGGCGGCATCGTGGGTTCGCTGCTGACGGGCGTGCTGGCCAGCAAGACGGTGGGGGGCGTGCAGGGCAGCTTGCTGACCCAGGCCATTGGGGTGGGTGCGGTGATGACCTACAGCCTGGTGATGACGGCCGCGCTGCTGTGGATCATCAACTTCGCGATGGGGCTGCGCGTGGACGAGCAGAGCGAGCAGACCGGACTCGACATCGCCCAGCACCGCGAGCGCCTGAACGGTTGAACGGCTTAAAAGGAGACTCCATGCCCGATTCCGACAAGCTCGCCATTGCCGCCCATCTGCATGTGCTGCTGCGCCGCAAGACGGGGCGTGTGACCGACACCGAATGGATGGCCGTCAATGCCGACTATGCGATGGAGATCGTGCGTTTTGCGCGCCAGCGCGCCCAGGAAGACAACGTCCCCGAACTGGCGGAGTGGGCTGACCGGCTGGACCATGTCCTGCACCGGGTGCCCTCGCCAGCAGCGCGCAGGCCCCTGCTCGACGTGGCTGCGCAGGCGGTGCGTGAGCGAATTGTGCCGCCGCCACCCGAGGTGCCCCGCTATGTGGGAGGTATCCGATAAAGTGCTGGCCCCGCTGACCGGGGTCACCGCTTGATCAGTGCTGTGTTGCGCCCTGGGCGAACAGCCCCGCTGTGGGCAGCAGCCCGGCCAGCTTGTCGTCACCATAGGTACGCAGCACCTGAGCGATGACGACCTGGTAGCCGTTGAGCCACTGGGCTTGCGCGGCCTTCGCCTCCAGGTGAGTGGGGTGCTGCATCAGCGCCTGCAAGGCTTCGAGTGACTTCCAGTAGTAGACGTTGGACACCAGGCCTCTGGCGGAGTCTTCCCACGATTCCTCGCCCAGGTAGCCGTCGATAGAGCGGGCCGCTGTGGCAATGGCTTCGTCCAGGCGGTGAAAGGTGTCGTCGAACTGCTTGGTGGCGAAGATGAACGTGGATGAGTACATCGGTGCGATGGTACTCACGCTAAGGACGCGTTTCACGAATCCCCGCGACGTGTGCATCTGCGGACTCGGGTGGTCTGCGGCGTTGCAAATGCTCGCAATAGCCGCGACTATCGGTGTGCTTTGCGCCTAGGGACCCTCTGCACGAATCAGCGTGCCGTGTGCATCTGCGGCCCCGGGCGGTCTGCCGTGTTGCAAATACTCGCAATAGCTACCGCTATTGCTGCGTTTTGCGCCTTGCAGCCCATCCCGATCCGCAGCGCACCCTTACCACTTGATTCGTGCAGAGGATCCCTAGCCGCCCATCCCGAACCGCAGCGCCCGCCGTTCGCTCGATGCATGAAGCCTCTCCTAGCGCCGTGCCTGGATGATCCACTCGGCCGCTTTCTCGGCCAGCATCAGCGTGGGCGAGTTGGTGTTGCCGCTCGTGATGGTGGGCATGGCCCCCGCATCCACCACGCGCAGCCCGGCAATGCCGCGTACACGCAGTTGTGAATCCAGCACGGCCATCGGGTCGTCGTCGCGCCCCATCTTGGTGGTGCCCACGGGGTGGAAGATGGTGGTGGCAATGTCACCGGCCAGGCGGGCCAGGTCTTCGTCGCTTTCAAACTGCACGCCAGGTTTCCATTCCTCGGGCTGGTATTGGGCCAGCGCGGGCTGGGCCACGATGCGGCGCGTGACGCGCAGACTGTCGGCCGCCACCTGGCGGTCTTCGGGTGTGCTGAGGTAGTTGGGGGCGATGGCCGGGGCGGCCTTGAAGTCCGCACTTTTGATGTTCACCGTGCCCCGGCTGGTGGGGTTGAGGTTGCACACGCTGGCGGTAAAGGCCGGGAAGCTGTGCAGCGGCTCGCCAAAAGCGTCGAGCGAGAGCGGCTGCACGTGGTACTCGATGTTGGGATAAGGCTGGCTGGGGTCGCTGCGGGTAAAAGCGCCCAATTGCGAGGGCGCCATGCTCATGGGGCCGCTGCGTTTGGTCGCGTATTCGAGCCCGATCTTGGCCTTGCCCCAGAGCGAGTTGGCCATGGTGTTGAGTGTCTGTACCCCTTGCACCTTGAACACCGCGCGGATCTGCAGGTGGTCCTGCAGGTTGGCGCCCACACCGGGCAAGTCGTGCACGACTTCCACGCCATGCTGGCGCAGCAGCGCGGCGGGGCCGATGCCCGAGAGCTGCAGCAGCTGCGGCGAGTTGACGGCGCCCGCGCAGAGGATCACCTCGTCCGTAGCACGGGCCGTGACCATCTCGCGGCCGTCCCATACCTGTACGCCGGTGCAGCGTTTGCTGCCGTCGGGTTGCGTCTCGATGATGAGCTTGGCCGCTTGTGCGCTGGTCCACATCTCGAAGTTGGGTCGGCCATAGCAGGTGGGGCGCAAAAAGGCTTTGGCTGTGTTCCAGCGCCAGCCGCTCTTTTGGTTGACCTCGAAGTAGCCCACACCCTCGTTGCTGCCGCCGTTGAAATCGTCGGTGGCCGGGATGCCTGCCTGTTGCGCGGCCTGGGAAAACGCATCCAGTACGTCCCAGCGCAGGCGCTGCTTCTCTACGCGCCACTCGCCGGTGCTGCCGGTGGCCTTATTGCCGTGCAGGCGTTTGAAGTTTTCATTCACGCCGCCGGGCTGGTCCAGGCGCCAGTGGTCTTCGTGGCGGCGGAAGTAGGGCAGGGCGTTGTCCCAGCGCCAGCTGGCGTCGCCGGTCAGTTCAGCCCACTGGTCGTAGTCACGCGCCTGGCCGCGCATGTAGATCATGCCGTTGATGCTGCTGCAGCCGCCCAGCGTTTTGCCGCGCGGGTAGCGCAGCGTGCGGCCATTCAGGCCCGCGTCGGGTTCGGTGTTGTAGAGCCAGTCGGTGCGCGGGTTGCCGATGCAGTACAGGTAGCCCACGGGGATGTGGATCCAGTGGTAGTCGTCTTTGCGGCCCGCTTCGATGAGCAGCACACGGTGGCGGCCGTCGGCGCTCAGGCGGTTGCTCAGCAGGGCACCTGCGGTGCCCCCGCCGATGATGATGGTGTCAAACGTGGTGTCGCTCATGGGCTGGGGCGGGCAATGGTGGAAAAGGTTCGAGGGGTGTAACGGTGCGCCATTGTGCGGACGGTGCGCGCGCTGTCGATAGGGTGTGTGCCTATTGCTACATTTTTAGTAGCTACTGACGCTTGTTGTTATTGCGCTAGGTGCCGATTTGATAATAATTACATACCATCGGCGCCTGTCTGTGTTTGACAGGCCGGTGTCCGACAGGGCGTGCGCGATTTGCTCCGCTACCATGCACGCTCTTCCTTTCTGGTTCTTGACGTCCTCTTCCTTCTGGCTGCTTTGGTGGCCCGACCCATGACCGACCACGCCCCCCGCATTGTTCGCGCCGATACGCCCCAGGGGCCGTGTGCGCAGTTGCGTGGGCGCTGGGGGGCGGCCGAGTTGGGCACCGAGGCGCAGTGGGAGGCGGTGTCTGACCAGTTGCGCAGCCACATGGTCGCTCCCGCTCTGGGCTGGGACCTGCGGGAGCTGCAGTGGCTGGACCATGTGGGCGCTCAACTGCTCTGGAACCACTGGCAGCACGCCTGGCCCGCACAGCTGGCCTGCACCGACGGCCAGCGCACCATGCTCGCGCGGGTGGCTCAATTCACCACCACTGCCCCGCCACCCGAGCCCTGGCGCCTGGGCGAGCAGGTTGATCACCTGGGCGTGCTGGTGCTGCATGGCGTAGACCACGGGCGCCACCTGCTGGAGATGGTGGGCCAGCTGGTGCTGGACATGGGCCGCCTGGTGCGTGCGCCGCGCCGGGGGCCGTGGCGTGATGTGTCGGGTCACCTGTACCGGATGGGCGCCACGGCGCTGCCTATCACGGCGCTGGTGGGGTTTTTGATCGGTGTGGTGCTGGCCTATCTGATGAGTTTGCAACTGCGCCAGTTCGGTGCCGAGTCGTTCATCGTCAACATTCTGGGCATCTCGCTGATTCGTGAACTCGGGCCCATGCTCGCGGCCATTTTGGTGGCAGGGCGCTCGGGGTCGTCGATCACGGCGCAGATTGGCGTGATGCGCGTGACCGAGGAACTGGATGCCATGCGCGTGATGGGCATTCCCCATGGCTTCCGGCTGGTCATGCCACGCACCATCGCGCTGGCGCTGGCCATGCCACTTATCAGCGTGTGGACCACACTGGCCGCGCTGGCGGGCGGCATGCTGGCTGCCGATCTGGTAATGGACATCTCCCCTGCGTACTTTGTGCAGGCGTTGCCTGCCGCCGTGAAGGTGGGCAACCTCGGCCTGGCCATGGCCAAGTCAGTGGTGTTTGGCGCGTTCATCGCGCTCATCGGTTGCCACTGGGGGCTGCGGGTGAAGCCCAACACCCAGAGCCTGGGCGAGGGCACCACGGCCTCAGTGGTCACGTCGATCACCATGGTCATCATCGTGGACGCATTGTTTGCCATCGCTTTCAAGAACATCGGAATATGACCAGGAAGCCCCCCTGAGCCGCTTCGCGTCATTCCCTCGACGGGGGGCGCCACCTGTGGCCTGGCAAAGCCAGCTCCACGGTGGCACTGGCATGGGGGCGCGACGGTATCGTGCGCCGCGGGCCTATGGGTGGTGGACGGGGAGGGCGGCCATGACTGAGCGCATCGCCAAGCCCGAGCACATTGCCGTGGCGCCGGGCGAGCCGCCCATTGTGGATGTGCAAGGCCTGTGGACGCAGTTTGGCAAGGGCGATGAAACCTTCACCGTGCACCAGGACCTGGAGTTCACTGTGCAGCCCGGCGAGATGCTGTCGCTGGTGGGGGGGTCGGGCACGGGCAAGACCGTGTTGCTGCGGCAAATTCTGGGCCTGGCCCGGCCCACGCGCGGCCAGGTCACGGTGCTGGGCCGTCCCGCATCGGAGATGGGGCGTGAAGGCGCCGCCAGCCGGGTGGGCATGTTGTTCCAGCATGGCGCGCTGTTTTCGGCCTTCAATGTGCTCGACAACGTGGCCTTTGCACTGCGCGAGCAGGGCACCTTGCCCGCAGAGCTGGTGCGCGATGCCGCCTTGGTCAAGCTGCAGATGGTGGGGCTCAAGCCCGAGCACGCCACGCGCATGCCGGCCGATCTGTCGGGAGGCATGGTCAAACGGGTAGCGCTGGCGCGTGCGCTCATCATGGACCCGCCCCTGCTGCTGCTCGACGAGCCCACGGCCGGCCTGGACCCGAGCAGTTCCGATGACTTCTGTGCGCTGCTGCGCGAGCTGCGCGCCGCGCTCGGTCTGACCGTGGTCATGGTCACACACGACCTCGACACGCTGTTCGCGCTCAGCACCCGGGTGGCGGTGCTGGCCGAGAAAAAAGTCATCGTCACCGGGCCTCCCTATGAGGTCGCGCATGTGAAGCACCCCTTTATCGAACACTTCTTCATGGGCGAACGTGGCCAGCGCGCCATGGCCCCGGTACAGACATCCGCAACGCCCGCCCTGCAGGAGGCCGCGCCTCTGCCTGACAAGGAACACCCCTGATGGAAAACAAATCCCACGCGCTGGCTGCCGGCGTCTTTGTGCTGGTGGTCGCAGCCCTGCTGGCGGGCCTGGCCGTCTGGCTCACACGTGACAACGCCAGCTACGAGCAATACGAACTCTCTACCCGCGACGGCGTGAGCGGCCTGCAGCCGCAGGCCACTGTGCGCTACAAGGGCGTGGCCGTGGGAAAGGTCACGCGCATCGGGTTTGACCCCCAGGTCACCGGCAATGTGCTGATCCGCATCGCTGTCAACGAACAGGCCCCCATCAGTCCCACCACGTTTGCCGTGCTGGGCTATCAGGGCGTTACGGGCCTGGCCCATGTGCAGCTGGACGATGCCGACAATCCCTATCCCGAACTGCCCCCCGGCCCCAGCGGCCTGCCGCGTCTGCCACTGAAGCCGTCACCGTTTGGCAAGCTGGCCGAGCAGGCCCCGGCGATCCTGAACCAGGTGGAAGAGGCCACCCGCCGCATCAACCAGCTGCTCGGCGACAACAACCAGCAAAAGCTGACGGAAGCGCTCTCCCACATCGGCCAGGCCGCAGGCAGCGTCAACACCTTGACCCAGCGGCTGGATGCCACCGTGACCCAGCGCCTGGACCCCGCATTGGCCGCTTTGCCACCCCTGGCCAGCGACGCGCGCCAGACCTTGCAGTCGCTACAGCAGGCAGGCTCCAGCGTGTCTGCCTTGGCGGCGGACCTGGGCAAAACCACCCAGCGCCTGAACGCCGAGGGCGGCGCCATCGACCAGATCACCATCGGCACCCAGTCCCTGGCCCGGGCGGCCGATCAGTTCAGCGCAGCCACCCTGCCGCGCGTGAACCGTGCCGCCGACGACACCTCACGGGCTGCGCGCCAGTTGGGGCGGGCGGCCGGGGGCATTTCTGACAACCCACAGTTGTTCATCTATGGTTCGGGCCGCATCCCGCCCGGGCCTGGTGAGCAGGGTTTTGCGGCACCTTGAGGAATGGTTATGCATGAAACTATCAAAAACATAGCTGCCAGCGCTTATGAATCAAGCGCTGGTGCCATTTTTCGCCTGAACTTATCGGCTGCGTTGCTGGTGCTGGCTGGCTGCTCGGCCTTGCCAGCACCGCCAGCGCGTCCTGCGCTGTATGACTTTGGCGCAGGCACCGTGGCCACAGCACCTGCGGACCGCCGTGCACCCCTTCCCCCGCTGGCGCTGGCTGACGTGGAAGCCCCGGGCCTGCCCGAGGGCAGCAACGCCGTGCTCTACCGCCTGGCCTATGCCGACGCCCAGCAACTGCGCCCGTACAGCCAGGCCCGCTGGAGCCAGCCGCCCGCGCAACTGTTGCAACAACGCCTGCGCGAACAGCTTGGCCAGCGCCGCGCCGTCCTGAAAGCCGACGACGGCGCCGCCCAGGCACGAGACCCGGCCCAGGGCGGCAAGCTGCCCCTGGTGCTGCGCACCGAACTGGAGGAGTTCAGCCACCTGTTCACCAGCGCCACCGACAGTGCTGGTGTGGTGCGCCTGCGCGCCACGGTGGTCGAGCTGACCCCAGCGGGCGAATCGCTGCGTGGGCAGCGGGTGTTTATCGTGCAACAGCCCGCACGCTCAGCCGACGCGGCGGGCGGCGTGGCCGCGCTGGCGGCGGCGTCCAGCCAGCTGGCGGGTGAGCTGGCCGTGTGGGTGGAGCAACTGGGCCAGTAGCTTTCATAGCCGCCATCCGGGATGGTACCGGGATGGCGGGAAAGGGGCTCGCCCTGCAGCTGTCCGCGTGCAAGGCGGCCTGTAGGAACTACAAAAACCCCAGGTCCACCGGGTAGTCTGGCCGCCCGGCCGCTGTGCCGAAGTGTGTGATGTTGGGCAGCACGCTGGCCATCTCGGCATCGGCCACGCCAAACCACTTGGCCAAGGTGGCCGCGTATTGGTCCACCGAGGTGGTGGGCAGCAGGCGGCCCTGGCCCACATGCCACTGGTCCTCGGGGGCTGCGGTGTTGGTGGTGCTGACGGGCGGCGCGCTGCCATAAAACGCCTTGCCTTTGACCGCCCCGCCGACCACCAGATGGTGGCTGCCCCAGCCGTGGTCTGAGCCGTCGCCGTTGGAGCTGAGCGTGCGACCAAAATCGGAGGCAGTGAAAGCGGTGACCTTGTCGGCCACGCCCAGCTCCACGGTGGCGTTGTAGAAGGCGGTCATGGCCTCGCTCACACGCTGCATCAGCACCGGCTGTTGCGCGATGAGGTTGTCGTGCAGGTCAAAGCCGCCCAGCGACACCATGAACACTTGGCGTTTGCTGCCCAGCGCTGTGCGGGCGCCGATCAGGCGCGCCACCATCTTCATCTGGTTGGCCAGCGAGTTGTTGCTGGGGAAGGGGGTGGTTAGCGTCACGGCCGACAGCGCGCTCGTGATCTGGCTTTCGGCCGTGACGGCGCGGGTGGTGATGCGGTTGTACTCGTTCTCCAGGGTCTGTGTGCTGGTTTGCTGGATCAGCGAAGAGAGCGCGCTCTGTACCGCCGACGAACCATACACCTTGTTCTTCACCCCGCTGATGGCGACCGCGCCATTGGTGCTCACCTGGTACTGCAAGGCCGAGTCGCCCGACAGGAACACCGCATTGCCCGTGACCGAGATACAGGTGAACAGCGAGTTGCCGTTGGACGACAGCGCCAGGTCGCCGACGTTGCCACCCCAGCCGACGGTGGAGCCTTCGGGTGATGACGACTGCCATACCGACTGCTGGTCGTTGTGCGAGAACAGCTTGGGCGGCACGGGGTAGGTGGCGCGGTCGGCGCTGTTGTACTGCGTGCGGGTCAGGGGCACGACCAGCGGGCCGACGTTGAGCTGCACGGCGGCCTTGCCGCTGTTGAAGAGGCCCGCCAGCCCCGTCATGGCCGGGTGCAGCGCGTATTGGCGGCCCCCGGGCAGGGCTGTGGTGGGGGTCAGCAGCGTGGGGGCGAGGGCTGCCTTGGCCAGCGCAATGCCGCCCGCCGTTTGCCCGCCGCCGCCGCCCCGGATGGTGTTGTAGCGGTTGTAGCTGTCGTCGTCGTAGGTGATGACGGTATTGGCGTAGTCGTTGCCGCCGTAGAGGAAGACGCAGACCAGGGCTTTGTAGTCGGTGGCGGTGAAGGCGGCTGCCTCGCCCATGGCGGCCAGGTTCAGCGCAAAGGGCAGGGCCGTGCCCGCAAGGCCCAGCTGGGTGGAGCGGCGCAGAAACGCGCGGCGGGTGTGGAGTTCTGGTTGAAGCAGATGCATGGCGTGGCTTCTTCGGTTCTGTCGGAGACGGTGATGGGGGCTTACTTTTGAACGAGGTATTCGGCCGCAGCCATCACCAGGAAGATGGCGGCAGCCACACGGTCGAGCTTGGCGCTGTCGGTGCTGGCCGCCGTGACGGGCGTTGCCTTCAATGCATCCGAAATGAGCTTGACCGTGGCTGCCGACAACTGGCCTGCGCACATCAGCAGGTTGATGCGGGCGACCAGGGCATCGGCGTCGGTGACCAGCGCCAGTTCGTTCGTGTAGGGGGCCTTGATGTCGTAGCCATTGCTGGGGGTGCTGCCGTTGTTGGGCAGATCAGGGGCGTTGACGTAGATGCCGTTGCGGATGACGCCCTGCATGTAGTTCAGGTAGCCGCCCACACTGCTTTCGTTGACCAGCTGGAACTCGGGCGCCACGGCGCCGCTGGCCGCCAGCGCGGTCGAGGGTGGCACATAGCCAGGCCGGAAAAAATTGAACACCGAGGGCGAGCGCAGCGGGCTTTGCCCCAGGCGGGAGCCTGGGTCGCTCAGGTCGCCGATCTTCCAGCTGCCCTGGGCCGAGTTCAGGCCAAAGGTGCGGCCCCACTGCACGAAGCGCAGCATGGGCTCGCGCAGCTTGCCAAAGCCCGGCTGGGTGAGCCCGGCGGGCGCGCGTGCCTCGTCGTCCAGCAAGATGGCCTTGACCACGGCGCGCAGGTCGCCGCGCACACCCGCTCCGTTGTTATTGAAAGCCGCCGTCACACGGGCCACGTAAGCGGGCGACGGATTGCTGGTGACCAGGCGCTGAATCAGCTGTTTGCCAATGAATGGGCCTACGTTGGGGTGGTTGAACAGGGTGTCCAGCGCGGTCTTGAGCGCAGCGGCCCCGGCAGTGTTGGCTGGCACGGTGGTGCCGAGGAAGGTAGCGGCCAGCGTGGAATGGCGTGAGGTATTGAGCGCCATGGGCAGGCGCGCGAATGTGGTGTTGGACACCACACGCGACGTGCCCGGCACTGTGGTGGGCGCGTTCTGCGTCTGGTCGTAGTCGTAGCCGGTGAAGACGCGTGCCAGATGGGTCACGTCGTTCATCGTGTAGCTGTCGATGGGTTTGCCCGCGCCGTCCTTCTTGGCGGTTCCATCGGGGTTGAGTTCCACCAGCCCGATGGACATGAGCTGCATCACCTCACGGGCGTAGTTCTCATCCGGCTGGCGGCCCGTGGCCGCGTTCTCTTTCTGGTTGCCACGGGTGTTGAGGTAGTAACCCATGGCCGCGTTGAGCGTGACGTCTTCCAGGATTGAGCGGTAGTTGCCAAATGCGTTGTTGACCAGTTGGTCCCAGTACCAGGCCATGGCGTGGCAGCGCCAGGTGATGTCCACCCCGGTGAGCGACACCACGCAGATTTCGGAGAGCGCCAGGGCCACACGCTTGCGCAGACCGTCGGGGGACTTCATGAGCTGGTTCCAGATCATGTAGTCGGCCGGGTAGGAGTTGTCGTAATAGGCCGTAGCGTCACTGATGGCGGCATAACCGCGCTGGTTCAGCCAGTCCCAGCCCGTCTGGCTGGCGGAGGCGCTGAACTGGCTGTCCAGCCAGCTGGCATAGGTGGTTGACCGTAGCGCGGCAATCTCGGGGGTCGACGCAGAGAACTGTGCCTGCAACAGAAAGCGTGCGGCCTCGTTGTCCGTGCTTGCGGAGGGATGGGCGTAGTTGCCCAGCGAGGGGGTGGATGGCACAGGTGCACTGGGTGTCCCCGTGCCTGGCGCGCTGTCGCCACCGCCGCCTCCGCAGGCGGCCAGGGCGGTGGACGCAAACAGCGCGGTCAGCAAGGGCGGGTGGGCCCTGCTGGCGATGGTGGAGTGTTCGGGGGGAAGGGGCATGCCCTCTGGTGCCTCTGCAACCGCGGTTGTCAGAGTCTCCTCGTATGAATGTGTCATGGTGGTCGTGGTCAAAAAGTCTGCCGCTGGCAGCACAGTCATGACTAAATCACACGCCACGCCCGCCTGGAAACACAAGTGTTACCAAGCGAAACACGCCTATGCAATGCCCGCTGCGCCAACGGCCTGAATGATGGGCCATTGCAACACCTTGTACCTTGCATGGAGCCCTCGCTGGTCTTCGCCAGAGGGCGGGAGCGACTTCATCGGCGATGTCCGTCACGCCCGTAGTCCTGTGCTGACGTGTGCTGCGTGGCATGGACTACGGCGCCTGCTCCAGATCATTTTTACAGTGAACCCCATCGCATCACGCAAAGGTTCCACGCATTCCGAGTGGATGGCTGACGCGAAGTTTTTTGAGGATGCACACCATGAATGAAGACACCATCAAGGGCAACTGGAAGCAGTTCAAGGGCAAGATGATCGAGCAGTGGGGCAAGCTCACCAACGACGACTTCGACGTCATCGACGGCAAGCGCGAGCAGTTTCTGGGGACGCTGCAAGAACGTCAGGGCATCGCACGTGACGCAGCCGAAAAGCAACTCAAGGAATGGCAGGCCCGCCATCCTGACTTTCGCTTCAACGATTGACCTGCTTTCAGGCGCTGGGTGCGGGGCCATCACCCCGCATGCCGCCAGAGCCTGTACCCAGGTTGCCACAACGCACCTGTTCACAACCCCAATTTCCCCGAGGAGAAACCCATGAAATTTGCACGCACCTTCATCGCCTCTGTCGCTGCTGGCCTGCTGGCCACCTCTGCCATCGCCATGACACAGCCTGAGTACAAGGCTGCCAAGGACGGTATATCGGCAGACTACAAGATGAACAAACAAAAATGCGATGCCCTCAAGGCCAACGCCAAGGACATCTGCATGAAGGAGGCCAAGGGCACCGAAAACGTGGCCAAAGCCGATCTGGATGCCCAGTACAAGCCCAGCGCCAAGGCCAGCCAGAAGGTGGCTGACGCCCGCGCTGATGCCGCCTACGCGGTTGCCAAGGAAAAGTGTGATGACCTCACCGGCAATGCCAAGGATGTCTGCGTGAAGGACGCCAAGGCCGAACATGTGAAGGCCAAGGAAAACGCCAAGGTTGCCGCAGCGCAGGCCAAGCCTGCGGACAACTCCGCGGAGAAGGCGGCCCATGTCGCCGAAACCCGCAAGGACGCCGCTGCAGAAAAGAATGAGGCCAATTACAAGGCGGCCAAGGAGCGCTGCGATGCGTTGTCGGGTGACCTGAAGTCCAAATGTGTGGACGACGCCAAACGCATGTACGGCCAGAGTTGATCTGACCCGTTCGCACCGGGCCGTATCCGGTGGAATGCGTGCTCCACACACTGCGGTGTGTAGAGCACGCGCTCGCCGCGAACAAAAATGACCTGCATCAAAGCGCACACGCGGCAGGAACCCTAAGCTCGTGTTTTGTCTGGATGCACAAGGGATTCCCATGGCCCAACTCGAATGGTCGGATGCGCTCAACCTGGATCTGCCCCTGATGGACGACACCCACCGGGAGTTCGTAGATCTGCTGGCGGCAGTGGACCGAGCCGCAGATGCGCAACTGCTCTCCACATGGCAGGCGCTGATTGAACACACCGAGCAACACTTCGGGCAGGAAGACCTATGGATGGCCTCTACCCGCTTCGCGTCGGGCAATTGCCACAGCATGCAGCACAAGGTGGTGTTGCAGGTGATGCGTGAAGGGGCTGTGCGGGCTGAGCAGGGCGACCTGACCGTGCTGCGGGTGATGGCGAGCGAACTGGCCCTGTGGTTCCCCCAGCATGCGCAGAGCATGGATGCTGCGTTGGCATTGCACTTGCGTCGCGTGGGGTT
This sequence comes from Acidovorax sp. 69, assembly GCF_002797445.1. Classification (NCBI taxonomy): domain Bacteria; kingdom Pseudomonadati; phylum Pseudomonadota; class Betaproteobacteria; order Burkholderiales; family Comamonadaceae; genus Acidovorax; species Acidovorax sp. 69. The sequence continues at coordinate 4,732,674 of NZ_PGEP01000001.1, read as the reverse complement.
CGATCCCGTCACGGGCGTGGTGCATGCACCGCAGGCACTGCCCGGCGCGTTGATCCACGGCTGCGGCGGTTCGACCTGCTCGGATGGCACCCAGGAGCCCGTGGAGGCAACTGCCGACGCCCGGCAGGAAGCGGTGGCCTAGAGAACCCCCGTCCGTCGTCCCCTGCAAGGACTGTTGCCCCTGGCATGCGCAGAGCCCGCCGCCAGTGTGCTTTCACCCGTGCGCAGGTTGCGCTTGTGTGGCATGCTGCCAAGTCTCCAGGCAAGTGGTGGCGGCATGGCCGCTTTGCTCTATGGCCAATACGGCTTTCTCTGATGTCCAGGGCGACGACGCCGAGCGCCTGCAGGCACTGCAGCGCTACGGCATTCTCGACACCCCGATGGAGCCCGCCTACGACGAGCTGGCCGACATTGCTGGCCACGTGTGTGATGCCCCTGTGGCCCTGATCAGTTTCGTGGACCGTGATCGCCAGTGGTTCAAGTCTGCGCTGGGGCTCCCCGGGCGGGAGACACCGCTCGACCAATCCGTGTGCCGATACGCCATCCGGCAATCGGGTGTTTTTGTTGTCCCCGATCTGGCGCAAGACGCGCGGTTTGCACACTTTGGCATCGTGACCCAGGAGAACCCGCTGCGGTTCTACGCAGGCGCTCCCCTGGTCACTCCCGACGGCTATGTGCTGGGCACGCTGTGTGTGCTGGACCACCGGCCGCGCGAGCTGTCTGCCAGGATGCAGGAGCTGCTCTCCGCCCTTGCGCGCCAGGTGATCCGGCTGCTGGAGCTTAAGCGTGCCAACGACCGCCAGGGCCAGATGCTGGTGGAGCTGGAGGAGGCCCGCCACCAGATGGCCGTGCTGGCCCACACCGATGTGCTGACCGGGTTGGCCAACCGCCGCTCGTTCACCGACCGCCTGCGCCAGGAATGGGCGCTGCTGCAGCGGGGCCGCGAGCCCGCTTGCCTGCTGATGATGGACCTGGACCACTTCAAGCGCGTGAACGACTTGTACGGCCACCATGTGGGCGACCAGGCGCTGCGGCTGTTTGCCACGCTGTGCCGCGAAGTTTTCCGCGCGGCCGATGTGCTGGGGCGCTGGGGCGGCGAGGAGTTTCTGGCCCTGCTGCCCGCCACCCGGGTGGACCAGGCACAGGCGGTGTCACAGCGCGTACATGCGGCGCTGGCCGAGCACCCCCTGCCCGGCATCGAACCCCCGCTGGTGCTGGCCGTCAGCATGGGGCTGACCCTCCTTGACCCGCTGCGCCCGCTGGATGTCACGCTGCGCTTGCTGGATTCCGCGCTGTACACCGCCAAACGTGAAGGCCGAAGCCGCACCGTGGTTGCGTAGTCTCAGGAGGTGCTTTTTTTTTGATAGCTGACGGCGCTTGACGTTAAAGCGCTACAGGCCATTTTCTCTATATTTCAGCGCCGGTTCCGTGCCGCGCACGGCGTGGCAGCAACAGGCCCGCCATGTGCCACGAAAGATCCCGCAGCGCCTGGCGCAAGGCGGGCGAATCGGCCGCGCTGGCCGGGCGCGCTGCATCGCGTGGGCGAAACGCCGCCTCCAGCACCTGTTGTTTGGCACAGAGCAGCGCCAGTCGGTCCTGGGCGCGCAGGGCGCCCATCAGCTGGTCGCGGTGGCGCTGTACGCGCTCGGCCTCTGCGGCGGTCAGGGGGGCGCGGCGGGGGGCTGCGGCACCTGCCACCGGGTCTGCGGGGGTCTGCGCCAGATGCAGCGCCCAGGCGCTGCGGGGCGTGGAGGGGGTGTGTTGTTGATGTTCCCTCATGCTGCCTCCGTGCGGGGGGCGACCGGGCGTGCGACTGGTGGCATGGGGCGGTTGGGCGTGCCACCTTGCGACAGCCCGTACCAGTTCACCTTGCGGGTCAGCACCATCACGGCGGCCAGCACCAGGAAGAGTGCAATCGCGCCCACCACCAACGCGGTTTGCTCGAGCTGCAGCAGCACGTACAACAGGCCATACAGCAACGCAATGCCCGCCCCCAGCGGGATACCGCGCGCCAGGCTGCCCAGCATATGGCTGGCGTAGTAGGCGAGCAGCAGCACACAGGCCGTGGCTGCAATGGCGTAGGAGATGCCAAACGGCAGGTGCTCCGACAGACTCACCAGCAACAAGAAGAAGCTGCACAGCGCGCTGCCCACCAGCAGGTACTGCACAGGATGCACACGCAGTTTCTTCATCAGCTCGAACAAGCCCACGGCCACGAAGGTGAGGGCAATGAACAACACGCCGTACTTGGTGGCGCGGTCAGAGAGGGAGTAGGGGTTCACCGGATCGACGAAGGCCACGCTGAAGCTGTCGGCACAGTCGCCCGGGGTGGCCCCGCTGGGCGCATAGTCGGTGCCTTCGTCGGCGCCCAGGCAGATGCGCTTGCCGTTCGCAATGTCGGCCTGTGCCGTGGTGGCCAGCGACGACAGGCGCCACTGGGCGGAGAAGCCGGTTTTCTTGACCTCGCGTTCCGAGGGCAGGAAGCGGCCCGCAAACGACGGGTGGGGCCAGCTGCTGGTCATCAACACCTCGGTGTTGCCGCCCAGCGGCACGATGGCCAGGCGCTCGGTGCCGACCAGCTCCAGGTCCAGCGCGGCGGTCAGGCCATCGGCCTTGCCGCGCACCGACTCCGGCAACACGGCATGCAGGCCCCGACTGTAGGTGGGGTGGAAGGTGCCGGGCTTGAGGGCCAGCGCCTGCGCACCCATGGTGAACTGCGCGGTGCGGATGCCGCGTGCGTCACCCACGGCCATCATGACAATGGGCGCGCCGCAGTGCATGCGCGAGTTTTTCATGCTGCTCTGCGGCAGCAGGCTGGCCAGCGAGCCCCATTGCGCTGTGACGTGGGCCTTGAGGTTGTAGGTGTTCACCTTGTGCAACCCGCGCGCACGCTCTTCCATCGCGGCGCCCGTGCTCAGTTTGAGCTGCTCGGGCATCGCCGTCAGGATGAACTCGCGGCGCTGCTCCACCATGCGGCGCTCGTCACCCTTGCCCGTCTCCACATCCCAGCTCTCCACACAGGCACTGTGGATCATGGGGCCCATCAGCGTCTGCGGCCCCGCCAGACTCTCGGCCACACTCTGCGCGGTGATGCTGCGGTAGCGCAACCGGTCACGCACTACGTTTTCGATCATGCCCAGGCCCAAGAGCAGCAGCAGGGTGATGGCTGCCAGCGCGGCCAATTTTGTGAACAGGGGGTGTTTGAACAAGAGATCCTCCACAAATGATGTTGTGGAGGCAGTGTTGTGGCGCGCTGTGAGGGCGCTATGAAGTTTGTGAGGCCAGGGTGAAGTCGGTGCGGCCTGCGCTCGCGTGGTTGTCAGGTGTGCGGAAACTCCAGGCCCACCCACAGGCCGGGCGCGGTATTGCGCACCACCATCTGTCCCCCGTGCAGCGCCATCACCCGCTTGACGATGGCGAGGCCCAGGCCCGATCCGCTGCGCTCTCCGCCAGGCCGTGCAGTGGTGAAGAAGCGCTCACCGAGGCGGGGCAGGGCGTAGTCGGGAACGCCGGGGCCACTGTCCCGCACGGCCACGGTGGCGCCGTTCAGTTCCACCTGCACGGTGCTGCCTGTGGGCGCGAAGTCGATCGCGTTGTCGAGCACGTTGGTCAGGGCCAGTGTTACCAGTTCGGCCTCCCACGGGCCGCTGCTGCCCTGGCCCGCCAGAGTCAGGGTGATGCCGCGCTGTCCGGCGCGGGCGCGGGTCTGGGCAATGGCGGCCTCGGCGCAGTCGTGCAGCGCCACGGGCGCGCGGCCTTCGGCGTGCTGGCGCTGCTCCAGCTTGGACAGCTCCAGCAGCCGGTCGATGATGCGCTGCAGGCGCTCGCTTTGCTGCACCACCTGGGTCGCGAACTCGGCGCGGTCAGCGGCAGGCAGTTCGTCCTGCAACAGTTCGCCCGCGCCCCGGATGGCAGCCACGGGGCTTTTGAGCTCGTGCGTGAGGGCGCGGACATAGCCCTCGATGTAGTCGCGCCCCTCCAGCCGCGCGCGCATCCGGTCCATGGCGCGGGCCAGATCGCCCAGCTCGCCGGGGACTTGGGGTACGGCGAGCGCTGTGGTGGGCGGGCTATCGGGGTCGCTGTGTTCGCCATCGGCAGGGCCTTGAACGCTCAGGGCGTAGTCGCGCAGGCGGCGCACGTTCCACACCATCCACAGCGTCACGGCCACGCCCACGGCGGCCGAGAGCGCCAGCAGCAGCAGCCCGCCCATGAAGACCTTGCGCTCGGCGCGGTCGATGAAGCGCTGCACAGTGCGCGTGGGCTTGGCCACGGTGAGCACGCCTGCGATCTGTTCCTTCACGTAGATGGGCGCCGCCACATGCATCACGCCGCTGGTGTCGTCATCTTCCACGTCGCGCGTAGAGCGCGCGCCATACTCGCCGCGCAATGTGCGCGCCACGTCGCGCCACTGCGAATAATCGGCACCAACGGCACGGTTTTCGGAGTCGAACAGCACGCGCCCCGTGGTGTCGGTCACATAGATGCGGTAGTCGAGCGACTGTTTGGAGAAGCCCCAGATCGCCGCATCGATGGGCCGCGTGGCATAACGGCGCACATGCTGGACAAACGGGCTGGTGCTGCTGTTGTTGGCCTCCGCCGCCAGCCGCCCGGCGGCCAGGTCCTCGCTGGCCAGCTCGGCCAAAATATTGGCCGTGTCCACCATCATGTCTTCCATCACCTCGCGCACGCTGGGCTTGATCTCGGCCATGAACACGCGCAGCACGAAGAACGCGGCAATGCCGTTGATGAGGAAGAAGGCGAACAGCAGACGGATGCCGAGGCGCATTGGCTAACCTCGCGTTGCGCGCGCGAGTTTCGAAACTGACGCTGCGCAGGCGAGCGCCACCGTGGAACCGGCTTCGCCCGGCCAGGGGTGGCGTTTCCCCACGGGGGAGGGCGCGCAGCGACTCAGGGGGGCTTCAGACATCCAGGCAATACCCCATGCCCCGGTGCGTGCTGATGTACTCGCGCGCCGGGTCCACTTCGCGCAGCTTGGCGCGCAGGGTCTTGATGTGGGTGTCCACCGTGCGGTCGGTGCTTTCGCTGTCGTCGCCCCAGGCGGCGGCCAGCAGGGCGTCGCGCGAGTGGATGCGGCCTGCGCCGCGCAGCAGGTGGGACAGCAGGCGGTACTCGCGCCGCGTCAGCGGCAGGGCCTGGCCACGCAGGCTGATGCGCTGGCCGGGCTCTTCGTCGTGGAACAGCGCGGCGGCTGTGGCGGCGGGCGCTGCCGGGTGGCCGTTGCCGTTTCCGTGGCCTGCACGGCGCAGCAGCGCCTTCACGCGCGCAGCCAGTTCGCGTGGGCTGAAGGGTTTGGTGAGGTAGTCGTCGGCACCCAGCTCCAGGCCCAGCACGCGGTCGATTTCTTCGCCGCGGGCGCTGAGCATCAGCACGGGCAGGGCGGCGGTGGGCGGCGCATTGCGCACATCGCGCAGCAGGTCCAGGCCGCTGCCGTCGGGCAGGCCCACGTCCAGCACCAGCAGGTCAAAACGGGTGCACTGCAACTGCTGGCGTGCGTCGTGCACCAGCAGGCTGTGCGTGACGGTCAGGCCATCGCGCTCCAGCGCATAGGCCACGGTGCGGGCGATGGCGGGGTCGTCTTCAAGCAGCAGGAGTTTGGCAGACATGCCTCAATCATCCCCGGTGCCGCGCACCCTGCGCAGACAACGCAACTGGCGCGGCGCAGGCGGGGGACGCCGAGCAAAGGCCGCCCCGCAGTGAGGGCGCCGTCCCCCACTTGGGGGGATGGCGCCGCAGGCGACTCAGGGGGTTTCCCATTTCAGCGTGCGATCAGGATGGGGAAAAGCTTGCCCAGGCCATCGGCCATCACCTCTACCGCCAGCGCGGCCAGGATCAGGCCCATCAACCGGGTCATCACGTTGATGCCGGTCTTGCCCAGAACGCGCGCAATGGGGTCGGCCAGGGCAAAACACACGGCGGTGGCCAGCGCAATGACCACGCCGTAGCCCACCAAGGCCAGCGTCTGCCAAACGCCCTGCGCGCGGTCGGCATAGATCACCACGGTAGACATGCTGGCCGGGCCGGTGAGCAGCGGGATGGTGAGCGGCACCACGGCAATGCTGCTGCCCGCAGCGGCTTTCTCGGCCCCTTCTTCAAACTCGTTGGTGCTGGGCTTGGCCTCGGCGGGCTGGGCGTTGAGCATGTTCATCGCGCTGATGAGCAGCAGCATGCCGCCGCCCACCTGGAAGCTCTGCAGCGAGATGTTGAAGAAATCGAGGATCTGCAGACCCAGCAGCGCACAGGCCGCAATCACGCAGAACACGCTGAAGCTGGCCACCTGGATGGTGCGGCGCCGCTGCGGGTACGAGAAGCCCTGGGTGTAGTGGATGAAGAACGGCACGATGGCCAGCGGGTTGACGATGGCCAGCAGGGTGATCAGGGGTTTGAGGTCCATCAGGGCGCTCCCAAGGGCAAGTGGGCAGGTTGGTTCGTCGGGCTCAGGCCGTGGGCAGGCGCGGTGGCACGGCCCAGGGTGTGCGCGAGTATGCGGTGTTTTCAGCGCGGTTTGACGGCCGCGCATGCTGCGCTGCAGCGCAGCCGCGCCGGGTTACCGTTGGCCGTCAACGCCCGCCCGACACGTCCATCAGCGTGGCGGTGGTGTAGCTGGCCGCCGGCGACATCAGCCAGACGATGGCCTCGGCCACCTCGTCGGCCGTGCCACCGCGTTGCATGGGCACCTGGTGGGCCAGGTCGCGCACGCGGTCGGGCAGGCCGCCGCTGGCGTGGATGTCGGTCTCGATCAGGCCCGGGCGCACGGCGTTCACGCGGATGCCCTCGGCCGCCACCTCGCGCGCCAGGCCGATGGTGAAGGTGTCGATGGCGCCCTTGGCCGCTGCGTAGTCCACATACTGGTGGGCCGAGCCCAGGCGCGAGGCGGCGCTGGATACGTTGACGATGGCGCCGCCTGTGCCGCCATGGCGCGTGCTCATGCGCCGCACGGCTTCGCGGGCACACACGATGCTGCCGATCACGTTGGTGTCGAACATGCGGCGCAGGCGGTCGGCGCTCATGGCGTCCACGCGGGCGGTCACGTCCACCACCCCGGCGTTGTTGACCAGTGCGCCGATGCGGCCGAGCTGGGTGTCCACGGCCTGGAACATGGCCAGGATCTCGGCCTCGTTCGCCACGTCGGCCTGCACGGCGATGGCGGTGCCGCCGTGCGCACGGATGGCATCGACCACGCCCTGCGCGGCGGCCTCGTTGGCGAGGTAGTTGACGGCCACTGCCCAGCCCTGTTTTGCGGCCAGCAGTGCGGTGGCGGCGCCAATGCCCCGGCTGGCCCCGGTGATTAATGCGATCTTCTCCATGGAACAGGGTCTCCTGCAAGAATGGCGCATTGGAACAGGTTCTGCGCCCCGTTGCGCAGCCCCTTGGCCCGCATTGCGGCCCATCCGATCACCCTACTTATCAAGGAGCATTCAGCATGGGACAGTTTGTCGATCTGACGTCGAGTGACGGTTTTGTGGCCCCCGCCTGGGTCGCCAGGCCCGAGGGCACCCCCGGGGCGCCGTGGTGGTACTGCAAGAGATTTTTGGCGTGAACTCGCACATTCGCTCGGTGGCCGACCGCTATGCCGCCAGTGGCTACCTGGCAGTGGCGCCGTCCACGTTCCACCGCGTTCAGCAAGGTGTGGAGCTGGGCTACACGGCGGATGACATGCAGGCCGGCATGGGCCTGAAAGCCGCAGTCGAGGCCTTGTCTGCCCCTGGCGTGCTGCCCGACATCCAGGCCGCTATCGACTACGCCGCGCAGCAAAGCGGCGGCAAGGTGGGCATCGTGGGCTACTGCTGGGGCGGTCTGCTCACCTGGCGCTCGGCCTGCCTGCTCCAGGGCCTGTCGGCCGCCGTGCCCTACTACGGTGGTGGCGTGACCACGCCGGAAGAAGTGGCCCGCACACCCCGGGTGCCGGTGCTGGCTCACTTTGGCGAGCGCGACCACTGGATTCCACTGGACAGCGTGCAGGCCTTCGGCAAGGCCCACCCAGAGGTCGAAGTGCATGTGTACGCCGCCGACCACGGCTTCAACTGCGACCAGCGTGGCAGCTACGACGAGGCTGCCGCCAACACCGCGCGCGAGCGCACCCTGGCCTTCTTTGCCAAGCACCTGGGCTGAGACCACGGACAACGGGGGCTGTGATGGCAAACTTGAAGCATTTTTGGCCGATGGCGCCCGTACTCAAAGCGCTGACAGCTACGTTTTTAATAGCGTTTGGGGCGCTGGTACACGCGGCTGACTACACCGGCCCCCTGTTCGACGCCCACCTGCACTACAACGAAGAAGCTTGGGACGGCCGGGCAGGCCCGCACCCGCCCGCCGATGTGCTGGCGCGCATGAAGGCCAGCGGCGTGCGCGCCATCGTGGCCAACTCGCGGCCCAATACCGGATCGCTCACCCTGGCGGGCCTGCCGCAGACGCGCGAGGCGGGCGTGACGGTCGTGCCGTTTGTGCGGCTGTACCGCAACCGGGACGACTATTCGAGCTGGTTCCGCGACGAGACCATCTACGACATGGTGCTGGCGGAACTGGCGCGCGGCACCGGCGCAGGCCCGTACCGTGGCATTGGCGAGTTCCACCTGTATGACAGCGCCAATGCCGACGGACCCGTGGCCAAGAAGCTCATGGCCCTGGCCGAACAGCGCGATCTGGTGGTGCTGGCGCATGTGGACGACGCCGCCATCGACCTGCTGATGGCCAACACCCCGTCCAAAGGCCAGAAGGCCCGGCTGATCTGGGCCCACACCGGCATTGGCGGCGCGCCGGTGGAGCGCGCGGACGCCCTGATGGCGCGCTACCCCGGCCTGGTGGGCGAACTATCGTACCGCCCGGGCCTGGTGTGCGACGACAACCAGCTGTGCCCCGCCTGGCGTGCGCTGCTGCTCAAATACCCCACACGCTTCGTGATCGGCTCGGACACCTGGGTGAACCAGCGCTGGCAACACTACGAAAGCCTGATGCAGGGCTACCGCCAGTGGCTGGGTGGCCTGCCCGCTGACGTGGCACGCAAGATTGCATGGCACAACGCGGCAGGGTTGTGGGGGTGGCAGACACGCCCCAGTAAGCGCCATGGAGGGTTGAGGTGCCGCCCATTGCCTGGAGTGGGCCTCTGTGCGGATACCTCAGCCCAGCTTGAATTGGTTCACGCTGTCGGCCAGCGACAGGGCCTGCTCACGCAGATTTTCTGCGGCGGCGGCCGACTCTTCGACCAGCGAAGCGTTTTGCTGGGTCATGCGATCGAGTTCGGCCACCGCCACATTGACCTGCGAGATGCCGTTGCTCTGCTCGGTGGTGGCGTGGGTGATCTCCTGGATCAGCGTCTGCACTTCCTGCACGCTGCTGACCACGCGCGCCATGGTGCCGCCCGCCTGGGCCACCTGGGTCGAGCCCGCCTCTACGCGCTCGACAGAGGCCTGGATCAGCGTCTTGATCTGGCGGGCAGCATCGGCGCTGCGGCTGGCCAGGTTGCGCACCTCGGTGGCCACCACCGCAAAGCCCCGGCCCTGATCGCCAGCGCGTGCTGCTTCAACGGCTGCATTGAGCGCGAGGATGTTGGTCTGGAAGGCAATGCCGTCAATCACGCCAATGATGTCCGCGATCTGGCGCGACGATTCGGTGATGCCATTCATCGTGTCCACCACCCGGGCCACGGCTTCGCCGCCCTGGGTGGCTACTTTACTGGCCTGGTCGGCACGCTCGGCCGCCTTGCGGGCAGCTTCGGCGTTGTGGGCGACCGAGCCGGTCAGCTCTTCCATGCTGGCGGCGGTTTCCTCCAGGTTTGCGGCCGTGCTTTCGGTGCGGCTGCTCAGGTCCAGGTTGCCACTGGCGATCTGCTCGCTGGCCTGGGCCAGTTGCTCGGTGGCACTGTGCACGGTGTGCAGCGTGTCCACCAGGCCCGTGCTCATGTCCTTCATGGCTTGCAGCAGGTGGCTGATCTCGTCAGTGCCCTTGATGGTGATTTTCTGGGTCAGATCACGCCCGGCGATGGCTTGGGCGACGCGGATCGCCTTGTTCAGGCCTTTGGTGACGGTGCGGTACACATTGCGCACCAGCAGCAGGTTGATGATGAGGGCGACGACCACCACGGCCGCAGCGCGCCACAGGCTGGACAGGAACTGGGCCCGCAGGTCGTCGGCGTATACCCCCGAGCCCAGCACCCAGCCCCAAGGGGCAAAGCCCTTCACATACGAAATCTTGGGTGCCGGGACGTCCTGACCTGGCTTGGGCCACTGGTATTCCACCAGGCCGCCGCCATCGCTTTGTTGTGCGCGTTGGGCAAACATGACAAAGATGGCCTGGCCGTCCGGGTCCTTGATGCCAGAGCCGTCCTTGCCGTTGAGGTCGGGGCGGAAGGGGTGCATGACCACGCGGGCATTCATGTCCTGCAACCAAAAATACTCTTTGCCCGAGTAGCGCACGGTCTGCAGGGCCTGGTGAGCCATCTGCTGCGCCTGCTCACGGGTCTGGCTGCCAGAGGTCTCCAGCTGGTGCGCCCAGGCCAGGATCGAGTGACCCACTTCCACGGTCTGGCGCACCGCGATTTCGCGGTCGCGGCGGTTGTGCTGGTACTGCGTCATGAGCATGTAGCCAGAGACAGCGATGAGGATGAACGTGCTCAAGGCAGCCATCAGTCGGAGCTTTCCGACAATCGACAAAGTTTTCTTCATAATTTAATAAAAATGATTTTTATCCGCAGACCTGTGGCTTGCGGTGGCGTTCCAGAAGCCCGTACGAGGGGCTTGCACGCGATGGGATGGCGAGAGAGGGCCCTATCATCAGCGTGGTCAGGGGTACCGCCTGGCTGCAGCGATCCCCTGAAGGCCAGGGCACGCTGAGCAGATTTCACCGCCAATGGGGCGATGTTAAACGCTATTTCTGATAAGAAATAGTGATAAATATGATTTCAATGATTTGTTGCTGCGTTGCAACAAGCTGAGGTTTGCCGTGGGTCAGCTGCCAGTCCGCGCCAGGTAGCGTTTGCGCCAGAACAGTGCCACCAAGGCCAGCGCAATCACGGCCATGGCGCTCATGGCCCACCAAAAGCCATCGGCCTTGTGTACCAGCGGGATGAACTCGAAGTTCATGCCAAAAATACCCGCGATGAGGTTGAGTGGCAGGAACACGGCGGTCAGTGCCGTGAGCGTGCGCATGATGTCGTTGGTGCGGTTGCTCTGCACGCTGAAATGCATCTGCACGGCGGTTTCGGTGCTTTGCTCCAGCCGACGCACGTGGTGCACCACGCGTTCGATGTGCTCCAGCACGTCGCGGCTGCGCACCTTGAGCAGGTCCAGCTCGCGCACGCCCGTAGGGGTGTCGGGCAGGGCCCAGGTTTCCAGCGCGTCGATCCAGTCTTGCACAGCGGTGCGCTGGTCTTCGCAGATCTCGTCGAGCTTGTGCAGTGCCAGCCGTGCTTCGAGCAGCGACGTCCAGTTCACATAGCGTGCCCGGGGCTTGAGCAGCTCATTTTGCCAGTGGTCGAGTTGGCGCGTGAGTTCGCGGCGCAGGTCCAGATAGCCATCGACCATCAGGTTGACCACACGCAGCATCAGATCGGCCGGGCTGGTGGGCAGGCGGGTGCCTGGCACCGGGTTGCTGCGGCCTTCACCAGGGCTGGTGGCGGGCAGCGAGGCCAGCAGCCGGGCGGCGTAGGCGTCGCGCACCGCGCAGTCAGAGGGGTGTACCGTCAGCAGCAACTGGTCGAACACCGCAAAACCTACGGGGCTGGTGTCGATGCGCCGCAGCACCGGCGGGCCGCTGCGCTTGATGGGACCGGCCGGGGTATCGATGGGGTCGGTGGTGGTCTCACCGTGTGCCGTGGCCAGGCGACGGAACACCAGCAGGTCGTATTGCGAGGTGTAGTCGTAGTGCGAGGGCAGTTGCGCATTGAGCAGGTCGGACACATGCAGGTCCACCAGTTGCAGCCCGATCAGGGCTTGCAGCCGGCCCTGGATTTCGGCCAGCCGCGCCTGGAAGGCCGGGCGGGCACAGGCGATCCAGACAAAACCGTGCGCGGGCATCTGGGCGGGCAGGGCCGAAAGCTCGTGCACGCCGCCGCTGTGGATGTGGAAAATGCGCATGCGACCCCGGTTTTGAAGTAAAAATAGCCTGTAGCGCTTATTCAATAAGCGCTGACAGCTCTTATTTTCGGAGCAAACGCGCAGCGTCGCGCGCAAAGTAGGTCAGCACCCCGTCGGCACCCGCGCGCTTGAAGGCCAGCAGGCTTTCCATCATCACGGCATCATGGTCCAGCCAGCCGTTGGCGGCGGCGGCCTTGATCATGGCGTACTCGCCGCTCACCTGGTAGGCGAAGGTGGGCACCTTGAACTCGTCCTTCACGCGCCGCACGATGTCGAGGTAGGGCATGCCGGGTTTCACCATCACCATGTCGGCGCCTTCGGCGATGTCGATGGCCACTTCGCGCAGGGCCTCATCGCTGTTGCCGGGGTCCATCTGGTAGACATTCTTGTCGGCCTTGCCCAGGGCGCCGCGCGTGCCCACCGCGTCGCGGAACGGGCCGTAGAAGGCGCTGGCGTACTTGGCGCTGTAGGCCATGATGCGGGTGTGGATGTGGCCCTGCACTTCCAGCGCCTCGCGGATCGCGCCAATACGGCCGTCCATCATGTCGCTGGGTGCGACGATGTCCACGCCTGCCTCGGCGTGCGTGAGCGCCTGGCCGGTGAGGATCTCCACCGTCTCGTCGTTGATGATGTAGCCGGTGGCGTCGAGCACGCCATCCTGGCCGTGGCTGGTGTACGGGTCCAGCGCCACGTCCGTCATCACGCCCAGGTCAGGGAATTCCTTTTTGAGCGCCCGCACCACGCGCGGGATCAGGCCGTCGGGGTTCAGCGCCTCTTTGCCGTCGGGCGTCTTGAGCGACGGGTCAATCGCCGGGAACAGCGCCAGCACCGGGATGCCCAGCTTCACACAATCCTCGGCCACGGTCAGCAGCAGGTCCAGGCTCAGGCGGTCCACGCCGGGCATGGAGGTCACGGTCTCCCGGCGCTGGCTTCCCTCGTGCACAAACACGGGGTAAATCAGGTCGTGGGGGGTGACGGCGTTTTCGCGCACCAGGTTGCGGGTAAACGCATCGCGGCGCAGGCGGCGCGGGCGGTTCTGGGGGAAGGGGGCGGGGCTTTGGAGATGCATCGCGAGATTATGAATCCCCCCTGTGGCGCTGCACGCCTCACCCCCGAGGGGCTCTGGCCTGTGGGTAAGCCGGTTTTCCGGCCACAGGGGCGCAGCACGGTGCTTTCGAGGTGCCGCTTGTAACGGCTGGGGCCCGGTGCTAAATTGGCGCCGGGCGGCTTGCTGCCCCCCGCTTTCCTCCCTGAGCGGGGCCTTGTTTGCAGCAATGCAAAACAGGCATTCCTGGCCCGGCTGACCCGCCGGGCTTTTTTTGGACTGTCCCATGCCGGGCGCACAGGCACGTAAACTGCGGCCATGCTCTGGGTCAAAGCCTTTCACATCGTTTTCGTGGCCAGCTGGTTTGCTGGTCTTTTCTACCTGCCTCGCATCTTCGTCAATCTGGCGATGGTGGCTCCGGGCTCGGCGGCCGAGCGTGACCGCCTGTTGCTCATGGCCCGCAAGCTCCTGCGTTTCACCACGCTGTTGGCGGTTCCGGCCCTGGCGTTGGGCCTCTGGCTGTGGATGGGCTATGGCATTGGCCGGGGGCCTGGCAACGGCTGGATGCACGCGAAGCTGGCCGTGGTGGTGCTGGTGATTGGTTATCACCACGCTTGCAGCGTGCTGCTGCGCAAACTGGCGGACGGCACCAGCCGCCGCAGCCATGCGTGGTTTCGCTGGTTCAACGAAGTGCCCGTGGTGCTGCTGCTGATTGCGGTGGTGCTGGTGGTGGTCAAGCCCTTTTGACGCAGGCGCGAGGGCGCATGCACAAAACCTCGGCCTGGCCCCTGGCGCTGATCTACTCGGCGCTGATTGTTTTTGCCAGCCTGTTCCCTTTTGACGGCTGGCGTGCGCAGGGGATCGACCCGCTGGTGTTTTTGCTGGCGCGCTTGCCCCCTCCGTACTGGACCGGGTTTGATGTCGTCACCAACGCCGTGGGCTATGCCCCACTGGGTTTTTTGCTGGTGCTGGGCATGCTGCGCTCGGGCTGGGGGCGTGGGGCGGTGCTGTTGGCGACTCTGGTGGGGGCGCTGCTCTCCCTGTCGATGGAGTTCTTGCAGATTTACCTGCCCCGCCGGGTGCCTTCCAACCTGGATCTGGTCCTGAATGCCTTGGGCACCCTGGCGGGTGCCCTGAGCGCCGCACTGCTGGAGCGCTTGGGTGCGCTGGACCGCTGGAGCAATTTTCGGGCGCGCTGGTTTGTGTTGGATGCCTCAGGTGGCATGGTGCTGCTGGCGCTGTGGCCGATGGCGCTGCTGTTTCCCGCGGCGGTGCCCTTTGGGCTGGGCCAGGTGCTGGAGCGGCTGGAGACGGCGCTCATCGAGCTGCTGGCCGATACGCCGTTTCTCGACTGGCTGCCCCTGCGCGAGACCGAGCTGGATCCGCTCTCGCCCAGCGGTGAGCTGCTGTGCGTGACGCTGGGGTTGCTCATCCCCTGCCTGCTGGGTTACTGCGTGATCCGCCAAATGGGGCGGCGTGCGCTGTTTTCATTGGGGGTAGTGGGGGTGGGCGTCACGCTCACCGCGCTGTCGGCAGCGCTGAGCTGGGGGCCTGTGCATGCCTGGGAGTGGATGAGCCTGCCCGTGCGTGTGGGGGTGTGGGGCGCGTTGGCCCTGGCCCTGTTCATGCTGGCTCTGCCGCGCAGGGCCTGTGCCGCTGTGCTGCTGTTGGCGCTGGCCTGGCACCTGGCGCTGCTCAACCAGGCGCCCGCCAGCGCGTATTTCGCCCAGACCTTGCAGATCTGGGAGCAGGGACGTTTCATCCGCTTTTATGGCCTGGGCCAGTGGTTGGGCTGGCTGTGGCCCTATGTCACGCTGCTGTATGTGGTGCTGCGGGTGTCGCGGCGCGAGGCACAAACCTAAAATGCAGCGATGAGTGAACCATCCATTGCACCGGCTGCAGCGCCCGGTTACTACCAGCGCCACATCTTTTTTTGCCTGAACGAACGCACCAATGGTGAGGACAGCTGTGCCCACCACAACGCCCAGGCGGGTTTTGACCGCTGCAAGGCTCAGGTCAAGGCGGCCGGGCTGGCAGGCGCGGGCAAAGTGCGCGTGAACAAGGCCGGTTGCCTGGACCGCTGCGCGGGTGGCCCCGTCGCCGTGGTCTACCCCGAGGGAACCTGGTACACCTATGTGGACGCAGCAGACATCGACGAGATCGTCGAGTCACACCTCAAGAATGGCCAGGTGGTGGAGCGCCTGGTCACGCCCGCGGAACTTGGCCGCTGAAACGGGCTCCATCCCTTTTTTGAATGATTTTGGCTGCTAGTGCTTGATGGACATGCGCTGGTAGCTATTGATTGAGTAGCAATCCCGTGAATGCCCAGACTGAACGCCTGACCCTTTCCGGTGCCGCTGGCGCCATCGAGGCCGTGCGCGACAGCGCGGCGCTGGCCGACGGGGCCGCCTCCCGGGGCGTCGCCATCATTGCCCACCCCCATCCGCTGTTCGGCGGCACCATGGACAACAAAGTGGTGCAGACCCTGGCGCGCGCTTTTGTGCAGTGCGGCTTCACGGCGGTGCGGTTCAACTTCCGGGGCGTGGGGGGCTCGGCGGGCGCGCACGATGATGGCCAGGGCGAGCTGCAGGATCTGCTGGCCGTGGTGGAGCAGGTGGCGCCCCACCGCCAAGGCCAGCGCATTGCGCTGGCGGGGTTTTCGTTTGGTGCGTTTGTTACCAGCCATGCGCTGGCCGCGCTCTGGCCCGAAGGCCGGGTGGACCAGGCGGTGTTGGTGGGCACCGCCGCCAGCCGCTTCAGCGTGGCCCCGGTGCCGCCCGACGCCCACCTGCGCACGCTGGTGGTGCATGGCGAAGCCGACGATACCGTGCCGTTGGCCGCCGTCATGGATTGGGCGCGGCCCCAGATACTGCCTGTCACAGTGATCCCCGCAGGGGGGCATTTCTTTCACGGACAATTGCCGCTTCTGAAAAATCTGGTGGTCCGCCACCTGCAATCGGGCGCCTGAGGGAGGGCAGCCCGGGTCGGCTACGGCCGCCCACCGTGTCACTCCCTTCCTCCCCGCCTTGTCCTCACTCCATTTTTTAAGCCTTTCCAGCCCTTTCTCGCCCCATGAAACGAATCCTGTCCGCGTTGCGATCCCTGGCCGTCTTTGCTGCGGTAGCCCCTGCTGCCCTCGGGGCTTTTGCCCAGGCGCCCCAGCCCCCCGAAATCGCGGCGCGCACCTACATGCTGGTGGATGTCACCGCCAACCAGGTGCTGGCCGCCAAGGACATCGATGCACCGGTCGAGCAGGCATCCCTCACCAAGCTGATGACGGGCTACCTGGTGTTCGACGCGCTGCGCGCCAAGAAAATTGCACTGGACCAGAAACTGCCCGTGAGCGTGCGCGCCTGGAAGATGCCCGGCTCGCGCATGTTCATCGATCCCAAGATGCAGGTGCCGGTGGAAGACCTCATCAAGGGCATGATCGTGCAGTCCGGTAATGACGCCACCATGGCCCTGGCCGAAGGCGTGGGCGGTACGGCCGAGAATTTCGTCAAGCTCATGAACGACCAGGCCCAGGCGCTGGGCATGAAGGGTACGAGCTACAAAAATCCCGAAGGCCTGACCGAACCCGGTCACATCACCACGGCACGCGACCTCTCGGTGCTGGCCACGCGGCTGATGAAGGACTTCCCGGAGTACATGCACTATTACTCCACCAAGCAGTACAGCTACCCCGGCACGCCCGTGTCGAACGGTAGCAACCGCAATTCGCTGCTGTTCCGCGACCCCACGGTCGATGGCCTCAAGACCGGCCACACCGCTGCTGCAGGCTACTGCCTCGTGGCCACGTCCAAGCGCGAATTCCCTGGCGTGGGCCAGCGTCGCCTGCTGTCCATCGTGCTGGGCGCTGCCAGCGAAAACGCACGTGCGAACGAAAGCCAGAAGCTGCTGAACTGGGGCTACACCGCGTTCGAGGCGGTCAAGCTGTTCGAGGCCGGCAAGCCCGTGGCGACGCCCGCGGTGTGGAAGGGTAAGGACAGCACGCTGAAAATTGGCCGCGAAGAGGCCATTGTGGTGGCGGTGCCAGCAGGCAGCGCTGGCAAGATCACGACCCAGATCGCCCGCCCAGACCCGCTGGTGGCGCCTTACAGCAAGGGCCAGGCCATTGGCACCCTGAAGGTGATGCTGGGCGATCAGACGGTGGGTGAGGTCCCGCTGCTGGCGCTGGACGGCGTGGAGCAGGCGGGCATTCTGGGTCGGGCCTGGGATGCGATCCGGCTGTGGATCAAATAAGGGGACGGCTCCTTGAGGCGCTTGGCGCCTTCTCCTCCCTCTATCCCATCGCTGCGTGATTCGGGAAAAGGGGGCGCAGCCAGCGCGGTGGAGCGGCGGCCCTGGTTTGGGCCGTGTTCTTTCTTTGATGGGCCGTGGCGGCGCTTCGCGCACTAGGTGCGCGTGCTTTGCAGGGGAAAACCGCGCGCCGCTTGCCCGTTTTGGAGCTTGCTGCTACATTAGAAGGCTTTTCGGAATTTCCGAAGGGTTTCACGTTTTCGTTTTTTACGTTTAGGGACGTATTTCATGCCAACCATTAATCAACTGGTCCGTCAGGGGCGCGAGGTCGAAAAGACCAAGTCCAAGAGCCCTGCGATGGAAAACTCTCCACAGCGCCGCGGCGTGTGCACCCGTGTGTACACCACGACGCCTAAGAAGCCTAACTCCGCTCTGCGTAAGGTTGCCAAAGTGCGCCTGACCAACGGTTTTGAGGTGATCTCCTACATCGGCGGTGAAGGCCACAACCTGCAGGAACACAGCGTGGTGCTGGTTCGCGGCGGTCGTGTCAAGGACTTGCCTGGTGTGCGTTACCACATCGTGCGCGGTTCGCTCGACTTGCAAGGCGTGAAAGACCGCAAGCAATCGCGCTCCAAGTACGGTGCCAAGAAGCCAAAGGCCAAGTAAGCCCTGCGCTTTTGCACAGAATTTTCGGTGCTGTTTCCCGCGTGGCGCGGTGATTCAGCGTAGTGACCCCAAGCGCAAATGTCTTGCGTGGGTCGAGTAAGTGGGAGTTTTGAATGACTCTCGCGGTGTCTGAAAAGACGCCAACTGAAGCAAACATGAGGTGAAAAATGCCACGTCGTCGCGAAGTCCCCAAACGTGAAATCCTGCCGGATCCTAAGTTCGGCAATGTAGAGCTGTCCAAATTCATGAACGTGATCATGGAAGGCGGCAAGAAAGCTGTTGCAGAACGCATCATTTACGGTGCTCTGGAACTGATCGAGAAGAAGCACCCTGACAAGGACCCGCTGGAAGCCTTCACCGTTGCCATCAACAACGTGAAGCCCATGGTCGAAGTGAAGTCCCGCCGTGTCGGCGGTGCCAACTACCAGGTGCCAGTGGAAGTGCGTCCTGTCCGTCGTCTGGCTTTGTCCATGCGCTGGATCAAGGAAGCGGCCCGCAAGCGCGGCGAAAAGTCGATGGCCCAACGTCTGGCCAACGAACTGCTCGAAGCCACCGAAGGCCGTGGCGGTGCCATGAAGAAGCGTGACGAAGTTCACCGCATGGCCGAAGCCAACAAGGCATTCAGCCACTTCCGCTTCTAAATCGACGAACCACTCTCGTCGCCAAGCGCAAGGCTGCCGGCATTTTTGCCTGCAGCCTTGTGGCGATTGAGATGGTCACAAAATTGACGGGCTGCAACGCCACAATGGCGGCCCCGTCCCCCGAATAACACGACCCATCCAAGGATCCACCATGGCTCGCAAGACTCCCATCGAGCGCTACCGCAATATCGGTATCTCGGCCCACATTGACGCTGGCAAGACCACGACCACCGAACGTATCCTGTTCTACACGGGCGTGAACCACAAGATTGGTGAAGTGCATGATGGCGCGGCGACCATGGACTGGATGGAGCAAGAGCAAGAGCGCGGCATCACGATCACTTCGGCTGCCGTGACCTGCTTCTGGAAGGGCATGGACCTGTCCTACCCTGAGCACCGTTTCAACATCATCGACACCCCCGGCCACGTGGACTTCACGATTGAAGTGGAGCGTTCGATGCGCGTGCTCGACGGCGCCTGCATGGTGTACTGCGCCGTGGGTGGCGTGCAGCCCCAGTCGGAAACCGTCTGGCGCCAAGCCAACAAGTACAAGGTGCCGCGTCTGGCCTTTGTGAACAAGATGGACCGTACCGGTGCCAACTTCTTCAAGGTCCATGACCAGATGAAGCTGCGCCTGAAGGCCAACCCTGTGCCTGTGGTGATTCCAATTGGTGCCGAAGAAGGCTTCAAGGGTGTGGTTGACCTGCTGAAGATGAAGGCCATCCTGTGGGATGAAGCGTCACAAGGCATGAAGTTCGATTACGCTGAAATCCCTGCAGATCTGCAGGCTTTGGCTGAAGAATGGCGCGAGAAGATGGTGGAGGCTGCGGCCGAAGCCTCCGAAGAGCTGATGAACAAGTACCTCGAAGAGGGCACGCTCTCGGAAGAGGAAATCAAGCTCGGCCTGCGTACCCGCACCATCGCCACTGAAATCCACCCCATGTTGTGTGGCACGGCTTTCAAGAACAAGGGTGTTCAGCGCATGCTGGACGCCGTGATCGACTACCTGCCTTCGCCTGTGGATATCCCGGACGTGACGGGTACGGATGAAGACGAGCAGCCCGTCACCCGCAAGGCGGATGACGGCGAGAAGTTTTCTGCTTTGGCCTTCAAGCTGATGACCGACCCGTTTGTGGGCCAGTTGACCTTTGTCCGCGTGTACTCCGGTGTGTTGTCTAAGGGCGACACGGTGTACAACTCTGTCAAGGGAAAGAAAGAGCGTATCGGCCGTATCGTGCAAATGATGGCCAATGACCGCGTGGAAGTCGACGAAATCCGTGCGGGTGACATCGCTGCTTGCGTGGGCTTGAAAGACGTGACGACGGGTGAAACGTTGGCCGATGTGGGCTCGCCGATCATTCTGGAGCGCATGGTGTTCCCTGAGCCTGTGATTACCCAGGCTGTGGAACCCAAGACCAAGGCCGATCAGGAAAAGATGGGCATTGCCCTGCAACGCCTGGCTGCTGAAGATCCGTCGTTCCGCGTGAAGACCGATGAAGAATCGGGTCAGACGCTGATCGCCGGCATGGGCGAGCTGCATCTGGAAATCATCGTTGACCGCATGAAGCGTGAATTCGGCGTGGAAGCCAACGTGGGCAAGCCCCAGGTGGCCTACCGCGAAACCATCCGCAAGACCGTGGAAGAGGCCGAAGGCAAGTTCGTGCGTCAGTCCGGCGGTAAGGGTCAGTACGGCCACGTTGTGCTCAAGATCGAACCCAACGAAGTGGGCAAGGGCATCGAGTTCGTCGACGCGATCAAGGGTGGTGTGGTGCCGCGCGAGTACATCCCTGCGGTGGAAAAGGGTATCAACGAAGCCGTCACGCAAGGCGTGCTGGCCGGCTATCCCGTGGTCGACGTGAAGGTCACGCTGCATTTCGGTTCGTACCACGATGTGGACTCGAACGAACTGGCGTTCAAGATGGCTGCCATCTTCGGTTTCAAGGAGGGCTGCCGCAAGGCCGGTCCCGTGATTCTTGAGCCCATGATGGCCGTGGAAGTCGAAACGCCTGAAGACTATGCCGGCAACGTGATGGGCGATCTGTCCAGCCGTCGCGGCATGGTGCAAGGCATGGAAGACATTCCTGGCGGTGGCAAGGCCATCCGCGCTGAAGTGCCACTGTCGGAAATGTTTGGCTACTCGACCACGCTGCGTTCTGCAACGCAAGGCCGTGCCACGTACTCGATGGAATTCAAGCACTACAGCGAAGCCCCTCGCAATGTGTCTGAAGCCATCATGGCTGCTCGCGCTAAGTAAGTAAGCACTCGCCCAGGCCCTTTGGTCTGGGCTTTGTTTTTGTCTGCGATCCGGTGCCACCCTGTTCCCTGTGCGGGGTGAATCAGCAACCAGATGCAGACGTTAAACCACTACACAGGTATCGCTCTTTGGAGAATTGAAAATGGCAAAAGGTAAGTTTGAACGCACCAAGCCCCACGTCAACGTGGGCACGATCGGCCACGTGGACCATGGCAAGACGACGCTGACGGCAGCCATCGCTACCGTGCTGTCCGCCAAGTTCGGCGGCGAAGCCAAGGCATACGACCAGATCGATGCAGCGCCCGAAGAAAAGGCCCGTGGTATCACGATCAACACCGCCCACGTGGAATACGAAACGGCCAACCGCCACTACGCCCATGTGGACTGCCCCGGTCACGCCGACTATGTGAAGAACATGATCACGGGCGCTGCCCAGATGGACGGCGCTATTTTGGTGTGCTCGGCCGCTGACGGCCCTATGCCCCAGACCCGTGAACACATCCTGCTGGCTCGCCAGGTGGGCGTGCCTTACATCATCGTGTTCCTGAACAAGTGCGACATGGTCGACGACGAAGAACTGCTCGAACTCGTCGAAATGGAAGTGCGCGAACTCCTGGACAAATACAGCTTCCCTGGCGACGACACCCCGATCATTCGCGGTTCCGCCAAGCTCGCCCTGGAAGGCGACAAGGGTCCTCTGGGTGAAGAAGCCATCATGAAGCTGGCCGAAGCGCTGGACACCTACATCCCAACGCCAGAGCGCGCTGTGGATGGTGCCTTCCTGATGCCTGTGGAAGACGTGTTCTCGATCTCTGGCCGCGGCACCGTCGTGACAGGTCGTATCGAACGCGGTATTGTCAAGGTCGGCGAAGAAATCGAAATCGTCGGTATCAAGGACACCGTCAAGACCACCTGCACCGGCGTGGAAATGTTCCGCAAGCTGCTCGACCAAGGTCAAGCGGGCGACAACGTTGGCCTGCTGCTGCGCGGCACCAAGCGTGAAGATGTGGAACGCGGCCAAGTGCTGTGCAAGCCAGGTTCGATCAAGCCCCACACCCACTTCACCGCGGAAGTGTATGTGCTGAGCAAGGACGAAGGCGGCCGTCATACGCCCTTCTTCAACAACTATCGCCCTCAGTTCTACTTCCGCACGACCGACGTGACTGGCGCCATCGAGCTGCCAGCCGACAAGGAAATGGTCATGCCTGGTGACAACGTGTCGATCACTGTGAAGCTGATCAACCCCATCGCCATGGAAGAAGGCCTGCGCTTCGCCATTCGCGAAGGTGGTCGTACCGTGGGCGCTGGCGTCGTGGCCAAGATCCTCGCGTAATCTGTTCTGAATTGCACAAGGAATTGCCATGTCCAAGCAAAAAATTCGCATCCGCCTGAAGGCGTTTGACTACAAGCTGATCGATCAGTCCGCTGCTGAGATCGTTGACACCGCCAAGCGCACCGGCGCGATTGTCAAGGGCCCCGTGCCCCTGCCCACGCGCATGAAGCGTTTTGACATCCTGCGCTCGCCGCACGTTAACAAGACCAGCCGCGACCAGCTCGAAATCCGCACGCACCAGCGTCTGATGGACATCGTGGACCCGACGGACAAAACCGTTGATGCTCTGATGAAGCTCGACCTGCCTGCTGGCGTGGACGTCGAAATCAAGCTGCAGTAATAGTCGTTGCAAGGCGGGCTTGCCCGCCTTGTGGTGTCTGCAATAACGCGAACTTGCTTGAAAAAGCAGTTCGCGTTATACTTTAGGGCTTCGCTCAATTTGCGCCTGTGAAAAGGCATGGGTTGGCGGAGTTTTATTAACCTTCTTTCATGTACGCGAGTGAGAGCTTGCGGAAACGCCGTAGCCAATTGAAGTTGTGGCGGTGAGAGTTTTGGAGAAAACCAATGAGTCTGAGCAACTCCCTCGGGTTGCTGGGTCGCAAAGTGGGCATGATGCGTCTGTTCACCGATGATGGGGACGCAGTGCCTGTCACGGTGGTGGATGTGTCCAACAACCGCGTTACCCAGATCAAAACCCAAGAGAACGATGGCTACGTGGCCCTGCAGGTCACGTTCGGTTCGCGCAAAGCATCGCGCGTGACCAAGCCAGAAGCCGGTCACCTTGCCAAGGCAGGTGTGGAAGCCGGTGAAATCATCCAGGAATTCCGCGTGACCGCTGATACCGCCGCCCAGTACCAAGCTGGCGGTTCGGTCGCTGTGACGTCCGTGTTTTCCGTGGGTCAAAAGGTCGACGTGCAAGGCACTTCGATCGGTAAAGGCTACGCCGGTACCATCAAGCGTCACAACATGAAGTCGCAGCGCGCGTCGCACGGTAACAGCCGTTCGCACAACGTTCCTGGCTCCATCGGTATGGCACAGGACCCAGGTCGTGTGTTCCCCGGCAAGCGCATGACGGGCCACCTCGGCGATGTCACTAAGACCACGCAAAACCTCGATGTCATTCGCATCGACGAAGCGCGTCAACTGCTCTTGATCAAGGGCGCTATTCCGGGCTCCAAGGGCGGGTTCGTGACGGTGCGTCCAGCGGTCAAGGCCAAATCTTCCAAAGGAGCGAACTAATGCAGCTCGAACTCCTGAATGACCAAGGCCAAGGCGCATCCAAGCTGGATGTTCCAGAAACCGTGTTCGGTCGTGAATACAACGAAGATCTGGTTCACCAGATCGTCGTGGCCTATCAGGCCAACGCACGCCAAGGCACTCGCGCCCAGAAGGATCGCGAGCAAGTCCGTCACTCGACCAAGAAGCCTTTCAAGCAAAAGGGTACGGGTAACGCACGTGCTGGTATGACGTCCTCGCCACTGTGGCGTGGGGGCGGTCGGATTTTCCCGAACATGCCTGACGAAAACTTCACACAGAAGATCAACAAGAAGATGTACCGCGCCGGCATGTCTGCGATTTTGTCGCAGCTGGCCCGTGAAGGTCGTCTGGCTGTGGTCGATTCGCTGAAGCTTGACTCGCCCAAGACCAAGGTCCTGGCCGACAAGTTCAAGGCGATGAATCTGCAATCGGTGATGGTGATCGCCGACGAAGTGGACGAAAACCTGTACCTGGCTTCGCGCAATCTGGTGAACGTGCTCGTCGTTGAGCCGCGTTACGCAGATCCCGTGTCGCTGGTGCGTTTCAAGAAAGTGCTCGTCACCAAGGGTGCAATCGACAAACTCAAGGAGATGTTCGCATGAGCACACTCAAGTTTGACGAAGGTCGTCTGATGCAAGTGCTGGTCGCTCCCATCGTGTCCGAAAAGGCCACCATGGTTGCTGAAAAGTCCAATGCTGTGACGTTCAAGGTGCTGCAGAACGCGACCAAGCCAGAAATCAAAGCCGCTGTGGAATTGATGTTCAAGGTGGAAGTCAAGGGCGTTTCTGTAGTGAACACCAAAGGCAAGACCAAGCGTTTTGGCAAGACCATCGGCCGTCGCGACAACGTTCGCAAGGCGTATGTCACGCTGCAACCAGGTCAAGAGCTGAACCTCTCCGGGGAGGCCGCGTAATCATGGCTGTCGTTAAGATGAAACCTACCTCGCCCGGCCAACGTGCTGTGGTGAAGGTCACGCGTGACCACCTGTACAAGGGTGAAGCGTACGCCCCCCTGCTGGAACCACAATTCCAGAAGGCCGGTCGTAACAACAATGGTCACATTACTACCCGTCATAAGGGCGGTGGTCATAAGCACCACTACCGCGTGGTGGACTTCAAGCGCAACAAGGACGGCATTCCGGCCAAGGTTGAGCGCATTGAGTACGATCCCAATCGTACGGCCCACATCGCTCTGGTGTGTTACGCCGACGGCGAGCGTCGCTACATCATTGCTCCCCGTGGTCTTGAGGCTGGTGCAACGCTGATGAGCGGTTCGGAAGCTCCGATCCGCGCAGGTAACACGCTGCCTATCCGCAACATCCCCGTGGGTTCGACGATTCACTGCATCGAGCTCAAGCCCGGTGCTGGTGCTCAGATCGCTCGTTCGGCAGGTGCTTCGGCAACGCTGCTGGCCCGTGAAGGCATCTACGCCCAGGTGCGTATGCGTTCCGGAGAAGTTCGCAAGATCCATATCGAATGCCGCGCCACCATTGGTGAAGTAGCCAACGAAGAACACAGCCTGCGCCAACTGGGCAAGGCCGGTGTGAAGCGTTGGATGGGTATTCGTCCTACGGTTCGCGGCGTCGCCATGAATCCAGTGGATCACCCTCACGGTGGTGGCGAAGGCCGCACCGGCGAAGGCCGCCATGCAGTCGATCCTTGGGGCAATCTGACCAAGGGTTATCGCACCCGTAACAACAAGCGCACACAGATCATGATCGTGTCGCGTCGCAAGAAGTAAGGGGCACAGATGACTCGCTCTCTTAAAAAGGGTCCATTTGTTGACCATCACTTGCTGGCCAAGGTCGAAAAGGCCGTTGCCACCAAGGACAAGAAACCAGTCAAGACCTGGTCGCGTCGCTCCATGGTTCTGCCCGATTTCATCGGTCTGACCATCGCCGTGCACAACGGCAAGCAGCACGTACCTGTCTACGTTACCGACCAGATGGTGGGCCATAAGCTCGGCGAATTCGCCCTGACGCGCACCTTCAAGGGTCACCCCGCTGACAAAAAAGCGAAGAAGTAAGGAACGACCATGTCTGAAACACGTGCAGTCCTCCGGGGCGTCCGTCTGTCGGTCGACAAGGGCCGTCTGGTCGCTGATCTGATCCGCGGCAAGAAGGTGGACCAGGCTCTGAACATCCTGAGCTTCACGCAGAAAAAAGCTGCGGGAATCGTCAAGAAGGTTCTGGAGTCGGCCATCGCCAACGCCGAACACAACGATGGCGCTGACATCGACGAACTGAAGGTCAAGACCATCTACGTCGAACAAGGCACCACGCTCAAGCGCTTCACCGCGCGCGCCAAAGGCCGCGGCAACCGCATCAGCAAGCCCACGTGCCATGTGTACGTGACGGTTGGCAACTAAAGGCTCGGGAAGACTATGGGACAAAAAATCCATCCTACCGGCTTCCGCCTTGCGGTCAGCCGCAACTGGTCCAGCCGTTGGTACGCCAGCAACCGCGATTTCGCGGGCATGCTGGCCGAAGACATCAAGGTGCGTGAGTACCTGAAGGCCAAGTTGAAGAACGCCGCCGTGTCGCGCATCCTGATCGAGCGTCCCGCCAAGAACGCCCGTATCACCATTTACTCGGCACGTCCGGGTGTGGTGATCGGCAAGAAGGGTGAAGACATCGAGAACCTCAAGAAGGAACTCGCTGCTCGCCTGGGCGTGCCCGTCGCAGTGAACATCGAAGAAGTGCGCAAGCCTGAAATCGATGCCAAGCTGATCGCCGACAGCATCACGCAACAGCTCGAAAAGCGGATCATGTTCCGCCGCGCCATGAAGCGCGCCATGCAGAACGCCATGCGTCTGGGTGCCCAAGGCATCAAGATCATGTCGTCCGGTCGTCTGAACGGTATCGAAATCGCTCGTTGCGAGTGGTACCGTGAAGGCCGTGTGCCACTTCACACGCTGCGCGCCGACATCGACTACGGCACCTCTGAAGCCAAGACCACCTATGGTGTGATCGGCGTCAAGGTCTGGGTCTACAAGGGCGATACGCTGGGTCGTAACGACCTGCCTGCCGTGGAAACCCCACGTCCAGACGAAGAACGCCGCCCACGCGGTCCACGCCGTGATGGCCGCCCAGGTGGCGATCGTCCAGGCGCAGGCCGTGGCCCACGTCGTCCAGTCGGTGGTAACACCGCTCCGGCCGACGGCAGCGACAAGCCAGTGGAAGCTGGTGGCGCTGATAACACCGCCGTTAAGCGCGTACGCAAAGTCGCCGCGCCCGCTACAGCAGCGGACGGTAAAGGAGAATAACTATGCTGCAACCTGCTCGCCGCAAATACCGCAAGGAGCAAAAGGGCCGTAACACTGGTGTCGCAACTCGGGGAGCCTCCGTTGCGTTCGGTGATTTCGGTCTGAAGTGCACCGATCGTGGCCGTCTGACGGCCCGCCAGATCGAAGCTGCACGCCGTGCGATTTCCCGTCACGTGAAGCGTGGCGGCCGTATCTGGATCCGCGTGTTCCCGGACAAGCCAATCTCTACCAAGCCCGCAGAAGTGCGTATGGGTAACGGTAAGGGCAACCCCGAGTACTACGTGGCCGAAATCCAGCCCGGCAAGATCGTTTTCGAGATCGTCGGTGTGCCCGAAGAACTGGCCCGTGAAGCGTTCCGCCTGGCTGCTGCCAAGCTGCCGCTGCGCACCACGTTCGTCAGCCGCCTGATCGGCGCGTAATTCAGGAGAACAAGCAATGAAGACTACTGAACTGCGCCAAAAAGACGTCGCCGGCATCGAGACCGAAATCAAGGCCCTGCAAAAGGCACATTTCGGCCTGCGCATGCAAAAGGCTACGCAGCAATTGGGTAACACCAACACGCTGCGCACCACCCGCCGCGATATCGCCCGTGCCAAGACCATTCTTGCTGAAAAGCAAGCCGCCAAGTAAGGAGCCCACATGACGGAACCTAAAAAATCCCTCAAGCGCACCTTGGTTGGCAAGGTGGTCAGCGACAAGCGTCAAAAGACTGTGACCGTGCTGGTCGAGCGCCGTGTGAAGCACGAGCTCTACGGCAAGATCGTCGGCAAGTCGAGCAAGTACCACGCCCATGATGAAAAGGGCGAGTACAAGCTGGGCGACACGATCGAAATCACCGAGAGCCGTCCGCTCTCCAAGACCAAGAACTGGGTGGCCACCCGCTTGGTGCAAAAGGCCGGCCTGCTGTAAGCAGCCCCTGCATTGAAGCCCGGGCTAAAACCCCGGGCAGCAAAGCCCTTCAAAACGACCCACAATGTGGGTCGTTTTGCTTTGTGGGCCTGCGTTTTTATGCTCCGGGCAGAGTGATACCTCAATTCCCCCTTGTTTCCTATTCATCCAACCACCCTAAGGAGAGAACAATGATCAAAGTCGGTGACACCTTGCCTGCCAGCATGCTGATGGAGTATTCGGAAGTTGAAGGCGAAGGCTGCAGCATTGGGCCAAATCCTGTGCCGGTGGACAAAGCCACAGCGGGTAAAACCATCGCCCTGTTCGCGCTGCCAGGTGCTTTTACCCCTACCTGCTCGGCCCAACATGTGCCCGGCTATGTGGAAAAAGCAGCCGAGTTCAAGGCGGCTGGTGTGGACGAGATCTGGTGCGTGAGTGTGAATGACGCTTTTGTGATGGGCGCTTGGGCGCGTGACCAAAAAACCGAGGGCAAGGTGCGCATGCTCGGCGATGGTGACGCCACGTTCGCCAAAGCTACCGGCTTGACCCTGGACCTGAATGGCAAGGGCCTGGGTCTGCGCAGCAATCGCTACTCGATGCTGGTGCGCGATGGCAAGGTGGTCACGCTCAATGTGGAGGCCCCTGGCAAGTTTGAAGTGAGCGGTGCCGACACGCTGCTGGCCCAAGCCAAGGCTTGAAGATGAGTCGATTTGCTATTTATTTGATAGCTGATGGCGCTTGTAAATCAAGCGCTAGCCCTCTAAATCCTCAAGAAATGTCGACCTTGAGGTAATGGGCTCCGGCGATGGGGTTGTGATAGTACGGCGGGATCTCTTCAAAGCCCAGATCGGTATACAGCGCACGAGCCGACTCCATGTCGTCTAGGGTGTCGAGCAGTACGCAGGCATAACCCGCTTGCCGGGCCCGGTCGAGCATGGCCTCGGCCAGCTCGCGCCCCAGGCCAAATCCGCGAAATGCCTTGCGCACGTACAGGCGCTTCATTTCGCTGGCATTGGGATAGTCGGCGTTGTCCAGGGGTCTCAGGGCGCAGCAACCCGCCACAGCGCCCTCCACCTCTGCCAGCAGGAGGGTGCCCCGTGGCTCGCCATACTCACCAGGCAACTGGGACAATTCGCTCTCGAAATCCTGAAAACGGAGATCGACGCCGAGGGTGTCGGCGTACTCGCGCAAGATGTCGCGGACCGTTTCCATCTCGGTGGGCCAGGAAGGAGAGCGCAGGGTGACGATCGGTTTATCCAAGGCGCTGACGATTCAAACTACGGAAGCCGCAGTGTAACGAGTTCGTTCAGAAGCCTGCCACCGCCAGCGAGGACACCCACCAGGCGCCTGCCACGCTCACCGCGAGCACCACCAGCGCCGCGATGCGGCTGAAGGCGTCATCGCGTGAAGGTGCGGCAGGTGTTGCGAGTGTCTTGTCGCCGTCCAGCATGGGTTTGATGAGTTGCTGCCGACGCACCCGCACGTAAAAAACAATGGCCAATACATGCAGACCCACCAATCCCAGCACCAGGTATTGCCCGATTTCCTTGTGATACCCCGTGGCCTGCCCGACCACAGCGTTAGAGACAAAGCGCGTCAAGGGGCCCGCAAAGGCGATCTCGTCATCGCTGAGCAGGCCGGTACAGACCTGACCCAGCAGCACTGCCAGCAGCACAAACACCGACAAGGCGCCCAGCGGGCTGTGCCCGATATGGTCCTGCGGGTGTGGCGTACCACGCAGGTAGCGCCACAGTCTCGCGGGCGAAAAAAGGAACGTCGAGAACCGCGACCAGTGCCCTCCAACCAAGCCCCAGACGATGCGAAAGACCAGCAGTGCCAACACTGCATATCCGAAGCGAAAGTGCCACTCCATGGCGTTGCCCCCCAGTTTGGCGGTGACGACCAGCGCCACGACGCTGATTGCGAGGGCCCAGTGAAAGATGCGGGTGGGAAGATCCCAGATGCGTACGGTGTGTTGCGTCATGGTGATGGATCAAGGGATGGATGGTTGGTTGGTGCAGCGCTGGCTCATGCAGCGCATGATCGCATTGTGAGGGAGGCCCGAAAGCCCGGAGTGGGGCGTTGGGGTGCCGGGGCGGCCGAAAGCAGAACGGCCTTCAAACCGGCATACTGCGCAAGTTTGGTAGGTTTGGTTTCTGTTCCACCCACGAAAGAAGAAGGAAGTTCTCATGAAAGCACTTGCCGTATTGACCCTGGCTGCAGCCACCCTCACGCTGTCCGCTCCAGCGTCCGCCCAGTTTGCCAAGGCCGAAGACGCCATCAAATACCGCCAAAGCGCGCTTTTTGTAATGGGACAACATTTTGGGCGCCTGGGGGCAATGGCGAACGGCCGCGTGCCGTTTGATGCCAAGGTCGCGCAAGAAAATGCCGATGTGGTGGCCCACATGGCCAAGTTGCCGTGGGCGGGATTTGGTGCCGGCACGGACAAGGGCGCACCCACCAAGGCCTTGCCCGAAATCTGGACAGAGCAGGCCAAGTTCAAGGACCATGCTGACAAGTTGGAGGCCGAATCCGTCAAGCTCGCCGCTGCGGCCAAGACCGGCAACCTCGACAACCTCAAGACTGCTTTTGGTGCTGCAGCGGGCACCTGCAAGGCCTGCCACGACAACTACCGCGCGAAGTGAAGAGCAAGAGCCCCTGAGCGGCTGTGCTGCTCGGTGCCGCCGCCAGAGGCGGGGCTGCTCTTCGGGAACGTCCAAGACTGCGCAGGCAGTCTTGGGGCCGCGGCCCTCAGCCCCTCCGCCTCTCTCTGCACGCCACGCGCTCCGAGAAGGGGGCTGACGCCAACGCGGTGGGGCGGCCTTTGCGCGGCGTCCGCTGGTCTGGGCTGCACCAGCTACGGATACCGCCGCACCAAATGGATAGCTGCTCGCGCTTGATCCACAAGCACAAAAGGCCGATTTCGCATGAAATCGGCCTTTTGCTTTAGGAGGTGTGGCAGTGGCTCAGGTCTCAGCCAGCAGCTTTTCGATGAGCTGGTGCAGTTCTGGAAAATTGGGCGCGCCCACGTAGGTTTTCACGATCTCGCCACGCTTGTTGACGATGAAAGTGGACGGCGTGAGGCGCACATCGCCCCAGGCCTGTGCAACCTTGCCGGTGTTGTCGATGGCGACCTGAAACGGCAGCTTGCGCGTTTCGGCAAAGTTCACGACGTAGCTGGGCGGGTCATAGCTCATGGCCACGGCCAGGGTGTCAAAACCCTTGCTGTTGTACTTGTTGTAGGTGGCCACGATCTCGGGCATTTCGGCCACGCAGGTGGTGCAACTTGTCGCCCAGAAGTTGACCAAGGTGACCTTTCCCTTGAGGTCTGCAGTGGATTTGCTCGTGCCATCCAGCAACACAAAGGTCGATGCGGGGGCTTCGGAGCGACCCGTGTCCAGGTACACATAAGCGCCCACGGCGGCAAACGCCACCACCGCCACACCTGCTGCCCAATGCTTGATCGCCATGAATTCACCATCCATCCAGAAAAGAACCAGGGCTGCTGCCCTGCCCGACATTGTGCCGGACCTGCTGCCGCACGCGTGTACCGCTGCACCCGCACGGACGATGGAGTCGATTCCGCCGCAAAAGTTCGGCCGCGATACCCGGTCCGCCATCGCGAAGGGGTCCACTGTCGATAATCGACCGATGAAATGGACATTGACCGGGGCGCTGGCCCTGCTGCTTGCGGGCTGTAGCCCCGCCCTGAACTGGCGCTCCGTGCCGTTGCCCGAGGCGGACCTCGCCATCTTGCTGCCGTGCAAACCCGACCAGGCCACCCGTACCGTGGAACTGGCGGGTACGCCGGTGGAGTTGGCCATGGTGGGCTGCGATGCGGACGGAGCAACGTTTGCAGTGTCCCATGTCGCCCTGGCCGACCCTGCCCAGGTGGGTGCGGCGCTCACGCACTGGCGTGCCGCAGTGCTGGCGCGGCTGGGGGCAGGCGCAGCCGCTAGCGCAAAAGACACGCCCTATGCGCCACGCGGCGCTCTGCCGCTGCGCGAGGCTGTGCGCGCGGTGGTGCAGGGTCAACACTCGGATGGCAGCGCGGTCACGGCGCAGGCTGTGTGGTTTGCGCGTGCAGCGGGGCCCCAGGTGCGCCTGTATCACGCAGTGGTCTACACCGCCAAGCCCCGGCCCGAAGTGGCCGACCAGTTCTTTGCCGGCCTGGCGTTGCAATGAACGGCGTGCTGCCACGGCGCGCTGCCGTCATCGTTTTTCTGGCTTTTGCCTTTGCGTATTTCCTGTCGGCCCTGGTGCGTGCGGTCACCGCCACATTGGCGCCCACGCTGGCACAGGAGTTCTCACTGCATGCGCGTGACCTGGGACTGTTGGCGGGCGGGTACTTCTTGGGCTTCTCTGCCACCCAATTACCCTTGGGCACCTGGCTAGACCGCCACGGCCCCAAGAAGGTAGCGCTGGGCTTCTTGGGCGTGGCCGTGGTGGGTAGCCTGGTGTTTTCGGTGGCGACGGGGTTTTCGGGCCTGCTCGCCGGGCGTGTGTTGTGTGGCGCGGGCGTCAGCGCCTGCCTGATGGCGCCGCTCACGGGCTACCGCCGCTGGCTGGCGCCGGTGGCGCAGATGCGGGCCAACTCGTGGATGCTGATGACCGGCTCTTTGGGCATGGTGGCTTCTACCCTGCCGGTGCAATGGGCCCTGCCGCTGGTGGGCTGGCGCCCGCTGTTCTGGGGCCTGGCCGTGCTGATTGCGCTGTCAATGGTCGTCATCGCGGTGTGGGTGCCCGGTTGGGGTCCGGCGGGCGGAGCTGATGGGGAGGCGAGGGCTACCGATCAGGGGCAGGCTGTTCCCCAAGGCTACGGCGTGGTGTGGCGCCACCCGTATTTCCAGCGCCTGGCACCTCTGGGGTTTTTTTGCTACGGAGGAATGGTAGCCATGCAGACGCTGTGGGCGGGGCCCTGGATGCAGCGCGTGGCAGGCTACACCGCGCTGGAGTCGGCCACGGGGCTGTTCTGGATCAATGTTTCCATGTTGTGCACGTTCTGGGCCTGGGGCATGGTCAACCCCTGGCTGTTGCGCAAGGGGTTTGGCGCCGACCGGCTGATGTCCTTGGGACTGCCGCTGAGCCTGGTGGTTCTGCTGGGCATTGTCTTGGCCGGGCCGCAGGCAGGGGGTGGTGCCTGGGCCTTGTTCTGCGTGTCTTGCACCTTCGTGTCGCTGTCGCAGCCTGCTGTGGCCATGGCGTTTCCGCAGGCGTTGGCAGGGCGTGCGCTGTCGGCCTATAACCTCGTGATTTTTGCGGGCGTGTTTGTGGTGCAGTGGGGCATTGGGCTGGCTGTGGATGCGTTTGCCGCAGTCGGCCTGGCCACCGTGCCCGCCTTCCAGGCGGCCATGTCGGTGTACCTGGTGTGCAACGCGAGCGCCTATGCGTGGTTCCTGCTGCGGGGGCGGCGCCATAATGTGCCGTTAACCCCTGCACCATGAGCCCCACCAGCATCCTCATCATTGCCCATGCGCCGCTGGCCCACGCGCTGCGCGAATGTGCGCTGCACGTGTTTTCCGACTGTGGCGACAGCGTCGCGGCCCTGGACGTACAGCCCAATCAGCCCCCCGAAGAGTCGCTGGCCCAGGCGCGCATCATGCTGGACCAGTTGGGTACAGATGCCACCCTGGTGCTGACCGATGTGTTTGGCGCCACGCCGTGCAACATCGCACAGCGCCTGGTGGATGGCGTGCACTCGCGCCTGGTGACGGGCGTCAACCTCCCGATGCTGCTGCGCGCCGTGAGCTACCGGGCCGAGCCCCTCGACTCCGTGGTCACCCGCGCAGTGGTGGGTGGCACCCAAGGGGTGATGCAGGTGGCTACCTCCGCGCCGCAGAACCAGAACCGCCGAAACCGACATGATCAAGACACGTACGACCATCAGCAATAAACTGGGCCTGCATGCCCGCGCATCGGCCAAGCTCACCAAGCTGGCCGGCAGTTTCCCCTGCGACATTTTCATGAGCCGTGGCGAACGCCGCATCAACGCCAAAAGCATCATGGGCGTGATGATGCTGGCGGCAGGCCTGGGCTCCGAGGTCGAGCTGGAGACCCACGGCGATCGCGAGCAGGAGGCCATGGATGCCTTGCTGGCGCTGAT
The DNA here is from genome assembly GCF_002797445.1 of Acidovorax sp. 69. Lineage (NCBI taxonomy): Bacteria > Pseudomonadati > Pseudomonadota > Betaproteobacteria > Burkholderiales > Comamonadaceae > Acidovorax > Acidovorax sp. 69. Next base: position 4,698,895 of record NZ_PGEP01000001.1, on the reverse strand, counting down.
TGCCGACAAGTTTGGTGAGGGCGAATGAGTCTGCCGACGCCACATTTTTTCCTGGCTCCGTTGAACCTGTGACACCCCCATGACCTTTTCCGTCCACGGTCTCGCCGTCGCACGCGGCATTGCCATCGGCCGTGCCGTGCTGGTGGCGTCCAGCCGCGTGGATGTGGCGCACTATTTTGTGCAGCCCGAGCAGGTCGAAGGCGAGATCGAGCGGGTGCGCAATGGCCGCAATGCGGTGGTCGAGGAACTGCAGCGCCTGCAGACCGACATGCCCGCCGATGCACCCCACGAGCTGACTGCGCTGCTGGATGTGCACCTGATGCTGCTGCAGGATGAGGCCCTCACGGGTGGCGTCAAGCACTGGATCACCGAGCGCCTGTACAACGCCGAATGGGCGCTGACCACGCAACTCGAAGTCATTGCGCGCCAGTTCGACGAGATGGAGGACGAGTACCTGCGCGAGCGCAAGGCGGACCTGGAGCAGGTGGTTGAACGCATCCTGCGCTATATGAAAGGCGTGGCCAGCCCGGTGGCACCGCCCACCAGCAGCCCGCGCCGCAAGACCCAGCAGGACTTATTGCTCGACGACACGGTGGACGTGCCCCTGGTGCTGGTGGCCCACGACCTGTCGCCCGCCGACATGCTGCAGTTCAAGCAAAGTGTGTTTGCGGGTTTTGTGACCGATGTGGGCGGCAAGACCAGCCACACCGCCATCGTGGCGCGCAGCATGGACATCCCGGCCGTGGTCGGCGCGCGTGCCGCGAGCCAGTTGGTGCGGCAGGATGACTGGGTCATCATCGACGGTGATGCGGGCGTGGTCATCGTCGATCCATCCCCCATCATCCTGGCCGAGTACGGCTTTCGCCAGCGCCAGGTGGAGCTGGAGCGCGAGCGCCTGGCGCGCCTGCGCCACACACCCGCCATCACCATCGATGGCCACAAGATCGAGTTGCTGGCCAACATCGAGCAGCCTGGAGATGCCGCGACCGCTGTGCGCTCTGGCGCTGTGGGCGTGGGCCTGTTCCGCAGCGAATTCCTGTTCATGGGAAAAACCGGCAACCTGCCCGGCGAGGAGGAACAGTACCGCGCCTACTGTGAGGCCATTGACGGCATGCAGGGCCTGCCTGTCACCATCCGCACCATCGATGTGGGCGCTGACAAACCGCTCGACAACAAAGGCCATAAGGACAGCTACCTCAACCCGGCCCTGGGTCTGCGCGCCATCCGTTGGAGCCTGGCCGACCCGGCCATGTTCCGCACCCAGTTGCGCGCCGTGCTGCGTGCGGCGGCGCACGGCAAGGTCAACCTGCTGTTCCCCATGCTGGCGCACACGCACGAGATCCAGCAGACGCTGGCCCAGGTCGATCTGGCCCGGGGCGAGCTGGATGCGCGTGGCGAGCCATACGGGCCCGTGCAGTTGGGCGCCATGATCGAGGTGCCTGCCGCAGCGCTCATGGTGAAGACCTTTTTGAAGTATTTCGACTTCCTCTCGATCGGCACCAACGACCTGATTCAGTACACCCTGGCCATCGACCGTGCCGACGAGGCGGTGGCCCATCTGTACGACCCGCTGCACCCTGCCGTGCTGCGCCTGGTGGGTGATGTGATCGCCGAGGGTGAGCGCCAAGGCAAGAGCGTTTGCGTGTGCGGCGAGACAGCGGGCGACGTGACGATGACGCGCCTGCTGCTGGGTCTGGGCCTGCGCAGCTTTTCGATGCACCCCGCCCAGATCCTGGCCATCAAGCAAGAGGTGCTGCGCGCCGATACGCGCAAGCTCGCCCCGTGGGCACAGCAGGTGCTGGCGGGCGATGAGCCTGCGGCGCTGCTGGTGTCGTAGCGAGTTTCAATTGCTATTGAATGAATAGCTGTTGGCGCTTGCAGAATAAGCGCTAGATGCCAATTTGATGCATATTATCGGTTAGCGCGCCCGCATCCCCATGACCGCCGCGCTGATGATCAGCACCGTGGCCAGAGCGATGCTCCAGGTGAAGGGGCGTCCGCTCACCAGAATCAGCAGAGCGGTGGACGCCAGCGGCGTGATGTAACTCAGAATGCCGATGTGCCGCGCATCCCCGAGCTTGAGCGCCTTGTCCCACATAAAAAACGATGCGCCCAGCGGCCCCAGGCCCAGCACGGCCAGCAGCATCCAGTCGCGTGGCATCAAAGCGGCCGTGGGCTCCAGGGCCACGTGGCACAGTAGCGACAACACGCCTGACACGAGTCCGAACAGGCCGATCGCCGTGGTCGGGAAGGCTGCCACGCGCTTGGTGAGCAGCGAGTAAGTGGCCCATATCAACGCCGCTGCCAATGCGGGCACATAGCCCCATGCCAGCGTGCCTGTCAGCTCGCGGCCGCCCACAATGGCAAGGGCCGCCCCCCGAAGCCCAGCAGCGCTGCCAGCACATGCGGCAAACGCAGGCGCACGCCCGGCAGCACCACGGGCGACAACACCACGATGAACAGCGGCCACAGGTAGTTGACCAGATTGGCCTCCACCGGTGGGGCATTGCGCAGCGCGATGAACAGCAGGAAGTGGTACGCGAACAGGCCGTACACCCCGAGCGCCAGTGTGCGCAGCGGAATGCGCCATTGCGATGGGTCCCGCAGCACAAACGGCCATGCCGGAACGCTGCCGATGATGAGTGCGATGCCGGTCAGAAGAAACGGCGGAATGTGGGTGAGCGAGACGCCGAGAGAGGCGAGCGATGCCCACAGGGCGATGGCGCCCAAGGCGTAAAGATTGGCTTGCATGGGCTCGAGCTTACGCGCGCGCGCCGTCATGGATCGTCGCGAAACGGCGGTCCGTCGTCGCGCTCCGATCGTCGTCAACGGTCGTCAGTGATGTTCGGTGCGGCGCAGCGCAGCCGTGAGGGCCGATGGCGAGCGGTAGCCTGTGCGCTGCGCTACCTCAGCCACCCCCATGCCTGTGCCGCGCAACAGCCGGGCCTGCGCCAGGCGCTGGCTGCGCAGCCAGGCCATGGCGCCCGCGCCGTGGTCTTCGCGGCAGCGGGCTGCAAATTGGCTGGGGCTGAGGTGCACCTGCGCCGCCAGGTCGGCGACAGTGAGTTCGCGATGCCATTGCTGCTCGGCCCATTGCCGTAGCGCGTGCCAATCGATTGCGCGTCGGTGTGCGGTGCTGAACGGGGGGATATGGGGATGGGGGCTGTCTAACCACGCCTCCAGCAGCAGGGCCGGGCCGTGGGTCTGGGCTAGAGGGCGGCCCTGTTGCAAAGCACTGGCCAGGTAGTGCGCAAGAGGCAGGGTATCGGCGGGCAGTGCGGTGGCGTGGTGTGGTCTGGCGCACTGCGCCCAGCCGGGGTGTGCGCTATCAAGCACCAAGCAGACGCTGCCATGGGATGATTCAAAGTCGTGGCGATCCCCCGGTGCAATCACGCAGCCGCCGCCGGGCGCCACACGCACACCATGCCCTGCGACCTCCAGGTCCAGCGAGCCGGAGAGTCCCAGCAGGATCTGGAAGTGATCGTGACTGTGGCTGCCCGGCGAGGCGCCGTAGTGCCGAAGCGAGAGTGATTCCGCCGGGCCCATGGGCGCTCTCTGTTGACCTGTTGCTCTTGCGAGAGGCTCACACGCCCGCAGCGTGTGCCTGCTGATCCGCGTGGTAGCTGCTGCGCACCATGGCGCCCACGGCGGCGTGGCTGAAGCCCATCTTGTAGGCCTCTTCTTCGAACATCTTGAAGGTGTCGGGGTGCACGTAGCGGCGCACCGGCAGGTGGCTGTTGCTGGGCGACAGGTACTGACCAATGGTCAGCATGTCGATGTGGTGTTCACGCATGTCGCGCATCACCTGAAGAATCTCTTCGTCCGTCTCGCCCAAGCCGACCATGATGCCGCTCTTGGTGGGCACGTTGGGGTGCAAGGCCTTGAACTTTTTGAGCAGGTTCAGGCTGAATTGGTAGTCAGAGCCAGGGCGTGCCTCCTTGTAAAGGCGGGGCGCGGTCTCCAGATTGTGGTTCATTACATCGGGCGGCGCGGCCTTGAGGATTTCGAGCGCGCGGTCATCGCGGCCCCGGAAGTCGGGCACCAGGATTTCGATCTGTGTCTGGGGCGACAGCTCGCGGATATTCTGGATGCATTCCACAAAATGCCCGCTGCCGCCGTCGCGCAGGTCGTCGCGGTCTACGCTGGTGATCACCACATACTTGAGCTTGAGCGCGGCAATTGTCTTGGCCAGGTTCAGGGGCTCGTCCTTGTCGAGCGGGTCAGGGCGGCCGTGGCCCACGTCGCAGAACGGGCAGCGGCGGGTGCACTTGTCGCCCATGATCATGAACGTGGCCGTGCCCTTGCCAAAGCACTCGCCAATGTTGGGGCAGCTGGCCTCTTCGCAGACGGTGTGCAGCTTGTGCTCGCGCAGGATCTCTTTGATCTCATAGAACCGCGTGGTGGGGCTGCCTGCCTTCACCCGAATCCAGTCGGGCTTCTTGAGCACCTCACCCTGTTCGACCTTGATGGGAATGCGCGACAGCTTGGCGGCGGCCTTCTGTTTGGCCAGCGGGTTGTAGGCTTCGGTAGATTGCGCTTCGCGGACGACTTCAGGGGTGCTCATGGCTGTAGGCAGAGTTCAGGGCGCCAACCGGATGCTGAGCTGCTGGCCCAGCACCTGCGCGGCTTCTTCCCAGGTGGTGTGGACCCCGATTGTAGAAAGGTCTACCGTTTTCAATCCTGCGTAACCGCAAGGGTTGATGCGGCCGTAGGGCTCCAGGTCCATGGCCACGTTCAGCGCCACGCCGTGGTAAGTGCAGTGCCGGCTGACCTTGATACCCAGGGCCGCAATCTTGCCCAAGCCTTCGAAATCGGGGGCAGGGGCCTCCTCGGTGCCTGTGCGTTTTTGGGGGCGCTGGGGCAGCAGGGCATGGCTGTACGGATCGTCCAGTCGCACATAGATACCCGGCGCGCCGCCCACGCGGTGGCCCGTGACGCCGAAATGGGCCAGTGTGCGGATCACCGCCTCTTCCACGCGGTAGACGTATTCCTTGACGAAGTAACCCGCGCGTTGCAGGTCGATCATGGGGTATGCCACCACCTGCCCAGGGCCGTGAAAGGTGACCTGCCCACCACGATTGGTGGCGACCACGGGGATGTCGCCCGGCGCAAGGACATGATCACTTTTACCGGCTAACCCTTGTGTGTACAGCGGTGCGTGCTCGCACACCCATAAGATATCGGGCGTGTCGGGCGCGCGGGTGGCTGTGTAATCCTGCATCGCCTGCACCGTGCTGGCATAGTCCACGCGGCCCAGTGTGTGAATGTCGATGGTCATGTGGCGCTGGGGAGGCCTGGTATCAATTACAGGACCACCTTCACCATCGGATGCGCCGAGAGTGCGCGATAGAGGTCGTCGAGTTGCTCACGGCTCGTCGCGGTGATGGTGATGGTGACTCCGAGGTAATTGCCGGCGCGGCTGTCGCGCAGTTCAATGGTGCTTGCATCGAACGTCGGGTCGAACTGGTGGGCCAGTTGTGTGACTGCGTGCACAAAGCCGTCCACTTTGGCTCCCATGACCTTGATCGGGAACTTGGAGGGGTATTCGATCAGCGAGTCTTTGCGTGGATCGTTAGCCTGTCCGTTCAGGCCGTTTTCGGAGGATGTCATGGTGAAATGCCCTTGGGTGTTTGCTTCGGTTTCAATAGCGGGTAGTGCTTTGTCATTGTGCGCTGCAGGGCATATGGTGCAGGGCGTTGACTTGTTCTCAGTGCGCCAATTCGGTGCGCGGTGAGGCGTCGGGTGTCTGCAAAGCCGTTGGCGCATCACCACAACAGAGCACGCTGACGCACCTGTTCCGGGCCCGGTTTGCGGGTTTTTGTCGTGCGCCACGGGTTTTTACTTATAATTAGAGGCTTTGTGAAAGTTGCAGTCTGTAACGCGGGCGTCATTCAACAATGAAAACAATCGCGTCTGATACAGAAACTGAGGCTGAAGAATCTGACTTCAAGCCCCTGACGGCCCAAGAGGCCGAGCAGTGGCGCAGTCGCAATCCTCCGATGTCTGTCTGGAAGGTGGTGGCGGGTCAGGCGCTGGTTGGAGTGCTGGTGGCCTTGGTGGCCTGGGTTCTGACGGGCAGTGCATCCGTAGGTTGGTCCGCCGCCTACGGCGCACTGGCGGTGGTGGTTCCGGCAGGCTTGTTTGCGCGGGGAGTGATGCGCCACAAGGCGTCTTCCAATCCGAAGGCGGCCATGTTGGGGTTCTTTGGTTGGGAAATCGCCAAGATCGTGTTGACAGTGGCGCTGCTGGCGGCGGCCCCCCGGCTGGTGTCGGGCTTGAGCTGGATTGCCTTGCTGGTTGGTATGGTGATCACAATGAAAACGTACTGGGTTGCACTGTTGGTGCGGCCCGGTGTCCGAAAAACCGATTGATAGAGAGAAGAGTTGTCCGATGGCCGCAGAAGCGCACGCTCCGACTGCAAGTGAATACATCGTTCACCACCTGCAGCATCTTCAAAACATCAACCAGACCAAGATTGTTGACTTCACTGTCATCAACTATGACTCCATCATCGTGGGTTTGGTTCTGGGTGCTCTCACCCTTTTGATCCTGTGGTCAGCTGCCCGTAAGGCGACGTCTGGCGTGCCCGGTCGCTTTCAGGCGGCTGTCGAGATGTTGGTCGAAATGGTGGACAACCAGGCCAAGGCCAACATCCACAACGCCGAGAGCCGCAAATTCATTGCGCCCCTGGGTTTGACGGTGTTTGTTTGGATTTTCCTGATGAACTTCATGGACATGTTGCCAGTGGACCTGCTGCCCGCCGTCTGGGCGCAGATCTATGGCGCTGCTGGCCATGACCCTCACCACGCCTATCTGCGCGTCGTGCCCACGGCCGACCTGTCCACCACCCTGGGCTTGGCGTTTGCTATTCTGATCCTGCGCTTTTGGTACAGCGTCAAGATCAAGGGCGCCGGTGGTTGGGCGCACGAATTGGTGTCGGCACCTTTCGGCACCAGCAAGAATCCCATCTTCGCCCTGATCCTGGGCGTGATCAACCTGCTGATGCAGGTCATTGAATATGTCGCCAACACCGTATCGCATGGCATGCGGTTGTTCGGCAACATGTACGCCGGCGAACTGGTGTTCATGCTGATCGCCCTGATGGGTGGTGCGGCGGCACTGTCGCTGTCGGGTGTGCTGCTGCCTGTGGGCCATATCATTGCTGGCACCATCTGGACGCTGTTCCACATTCTGGTGATTTCGCTGCAAGCCTTCATCTTCATGATGCTTGCGCTGATCTACCTCGGTCAGGCGCACAACGCGCACTAACGGTTCCCTTTCGTTTCTCTTTCCTTTTTAACCTTTCTTTTTTTAACTCAGGAGTCATCATGGAAAACATTCTCGGTCTCGTCGCTCTGGCTTGTGGTCTGATCGTTGGCCTCGGCGCTATCGGCGCTTCCATCGGTATCGCACTGATGGGTGGCAAGTTCCTCGAATCGTCGGCACGTCAGCCTGAGCTGATCAACGAACTGCAAACCAAGATGTTCATCTTGGCCGGTCTGATTGACGCTGCGTTCCTGATCGGTGTTGCTATCGCTCTGCTGTTCGCATTCGCCAACCCCTTCGTTTCCACGTTCTTGGTCAACCTGCCCAAGTAATTCCCGTTCAACGCCACTCTAGAAAGGTGTTGCCGTGAGTATCAATGCGACCCTGTTCGTTCAGGCCATCGTTTTCCTGATCTTGGTGTGGTTCACGATGAAGTTCGTGTGGCCCCCGATCGCGAAGGCGTTGGATGAGCGAGCCCAGAAAATCGCCGATGGCCTCGCAGCTGCCGACCGTGCCAAATCCGAATTGACTGCTGCTAACCAGCGCGTCGAAAAGGAACTGTCACAGGCGCGCAACGAAACGGCCTCGCGTCTTGCGGACGCCGACCGTCGTGCCCAGGCCATCGTTGAAGAAGCCAAGGCCCGCGCCAGCGAGGAAGGCAACAAGATTGTTGCTGCTGCCCGTGCCGAGGCCGAGCAGCAGGCAGTCCAAGCCCGCGAAGCCCTGCGTGAGCAGGTGGCAGCGCTGGCCGTCAAGGGTGCTGAGCAGATTCTCCGCAAGGAAGTCAATGCTGGCGTCCATGCCGACCTGCTCAACCGCCTGAAGACCGAGCTGTAAGGGAATACATATGGCTGAACTCGCCACCATTGCCCGCCCTTACGCCGAAGCCTTGTTCAAGGCCGTTACGGCTGGCGTGGGCGTCGATCTGGGCAGCACCGCTGCCTGGGTGGACGAACTGGCGGCGATTGCCGCCAACCCTCAGCTGCGCCAGCTGGCGGACAGCCCCAAGGTGACGGCAGACCAGGTGTTTGCCTTGTTCACCGGGGTTGCCCGTTCGGCACTGCCCGACATGGCCAAAAACTTCCTGCGCACAGTCATTGATAACGGACGCATTGATGCGCTCCCGGAAGTGGCGTCGCAGTTTCGTGCCCTCGTGAATCGTCGCAACGGGTCTTCGGATGCCGTGGTGCACAGTGCCTTTCCCATGGACAGTGCTGCACTATCCGAGGTCAGCGCAGCGCTGGAAAAGCGCTTCGGCCGCAAGCTCAATCTCGTCGTTCAGCAGGACGAATCCTTGATTGGCGGCATTCGCGTAGTGGTGGGTGACGAGGTGCTGGACACTTCGGTCAAGGCCCGTCTTGAACAAATGAAAGCGGCCCTCACCGCGTAACGCGCGGCGAGGACAGCGAACCAAAGAAAGAAGGAAAGAGTCATGCAACTCAATCCCGCAGAAATTTCTGAACTCATCAAGAGCCGCATCGAAGGTCTGGCTGCCAGCAGCGATATCCGCAATCAGGGCACCGTGGTGTCCGTGTCCGACGGTATCGTGCGCGTGCACGGCCTGTCGGACGTGATGGCCGGCGAAATGCTGGAGTTCCCCGCCACCAAGGACGGTCAGCCCTCCTTCGGCCTGGCCCTGAACCTCGAGCGCGACTCCGTCGGCGCCGTGATTCTGGGTGAGTACGAGCACATCTCCGAAGGCGACACCGTCAAGTGCACGGGCCGCATTCTGGAAGTGCCGGTTGGCCCCGAGCTGATCGGCCGCGTGGTGAACGCCCTGGGCCAGCCTATCGACGGCAAGGGCCCCATCAACGCCAAGCTCACCGACGTGATCGAAAAGGTCGCTCCGGGCGTGATCGCCCGTAAATCGGTGGACCAGCCCCTGCAAACCGGCCTGAAGTCCATCGACTCCATGGTGCCTGTGGGCCGTGGCCAGCGCGAGCTGATCATTGGTGACCGTCAGACCGGCAAGACCGCCGTGGCTATCGACGCCATCATTGCCCAGAAGGGCCAAGGCGTGTCCTGCATCTACGTCGCCATCGGTCAGAAGGCTTCGTCGATCAAGAACGTGGTGCGCGCGCTGGAACAAGCCGGTGCCATGGAGTACACGATCGTGGTGGCCGCATCGGCTTCCGAATCGGCTGCCATGCAGTACGTGTCGGCCTACTCGGGCTGCACGATGGGCGAATACTTCCGCGACCGTGGCCAAGACGCCCTGATCGTGTATGACGACCTGTCCAAGCAAGCGGTTGCTTATCGCCAAGTGTCGCTGCTGTTGCGCCGCCCACCAGGCCGCGAAGCCTACCCTGGCGACGTGTTCTATCTCCACAGCCGCCTGCTCGAACGTGCAGCCCGCGTGAACGCCGACTACGTCGAAGCCTTCACCAAGGGTGAAGTCAAGGGGAAGACCGGTTCGCTGACCGCACTGCCCATCATTGAGACGCAAGCCGGCGACGTGTCTGCCTTCGTGCCCACCAACGTGATCTCGATCACGGACGGCCAGATCTTCCTGGAAACCAGCCTGTTCAACGCCGGTATCCGCCCCGCCATCAACGCCGGTATCTCGGTGTCGCGCGTCGGTGGTGCTGCCCAGACCAAGCTGGTGAAGAACCTGTCCGGCGGTATTCGTACCGATCTGGCCCAGTACCGTGAACTGGCTGCGTTCGCGCAGTTCGCTTCCGACCTGGACGAAGCCACCCGCAAGCAGCTGGACCGCGGTGCCCGCGTGACCGAACTGCTCAAGCAGGCACAGTACAGCCCCCTGTCCATCTCGCTGATGGGCGCGACGCTGTTCGCTGTGAACAAGGGCTTCATGGACGACATCGATGTCAAGAAGGTTCTCGACTTCGAACACGGCCTGCACCAGTTCCTGAAGACCAGCCACGCCGCACTGCTGGCCAAGCTGGAACAGGCCAAGGCCATGGACAAGGACGCTGAGGCCGAATTGACCGCTGCTGTTGCCGCGTTCAAGAAGTCGTTCGCTTAAACCGGACGAGGAGCCATCATGGCAGCAGGCAAGGAAATACGCGGCAAGATCAAATCGGTGGAAAACACCAAGAAGATCACCAAAGCCATGGAGATGGTGGCTGCATCCAAAATGCGCAAGGCGCAGGAACGGATGCGGGCTGCCCGCCCTTACAGCGAGAAGATTCGCAACATTGCAGCCAACCTCGGCCACGCCAATCCAGAATATGTGCATCCGTTCATGAAAGTGAACGATGCCAAGACGGCCGGCGTGATTGTGGTGACGACCGACAAGGGCCTGTGCGGTGGCATGAACACCAACGTACTGCGCATCGTGACGGCCAAGCTGCGTGAACTGCAAGGCGCTGGCGTGTCCACTGAAGCGGTTGCCATTGGCAACAAGGGCTTGGGCTTCCTGAACCGTGTGGGCGCCAAGGTGGTTTCGCACGTGACGGGGCTGGGCGACACGCCCCACCTGGACAAGCTGATCGGCCCCGTCAAGGTGCTGCTCGATGCATACGCTGAAGGCAAGATCAATGCGGTGTACCTCTCGTACACCAAGTTCATCAACACCATGAAGCAGGAATCGGTGGTGGAGCAACTGCTTCCCCTGTCGTCCGCTCAAATGCAGGCTGAAAAGACCGAGCATGGCTGGGACTACATCTACGAGCCCGATGCACAGACCGTGATCGACGATCTGCTGGTCCGCTATGTCGAGTCCCTGATTTACCAGGCGGTTGCGGAAAACATGGCGTCCGAGCAGTCGGCGCGCATGGTGGCCATGAAGGCCGCCACCGACAACGCCGGCAGCGTCATTGGCGAGTTGAAGCTGGTCTACAACAAGACGCGCCAGGCAGCGATCACGAAAGAACTTTCGGAAATCGTGGCTGGCGCCGCTGCTGTGTAAGCAGCTCAACCAACATCTAAATTGGAGCGAAAAATGGCTCAAGTGCAAGGCAAGATTGTTCAATGTATCGGCGCTGTGGTGGACGTTGAGTTCCCACGCGACCAGATGCCCAAGATTTACGACGCTCTGAAGCTCGAAGGCACGACGCTGACGCTGGAAGTGCAGCAGCAGCTGGGTGACGGCGTGGTGCGTACGATTGCCCTGGGCTCGTCCGACGGCCTGCGCCGCGGCATCATGGTGACCAACACCGGCAACGCGATCACTGTGCCTGTGGGCAAGGCGACGCTGGGCCGCATCATGGACGTGCTGGGTGCGCCCATCGACGAACGTGGTCCTGTCAGCCAGGAACTGACGGCATCCATTCACCGCAAGGCCCCTGCGTACGACGAACTGTCGCCATCGCAAGAGCTGCTGGAAACCGGCATCAAGGTGATCGACCTGGTCTGCCCGTTCGCCAAGGGCGGCAAGGTGGGCCTGTTCGGTGGCGCCGGCGTGGGCAAGACCGTGAACATGATGGAACTCATCAACAACATCGCTAAGGCCCACTCGGGTCTGTCGGTGTTCGCTGGTGTGGGCGAGCGTACCCGTGAAGGGAACGACTTCTATCACGAAATGGCCGATTCCGGCGTGGTGAACCTGGAGAAACTCGAAGAGTCCAAGGTTGCCATGGTGTACGGCCAGATGAACGAGCCCCCAGGCAACCGTCTGCGCGTGGCGCTGACTGGCCTGACCATCGCCGAGTCCTTCCGTGACGAAGGCCGTGACGTGCTGTTCTTCGTGGACAACATCTACCGCTACACACTGGCCGGTACCGAAGTGTCCGCTCTGCTGGGTCGTATGCCTTCCGCTGTGGGCTACCAGCCTACGCTGGCCGAAGAAATGGGCCGTCTGCAAGAGCGTATCACCTCGACCAAGGTGGGTTCGATCACGTCCATCCAGGCCGTTTACGTGCCCGCCGATGACTTGACCGATCCTTCGCCTGCCACGACCTTTGCCCACTTGGACTCCACCGTGGTGCTGTCGCGTGACATCGCTTCGCTGGGTATCTACCCTGCCGTGGATCCTCTGGACTCCACCAGCCGCCAGCTGGACCCGAACGTTGTGGGCGAAGACCACTACGCCACGGCCCGCGCGGTGCAAGGCACGCTGCAACGCTACAAGGAACTGCGCGACATCATCGCCATTCTGGGCATGGATGAACTGGCTCCTGACGATAAGCTGGCCGTGGCCCGCGCGCGCAAGATTCAGCGTTTCCTGTCGCAGCCTTTCCATGTGGCCGAAGTGTTCACGGGCTCGCCAGGCAAGTACGTTCCCCTGTCGGAAACCATCCGTGGTTTCAAGATGATTGTGGCTGGCGAATGCGACCACCTGCCGGAACAAGCGTTCTACATGGTCGGTACCATCGACGAAGCTTTCGAAAAGGCCAAGAAGGTGGCCTGATTGCCCGGCGGCTGAGCAGCCCTGAAAGGCGGCTCAGCCAACATGCGCAATCGAGCAACCCCTCTTTCTTTTCCTAGGAGCAATGATGAACACCATCCATGTTGATGTGGTCAGTGCCGAAGAGTCCATCTTCTCCGGTGAAGCACGCTTTGTCGCGCTGCCTGGTGAATCTGGCGAACTGGGCATCTTTCCCCGCCACACCCCGCTGATCACCCGTATCAAGCCGGGCTCGGTGCGCATCGAAATGGCCGACGGTCGCGAAGAATTCGTGTTCGTGGCCGGTGGCATTCTGGAAGTGCAACCCAACTGCGTGACCGTGCTGTCCGACACCGCCATCCGTGGCAAAGATCTGGACGACGAGAAGGCCAACGCCGCCAAGGCATCGGCCGAAGAAGCGCTCAAAAACGCCAAGAGCGAGATCGATTTGGCCAAGGCCCAATCTGAGCTGGCTGTCATGGCCGCCCAAATCGCTGCGCTGCGCAAGTTCCGGCAGAAGAAATAAGCCCAGAAGGCTTTTCTGCAATAAAAAACCCGGCATAGCCGGGTTTTTTCATGGCATCACGGATCGTGATGTGGGGCAGATGGGCATATGTGTCCAGCGCTGCCTTGTGACTACCTGCTTTTGGCGCAGCCAGGAGAGCGTAGAAGAGCTCTCGATGTGAGGAGCGGGCATTTGTGCTGGTGGCGATGATCTTCTTGCTCTCATCAACTTGGTAGCCCAGCGAAAAAGGCCGGGGCCCCTTGTGGGGCCCCGGCCTTTTGCATTTGCACTTCGCCAGCCCCCATGCATCGCATGCGGGCCCTGGAAATTACATGGCGCTGAATTCGCCCGAAGGGATCTGACCGGTGCGCACAGCTTCTGCAGCCTGGGCACGCACCGCAGCGCGGTCAGCCGTGGACTTGTAAGTCACGACACGCGAGCCAGCGGGCTCGATGGAACGGGTCTGTGCCACGGTAGCGGCTTCAGCAGCCACTTCAGCGCGGGTGCGGCTGGTTTCAAACTTGGTGGCAAATTGCGAAGCATCGGCTTCGTCGGCCTGTGCACCAAAAGAAGCGAAAGCGGCCACAGCGGCGATAGACAGGAAACGGGCAGTCTTGTTCATGGTGAAACTCCAGTGAAATTCAAAAAATGGGGGTGAGGTACTGACAAATACGCAAACAGGGGAACAGCGGATTCAAAAAGAATCAACCGCGCTCGCCCGAAGGGATCTGGCCAGTACGCACAGCGTCAGCAGCCTGGGCACGCACCGCAGCGCGGTCAGCCGTGGACTTGTAAGTCACGACACGCGAGCCAGCAGGCTCGATGGAACGGGTCTGGGCCACTGTAGCGGCTTCAGCAGCCACTTCAGCGCGGGTGCGGTTGGTTTCAAACTTGGTGGAAAATTGCGAAGCATCGGCTTCGTCGGCCTGGGCACCAAAAGAAGCGAAAGCGGCGACAGCGGCGATGGAGAGGAAACGTGCGGTGTTGTTCATGATGAAAATCCTTGAAGTTAAAAAAGCGGCTCAATCAAACCGGAACGGCTGCAAAACAAAGAAGGGCTGCTGAACCGGGTTCGGTGAGTCGCCTTGCGGGTTCGGCTCATCGATGGGTTGAACTGTACGCCGATGGTGTTCAGAGAAAAACCACCGGGTCGCGAACTAACTGTTCCAGTATTGGAAACAATGAAAGGCGTCTTGGGCGACGGACCACCGTTGTCTTGGTACGTTTTGGGTGAATCCTGGCCTGCACACAGGTAAACCCTGGTGCCGATTTGGGACGACGAGTTCGTCGGTCCCACGCGCACGAGCCCATGTGGCGTGACCCGTGTGGGGCTATCCAGCCGGGCGCGAGCGGCCAGGATCAAGAAGACAGGGCGTGAGGGTGAGGGGCGCGAGATCGCCCTGCTACCGGCGGGCAAGGGCCCCGGAACGCGCCCTACTGGGCGATGGGTCCATCTGGAAGTTCGTTGACATGGGGTGTATCTTCCGTGCGCGGAAAATGTGCCACCAAGCGGGATGAGATGGCTTCAATGGCTTGGGCGAGGCCGTCTTCGTACTGCAACTTCTGAAAATGAGCCGCCATTTGCAGTGCGACGGACTGCCACTCTTGGGGTGCCACGTAGCGATGGACACCTCTGTCAGCGACGATCTCAATGGCGCGTTCGGGCATCAGCAGGTAGATCAGAACCCCATTGTTGCGCTCGGTATCCCACACCCTGTATTTGCTGAACAGCATGAGTGCACGCTCGCGTGCGCTGGCGTGGCGCCGCAGATAGCTCCAGGGCAGGCTGGCCTCTGTGATGATCCGAATTTGCCCGGTGTGGCGCTGCTCACTGGCGCTAACGCGGGCGCCCAAACGTTGCAATGCCTCAGGGGGGAGGGCGCGGCGCGCTTGCGACTCCGCAAAGCGATGGTGCAGCAGCCGAAGAATGGCGCCAATCAGCGTGCGGTGTTTGTTGGTTGTGTCCATTACCAGTCTCCTGACGCGCCGCCACCACCAAAGTCACCGCCGCCGCCGGAGCTGAATCCGCCGCCATCACTGCTGCTGCCCGAACCACCGCCGCCGCCACCCCACCCGCCTGAGATGCCTCCATTGCCCAGCGCAATGGGACTTCCGCTGCCGCCGAAAATCCAGGTGTAGAGCAGTGCGATCACGCCTGCGCCACCCGACAGCAGTAGGCTGGAGGTGAACACAAAAGCCAATGCACCGACGCCACCGCCCACAAGCAACCCGCCCAATCCTCTGCCCAAAAGGCTGCGCGCCAAGGGGCCTGCCACCATCACGCCAAAGAACAGGAAGATGGCGAAATCGGTCCAGTCGAAGAGGTTGCGGTCACTGCTTTTGCGAGCGGGCGTTTCGCTGTCGGGCAGCGGCAGCGCTTCACCGGCGATGTGGGCTGCAAGCTGCGTGACCGCGGCGCTCAGTCCCCCGGCATAGTCGTTTTGCCGAAACCGCGGTTTCATCACTCCGTCGATGATGCGGGCCGCTGCGATGTCGGGAATGGCGCCTTCCAGAGCCTTGGCCACTTCAATGCGCATCTTGCGGTCGTCTTTGGCCACCACCACCAGCACACCATCTCCCACATCGCGCCGACCAATCTTCCACTGGTTCCCCACGCGATTGGCATAGGCTGCAATGTCTTCGGGTGCCGTGGTTGCGAGCATCACCACCACCAATTGGGAGCCGCGTGCCTGTTCGAGCGCGAGCAACTGCGACTCCAGCGCCTCTTTGTCCGCCGCGCTGAGTGTGCCGGTCTGGTCGATGACGTGGCCGGTGAGTGCGGGCACGGGTTGCAGTGCGCCTTGGGCAGACGCATTCCAGGGCGCAATTGCTATCAAAAAAATAGCTAACAGTGCAGAACGAATAAGCGCAAGAGGCATATTTCCCTTGAAACCAGGAGGTGTCCGAAACTCCAACTATGGCTTTGGTTTGGAGGCAGAGAAGTCCACGGTGGGAGGGGCTGAGATTTGCGCCTCATTGGCCACGGCGAAGCTGGACTTGGGGGCGTAGCTGAAGGCCATGGCGGTGAGATTGGTGGGAAAGCTGCGCGCGAGCACGTTGTACTCCTGCACCGTCTGTATGTAGCGATTGCGTGCCACGGTGATGCGGTTTTCGGTGCCCTCCAGCGTGACACGCAGGTCACGAAAGCCCTGGTTGGCTTGCAAGGTGGGATAGCGCTCGGACACCACCATGAGGCGTGACAAGGCCCCCGACAGCTCGCCTTGCGCCTGCTGAAATTTGTTGAAGGCCTCGGGGTTGTTCAGGGTCTCGGGCGTGACCTGGATGGCGGTTGCCTTGGCGCGGGCTTCCACCACGCGGGTGAGGGTCTCCTGTTCGAAATTGGCCTCGCCCTTGACGGTGGCCACGATGTTGGGCACCAGGTCGGCACGGCGTTGGTACTGGTTGAGCACCTCGCTCCAAGCCGCCTTGGATTGTTCGTCCAGGCGCTGGAAGTCGTTGTAGCCACAACCGCTGAGAGCCAGTGTGGCGGCAAGCAGTGCACAAAAAGCGAGGAGACGTTTCATCATCATGGTGGTGTCCGCCGAAAAGGGAGATGGGGCGAATGTGCCAGAAATCTGTGAATGCAGGGATTCTGCGGCAAGCCTTGCCATCGGGCCTGACCGAAAACCGGGCGGCGACCAGGGACCGTGCGAGCAACGCACAATAGCGGCTTAGACGCCCTCGCCATCAAGTGACCCCTTCACCCAACCCCTGAACACGACCATGCCCCGCGCCCGATCAAGAGCAGTCACCCTCGGTGGCTCTTCGGATGACACCGAATCCGCGTTCTACGAAGCCTTGCAGCGTGGTGACATCGAATTGCTGATGTCGTGCTGGGCGGAGGACGACGAGATCGTCTGTGTGCACCCCGGCGGGTCACGCCTGCTCGGCCCAGGCGCTATCCGGGCGGCATTTGAAGCCATGTTTTCCAATGGCGCGGTGCGCGCGCGACCCGTTCAGGTACACCGCATCGTGGCGTTGTCGAGTGCTGTCCACAGCGTTGCGGAGCAGGTCGAAGTCATGCTGCCGGATGGTTTGCACCAGGCCGTGGTGCTGGCTACCAACGTCTACCACAAGACCCCGGAGGGCTGGCGCATGGTGGCTCACCACGCCAGCCCGGGCGGTGCGCCGGACGCGCAGGTGGCGGATACACAGCGGCCCGTGCTGCACTGATGTGGTGGCCTTGGATATTTGATCATTTTGCCCTCTAGCGCAATCAATACAAGACCCTAATGCTATGAAATATGTAGCACCACGATGGCTGCCTGGAGGGCAGCTTCAGACGATCTGGCCCGCTTTGTACTCGCGCCGCGTGTTGGGCTCGCGGCCTGAGTACCGTCGCGAGCGCTGGGACACCCCGGACGGGGACTTCGTGGATGTGGACTTTTTGCAGAGTGCTCTGGCGCCCGTTGCACCGCAGTCGCCGCAACCGCTGCTGGTGGTTTTTCATGGCCTGGAAGGCTCCTCGCGCAGCCACTACGGCGAGGCGTTTGCAGACCTGGCGCGCGAGCGCGGCTGGGCCTGCGCGCTGCCGCATTTTCGGGGATGTAGCGGGGAGATCAATCGCGCGCCCCGGGCCTACCATTCGGGCGACCATGCCGAGATCGGCTGGATACTGCAACGGCTGAGGGCCACCCACAAGGGCCCGCTGATGGCGGTGGGTGTGTCGCTGGGCGGCAATGCGCTGTTGCGATGGGCCGCCGAAGTGGGTACTGACGCCGCGCGCAGCGCTGATGCTGTGGCGGCCGTTTGCTCGCCCATTGATCTGGCCGCGGGTGGGTATGCCATTGGCCGCGGGTTCAATCGGCAGGTTTACACCCGCATGTTCATGCGAACCCTGGTGCCCAAGGCCCTGCAGAAACTGGCGCAGCACCCAGGCTTGTTTGACCGCCGAGCACTGATGGCGGCTCGGGATCTGTACGCCTTTGACAATGTGTTCACGGCCCCCCTTCACGGATACCGGAACACAGAGGACTACTGGCTGCGGGCATCGGCCAAGCCCTTGTTGCATCGCATTGCCATCCCTGCGCTGGTGGTCAATGCCCGCAACGATCCGTTTGTGCCTGCGGCCAGTTTGCCCGGCGCGCACGAGGTGGGGCGGTGTGTCACGCTGTGGCAACCGCAACACGGCGGGCATGTGGGGTTCCCCCACGGGCGGCCGCCGGGGCATGTGCGGGCGATGCCCGATGCCGTGGGGGGGTGGCTCTCGGACCACGCCGGAGCGGCGCCTGCGCAGAGAGGACAATGGGCCCATGGATGACATCGTCAAGCAGGCACTCGCCAAGTGGCCCAACGTCCCGGATTGCTATGGGTGGCTGGGACTGGATGCGCGGGGCCACTGGTATCTGCGCGATGACGCTGCGCAGGCCGCTGGCCCCTTCCCTCGCAGCAAGGGATCGCTGTTGCAGCACGACAAACTCATTGCTTTCATCGAGCGCAACTATGAGTCGGATGCGCAAGGGCGGTGGTTTTTCCAGAACGGCCCCCAGCGCGTGTATGTGGAGCTAGAGGTCACCCCTTGGGTGTGGCGCTTGCACCCAGAGGACTATTCGGCCACCAGCCATACCGGCCGCAAAGCCGTGGTGCGCGATTGCCTGGTGGATGAACGGGGCCTTGTTTACCTTACTTCGGACATCGGTGTGGGCTTGGTGCATACGCTGGACGTGGCCATAGCTGCCGAGGCGGTAGATGCCGGGCATTGGATGCCACAGAGTGTGATCGCCGACGAGATGCCTGCACGTTATGGCTATTGCCGGAGCCCGAGCTGCTCAAGGCCATCGTCCGCCATGCTGCCCGCGCAATAAAAAAAGCCGGTTCTTGCGAGCCGGCTTTTTTGATGGACTACCTTGAAAGGCTGCGCCATGAGGGCGCAGGTCGCAGGGGGCGTTGGTTTACTTGACAGCGGCCGCCATGAACTCTACCGCCGCGCGCAGGTCCGCATCGGATGCTTGCGAGCCGCCACGGGGAGGCATCGCACCCTTGCCCGTCACGGCGCTGCCGTACAGGGCGTCGATGCCCGCTGGCAGCCGTGCGGACCAGGCGGCCTTGTCGCCAAATTTGGGTGCACCTGCCACGCCAGCGGCGTGGCACACCTGGCAAGCCTGCTTGTAAAGGGCTTCTCCGGCGCCCGCACCTGCTGCGGCGGCTACTACGGGCGCGGGGGCGGCTGCTGTTGCTGCAGGCGCGGGTTCGGTCGCAGGGGCAGCAGCCGGAGCGGCTGCTGCGGCGGCACCTGCGGGCGCAGCAGGCTCTGCGAACTTGGCACCAGCAGCGTTGGCCATGTAGACCACAGCGCGAGCGATTTCGGTGTCATTGAAGTCGCCACCACCTTGCGGGGCCATTGCTCCCTTGCCCTTCAGGGCAGACTGAACCAGGGCCTCAAAGCCGGTGCCAATGCGTGCGGACCAGGCGGCTGCGTCGCCAAACTTGGGAGCACCCGCCGCGCCGGAAGCGTGGCAAGCCGAGCATTGGGCCTTGAACACGTCTTCGCCGCTCTTGAGTGGGCGGTTGGCATCGCGGACTTCCACCATGCCAATTTTCTGAATGCGCTCTGCAATGGCTTTTTCGGGATTGGCAGCACCCGCAGCGGGCTTGTCAGCCGACGTCACATAAAGGACCAAGCCAATGATGGCAAAGATCGGAATCACAAACGAGAAAAGTACCGCGATCAGCAACTGCTTGGGGTTTTTGATCGGGCCGGTATGGGCTTCTTCGTGGTGGTTGTCGCTCATGTCGTCCTCAGGTGTATCGGGGGCTTTGATGTAATCAACCTTAAATTATATCTGCGGGGCTGGCTTATCCCGCGCCTTGAGAAACAACAAGCGCCGCACGCAAGGCTGTGTGCGGCGCTCTGGTGTTGCTGGTTGCGGCTTCCGCCACACCGCCCCGACGCATCAGGAAGGGGTCTTGGCGCCAGCTTGAGTGGCGCCGCCTCCCAGGGCCTTGTAGAGCGCTACCTGGTTTTGCAATTGGGCCAGTCGCACCTGCACCACAGCCTGTTGGGTGGTAAACAGCGAGCGCTGAGCGTCCAGGAGGTCCAGGTAGCTGGCCACACCGTTGCTGTAACGCAGGTCGGCCAAACGCAGGCGTGCGGCTTCTGCTGTCGCTTGGTCTTGCTGGGCCTGAGCCTGTTCACCCAGCGTGGCCTGGCCTGCCAGGGCGTCGGACACCTCACGGAACGCCGTCTGAATGGCTTTCTCGTACTGGGCAACCGCAATGCCCCGGCTGGCTTCGGATATCTCCAGATTGGCCTGGTTGCGGCCGGCGTCAAACAGCGGCAGCAGCAGAGATGGCGCGATCGAGAACCCCCACGATCCGCTCTTGAACAAGCCCGACAAGTCGCCACTGGCCGTACCGGCCTGGGCGGTCAGCGAGATGCGTGGGAAGAAGGCGGCCCGCGCTGCGCCGATGTTGGCATTGGCTGCGATCAATTGCTGTTCTGCCTGCCGGATGTCGGGGCGGAGCGTCAGCAAGTCGGAGGGCAGGCCTGCAGGCAGTGGCGCCATGACGGAGGCATCGACGAGCTTGCTTCCGGTCAGTCCGGCGCGGATGTCGTCGGGCAGCGCCTGGCCCAACAGCAAGCCCAGTGCGTTTTCATCCAGCGCACGTTGGCGCTTTTGTTGTGCCAGGGTGGCCCGTGCCGCCTGCGTGAGCGATTCGGCCTGACGGAAGTCGAGTTCTGACGCCACGCCCGCATCGAGCCGCATTTTGGTCAGGCGCACGGATTCATCGCGCGAGGCGAGTGTCTGGCGCGACAGATCCAGCAACTCCTCGTCGGCAAGCAAGGTGAGCCAGCCGTTGGCAACGGCCGCCACCAGGCTGACTTGCGCGGCATTGCGGCCTTCTTCGGTGGCGAGGTACTGGGCCAGTGCCTGCTCCTTGAGGCTGGCAATGCGGCCGAAGAAGTCGATCTCCCAGGCCGATACAGCCAGCCCCACGCTGAACGAGTTGGTCAGGTTGCCGGTCCCTGTGGCAGGGGCGCGGCTGGCATTGGCTCCGAGGCCAACACTGGGGTATGTATCGGCCCGGCGCACTTGGTATGTGGCGCGTGCCTGCTCGATGTTGAGCACGGCTATGCGCAGATCGCGGTTGTTGGCCAGGGCGGTCTCGATCAGTTGGCGCAACCGTGGGTCTGCGAAGTAGTCCTGCCAAGGCGCTGTACCGGTCGTGCCCTGCGCGATAGCCGTGCTGGTCAAAGGGGTTGTGTAGGTGGCGGGCACGGGCGCTGCGGGGCGCTCATAGGTAGGGATGAGCGAGCAGCCTGCCAGCAGCGCTGCCGCGGCCAGGGCGAGGGGGGTGCTGCGGTAATTAATCATGGGTTCCAACTCCTGCTTCTTCTGCGTGGCGGCGGTTCATTTCCTGCTGGCGCGCGCTGCCCTTGAAGAGGCTGCGCACCACTACGAAGAACACCGGCACGAAGAACACGGCGAGCGCTGTGCCCGTGATCATCCCGCCCAGCACACCGGTGCCGATGGCGCGTTGGCTGGCCGAGCCGGCCCCCGATGCGATGGCCAGTGGCAACACCCCCAGCCCGAAGGCCATCGAGGTCATCACGATAGGCCGGAACCGCAGGTGGGCAGCCGCCAGGGCCGACTCGATCACGCCCTTGCCCTGTGCCTGCAGATCCTTGGCGAACTCGATGATCAGGATGGCGTTCTTCGCCGACAGGCCAATGATGGTGATCAGGCCCACCTGGAAGTACACGTCATTGGCATAGCCGCGCAGCAGGGTGGCCAGTAGTACACCCAACACCCCCAGGGGCACCACCAGGATCACGGCGAGCGGGATCGACCAGCTCTCGTACAACGCGGCCAGACACAGGAACACGGCCAGGATGGCGAAGCTGTAAAGGATCAACGATTGCGAACCTGCCAGTTTTTCCTCGCGCGACTGGCCGGTCCATTCGAAGCCGAAACCTGCGGGCAACTGGCCTGCCAGTTTTTCCATCTCGGCCATGGCGGCGCCGGTGCTGAATCCGGGCGCTGGAGAGCCCGAAATCCGCATGGCGGGGTAGCCGTTGTAGCGCACCGTCTGTTGCGCACCGTTGACCCAGCGGGTGGTAGCAAATGCCGAGAGTGGCACCGGCTTGCCCTGGCTGTTGGTGGCGTTGATCTTCAGCAAATCGTCTGGCTGCATGCGTGCGGGGGCATCGGCTTGCACCACCACCCGTTGCAGGCGGCCCTGATTCGGGAAGTCGTTGACATAGCTTGAACCGAGCGCAGTGGACAGCGCCGAGTTGATGGCATCAAACGGCACGCCCAGCGCGTTGGCCTTGTCGCGGTCGATGTCGATCTGCAGCTGGGGTGCGTCTTCCAGTCCGTCGGGGCGCACTTGCGTGAGCACCTTGCTTTGCGATGCCATGCCCAGCAGCTGATTGCGCGCCTTCACCAGGGCTTCGTGCCCAGCCCCTCCGCGGTCCTGCAGGCGGAAGGTGAAGCCGCTGGCGTTACCCAGCTCGGGGATCGGAGGTGGACTGAGCGGGAAAATGAACGCATCGCGGATACCCATCAGCCCGCCGAAGGCGCGGTTGGCAACGTCCTGTGCCGATTGGCCGGGACCATGGCGTTCGCTCCAGTCCTTGAGCGTCACGAAGGCCAGAGCCGCATTCTGCCCCTGGCCTGAGAAGCTGAAGCCCAGCACGCCCACCATGCTTTGCACTTCGGGTTGCTTGAGGATGAAGCCTTCGACCTGTTCCATGACGGCCAGCGTGCGCTCTTGAGTGGCGCCCGGTGGCAGTTGCACGTTGACGATGATGTTGCCCTGGTCTTCGCTGGGCAGGAACGAGGTGGGCAGACGCATGTACACCACGGCCACGGCGCCCACGATGGCGGCGTAGATGACGAGGTAGCGGGCAGCCCGCTTGAGCATGCGTGCGACAAATCCTTCGTAGCCCTTGGCGGTGCGCGAGAAACCACGGTTGAACCAGCCAAAGAAGCCGCGCTTTTCATGGTGGTGGCCTGCCTCCACAGGCTTGAGCAACGTGGCGCACAGAGCGGGCGTGAGCGACAGGGCCATGAAGGCCGAGAAGGCGATTGACGCGACCATCACGGCGGAGAACTGGCGGTAGATGTTGCCAGTGGAACCGGCAAAGAAGGCCAGCGGTACGAACACCGAGATCAGCACCACGGTCACACCAATGATGGCTCCCGAGATCTGACGCATGGCTTTGCGTGTGGCCTCGACCGGGGAAAGACCTTCCTCGCTCATGATGCGCTCGACGTTCTCCACCACCACGATGGCATCGTCCACCACGATACCGATCACCAGCACCATGCCGAACATGGTCAGCACGTTGATCGAGAACCCCAGCGCCAGCAGTGTGGCGAATGTGCCCAGCAGGGCAATCGGCACCACGATGGTTGGGATGATGGTGTAGCGCCAGTTCTGCAGGAACAGGAACATCACCAGGAACACCAGCGCCACCGCTTCGACCAGGGTTTCAGCCACTTGCTTGATGGAGATGTCCACGAAGCGTGAGCTGTCGTAGGGGATGCTCCAGCTCATGCCTTCGGGGAAGTAGCGCGAGAGCTCGTCCATTTTGGCGCGCACGGCTTTCGCCGCTTCCAGCGCATTGCCGCTGGGCGACAGCTGGACGCCGATGCCCACGGCGGGCTTGCCATTCAGGCGCGCGGCAGTGGCATAGGCCTGGCCGCCCAGCTCTACACGTGCCACATCCTTGATGCGCACCGTGGAGCCGTCGGCGTTGGCACGCAGCACGATGTTGCCGAATTGCTCCACGCTGGAGAGCTGGCCGTTGACCACGACGGTCGCCGCAATGCCCTGGCCCGCGATATTGGGCAAATCGCCGATCGTTCCGCTGGCCACCTGCGCGTTTTGGGCACGGATGGCGGCTGTGATTTCGGCGGCTGAGAGGTTGAAACTCACCATCTTGGCGGGGTCGATCCAGATGCGCATAGCACGCTCGGTGCCAAACAGCTGCGCCTGGCCGATGCCTTGCACTCGCTGTAACTCGGGAACGATGTTGCGCGAGGCGTAGTCACCCAGGGCCACCGTGTCGGTCGCCGGATTGGTGGACGAGAGCATGGTGAACAGCAGGAAGTTGGAGCGCGATTTGTCCACCCGAACGCCTTGCTGCGTGACCGCCGAT
Source organism: Acidovorax sp. 69 (assembly GCF_002797445.1). NCBI lineage: Bacteria > Pseudomonadati > Pseudomonadota > Betaproteobacteria > Burkholderiales > Comamonadaceae > Acidovorax > Acidovorax sp. 69. Next base: position 4,674,730 of record NZ_PGEP01000001.1, on the reverse strand, counting down.
GGCAGGCGCGGTGATGCGCGTGAGAGGCGGTTTTGTACGTCCACCTGAGCCAGGTCCGCATTCGTGCCAGGCTGAAAGCTCAGGGTGATGCTGCCGGACCCGTCCGCTTGCGCGACTGACTCCATGTAGATCAATCCAGGCGAGCCGTTCATCTCGCGTTCGATGACCGACAGCACGCTGTCTTCGAGTGTTTGTGCGGAGGCGCCGGGATAGGCGGCGTTGATGACGATGGACGGTGGCGCTACGGGCGGGTACTGGGCGATCGGTAGCTGCGTGATCGCCACACCGCCCATCACCATGATGAACAGGGCGATGACCCATGCAAAGATGGGGCGGTCGATGAAAAATTTGGCCATGCTGGGGTGCCCCTTATGGCTTGGCTGCCGAGGCAGGCGCTGATGCGGGGGCTGCGGGTGTTGTTGCCGGTGATGCGGCTGCTCCCGGCGCCAGCCATGGAACTGGCTTGACCGGAGTGCCGGGCGGCAGCATTTGCAGCTTTTGGAAGCCGTCGATCATCACTTTTTCACCGGCCTTGAGGCCATCGAGAACGATCCAGCGGTTGTTCTGTGCTGCACTGATCTTGACGGGGCGCGGGGTCACTTTTCCGTCTTCGCCAACAACGCTGACGGTGTCGCCTTGTTGGGTGCGCGTGACGGCCTGCTGTGGCAGGCTGATGGCGTTGCTGGCCTGTGCCTGTTCGATGCGCACGCGCAGATAGAGGCCTGGCAGCAACTCGCCCTTGGGGTTGGGTACTTCGGCGCGCAAGGTGACCTGGCCGGTGGTGGAGTCGACCGACAGGTCGGTGAACAACAGCTTGCCGGCCTGGGCGTACTCCGACCCATCGCTGAGCACAAGCTTCACACTGGCGGCCTCGGCACTGCCTGCACGCTTGAATTGACCGCTTTCCATCGCGCGGCGCAGCTGAAAGACGTCGCTGGCTGACTGGGTGAAGTTCACATACACCGGATTGATTTGCTGCACCACGGCCAATGCCGTGGCTTCTCCTTGTCCGACCAGAGCACCTTCGGTGACCAGCGCCCTGCCAATGCGTCCGGAAATCGGCGAAGTCACGCTGGCATAGCCCAGATTGATGTCCGCCGTACGCACGGATGCCTTGGCGGCTGCTACGTCGGCTTGGGCCTGCTTCTCTGCGGCTTCCGCGTTCACGAAGTCTTGTTTGCTGATCGCATTGGCAATGACCAGTGGGCGGTAGCGTTCGGCCTGGGCGCTGGCCTGTGCAAGGTTGGCCTGCGCTTTGGCCAAGCTGGCACGGGCGCTCTCGGCAGTCGCCGCGTACGGGGCAGGGTCGATGCGGAAGAGGGGTTGCCCCGCTTTCACGTCGCTGCCTTCTTTGAAAAGGCGTTCTTGCAGGATGCCCGCGGCGCGAGCGCGGACTTGGGCAACCCGTGATGCCTCCACTCGGCCGGGCAACTCGGTGATTAGCCCAACGTCTCCGGGCGTCGCTGTGATGACGCCGACTTCAACGGGCGGCATTTGTCCCCCGCCTGCGGCAGCCTTGCCGTCGGTCTTGCTACAGGCACCCAAAAGAACGGTGGCTGCGCTTATGGCTATCAAGGAGAGCGTTCTGCGATAGGAAGTGGCAGAGCTGGCGGGGATGACGGATGGGTCACGCAGTTGGGGCATGAGAGTCCTTCTGATGGGCGTCAAGAAATGGGGTTTTAGGGGATCGGATGCACGCCAGCGGCAGAGCAAAGCAAGAGCCCGACAAAATAAGTGCGCAATTATATACATACAATCATGAATGTATAATTGCAATTGTCGGACGTCTTTGTGCTCAGCATGAAGGCCTGGTGTGGAGAAAAAGGAGGGGCACACAGTTATGGCGCGTCGAACCAAAGAAGATGCGATTGCCACGCGCAGCAGTCTGATTGACGCTGCGGAGCAGGTTTTTTGCGAGAAGGGGGTGTCGCGGGCCTCATTGAGTGACATTGCTCAGGCTGCCGGCGCCACCAGGGGGGCGATCTATTGGCATTTCAAGGACAAGGTAGATCTTTTCAGCGCCATGATGGATCGCGTAACGCTTCCGCTGGAGCGGGGTTTTGGTGAGTTGGAGTGCAGTACTTGTCCTGACCCGGTGGAAAGATTGCGAGCGGTTTTGGCGCTGGTGTTGCATGGGGTTGCCTCTGATGAGCGAACCCGCAGGGTGTTTGAGATTGCGCTCTACAAGGTGGAGTACGTGGGTGAGCTCATCGGTGTGCGTGATCGCCATGTGGCCGCCTCCGAGGGCTTTACGGTTCAGTTAGCCAGCGACTTTGAGCTTGCGGCGCAGGTGCAGCGGATTGTCTTGCCGATGACGCCCGGCGAGGCTGCAGTGGGGTTGCACGCTTTGTTTGATGGGTTGATTCGCAACTGGATATTGAGCGAGGGGGCTTTTGATCTGGTCAAGGTGGGGCGGGTGGGGACGGATGCGTTCTTGCAGGGTTTGGGTTTGTCGTTGCCCTCGGCGGTGGATGGGGTGGAGGGTTACTCTCCTGGCAAGTTGTTGTTGTGATGGTTTGGTGCTATCTGTGGTTGTCTCCATTTGGCATCTGTTGCGTGCGATAATCCAAGGCTGTACCGATGCAGTTCTGCGGCTGTAGCTCAGTGGATAGAGTATTGGCCTCCGAAGCCAAGGGTCGTGGGTTCGATCCCCGCCAGCCGCACCAGCAACGCCCGCTGCCATGGGTGTCGCTATGGATGGGTGGGCCCAGTGGGTTCGCGAATCGATTGAATTTCTTTGAGCTGCGAAAATCGGTGCTATAATTCGAAATTCTCCGGAGGGGTGCCCGAGTGGCTAAAGGGGGCAGACTGTAAATCTGTTGGCTTACGCCTACACTGGTTCGAATCCAGTCCCCTCCACCAATGAGTGAGTAGTGTTGAGAGTGATGTTTGATCTTGCTTTTTTGCGGGGTTGGGCGCGCAGAGGTTTTGGCCGACGCGGGAGTAGTTCAATGGTAGAACCCTAGCCTTCCAAGCTAATGACGCGGGTTCGATTCCCGTCTCCCGCTCCACTGCTTGATTTTGGTTTGTTGAGATAGAAATTTTGAGGTTGCGCAAGCGGCGTCAAGTTGCCCATGTGGCTCAGTGGTAGAGCACTCCCTTGGTAAGGGAGAGGTCGCGGGTCCGATTCCCGCCATGGGCACCACTTTCAGGTGCGTCCGGTTCTGGTTGCGCCGAGATCCTGTTGTATTGATGTAGATTTTTTTCGGAGTCGGAAAAATGGCAAAAGGAAAATTCGAGCGTACCAAGCCCCACGTCAACGTGGGCACGATCGGCCACGTGGACCATGGCAAGACGACGCTGACGGCAGCCATCGCTACCGTGCTGTCCGCCAAGTTCGGCGGCGAAGCCAAGGCATACGACCAGATCGATGCAGCGCCCGAAGAAAAGGCCCGCGGTATCACGATCAACACCGCCCACGTGGAATACGAAACGGCCAACCGCCACTACGCCCATGTGGACTGCCCCGGTCACGCCGACTATGTGAAGAACATGATCACGGGCGCTGCCCAGATGGACGGCGCTATTTTGGTGTGCTCGGCCGCTGACGGCCCTATGCCCCAGACCCGTGAACACATCCTGCTGGCTCGCCAGGTGGGCGTGCCTTACATCATCGTGTTCCTGAACAAGTGCGACATGGTCGACGACGAAGAACTGCTCGAACTCGTCGAAATGGAAGTGCGCGAACTCCTGGACAAATACAGCTTCCCTGGCGACGACACCCCGATCATTCGCGGTTCCGCCAAGCTCGCCCTGGAAGGCGACAAGGGTCCTCTGGGTGAAGAAGCCATCATGAAGCTGGCCGAAGCGCTGGACACCTACATCCCAACGCCAGAGCGCGCTGTGGATGGTGCCTTCCTGATGCCTGTGGAAGACGTGTTCTCGATCTCTGGCCGCGGCACCGTCGTGACAGGTCGTATCGAACGCGGTATTGTCAAGGTCGGCGAAGAAATCGAAATCGTCGGTATCAAGGACACCGTCAAGACCACCTGCACCGGCGTGGAAATGTTCCGCAAGCTGCTCGACCAAGGTCAAGCGGGCGACAACGTTGGCCTGCTGCTGCGCGGCACCAAGCGTGAAGATGTGGAACGCGGCCAAGTGCTGTGCAAGCCAGGTTCGATCAAGCCCCACACCCACTTCACCGCGGAAGTGTATGTGCTGAGCAAGGACGAAGGCGGCCGTCATACGCCCTTCTTCAACAACTATCGCCCTCAGTTCTACTTCCGCACGACCGACGTGACTGGCGCCATCGAGCTGCCAGCCGACAAGGAAATGGTCATGCCTGGTGACAACGTGTCGATCACTGTGAAGCTGATCAACCCCATCGCCATGGAAGAAGGCCTGCGCTTCGCCATTCGCGAAGGTGGTCGTACCGTGGGCGCTGGCGTCGTGGCCAAGATCCTCGCGTAATTGAAAAGGTATACAGGGGTATAGCTCAATTGGCAGAGCGTCGGTCTCCAAAACCGAAGGTTGTAGGTTCGATTCCTACTGCCCCTGCCACTTGAATGTGGCCTAAAACAAGCCCGCCAGACCCTGGCGGGCTTCGGTGTCTTGAATGATGCTGTGAATCGGAAGCAGGAAATACTCAAAGATGGCCACTTCACAGGTTGAAACTGTCAATACAGGCGCAGACAAGGCCAAGCTCGCAGCAGTGGTGGCCTTGGTCATTGCGTCGGTTGTGGGCTTTTATTTGCTGAGCAAGCAGGGTGCTGTTGTTCAGTGGGTTGCGCTTATTGTTGGGCTGGTTGCGGCTGCCGGCGTGTTTCTGGTGTCCGAATCAGGCCGCCAGTTCGTTGCCTTTGCAAAGGATGCATGGCGCGAGGTGAAGAAGGTCGTCTGGCCTACCCGCAAAGAAACATTGCAGATGACGGCCTATGTGTTCGCCTTTGTGGTGATCATGGCTTTGTTCCTGTGGTTCACTGACAAAACCTTAGAGTGGGTTTTGTACGACTTGATTTTGGGGTGGAAAAAGTCATGACAACCGCTGCGGAAATCACTGGAGCAGAAGCTCCTGCAGGCGCTTCTGCTCCGGCAAATCCAGATCTGCGTTGGTACATCGTTCACGCCTATTCGGGCATGGAGAAGGCTGTAGAGCGCAATATTCAGGAGCGCATCGGCCGTTCGGGGATGCAGGATAAGTTTGGTCGCATTCTCGTGCCGACTGAAGAAGTTGTTGAAATGAAGAACGGCCAGCGCAAGACGACCGAGCGTCGCTTGTTTCCTGGTTATGTGTTTGTTGAGATGGTCATGGACGATGACACCTGGCACTTGGTGAAACACACCAACAAAGTGACCGGCTTCGTGGGTGGCGCGAAAAATCGCCCTGCACCTATTTCTGAGGAAGAAGTCCAGAAAATCGTCAGCCAGATGCAGGAAGGTACGGACAAGCCTCGCCACAAGATCGAATTCACGGTCGGCGAGCTGGTTCGTGTCAAAGAAGGTCCTTTTACGGACTTCAATGGATCGGTCGAAGAAGTCAATTACGAGAAGAGCCGCGTGCGCGTCTCCGTGATGATCTTTGGACGTTCTACGCCGGTCGAGTTGGAGTTCGGCCAGGTTGAAAAAACCTGACTACCCTTAGCCTTGGCAGGCCAAGGTTCAAGATGAGATGTCGCACTTTTCGACTCGGTGCGTGCATCGTGATAGCGAGTCGTTAACCCCGGGGAGCCAGTTGCTGCATGGAGCAGCGCAGGCGTTATCACCCGCAAGGAGTAAAACATGGCGAAGAAAATCGTCGGTTTTATCAAGCTGCAAGTTCCAGCTGGTAAGGCCAACCCATCCCCACCCATCGGCCCAGCACTGGGTCAGCGTGGTCTCAACATCATGGAGTTCTGCAAGGCATTCAATGCGCAGACCCAGGGCGTTGAGCCAGGCCTGCCATTGCCCGTGGTTATCACGGCTTTCGCAGACAAGAGCTTCACCTTCATTATCAAGACGCCTCCAGCGACCACCTTGATCAAGAAAGCTATCAAGCTCGACAAGGGTTCTGCGAACCCGTTGAAGACCAAGGTCGGCAAGATCACGCGCGAACAGCTCGAAGAGATCGCCAAGACCAAGATGAAGGACATGAACGCCGCTAACGTTGCCGCCGCTGTGCGCACGCTGGCTGGCTCTGCACGCTCGATGGGCGTGACGGTGGAGGGTTTGTAATATGGCCAAGCTGACCAAGAAGCAAAAAGCCCTGCAAGGCAAAGTAGACAGCAACAAGCTGTATGCATTCGCTGACGCAGTTGTGATCGTCAAGGAAGCCGCTACGGCCAAGTTCGACGAATCCATCGACGTGGCTGTTCAACTCGGCATTGATGCCAAGAAGTCTGACCAAGTGGTTCGTGGCGCCGTGGTGCTGCCCAACGGTACCGGCAAGACGACCCGCGTGGCTGTGTTCGCCCAAGGCGCCAAGGCTGAAGAAGCCAAGGCCGCTGGTGCCGACATCGTTGGTATGGACGACCTGGCCGCCATGGTCAAGGCTGGTGATATGCCTTTCGACATCGTGATTGCTGCCCCTGATGCCATGCGCGTCGTCGGTACGCTGGGCCAGATCCTGGGCCCACGTGGCCTGATGCCCAACCCCAAGGTGGGCACTGTAACGCCTGACGTCGCTACGGCTGTGAAGAACGCCAAGGCTGGTCAAGTGCAGTTCCGCGTCGACAAGGCCGGTATCGTGCACAGCACGATCGGTCGCCGCTCGTTCGACAACGACAAGCTGCAAGGCAACCTGGCTGCACTGATCGAAGCCCTGACGAAGGCCAAGCCTGCAACCAGCAAGGGTGTTTACCTGCGCAAGGTGGCAGTGTCTTCCACGATGGGCCTGGGCGTCCGCGTGGACACGCAGACCATCGCTGCAGCGTAATTGCAAGAAATCTTCGGGTCGGCCTTCGGGCTGGTCCGATGTGGTGGGCTGGGGCTGCTTCGGTAGCCACAGGCCATCCAAGACCGTTGGTGCGCGATTCCGTCGCGCTTAAAGACACAGAGACGCCAACGCAGATGGCGATCCCGCTGCAGATGGAAAATTTTCCTGAACAGTTGGTCGCTGCAACAAGAGCGTGCACGAGGCAACCGCCAAGTGCGCATTTTAAGGAGTAGACCTTGAGTCTTAATCGCAGTGAGAAAGAAGCGGTCATCAGTGAAGTGACCAGCCTCGCCGCTAAAGCTCAAACGCTTGTGATCGCGGAATACCGTGGCATCACGGTCGCCGACATGACCAAACTGCGTGTTGATGCTCGCAGCAAGGGCGTGACCTTGAGTGTTCTGAAGAACACCCTGGCTCGCCGTGCTGTAGCAGGCAGCGCATTTGACGTGGTGGCTGACCAGATGACTGGTCCGCTGATCTACGGCTTCTCCGAAGACGCTGTGGCCGCCGCCAAGGTGGTGGCCGATTTCGCGAAGACCAACGACAAGTTGGTGATTCGCGGTGGCGCTTTCGGTGGCAAAGCCCTGGATGTCAACGGCGTTAAGCAACTGGCTAACATCCCTTCCAAGGAAGTTCTGTTGGCTCAGATTTGTGGCTTGCTTATGTCCCCCATGTCGCGTACGGCCATTGTGCTGGGCGCACTGGCGGCCAAAAAAGGCGAAGGCGCTGCCGAAACGGCCGCCGAACCTGTCGCGGCTTGATTGCCCGATAGATAACCAACAAAATTGTTAGGAAATAAAAATGGCATTCGATAAAGACGCATTTTTGACCGCTCTGGACAGCATGACGGTTCTGGAACTCAATGACCTGGTGAAGGCCATTGAAGAGAAGTTTGGCGTGAGCGCTGCAGCCATGGCTGCTCCTGCTGCCGCTGGTGGTGGCGCTGGCGCCGCTGCTGCGGAAGAAAAGACGGAATTCAACGTGGTCCTGCTCGAAGCTGGCGCCAACAAGGTTTCCGTCATCAAGGCAGTGCGCGAAATCACTGGCCTGGGCCTCAAGGAAGCCAAGGACCTGGTGGACGGCGCTCCAAAGAACGTCAAGGAAGCTATTGCCAAGGCTGACGCCGAAGCAGCAGTCAAGAAGCTGGTGGAAGCTGGCGCCAAGGCTGAACTGAAGTAATTCAGTCCCCTTCAAGGGCTGGAGTGCTCCTCGCGGGCCTCCAGCCTTTGGTGCTTTCAGAGCGCACCCGAAAGTCCCGCGCGCAGCGAGGCTTTCGAGTGTCTTCTGTCAATCCCGACAGCAGAAGACGCCTTGGTTCGGGTGATGTGCAATGCATCACCGTCCGCCATGGTTGGTAGTGGCCAACCGCCAAGCCCGTAAGAACAACGCTTCTTGCGAGTCAGTCGTCGAAGACCCAGGACTCATGTCTTTGCCCGGAGATCTCATGGCCTATTCCTACACCGAACGCAAGCGAATTCGCAAAAGTTTCGGCACCCGCGATAGCGTGCTCGAAGTTCCTTATCTGCTGCAAATGCAGAAGGACGCATACACCGCTTTCCTGCAGGCTGATAAAGCACCCCAGAAAAGAACCATCGAAGGCCTTCAGGCTGCATTCGACGCTGCCTTTCCTATCGTCTCTCACAACGGTTTTGTGGAGATGAAGTTCATTGAGTACAACCTGGCCAAGCCTGCTTTTGACGTGCGCGAGTGCCAGACCCGTGGTCTGACTTTCGCCTCGGCCGTGCGTGCCAAGGTGCAGCTGATCATCTATGACCGCGAGTCCTCGACGTCGCAGTCCAAGGTGGTCAAGGAAGTGAAGGAGCAAGAGGTCTACATGGGCGAAGTGCCTTTGATGACCGACAAGGGCTCGTTCATCATCAATGGTACTGAGCGCGTGATCGTGTCTCAGCTGCACCGTTCGCCAGGCGTGTTCTTCGAACACGACAAGGGCAAGACCCACAGTTCGGGCAAGCTGCTGTTCTCGGCGCGCATCATTCCCTACCGTGGCTCTTGGCTGGACTTCGAATTCGACCCCAAGGACATTCTGTACTTTCGCGTCGACCGTCGGCGCAAGATGCCTGTCACGATTTTGCTCAAGGCCATCGGCCTGAATCCAGAGTCGATCTTGGCGAACTTCTTCGTCAATGACAACTTCCGCTTGATGGACAGCGGCGCACAGATGGAGTTTGTCTCCGAACGTCTGCGCGGCGAAGTGGCGCGTTTCGACATTACCGACAAGTCGGGCAAGGTTGTTGTGGCCAAGGATAAGCGCGTGACAGCGCGCCACACCCGCGAATTGGAACAGTCCGGCACCACACACATCAGTGTGCCTGAGGATTTCCTGATTGGCCGCGTTGTGGCCCGCAACATTGTGGACGCGGACACCGGTGAAATCATTGCCAAGGCCAATGACGAGCTGACCGAAGCGCTGCTCAAGAAATTGCGCAGCTCCGGTGTGCAGGATGTCCAGTGCATCTACACCAACGAACTCGACCAGGGCGCGTACATGTCGCAGACCCTGCGCATCGACGAAACTGTGGACGAGTTCGCTGCCCGCGTGGCCATCTACCGCATGATGCGCCCCGGCGAGCCGCCAACGGAAGACGCCGTACAGGCCCTGTTCCAGCGCCTGTTCTACAACCCCGACACGTACGACCTGTCGCGCGTGGGCCGCATGAAGTTCAACGCCAAGATCGGCCGCGACGAATCCACGGGCCCCATGGTGTTGTCCAACGAGGACATCCTGGCAGTGGTCAAGATTCTGGTGGACCTGCGCAACGGCAACGGCGAAGTCGATGACATCGATCACTTGGGAAATCGCCGCGTGCGTTGCGTGGGCGAACTGGCCGAAAACCAGTACCGCACCGGCTTGGCACGTATCGAAAAGGCTGTGAAGGAACGTCTGGGTCAGGCCGAGCAAGAGCCGCTGATGCCCCACGACCTGATCAACAGCAAGCCGATCTCGGCCGCTCTGAAGGAATTCTTCGGTGCGTCGCAGCTGTCGCAGTTCATGGACCAAACCAACCCGCTCGCCGAAATCACGCACAAGCGCCGTGTTTCCGCACTGGGCCCGGGCGGTCTGACCCGCGAACGTGCAGGTTTCGAAGTGCGCGACGTGCACGTGACCCACTACGGTCGTGTGTGCCCTATCGAAACACCGGAAGGCCCCAACATTGGCCTGATCAACTCGCTGGCCTTGTATGCCCGCTTGAATGAGTACGGTTTCATTGAAACGCCTTACCGCCGTGTGATCGACAGCAAGGTCACGATGGAAATCGACTACCTGTCGGCCATTGAAGAAGGCAAGTACGTGATCGCGCAGGCCAATGCCGTGCTCGACAAGGACGGCCGCCTGACGGGTGACCTGGTGTCGGCCCGTGAAAAGGGTGAGTCTATTCTGTGTGGTGCAGACCGCGTTCAGTACATGGATGTGTCACCTGCGCAGATCGTGTCGGTGGCGGCATCGCTGGTTCCGTTCCTGGAACACGATGATGCGAACCGCGCATTGATGGGTGCCAACATGTCGCGTCAGGCTGTGCCTGTGTTGCGCCCTGAAAAACCCTTGGTGGGCACGGGCATCGAGCGCGTGGCTGCGGTGGACTCGGGTACGGTTGTTACCGCTACTCGCGGTGGCATCGTCGATTACGTGGATGCGACGCGTATCGTGGTCCGCGTGAATGACGCTGAGGCCGTCGCTGGTGAAGTGGGTGTGGACATCTACAACCTCATCAAATACCAGCGCTCCAACCAGAACACCAACATCCACCAACGCCCCATCGTGAAGAAGGGCGACAAGCTGGTCAAGGGTGACGTGGTGGCTGACGGCGCATCGACGGACTTCGGCGAAATCGCCATTGGCCAGAACATGCTGATCGCGTTCATGCCGTGGAACGGCTACAACTTCGAAGATTCGATCCTGATCTCCGAACGCGTGGTGTCCGAAGACCGCTATACCTCGATTCACATCGAGGAACTGGTGGTCATGGCCCGTGATACAAAGCTGGGTGCGGAAGAAATCACGCGCGACATTCCGAACCTGTCGGAACAGCAACTGAACCGCCTGGACGAGTCCGGCATTATCTACGTGGGTGCCGAAGTGCAGCCCGGCGATACGCTGGTCGGCAAGGTCACTCCCAAGGGCGAGACCACCCTCACGCCTGAAGAGAAGCTGCTGCGCGCCATCTTCGGCGAGAAGGCTTCCGACGTGAAGGACACCTCGCTGCGTGTGGACCAGGGCTCGCAAGGCACTGTGATCGATGTACAGGTGTTCACCCGTGAAGGCATCCAGCGCGACAAGCGCGCCCAGCAGATCATCGACGATGAACTCAAGCGCTTCCGTCTGGATCTGAACGACCAGCTGCGTATCGTGGAGGCCGATGCCTTCGACCGCATCGAGAAGCTGCTCAACGGCCGTGTGGCCAATGGCGGCCCTCAGAAGCTGGCCAAGGGCACAAAAATCGACAAGGCCTACTTGGCGTCGGTCGAGAAGTTTCACTGGTTCGACATCCGCCCTGCGGAAGACGAAGTTGCGACCCAGCTCGAATCCATCAAGAACGCTCTGGAGCAAACGCGCCACAGTTTCGACCTGGCGTTCGAAGAAAAGCGCAAGAAGCTCACGCAAGGCGATGAGCTGCCTGCTGGCGTACTCAAGATGGTCAAGGTGTACCTCGCCGTCAAGCGCCGCCTGCAGCCGGGTGACAAGATGGCTGGCCGCCACGGTAACAAGGGTGTGGTCTCCAAGATCGTTCCCGTCGAAGACATGCCCTACATGGCAGACGGCACTCCGGCCGACATCGTTCTGAACCCGCTGGGCGTGCCCTCGCGGATGAACATCGGTCAGGTGCTGGAAGTCCACCTCGGTTGGGCTGGCAAGGGGATTGGTCAGCGCATTGGCAACATGCTGCAAGAGCAGGCCAAGGCGTCCGAAATGCGCACGTTCCTCGAAGAGGTCTACAACTCGCGTGGCCGCACAGAAGACCTGGCACAGCTCAGCGACGAAGAAGTCATGGCCATGGCGGCCAACTTGACCAACGGTGTGCCTTACGCCACGCCAGTGTTCGACGGTGCTTCGGAAGAAGAAATCAAGGACATGCTCAAGATCGCCTACCCTGACGATATTGCTGAGCGCAAAGGTTTGACATCGACCCGCACCCAGGCGTACTTGTTCGACGGTCGCACGGGCGAGCGCTTCGAGCGTCCCACGACCATCGGCTACATGCACTACCTGAAGCTGCACCACTTGGTGGATGACAAGATGCATGCCCGCTCGACCGGCCCTTACTCGCTCGTCACGCAGCAGCCGCTGGGTGGTAAGGCTCAGTTCGGTGGTCAGCGTTTCGGGGAAATGGAAGTGTGGGCGCTGGAAGCTTACGGCGCCGCCTACGTGCTGCAGGAAATGCTGACGGTGAAGTCCGATGACGTGGTGGGCCGTACCAAGGTGTACGAGTCCATCGTCAAGGGCGAGCACGCCATCGAAGCCGGTATGCCGGAATCGTTCAACGTGCTGGTCAAGGAAATCCGTTCGCTGGGCCTGGACATCGAGCTGGAACGCTCCTAAGCAGAAAAGGAAAGAGTCACTATGAAATCGCTACTCGACCTGTTCAAGCAATTCACGCCGGATGAGCATTTCGATGCCATCCGCATCGGCATGGCTTCGCCCGAAAAGATCCGTTCGTGGTCTTTCGGTGAAGTGAAGAAGCCCGAGACCATCAACTACCGTACGTTCAAGCCCGAGCGTGATGGCCTGTTCTGCGCCAAGATTTTTGGTCCTATCAAGGACTACGAATGCCTGTGCGGCAAGTACAAGCGCCTCAAGCACCGCGGTGTGATCTGCGAGAAGTGCGGCGTTGAAGTCACGCAGACCAAGGTGCGCCGCGAGCGCATGGGTCACATCGATCTGGCCGCGCCTTGCGCCCACATCTGGTTCCTGAAGTCGCTGCCGTCGCGTCTGGGCTTGGTGCTCGACATGACGCTGCGCGACATCGAACGCGTGCTGTACTTTGAAGCGTACGTGGTGACCGACCCCGGCATGACGCCGCTGAAGAAGTTCAGCATCATGTCCGAAGACGACTACGACGCCAAGCGCAAGGAATACGGTGACGAGTTCATCGCCAAGATGGGCGCTGAAGGCATCAAGGACCTGCTGGAATCCATCGATATCGACCTGTCGATCGAACGCCTGCGCGGTGATCTGACCGGCTCCGAAGTCAAGGTCAAGAAGAACGCCAAGCGCCTGAAGGTGCTCGAAGCCTTCAAGAAGTCGGGCATCAAGCCCGAGTGGATGGTGCTGGAAGTGCTGCCCGTGCTGCCACCGGACCTGCGTCCGCTGGTGCCGCTGGATGGTGGCCGTTTCGCCACCTCCGACCTGAACGACCTGTACCGCCGCGTCATCAACCGCAACAGCCGCCTGCGCCGTCTGCTGGAGCTGAAGGCCCCTGAAATCATCGCCCGCAACGAAAAGCGGATGCTGCAGGAAGCCGTCGACTCGCTGCTGGACAACGGCCGCCGTGGCAAGGCCATGACGGGCGCCAACAAGCGTGCCCTCAAGTCGCTGGCCGACATGATCAAGGGCAAGTCCGGCCGTTTCCGCCAGAACTTGCTGGGCAAGCGCGTGGACTACTCCGGTCGTTCCGTGATTACCGTGGGCCCAACGCTCAAGCTGCACCAGTGCGGTTTGCCCAAGCTGATGGCTCTGGAACTGTTCAAGCCCTTCATCTTCTCGCGCCTCGAAGCCATGGGCATTGCGACGACGATCAAGGCCGCCAAGAAGGAAGTCGAATCCGGCACACCGGTGGTTTGGGACATTCTGGAAGAGGTCATCAAGGAACACCCCGTGATGCTCAACCGTGCGCCTACGCTGCACCGTTTGGGGATCCAGGCCTTCGAGCCCATCCTGATTGAAGGTAAGGCCATCCAACTGCACCCACTCGTCTGCGCGGCCTTCAACGCCGACTTTGACGGTGACCAGATGGCTGTCCACGTCCCGCTGTCGGTGGAAGCGCAGATGGAAGCCCGCACGCTGATGCTGGCCTCCAACAACGTGCTGTTCCCCGCCTCGGGCGAACCCTCCATCGTTCCTTCGCAGGACGTGGTGCTGGGCCTCTACTACGCCACCCGTGACCGTATCAACGGCAAGGGCGAAGGCCTGGTGTTTGCCGATACCGGTGAAGTGCAACGTGCTCTGGATGCTGGCGAAGTGGAGCTGGCAGCCAAGATCACGGTCCGCATGACCGAGTGGACCAAGAACAAGGAAACGGGCGAATTCGTTCCGTCTACCTCGCTCGTGGAAACCACGGCCGGCCGTGCGCTGCTGTCCGAAATTCTGCCCAAGGGCCTGCCGTTCTCCAACATGAACAAGGCGCTCAAGAAGAAGGAAATCTCGCGCCTGATCAACGTGTCCTTCCGCAAGTGCGGTCTGAAGGAGACGGTGGTGTTTGCCGACAAGCTGCTGCAAAACGGATTCCGTCTGGCAACGCGCGCTGGTATCTCGATCGCCATTGATGACATGCTGGTGCCGCCTCAGAAGGCCGGCATCATCGAGCGCTCCGAGAAGGAAGTGAAAGAGATCGAACAGCAGTACGTGTCCGGTCTGGTCACCTCTGGCGAGCGCTACAACAAGGTGGTGGACATCTGGGGCAAGGCCGGTGACGAAGTGTCCAAGGTGATGATGGCCCAGCTGTCCAAGCAGAAGGTCATTGATCGCCACGGCAAGGAAGTAGACCAGGAGTCCTTCAACTCCATCTACATGATGGCCGACTCGGGCGCCCGGGGTTCTGCAGCCCAGATCCGCCAGGTGGCCGGCATGCGGGGTCTGATGGCCAAGCCAGACGGATCGATCATCGAAACGCCTATCACCGCGAACTTCCGTGAAGGTCTGAACGTGCTGGAGTACTTCATCTCCACCCACGGTGCCCGTAAGGGTCTGGCCGACACGGCTTTGAAGACGGCCAACTCCGGATACCTGACCCGCCGCCTGGTGGACGTGACGCAGGATCTGGTCGTGACCGAAGAGGACTGCGGTACCGCCAATGGCTCGCTGATGCGCGCTATCGTCGAAGGCGGCGAAGTGATCGAATCGCTGCGCGACCGTATCCTGGGCCGCACTGCTGCTGAAGATGTCTTGCATCCCGAGAATCGCTCGGTGCTGGTCCAGGCAGGTGTGATGCTCGATGAAGACATCATCGAAGGACTCGAAACTGCAGGGGTGGACGAGGTGAAGGTGCGCACTGCACTGACCTGCGAAACCCGCTACGGCCTGTGCGCCAAGTGCTACGGACGTGACTTGGGCCGTGGCGGCCTGATCAACCTCGGCGAAGCCGTGGGTGTGATCGCTGCCCAGTCGATCGGCGAGCCTGGCACGCAGCTGACCATGCGTACGTTCCACATCGGTGGTGCAGCATCGCGTGCCGCTATCGCGTCGAGCGTGGAAGCCAAGTCCAACGGCGTGATCGGCTTCAATGCCACGATGCGCTATGTGAGCAACACCAAGGGCGAGCTGGTGGTGATTGCCCGTTCGGGTGAAATCGTCATCCAGGACGAACATGGCCGTGAGCGCGAGCGCCACAAGGTGCCTTATGGCGCTACGCTGACGGTCAAGGCCGATCAGACCGTCAAGGCAGGCACGATTCTGGCCAACTGGGATCCACTGACGCGACCCATCATCACTGAGTTCGCCGGTCAGACCAAGTTCGAAAACGTCGAAGAAGGCTTGACGGTAGCCAAGCAGGTTGACGAAGTGACTGGTCTGTCCACGCTGGTGGTGATCGATCCGAAGCGCCGTGGCGCCGCCAAGGTGGTGCGCCCACAAGTGAAGCTGATCGATGCCCAAGGCAACGAAGTGAAGATCCCTGGCACTGATCACTCCGTGACCATCGGCTTCCAGATCGGCGCTCTGATCCAGGTGCGCGACGGCATGGATGTGGGCCCTGGCGAAGTGCTGGCCCGTATCCCGGTCGAAGGTCAGAAGACCCGAGACATTACCGGCGGTCTGCCGCGTGTGGCCGAGCTGTTCGAAGCCCGTACACCCAAGGACAAGGGCACGCTGGCCGAAATGACCGGTACCGTGTCGTTCGGCAAGGAAACCAAGGGCAAGGTCCGCTTGCAGATCACCGACCCTGAAGGCCGTGTGTTCGAAGAGCTCGTGCCCAAGGAAAAGAACATCCTGGTGCACGAAGGCCAGGTGGTCAACAAGGGCGAATCGATTGTGGACGGCCCTGCCGACCCGCAGGACATTCTGCGCTTGCTGGGCATCGAGGAACTCTCGCGCTACATCGTTGATGAAGTGCAGGACGTGTACCGCTTGCAGGGTGTGAAGATCAACGACAAGCACATTGAAGTGATCGTTCGCCAGATGCTGCGCCGCGTGGTGGTCGAGAACACTGGCGAGTCCAACTACATCGCTGGTGAGCAGGTCGAGCGCTCCGAGATCCTCAACACCAACGATGCATTGCAGTCCGAAGGCAAGATCCCCGCGACCTACAGCAACCTGTTGCTGGGTATCACGAAGGCGTCGCTGTCGACCGACTCATTCATCTCGGCCGCATCCTTCCAGGAAACGACCCGCGTGCTCACCGAGGCTGCCATCATGGGCAAGCGCGACGAGCTGCGTGGCCTGAAGGAAAACGTGATCGTGGGTCGCCTGATCCCTGCCGGTACCGGGATGGCCTACCACCAGGCCCGCAAGGCCAAGGACGCCATGGACGACGCCGAGCGCCGCGCCATCGCCGAAGCCGAAGCGGCTGAAATGGAAGCGCAAGCTGACGCCTCTGAGGTGGACAGCAGCAGCGTCACCGCCACCGACGCAGCGGCTGACTAAGCCCTGCGGCCTTCTCTGAAACGCTCTCGCCCTGTCCCCTGGCAGGCTGAGGGCGTTTTTCATATGGACGCCGCTTTTTCCCTTTTTTTCTTTTCTCGGGCCGGAGCGCGTGGAGCGCGCTGAATCGGCGACTGTGCATGTTGTGGTCATCGCCCCTCTTCTGGATTGTTTTTGCCGTCTCCCTGTTCTGGGCGCTCGGGGCCTATAACCGATTGATGCGACTGCGCTCGTCCGTAGTGCAATCGTTTGGCAGCTTCGATGCACATATGGTGCGTCTTGTGGCCTTGTTGGGGGAGTTTGGTGCGGCGCATTTGGTGCAGCGAGGGCGTCTTTTGAGTGACTCTGGCGAGGCCGAAGTGGCTGCACTGCAGGGGGCTGTCACGCAATTGAGCGCATCCTTGGCGGTAGCCCGTGCCCGCCCGCTGCGGGCGGATGCTGTGGCTGCGTTGACTGCCGCGCGTGAGATGCTGCAAGCCACCTGGAAGGGCGCAGTGGGCAAGTTGGAGGAGGCTTCAGCCGCATCAGAGCCGGTGTCGGCAGCGGCGCAGGAGCCTGCTTTGACCGCGCTGTCGATATGGCAAGCGCGTTGGGCGGAGCATTCCGTTCAGACCGAACAGGCCGTCCGTGTGTTCAATGACGCGGTTCTGCAGTACAACGCGGCCATCGCACAGTTCCCTGCCAGCTTGCTGGCTTGGGTTTTTGGCTTCAAGGCTGCACGAGTGCTGTAGCCGGTTTTCAGGATCACGATGCGTCAACAAAATCCCGGCAATCGCCCAGTCCGCGCTGGCGACAATCTGCCGCACTCTTCGCGTCCTTCCTCCCGCGGTGAAGGTGACCTGACGGTGGCACCAGATTCCTACCGCACGCAGCCGATCGCGCTGTGGCAACAACTGGCCGGAGTTGCTGGCGCACTGCTGGCTATACGGGGTGGGCAGTCGGGGACGACCGCCTTGGCGGACATTGAGGCCGGGCTGCGCCCGGGAGTTCAGTCCCTGCTGTTCCAGGTGCTTCGACAGTCAGGCCGCGCCGAGGCGCTGCGCCGGCAGCTGGCGGCTCGCACGCCGCCGCCTGCCGCAGATGCCTTGTTGTGCGTGGCTCTGGCGCTGTGTTGGAGTCCCGAAGACTCTCCTTACGAGCCCTTTACCTTGGTCAATCAAGCGGTAGAGGCGGCCAAACACAACGCCGAGACCCGTGCCCAAGCCTCTTTTATCAATGGCTGTTTGCGCCGCTTCTTGCGTGAGCGTGATGCTTTGGTGGCTGCGACCGACAATGACCCTGTAGCGCGTTGGAATCATCCCACATGGTGGATTCAACGGCTGCGCAAGGACCACCCTTTGCACTGGGAGCAGATATTGCGCGCCAACAATACGCATGCTCCCATGACACTGCGTGTTAACCAGCAAAAAGGCACCGTGGCGCAATACCAATCTGCACTGCGTGCTATTGGATTGGAAGCAAATCCCGTGGGCGATGTCGGCCTTGTCTTGCAGCAACCCGTACCCGTGCAAATATTGCCGGGTTTTGCTGACGGCTGGGTTTCGGTGCAGGACGCAGCAGCGCAGATGGCGGCCCCTCTGCTGCTTCAGGGCCTGGACCTTGCGCAACCGCTGCGCGTGCTAGATGCTTGCGCCGCGCCTGGGGGCAAGACCGCACACTTGTTGGAAATGGCCGGCATCGGGGCACCCCTGCAAGTCACTGCACTGGAGATCGATGCCGCTCGCAGCGCACGCATCGGCGACACTCTGCAGCGCTTGGGGCTGAGCGCCAAGGTGGTGGTCGCTGATGCTGCACGTCCACAGGATTGGTGGCACACCGATTGCGGTGGCGTGCTTTTTGATGCCATCTTGCTCGATGCGCCCTGCACAGCGTCTGGCATCGTGCGCCGCCATCCGGATGTGCGTTGGCTGCGCCGTGAAACGGACATCACCCAATTGGCCAGTTTGCAGGCGAGGTTGCTGACGACGTTGTGGCCGTTGCTGCGTCCTGGCGGTCGGCTGCTGTATTGCACCTGTTCGGTGTTCCGGGCCGAAGGCGATGCCCAGGTGCAAACGTTTCTTGCGCACAACACCGATGCCCAATTGCTGCCTTCACCCGGCCATTTAATTCCCGGCAAAGCGGACAAGGCCGGGGCTGTCCCGGACAATCAGACAGGTGAGCACGACGGTTTCTTTTACGCACTGTTGCAAAAATCTCTGCAATGAGCCCGCCAAGGGCCATTGGATGCTGGTTTGCGCCAGATTTTTACTGCTGTTGCTGATGGGCTGCTGTCTGCTCCCGTATGCGGCTGCAGCCTCGTCACCCACCGCAGAGGTGAGTGAGTTGCGCTTGGAGCGCACTGACGATGGCCTCTATCTGAGCACCAGTTTGCAGTTTGATCTGCCTGAATTGGCTGAGGACGCTTTGTTCAAAGGCATTCCGATGTTCTTCGTGGCCGATGCCCAAGTGCTGCGTGATCGTTGGTACTGGTCTGACCGGCAAATCGCCGAAACCTCGCGTTACTTTAGGCTGAGTTACCAGCCTCTGACCCGCCGCTGGCGCCTCAACATCTCTCCAGTGCCGTTTACAAACAGTGGTCTGGGGGTGATGTTGGGCCAGAACTTCGACAACTATGCGGATGCTTTGTCATCAATTCAGCGTTTTTCACGCTGGAAGATTGCTGAAGACAGTGTGATTGAGGCAGATGCCGTCCACACGGTTACTTTCAAGTTCAGACTGGATATGTCTCAGCTTCCCCGTCCCTTTCAGATTGGTGCCGTGGGGCGTTCCGGCTGGAACCTGCTGGTTTCCCGCAGCCAGCGGCTGGCTACGGGGCCTGCCAAGTGAAGGCAGACGCTCGGGGTTCTGGCGTTTCCGCATCCACTCAGGCGACGGCGCGCCAGTCACGCGCGGTGCGCTGGGCGGTGGGGGTCGGCGCGGCCATCATGTCCGCCATTGGGATGGTGTTGCTGTTCTTGCTCACGCTGGCCACCAACAACCGCGTTTTGTACGAGCGCAATTACGCCTGGCTTTTTGGCATCAATGTATTTGTGGCTTTGCTACTTTTGGCTGTACTGGCATGGGTGGCGGTGCGGCTGGGCATGCGTTTGCGCAAGGGCCGCTTTGGAAGTCGCCTCCTGGTCAAGCTGGCGGCCATCTTTGCGTTGGTGGGTTTGATGCCGGGCCTGCTGATCTATGTGGTGTCCTACCAGTTTGTAACCCGGTCCATCGAGAGTTGGTTTGATGTCAAGGTGGAAGGAGCCCTGTCGGCTGGCGTGAATCTGGCCCGCGTGTCGCTGGATTCGCTGGCGGCGGACATGGCTGCCAAAACCCGCAACGCCAGCACACAGGTAGCCCAGGTGCCCGACGCGGCTGCCGGGTTGGTGTTGGAGCGCATTCGTGACCAACTGGGCGCTACGGATGTAGTGCTCTGGAATGCGGCCGGGCAGGCTGTGGCCAGCGCTGGCCAGTCACGTTTCAGCCTGAACCCCGAACGTCCGGGCGTACCGTTGCTGCGCACCGTGCGTCAGCAGCGGGCTTCGGCGCAGATCGAAGGACTTGATGACATTTCCGACCCGGCGGCAGCGCAGAACGCTCGCGTCAAGGTGCTGGCGCTGGTGAGCAGCCCCAGTGTTGGTCTGTTGGTGGAGCCGCGCTACCTGCAAGCCACGCTCCCCCTGCCGCCCGCGCTGGTGGCCAATGCCATCGCCGTCCAAGAGGCCAACCGCGAATACCAGGAGCGTGCGCTGGCCCGTGGGGGCTTGCGGCGCATGTATGTAGGCACGCTCACGCTGAGCCTGTTTCTCGCAGTTTTTGGCGCCGTACTCCTCGCCGTGTTGCTGGGCAATCAGCTGGTGCGGCCCCTGTTGGTACTGGCCGAAGGGGTGCGTGAGGTGGCTGCAGGCAACCTCAGCCCCAAGGCGGCACTGCAGAGCAAGGACGAGCTGGGGGGGCTCACGCGCTCGTTTGCTCTCATGACCCAGCAACTGGCGGACGCGCGCCAAGCGGTGGAACTGAGCATGGGCGAGGTGGATGCATCGCGCGCAAACCTGCAAACCATTCTGGACAACCTGACTGCCGGGGTCATCGTGCTGGATGCACAGGGGGTGATCTACTCCTCCAATCCTGGCGCCACCCGCATCTTGCGCGCGCCGATGGCAGCGTATGAGGGGCGGCATCTGTCGGAGGTGCCGGGTCTCGCCGAGTTCGCCGCCTCGGTTCAACGGCATTTCGACGCCTTTCTGGGCGACCACGAGCGCCATGGCCTGGACCATTGGCAACAACCTTTTGAGCTGCACGCGTCGTCGATTGGGGCTGGGCAACACGCCACCAGCCTGGTGGCGCGGGGCGCTGAGCTCCCCGATTCCACGCGGCTGTTGGTTTTTGACGACATTTCTGAAATCGTTTCTGCGCAGCGGGCGCAGGCATGGGGTGAGGTTGCGCGGCGGTTGGCGCATGAAATCAAGAACCCGCTGACCCCCATTCAGCTGTCTGCCGAGCGGCTGGAAATGAAGCTCTCCGGCAAGCTGGCCGACCCTGAACAAGCCGTCCTCGCCAAGTCCGTCAAGACCATCGTTGACCAGGTGGACGCCATGAAGCGTCTGGTCAATGAGTTCAGGGACTACGCCCGCCTGCCGGCCGCTGAACTGCATGCCCTGGATCTGAATGCGCTGGTCGCGGATGTGCTCCATCTGTATGGGGAGGAGAACGCCACCGTGCCTGTAGAAGCCGAGCTGGACGCGCGCTGCCCCATGATTGCAGGCGACGCGCAGCAGTTGCGACAGGTGGTGCACAACCTGCTGCAAAACGCGCAAGACTCGACCGAGCAGGCGCGTACAAATGTCTCTGAGCCGATGCCGCCGGTACGTATCTTGACCCGCTGGAGTGAGTCTTCACGGCGCGTGCGACTCACGGTGGCAGACAGCGGTGGCGGCTTTCCTTCGCACATCCTGCAGCGTGCCTTCGAGCCCTATGTGACCACCAAACCGAGAGGCACGGGTCTGGGTTTGGCTGTGGTCAAAAAGATCGCAGATGAACATGGCGCCCGCATCGATCTGTCGAACCGCACGGAAGATGGCGTGGTGCGCGGGGCCCAAGTGTCGTTATCATTCGCCCCTGAACCAGCGGTGGCGTCATAACAACACCGCCCCGCAGTACCCCAAGGCGCTTCAACACACATGGCAAATATTCTGGTGGTCGACGATGAGCTCGGCATTCGTGATCTGCTGTCGGAAATTCTGAACGACGAAGGTCACAGCGTAGACCTCGCAGAAAATGCGACCCAGGCTCGATCCGCTCGGGCAGGCAATAGCTATGACCTGGTGCTGTTGGACATCTGGATGCCCGACACGGACGGGGTGTCTCTGCTCAAGGAATGGGCTACAGCCGGCGTCCTCACCATGCCTGTGATCATGATGAGTGGTCATGCCACCATTGATACCGCCGTGGAGGCAACGCGCATCGGAGCCTTCTCCTTCCTCGAAAAGCCTATCACCCTCCAGAAGCTCCTCAAGGCCGTAGAGCAGGGCTTGGCCCGCAATGCAGCACATCAAGCAGCACCGGTAGCGACAGTCCAGCCACCTGCAGCCATGGCCGCAGACGCCACGTTCTCGCAACTGCCGACGGTTTCGGTGGTGATGGCGGGGGTGGATGTCGGGCCGCACGCGCACCAGGGGTTCGATCTGGATCGTCCCCTGCGCGAAGCGCGCGATGGTTTCGAAAAGGCTTACTTTGAATTTCACTTGGCTCGTGAGGGGGGGTCTATGACCCGAGTGGCAGAAAAAACCGGTCTGGAGCGGACGCACCTGTATCGCAAGCTGCGACAGCTGGGCGTGGACCTCGGTCGGGGTAAGCGCAATTAATTTCTGCGAGATTTTCAAAAATTCGGATTTTTCTGACTATAATTTGAGGCTCAGGCCCGGTAGCTCAGTCGGTAGAGCAGAGGATTGAAAATCCTTGTGTCGGTGGTTCGATTCCGCCCCAGGCCACCAAACAAAAAGCCCTTGATTTGAAAAAATCAAGGGCTTTTTCAGTTTCGCAGCATCCATATGCGCTGGCTCTTCGTGGCGCTCTTGTGCCACCGTCGCGGGAGTTCACGTTCCCTTCGAGGGGCGTGTGCTGCAGGTCGGCACCGAGCAGGCCTGCGGGTGGATAGCTCCGCATTTCGTTTTCTCCGCCTCATCCCTACGCTTTCCATGCCCCTTCTGAAGGACACCACCCTTGGTATCGACTTTGGTACTTCCAACTCTGCAATGGCCGTGCGTCAAGGCGCTGGGCGTGCACGGATGATTGCGCTGGAGGGGGCGGCGCACACGCTGCCCACCGCGGTGTTCTTCAATGCCGAAGATCACCGCACCCACTTCGGGCGCGATGCGGTGGGGCAGTATCTGGCGGGCACGGAAGGGCGTCTGATGCGCTCGCTCAAGAGTCTGCTGGGCAGTGCGTTGCTGCAGGATAAGACCTCAGTGCACAACACGCTGGTGAGCTATCAGGACATCATCAGCCTCTTTTTGCGCATGCTGGCTCAGAAGGCCCGCGACGAGCTGGGTGGCCTGCCCGGGCGCGTGGTGATGGGGCGCCCTGTGCATTTTGTTGATGGCGATGCGGGCCGCGACCAGCAGGCCGAAGACGCACTGCGCCAGGCGGCGTTGGCGGCCGGTTTCGAAAACGTAGCGTTTCAGCTGGAGCCCATCGCGGCGGCGCTGGACCATGAGCAGCGCATTGAGCGCGAGTCGCTGGTTTTGGTGGTGGACATTGGCGGGGGCACGTCGGACTTCACGGTGGTGCGTCTGGGCCCCGAGCGTATGGCCCGCGCCGATCGCAGCGCAGATGTGCTGGCCACCACCGGCGTACACATTGGCGGCACCGACTTTGACCGTCGTCTCAGCCTGGACCTGCTCATGCCTTTGCTGGGTTTTCGGCACAAGGGGCCTGCGGGGCGTGAAGTGCCCAGCCGCGTCTTCTTTGACCTGTCGACCTGGCACTTGATCCAGTGGCTGTATGCGCCGCGTGCCTTGCGTGATGCACAGAACTTGCGCACGGACTACGCAGACGCGCGGCTGCACGGGCGGCTCATGCGGGTGCTGAGCGAGCGCCTGGGACACCGCATGGCGAATACGGTGGAGCAGGCCAAGATCGCGGCGTCTCTGGCCGATGCCGATGCGCCCATGCCGCTGGACTGGATCGAACAGGGTCTTGGCGCCGCAGTGACATCGCAGGGCCTGGTCCGCTTTTTGGAGCAACCTCTGGAGCAGGTGGTCGCTTGCGCGCGCGAGTGTGTCCAGAGCGCAGGGTTGTCAGCGGATGGCCTGGATGCGATCTACCTGACGGGGGGCTCGTCTGCGCTGCGGCCTCTGCGGCAAGTGCTGAAGACGGCGTTCCCGGACACGCCCCAGGTGGAGGGGGACTTGTTCGGCGGGGTGGCTGCGGGCCTGGCGGTGTCGGGTTGATGGCCATGGCTGGCCGACCTGCCACCGACCAGCCACTGATCCATCATCGATAGAATAATTTGCTATAAAAAATATAGCTATTGGCGATTATTTTGTATGCGCCACCGACCATTTTCATCAATCCACCCAAGGTGAGGAATCAGCCCGCCTCATTGCCGTCTGCGGCATCCTTCAGCGGGGCCTCATCGCGTTTCCAGGCCAGGGCCGTGTTGTACAGCACGTTGCGCGATGCCCCTGTGATATCGGCGGCCAGGCGGACGGCGGTCTTCAGGGGCAGCTCGGCCAGCAGCAGGCGCAGCACCCGCAGGCTGTCGCCATCGTCGCTGGCCACGGGCACGGGGTGAAGCAGCACCACAAATTCGCCGCGTGAACGCTGTGGCGAACCCTCGAGCCATGCGGTCAGGGCCTGGGCGGGCAGCGTGGTGACTTCTTCAAACTGCTTGGTCAGTTCGCGCGCGAGCGTGACGGGGCGTGTGCCCAGCACCGTCAGCGCTTGGGCCAATTCGCCGATGCGATGGGGGGCTTCGAGGAGCACTACGCAGCGGGGCTCATGGGCCAGTTGCTGCTCAATCACGGTGGCGCGCTCGGCATTCTTGACGGGCAAAAAACCCACAAATACAAAACCGCCATGCTCCGTGTTGTGTGCGACGGCACCGGCCACACTCAGCGCCGTGATGATGCTGCTGGCGCCAGGCAGAGGCACTGCCCGCAAGCCCGCCGCCTGCACTGCGGCCACCAGGCGGGCGCCGGGGTCGCTCACCCCTGGCGTTCCTGCATCACTCACGTACACCACGCGCTGGCCTTGCTGCAGCCGTTGCACCACGTTCTGCGCGGCTTCCGACTCGTTGTGCTGGTGCACGGCCAGCAATTGGTGTGCACCTTTGTCGATGCCATAAGCACGCAGCAGCGATTGCGTGTGGCGCGTGTCTTCGCAGGCCACGGTGTCGGCCAGCGTCAGCACGTGCAGCGCGCGCAAGGTGATATCGGCCAGATTGCCGATGGGCGTGGCCACCACGTACAGCGCGCCCTGCGGATAATGCTGGGCTGCCGCTGCTTCGTGCGCGGCGCTCTGGGCTGATGCGAAAGAGGCGCTCAATGAAATTCCTTGGAAAAAGAAGACCGGAAGTGGCCTCCGGGCTGGCCGATGCGTCCCGCCCTGCGGTTGCCCGTGCGGTCACCACCCGACAGCAGGGCAACGCCGCAGAAGACAGGGCCCTGGCCTATTTGCAGGCGGCCGGGTTGCACTTGCTGGTGCGCAATTATCGGACGCCTGGGCGTGGTGGGGGCGAGATTGATCTGGTCATGCGCGATCGCGATGGCACCCTGGTGTTCGTGGAGGTGCGCAGCCGCAGCAGCACCGCCTTTGGCGGAGCCGGGGCAAGCATCGGCGCCACCAAGCAGCGCCACATCATCTTCGCGGCGCAGCAGTACCTGATACGTCTGCCGTCGCCGCCGCCCTGCCGTTTTGATGTGGTGCTGGTGGAGGATTCTGTGCAGTGGCTCAAGGCGGCGTTCGATGCGCAGTAGCCGTGTCAGCGGCCTCCAAGCGCTAATCCCCGGCATCCCTTTTTGGGCCATTGGCACCGCCGGGGCAATGCAGATGGCTACGGTTTGCTACAAAAGCTGTAACACGCGGCGGGTATCATCGGGCCTCCATGCTTGAGCAACGCATCCAACAGCATTTCATCGACAGCGCCGACCTGAAGTACCAGGCCGCGCAAGCCTTGAGCCACCCCATTGCCGCCGCAGTGCAAGCGGTGCTCGCCTGCGTCACCAGCGGGGGCAAGGTGCTAGCGTGCGGCAACGGCCCATCAGCCGCCGAAGCCCAGCAATTCGCCGCCTTCTGTGTGGCAGGGTTCGAGCGAGAGCGGCCTGAACTGGCCGCGCTGGCATTGACCTCCGACAGCACCTTGCTGACCGCCGCCACAGGCAGCAACGATATGGCCCAGCAATTTGCCAGGCAAGTACGGGCGCTGGGGCAGGCCGGGGATGTGCTGTTGGTTTTGTCGGTCAGTGGCAACGACGCCAACCTGCTGGCGGCCACCGAGGCGGCCCATGAGCGCGATATGACGGTGGTGGTCCTGACGGGCCGCACGGGTGGCAAGTTGGCCGCCCTGTTGCGAGAAACCGATGTGTTGATCAGCGTGCCCCACGACCGCGCAGCGCGTGTGCGTGAGGTCCATGCCCTCGTGCTGCATTGCCTGAGCGACGGTGTGGATGCCCAGTTACTTGGTGAACAGGAGATTCCTTGATGAACAACCCAACCATGAACCGTGCCCACCGCGCCATGTGCACTGCGCTGGCCGCGGCAGCGCTGGTTGCAGGCCTGTCGGCTTGCGCACCACTGATCGTCGGCGGAGCTGTTGTCGGTGGTGTGATGGCCGTTGATCGCCGCACCACTGGCACGCAGATCGAAGACGAGGGCATTGAGCTGCGTGCATCCAACCGCATCCGCGAAGCCCTGGGTGATCGCGCCCACGTTAACGTGACCAGCTACAACCGCCAGGCCTTGCTGACGGGCGAGGTACCCACGGCGCAGGATCGCCAGACCGTCGAGCAGATAGTGTCGAAAGTGGAGAACGCGCGTTCGGTCGTGAACGATCTTGCCGTGATGCCCAGCTCTAGCTTGAGCCAGCGCTCTACCGACACCTTCATTACCGGCAAGGTGCGCGCCAGCCTGGTGGATGCCCAGGACATTTCGGCGAACTCTTTCAAGGTCGTGACCGAGCGCAACACCGTTTATCTCATGGGGCGTGTGTCGCAGCGAGAGGCCAAGCGGGCGACGGATATCGCCCGTGGCGTGAGCGACGTGAGCAAGGTGGTGCGCGTGTTTGAAATTCTCTCGGATGAAGAGCTGCGCCGCAGCGCCCCCCAGCCCGCACCGGTGACCACGGACAACAGCGCGTCGCCGGGCGGCTGAAGCGGGCACACGCGGAGGGAGCATCCGGTTTGAGGGGCGCTGCGGCGCCGTTGAATGAACAAGAGGCCCTGCGGGGCCTCTCGGGTGGGTGGATACGCAATGCCGCCTGGTGTCCCCGGTGCGTGCGCGCGGCGGTCAGGTCAGGCGCTTGATGAGGCTCGAAGTATCCCAGCGGTTGCCGCCCAGTTTCTGTACGTCGGCATAAAACTGGTCCACCAGCGCAGTCACCGGTACCCTTGAGCCATTGCGCTTGGCTTCGTCAAGCACCAGGCCCAGGTCTTTGCGCATCCAGTCCACCGCAAAGCCAAAGTCGAATTTCCCGTCCACCATCGTCTTGCCACGGTTGTCCATCTGCCAGCTCTGGGCGGCCCCTTTGCCAATCACGTCCAGCACCTGCTTCATGTCGAGTCCGGCGTTCTGGCCAAAAGCCACGGCCTCGGACAAGGCCTGCACCAACCCGGCAATACAGATCTGATTGACCATCTTGGCCAGTTGGCCCGAGCCGCTGGCGCCCAGCAGCGTGAAGGCACGCGAGAATGCCATGGCTACTGGTTGTGCGGCCTCGAAAGCCGCAGCATCGCCACCGCACATGACCGTCAGCAGGCCGTTTTGCGCCCCCGCCTGGCCGCCCGATACGGGGGCATCCACAAACTGCAAGCCCAGAGCCTGGGCGGCCGCGTAGAGAGCGCGCGCGACTTCGGCAGATGCGGTGGTGTGGTCCACAAAGACTGCGCCCGGCTTCATGCCTGCAAAGGCGCCATCGGCCCCCAGTGTGACGGAGCGCAGGTCGTCGTCATTGCCCACACAGCAGAACACGATTTCTGCACCGGCTGCTGCCTCGCGCGGTGTTGCTGCATGTTTGGGGCCCCGGGTGCCCGAATACTCTTCGCACCATGCTGCTGATTTGGCAGAGGTTCGGTTGTAAACAGTGACCTCGTGCCCCGCCAGCGCCAGGTGGCCGGCCATGGGATAGCCCATCACACCCAGCCCCAGAAATGCGACCTTGCGCGATGGGGTGGCGTCGTAGTTGCGGGAGTTGGTGCTTGGCATGTGTGTGGGGTCAGTGGGTTCTGGGAAGTGAAAACCCGCCCATTAGGGCGGGGCTACACGGAGGAATAGGGTCGCACCACAGGGTCGTGGTGCTTGTTGCCGGGGCGCCGTCAGACGATGGCGAAGTGCTCGGTGCCCTGTGCCAGGTCGGGTGACTTGGCGCGCTGGCTGTTGAGCTTGATCTGCAGGCGCAGGTCGTTGAGCGAGTCCGCATTGCGCAGCGCGTCTTCATAGCTGATGACATTGGCCTCATACGCATCGAACAGTGCCTGGTCAAAGGTCTGCATGCCCAGGTTACGGCTCTTTTTCATGATCTCCTTGATCTCGGAAACATCACCCTTGAAGATCAGATCGGAGATCAGCGGCGTGTTCAGCATGATTTCCACCGCCGCCGCGCGGCCCTTGCCGTCTTGCTTGGGAATCAGCCGCTGCGACACCATGGCGCGCAGGTTGAGCGAGAGGTCCATCAGCAGTTGTGCGCGGCGCTCTTCGGGGAAGAAGTTGATGATCCGGTCGAGCGCCTGGTTGGCGCTGTTGGCGTGCAGTGTGGCCAGGCACAAGTGCCCGGTTTCGGCAAAGGCCACCGCGTGTTCCATGGTTTCGCGGTCGCGGATTTCGCCCATCAAAATCACGTCGGGCGCCTGGCGCAGCGTGTTTTTGAGGGCAGCTTCCCAGCTGTCGGTATCCAGGCCCACTTCGCGCTGCGTGACCACGCAGTTCTTGTGCGGGTGCACGAATTCGACGGGATCCTCCACCGTGATGATGTGGCCGAACGAGTTCTCGTTGCGCCAGTCCACCATGGCTGCGAGCGTGGTCGATTTGCCCGAGCCAGTGGCACCCACCAGGATGCACAGACCGCGCTTGGTCATCGTCACCTCTTTCAGCACCTGCGGCACGCCCAAGCCATCGATGGTGGGCAGGGTCAGCGGAATCGTCCGCATGACCATGCCCACCTTGCCCTGCTGGATGAACGCATTCACGCGGAAACGACCAATACCGGCGGGCGAGATGGCGAAATTGCACTCCTTGGTGCGTTCGAAATCGGCCACCTGTTTGTCGCTCATCACGGCGCGCGCCAGGGTCAGCGTGTGGTTGGGCGTGAGTGGCTGGGGCGACACCTTGGTCACCTTGCCATCGACTTTCATGGCGGGCGGAAACTCTGCCGTGATGAACAAGTCGCTACCGTTGCGACTCACCATCAGCTTGAGCAGGTCATTGATGAATTTACTGGCCTGATCGCGTTCCATCAGAATTTCTCCCTGGGGTAGTCGCCTGTCGGACGATCATTGGTTTTGTGTTTGCACATCACTTCTGGTTGTCGCTCAGGCGCGCGCTCACTACGCGCAAGCGCAGCGACAGCTTGCGTGCCAGCAGCGCAATCAGACTGGCTGCCAGTTGAGGGTCCTTGGTCATCATGTCATCCATGGCCTCGGCACTCAGTACAGCGATCTCGCAATCGGTGAGTGTGGTGCAGGCCGAAAAGCGGATGCCACTGTCGAGCAGCGACATCTCGCCCAGGATGTCGCCAGGGCGTGTTTCGGCCAGCCTCAGTTGCTCGCCCCAGGGCTGTACGCGGTCCACGGCAATGGTGCCCGTGAGCAGCACCACCATGAAATTGCCGTACTCGTCCTGCCGGATCACATCGCGGTTGGAGGGGATGGCCGCAAACTCAAAGAAGCGCTCCATGCGCTCCACCGCGTCCTTGTCCAGATGGACCATGTATTTGTCTTTGGCCCACAGCCCTTGCAGCAGTTTGCCGCCACGGCTGGTGGGCAGGCGCTTGGCACCCACCTCGACGGCACGGGCCTCCCATGGCACCAGCATCGAGTCGTCCACGCCCTGGCCCGCAAAGGCGGTAGAAAACAGCACGGAATCCGTGTTGTCTTCCGACGGCTTGCCGCTGCGGGCCTTGATTTTCAGAAGGCTCAGAATGCCTTTCATATCTCGCTCCGGTATGCGGCGCCTTGTGGGGCCGCAAAGTCATGGGGGTGTCGCATCATCCTGGGAAATTTTCGGGAATCTTGGCCTTGCTGCGGGCCTCGGCCGGGCTGATGATGTTGCGTCGCACCAGATCGGTCAGGTTCTGATCCAGTGTCTGCATGCCCACGCTGTTGCTGGTCTGGATGGTGGAGTACATCTGTGCCACCTTGGCCTCGCGGATCAGATTGCGGATGGCGCTGGTGCCCAGCATGATCTCGTGGGCGGCCACGCGGCCCGAGCCGTCTTTGGTCTTGCACAGCGTCTGTGAAATCACGGCCTGCAGCGATTCGGACAACATCGCCCGGACCATTTCCTTTTCTTCGGCGGGGAACACGTCAATGATCCGGTCGATGGTCTTGGCGGCGCTCGACGTGTGCAGAGTGCCAAACACCAGGTGACCTGTTTCAGCCGCTGTCATGGCCAGTCGAATGGTTTCGAGGTCGCGCATTTCGCCGACCAGAATGGCGTCCGGATCTTCGCGCAGCGCGGATTTCAGCGCGGCCGCGAACGACAGCGTCATCGGGCCCACTTCACGCTGGTTGATCAGGCACTTCTTGGACTCGTGCACGAATTCGATCGGGTCTTCCACCGTCAGGATGTGGCCGTATTCGGATTCATTGAGGAAATTCACCATGGCCGCCAGCGTGGTGGACTTGCCTGAGCCCGTGGGCCCGGTCACCAGCACCAGGCCGCGTGGCTTCAAGGACAGGTCGCCGAAAATTTTGGGGGCGTTGAGCTGTTCCAGGGTGAGGATCTTGCTCGGAATGGTCCGGAACACGGCGGCGGAGCCGCGATTCTGGTTGAAGGCATTGACACGGAACCGCGCCAGGCCTTCGATTTCAAAGGAGAAATCGACCTCCAGAAACTCTTCATACGTTTTGCGTTGCGCGTCGCTCATGATGTCGTACACCATGGAGTGGACGGTCTTGTGGTCCAGCGCATCGACGTTGATGCGCCGTACATCCCCGTGGACCCGGATCATGGGCGGCAGGCCGGCCGAAAGGTGCAAGTCGGAGGCCTTGTTCTTGACGCTGAACGCGAGCAGTTGGGTAATGTCCACGGAATCCCTCTATCGTTTGATACGCTGTCAAACATTATGACCACGATTGCTAACAACCTCCAACAGGTTCTGGACAGGATGGCGCATGCGTGCACAGCCGCTGGGCGCGGCGCTGGCAGCGTCGGACTGCTGGCCGTCTCAAAGACCTTTGGCGCCGACGCCGTGCTGGAAGCGGTGGCTGCGGGGCAGCGCGCCTTTGGCGAAAACTACATTCAGGAAGGTGTGGACAAGATTGCCGCCGTCCGGGGTGCCTTGCCTGGTGCTGCACTGCAATGGCACTGTATTGGCCCCATCCAGAGCAACAAGACCCGCCTGGTGGCAGAGCACTTCGACTGGGTGCATACGGTGGACCGCCTGAAGATCGCTGAGCGCCTGTCGACGCAGCGTCCGGAGCATTTGCCGCCGCTGCAGGTCTGTATCCAGATCAACATCGATGGCGGGCCCACCAAGTCCGGCGTGGCCCCTGCCGAGGCGCTGGAGTTGGTGCGGGCTGTCGCAAAACTGCCACGCCTGCGCGTGCGTGGGCTGATGAGCATCCCTGATCATGCTCCTGAACTTGAAGCGCAACTGGCAATCCACACAAGCGCTAGAAGGATTTTTGACCAAATATCTGTGCTGGGAGAACCCGGGCTGGAGCAGTTTGACACCCTGTCGCTGGGCATGACGGCCGACCTGGAGGCCGCGATCCAGGCTGGCAGCACCCTAGTGCGCGTCGGCACCGGTGTTTTTGGTGGCCGAAGCTACCCTGCCGCCGCCTGACCTCGGGATCGCTCCCTCACCGGTCCATCAGCCCGGCCGCTGAAAGCGGGCAATGCAGTCCAGCGCCGCCTGAATATCCGCAGCGCTCACATCCAGGTGTGTCACCCAGCGCAGCCGGGTGTTGCCGCCATAAAGGCTGCTGGTCACGCGCACGCCGTGCTGGGCCAGCCAGGCGGTGAAGGCCGGGGCCACATCGGCGTGCAGGTCGGTGAAAAGGATGTTGGTCTGCCAGGGGTAGACGGTGACCTTGCCCTGCAGCACCGGGTGGCTGCGGTGGGCTTCGCTCAGGCCCTGCGCCAGGCGGTCCAGATTGGCATGGTCATCGGCCAAACGCCGCACATGGTGTTGCAGCGCGTAGTGGCCCGCAGCAGCCAGCACGCCAGCTTGGCGCATGCCGCCCCCCAGGATCTTTCGGGTGCGGCGGGCTTGCCGGATGAAGTCGCGCGAGCCCAGCACCAGCGAGCCCACGGGCGCGCCCAGGCCTTTGCTCAGGCACAGCGACACGGAATCGAAATGGCTGCACAGGCTGCGCGCTTCTTCATACACATCCGTGCCATGGCGCGCGGCATTGGCCGTGGCGGCGTTGAACAGGCGTGCGCCGTCCAGGTGCAGCGCCAGGCCGCGTTGGTTGGCCAACAGCGCCACCTCCGTGACGTAGGCGGGGGGCAACACCTGGCCACCCGTGGTGTTCTCCAGCACGATGAGTCGCGTGCGCGCAAAGTGCGGGTCGTCGGGCTTGATGGCGGCCGCGATGTCGGCCACGCGCAGAGTTCCATCAGGTTGGGTCTCTACGGGCTGGGGCTGAATGGAACCCAGCACCGCCATGCCACCCGCTTCCCACCGGTAGGTGTGCCAGCTCTGGCCCACGATGGCTTCGTCGCCGCGCTGGCAGTGGCCCCACAGCGCGATCAGGTTGGTCTGCGTGCCCGAGGGCGCAAACAGCGCCGCCTCAAAACCCAGCAGTTCGGCCGCATGCTCCTGCAGCGCGTTCACCGACGGGTCATCGGCAAACACATCGTCGCCCAGCGGGGCCTTGAACATGGCCTCGCGCATGGCGGGCGTGGGCTGGGTGACGGTGTCGCTGCGAAAGTCGGGCATGGGCGCGGTCCTTGTGGGTCGGGTCAATGAATGCAATGACCGGCCATGGTAGCGGCGGCCTGTGGCGGCTGCCGCTGTAGGGGATAGGCGATAGGCGCCCAGCCCGCCTCGTCGGTCGTCAGGGCCTCGTCATCTTGCAATCCGTGCCCTGTGCCAGTTCGTTGCCGGTGTATGCCGCATCGGTGCGGAATCCGTAGTTCGTACCCTCCCAGCCCACCTTGACGGCCTTTCCGTCCACCGGCGCGATGGTGTTGACCACCTGGGGCAGCAGCAGTTGATGGTCTTCTGCGCGCATGCGCACGGGGCCCACCACCGTATCGAAGCTCAGGTCTTCGAGTGCGCGTGCCACTTTGACGGTGTCGGTGCTGCCCGCCTTGGTGATGGCCAGCGCCAACATGCGCGGCGTGAACTCAATGCGTGGTGCGAGGAAGTCCTTGCCCGTCCTGGCTTTGTAGGCCTTGGCCAGAGCGTCCACTTTGGGTGCGTCAGCTTGGCCGGGGTGCCACTCAGCCACCCATGTGAGTTGCCCCAGCTTGGCCTGTGAAACAGCTGTCACGGTGCCGGGGAACGAGCCTGCGCTGTGATTGAAGTAGCGCAGGTTGTACCCCGCGTCGCCCGCAGATTTGAGCAGCAGGTTCATGTCCGGCCCCCAGTTGCCGGTGATCACCGTGTCCGCGCCACTCTGTTTGATGTTGGCCAAGTAGGGGGCGAAGTCCTTGACGCGGCCGATCGGGTGCAGGGCTTCTCCGACGAACTGAACATCCGGGCGCGCCAAGCCTACCAACTGGCGTCCATACAAGGCCCATTGTTTGCCGTGTGCGTAATCCTGGTTCAGAAGGTAGACCTGCTTGACGTCGAGCAATCGCTTGATGGTGTTGGCAATGGCCTTCATCTTCATCGCGGTGTTGGCCTCGGTCTGGAAGTGCCAGAAGCTGCAGGCCTTGCCCGTCATTTCGGGGTCGATGGAGGAGTGGTTAAGCACCAGCAGCTCCTTGCCGGGGTTGCGCTGGTTCCAGCGGTTCACGGACTGGATGAGCGCAGACACCACGGACGAACCAGAGCCTCCCGTGATGACGACGCGCGCACCCTGATCGATAGCGGCCTGCAATGCGCTTTGACTCTCCTGCGCCGACAGTTTGCTGTCGAATTGCAGCAGCTGCATCTTCACGCCACCTGGCAAACCACCTTTGGCATTGATGTCGTCTACCGCATATTGCGTGTGCAACAGCATCAGCTCGCCCACGGCGGCGAACGGTCCTGACAGCGGGTCGATGTAAGCCATTTTGTAAGTGGCCTGTGCATAGGTGGCACCCGCACTGAGTGCGGCAGCCAACACGACGGGCAAGATGGCGAGGCGGTGAAAGGCATTTTTCAAGAGATGTCTCCGTTGTGGCTTTTTGGTGGGCAAGAAAAATGAAGGATGTCGGGGCGCGGGGGCAAGCCTGATTTGTGGCCTGTGTCAGACGCTGGCGCTGCGCTGGAGGGGCGCACTCTGCAACCCCAGCACCCGGTAGGCCAGCAGCGACAGCTCATGAACCACTTCGTCAAGGCTCAGGCGCCCATCGGGTCGGTACCAGTTGTACAGAAAGCCCGGCAGGCTGCACGCCGCCTGCGCAGTGATGCGTGTCTCGCGAAAGTCGAACATGCCCGCTTGTCGCCCTGCTTCGAGCTGGGTGCACAGTTGCGCGTAGAAATGGTTGGCCATCTTTTTCTGTGCGGTGACGTACTCCGGCCGGTAGACCTGGGGTTCGCGGTAATAGAAGAAGGCGGCAGGGTGGTGCTCCAAGGTGGCGCGTACCAGACGCTCAATGCCGATACACACCTTCTCGTGGGCCGGGCGGGTGTCGTCTGCTGCGAAGTCCATCGCAGTGAAGCAGGCCACGGCGGGCCGCCACGACAAGGTCTCGAAGATCTCTTGCTTGTTGCGAAAGTAGTAATAGACGAAAGGCTTGCTCACCCCCAGTTGCCGCACGATGTGCTCCATGGTGGTGTTGGCGTAGCCCAGCTGGTCAAACAGACTTTCAGCCGCTTTCAGAATGCGCTCGCGTTTCTCATCAGTGCTGGCGTTGGCGGTTTTTTGCCGGCCCCGTGCCGTTGCTGAGCGCGCAATGGCAGCCGTCTTGGCTGTTTGCGGTGCGTTTGTCGCTTTGGTTATACCCATGGGTAGCATTGTTCTACTGATCGGTATATATTGGCAATACGCTGGCGAGGCAGAGCACCTATCGCAAACCCTCAGAACCGGTGGCATAAAAAAAAGGAGACAAAACCCATGGCCGAACCACGCCCTGTGCCCGCCACTGCAGTCGCACCGTTGCCCCTGCACGAACACCTGCGCCGCCATGCGCGCGAAACCCCCGACCGCATCGCCTACCTTTGGTATGGGCAGCCCATCACCTGGGCGCAGCTCGATGCGGCCAGTGATGCGTTCGCGGCACGCCTGCAGGCGTTGGGTGTGCGAAAGGGCGAGCCCGTGGCTTTGTTCATGAACAATTGCCCGCAGTACGTGATGGCGCATTACGGCATCCAGAAGATCGGCGCCATCGTCTGCCCGTGTGGGCCGCTCAACAAAGAGCATGAGCTGCAGTACCAGATCACCGACCTGCAGGCACGCGTGATCGTAGCGGCCGATATGTTGCTGCCCATCGTCGACAAGGTACGCGCCCAATCCACGCTGCAACATGTGTTTGTGGTGCGCTACGGCGATCTGCTGCCTGCCGCGCCGCGCATCGACGTGCCCGCCGAGCTGCTGGCCCTGCAGGCGGCCGCAGCCCCCGTGCCCGCAGGCTGTGAGGATTTCTTGGCCGTGGCCAGTGCCGGTGGCACACCCACTCCCGTCATCGTCGGCATGGATGACGTGGCGCTCATGACCTACACCTCGGGCACCACGGGCTTGCCCAAAGGGGCCATGCTCACCTACGAAAACGCGCGCTTCAAAACAGCGGCAGCCGTGGCCAGCAACGACGCGACCGAGGGCGATGTGCTGCTGGCCGTCGCACCGCTGTATCACATCGCCGGCATGCTGATGGGCGTCAACATCCCTGTCCTGACGGGTGCGACGACGGTGCTCATGTACCGCTTCGACGCGATGGGCGTGGCGCAGGCCCTGGAGCGCCACCGCGTGACGTGGTGGTACAGCATCGCACCCATGAACGGAGCGCTCATGCAGGTGCCAGGCGCCAGGGACATGGACTGGAGCGCGTTGCGCATGAACCCGGTCACCAGCTTTGGCATCACCTTCACCGAGCCGCTGGCGCAGCAGTGGCAAACCTTTGCGCCCCATTGCATAGCGTTCGAGGCTGCCTACGGATTGTCTGAAACGCACACCATGGACACCTGCATGCCCTATGCGGCGATCCGGTGGGGCACCCAGGGCAAGCCGGTGCCGGGCAACACCATCCGCATCGTCGACCCCGACACCGGCGCGCCGCTGCCCACCGGCGAAGTGGGCGAGATCATCATCCACGGCCCCGGCAACTTCAAGGGCTACTGGAAAAAGCCCGAGGCCACGGCCCAAACGCTGCGGGATGGCTGGGTCTATACCGGCGACATGGGCAAGATCGATGCGGACGGCTACCTCACCTTCATCGGCCGCTTCAAGGAAATGATCAAGGTCTCGGGC
Source organism: Acidovorax sp. 69 (assembly GCF_002797445.1). Lineage (NCBI taxonomy): Bacteria > Pseudomonadati > Pseudomonadota > Betaproteobacteria > Burkholderiales > Comamonadaceae > Acidovorax > Acidovorax sp. 69. The sequence goes on along the minus strand of NZ_PGEP01000001.1, from coordinate 4,638,156 downwards.
TACAGCGTGTTCCCCGAAGAGGTCGAGACCCTGCTCATCAAACACCCCGCTGTGGCGCAGGCCGCCGTGATTGGTGTGCCCGATGCGGAAAAGGGCGAGGTGGTGCGTGCCTTCATCGTGAAGAAACCCGGCCAGGCGCTGGACGCCGCTGCGCTGGTGGCCTGGTGCCGCGAGAACATGGCGCCTTACAAGGCCCCGCGCGAGGTGCGATTCATCGACGCATTGCCCGCTACTGGCGCAGGCAAGGTGCTGCGCCGCATGTTGCGGGATGCATGAAACACCCCCCTGAGTCGCCTGCGGCGCCTTCCCCCTCTCTCTGCGCGCTTCGCGCTAGGGAGGGGGACGCTCCCAGCGCAGCGGGGCGGCCCTTGCGCGGGAGCCCTGGTGTGGGCCCCGTCAGTTGCAAGCGCTGCGAGATATGCGCAGTCCTGTGAGTCCCTGAAATACAAGAAAAGATGGCCGCCAGCGCTTATCAGTAAAGCGCTAAAAGCTATAAAAACAGAAGCAAAACCATGACCTTGCCCCTCTTTGCCAATGTCCTCGTCGCCAACCGGGGAGAGATCGCGCTGCGCACCGTGCGCGCCCTGCATGACCTGGGCATTGCCAGCGTGGCCGTGTATGCCGACGACGACGCCGCCAGCCCCCATGTGCACGCAGCCAGTGCCGCCGTGGCGCTGGGCGCTACCGGCCCTGCGGCGTACCTGGACGGTGCGCGCCTCATCGCCGTTGCCAAGGCGCAGGGCTGCGATGCCGTGCACCCAGGCTACGGCTTCTTGAGCGAGCGCGCCGACTTTGCCCGAGCCTGTGCCGAGGCGGGGCTGCGCTTCATCGGCCCCACGCCTGCGCAGCTCGCGCTGTTCGGCGACAAGGCGCAGGCCCGCGCGCTGGCGCAGCAGCGCGGCGTGCCCCTGATGCCCGGAACGCAGGCGGCGGTGACGCTGCAGGAGGCGCAGGCCTTCTTTGCGCAGCACGCCCAGGCAGGCATCGTGATCAAGGCCATCGGCGGCGGCGGTGGGCGGGGTATGCGCGCGGTGGCGTCGGCTGATGACTTGCCCGCGGCCTACGCGCGCTGCCGCAGCGAGGCACAGGCGGCCTTTGGTGTGGACGGCGTGTACGTGGAGCGCCTGATGGGCAACGCGCGCCATATTGAAGTGCAGGTGCTGGGCGATGGTCGCCAGGTGATGGCCCTGGGCGAGCGCGAGTGCACGCTGCAGCGGCGATTTCAGAAGGTGGTCGAGATCGCGCCCAGCCCCTCGCTGCCCGCGCCGCTGCGCTTGTCGCTCACCGCCGCCGCCCTGGCCATGGCGCGCGCGGTGGCCTACGAGGGCTTGGGCACGTTCGAGTTTCTGGTGGACCTGGCTTCCACCGACCTGCCCTTCGTGTTCATCGAATGCAACCCACGCCTGCAGGTGGAGCACACCATCACCGAAGAGGTCACGGGCGTGGACCTGGTGCAGGCGCAGATCGCGCTGGCCGCGGGTCGCACGTTGCAGGACATTGGCCTCGACCCTGCGGCACCGCCCGCCGTGTTGGGCTTTGCCGTGCAGTGGCGCATCAACGCCGAGACGCTGGATGCGCAGGGCGGTGCCATGCCCGGCAGCGGTACGCTGACCCGCTTTGACCTGCCCGCCGGGCCCGGTATCCGCGTGGACACCCACGGCGTGGCCGGCGCCGCGCCGTCGCCGCACTACGACACGCTGCTGGCCAAGCTCATCGTGCACACGCGCAGCCCGCGTTTTGCGGACGCACTGCGCCGCTCGCAGCGCGCGCTGGCCGAATGTCGCATCGAGGGCGTGGCCACCAACCTGGCGCTGCTGCAGGCCTTGGCCTCACGGCCTGAAATGGAGAGCCAGCAGGTGCACACGCGCTGGCTGGAGTCGGTGTTGCCAGAGCTATTGATTGCTGCAAAAAATATAGCTGTCGGTGCATATGAATCGGGCGCCATCGGCCAAAAAGACCTGAAAAATATCCCGACCGCCCCTGAGAACGCCGTGCGGGCCCCCATGCCCGCCCGCCTGGTGCAACTCAGCGTGGCCGAGGGCGATGTGGTCACCGCAGGTGCCGAGCTGGCTGTGCTCGAAGCCATGAAGATGGAGCATGTGCTGCTGGCCCCGCACGCGGGCCGCGTGGGCGCGCTGCTGGCTGTGGCCGGTGGCTATGTGGCGCCGAGGCAGCCGCTGCTGGTGCTGGCCCCGGTGGACGACGCGGCCGATGTGCAAGTGCAGGGCAGCGCTGCGCACGACCCCAATCACATCCGCCCCGACCTGCAGCGCGTGCGGGACCGCCACGCGTTCACACTCGATGCGGCAAGGCCCGAAGCGATTGCCAAGCGCCACGCGCAAGGCAGCCGCACGGCGCGCGAGAACATTGCCGACCTGTGCGACGACGGCAGCTTCATCGAATACGGCGCGCTGGCGATTGCTGCACAAACGCGCCGCCGCAGCCTGGATGACCTCATCGCCAATACGCCCGCCGACGGCATGGTCACGGGCATCGGTGGCATCAACGGCGCGCTGTTCGGGCCAGAGCAATCGCGCGCCGTGGTCATGTCGTACGACGCCACCGTGCTCGCGGGCACCCAGGGCGCGCGCAACCACGCCAAGACCGACCGCATGCTCGGCATTGCCCTAGCGCAGAAGCTGCCCGTGGTGCTGTTTGCCGAAGGTGGCGGCGGCCGCCCGGGCGATACCGACATGCCCATCGTGGCGGGGCTGCATGTGCACACCTTCGCCAGCTATGCTGCGCTGTCGGGTCAGGTGCCGGTGATCGGCATCGCGGCCGGGCGCTGCTTTGCGGGCAATGCCGCGCTGCTGGGCTGCAGCGACGTGATCATCGCCACACGCGGCAGCAACATCGGCATGGGCGGGCCTGCCATGGTGGAAGGCGGCGGCCTGGGCATCTTCAAGCCCGAGCAGATCGGCCCCAGCCGCGTGCAGCATGCCAACGGTGTGATCGACGTGCTGGTGGAGAACGAAGCCGAGGCCGTGGCTGCCGCGCGGCACTACCTGTCGTTCTTCCAGGGGCGCACATCGCAATGGTCCGCACCCGACCAACGCGCCTTGCGATCCGTGGTGCCCGAGAACCGCCTGCGCGTGTACGACACCCGCACGGCGATGGCGGGGCTGGTCGATGAGGGCAGCCTGCTGCTGTTGCGCACCGGCTTCGGCGCGGGCATCCACACAGCGCTGGCGCGCATTGAAGGCCGCCCCGTGGGCCTGCTGGCCAACAACCCGCAACACCTGGGCGGCGCCATCGACGCCGATGCAGCCGACAAGGGCGCGCGCTTTATGCAGCTGTGCAACGCGCACGGCCTGCCCATCGTGAGCCTGGTGGACACGCCCGGCTTCATGGTCGGCCCCGAGGTCGAAGCCACGGCCCAGGTGCGCCACGTCAGCCGCCTGTTCGTCACCGCCGCCCACCTGCGCGTGCCCACCTTCAGCGTGGTGCTGCGCAAAGGCTACGGTTTGGGCGCCATGGGCATGACGGCCGGGGGCTTTCATGCGCCCGTGTTCACCGTGGCGTGGCCCACGGGCGAGTTTGGTGCCATGGGGCTTGAAGGCGCCGTGCGCCTGGGCTTTCGCAAAGAGCTGGAGGCGTTGGCGGAAGGGCCCGAGCGCGACGCGCTGTTCGCCAAGCTGCTGGCCAAGTCGTACGCCAATGGTGAGGCGATGCACATGGCGGCTACGCTGGAGATCGATGCCGTGATCGACCCGGCCGACACGCGGGCGTGGCTGGCACGCGGGCTGGCGTCGGCGCAGGTGGCGCCGCTGGGGCACCGGTTCATCGACACCTGGTAAGTGCCTGCTTGTGCCGTGCACTGCGTGCTAAGCTGGCCCGCCTAGCCCACCCCGCGCCGGGGTGGCGCCCCTGTTTGACGGAGATTTTTCACCATGCCCGGACTGCTGCCCGATATCGATCCCGATGGTTTGCTTGAATTCTCGGTGGTCTACACCGACCGCGCGCTCAACCACATGTCCAAGCGCTTCACCGGCGTGGTGCAGGACATTCTGGGCACGCTGAAAGAGGTCTATCACGCCCACACCGCGGTGCTGGTGCCCGGCAGCGGCACCTTCGGCATGGAAGCCGTGGCGCGCCAGTTTGCCAACAAGGAAAAAGTGCTCATCGTGCGCAACGGCTGGTTCAGCTACCGCTGGACGCAGATTTTTGACGCCGACAAGGGCCTGGGCGGCGGCTCGGTGGTGTGCAAGGCGCGCCAGCAGGGCAGCGGCCCGCAGGCGCCGTGGGCGCCATGCCCCGCTGAAGAAGTCGCAGCCACCATCCGTGCCGAAAAGCCCAAGGTGGTGTTTGCGCCGCACGTTGAAACCGCCAGCGGCATCATCCTCTCCGACGACTACCTCCGCACCGTGACGGCTGCGGCCCATGAGGTGGGCGCGCTGTTTGTGCTCGATTGCGTGGCGTCGGGCGCCATGTGGGTGGACATGCAGGCCACGGGTGTGGATGTGCTGATTTCCGCGCCGCAAAAGGGCTGGAGCGGCTCGCCCTGCTGCGCCATGGTGATGCTGAGCGAACGCGCGCGGGTGGCGATTGACGGCACCACCAGCAGTAGCTTTTCGTGCGACCTCAAGAAGTGGATGCAGATCGCCGAAGGCTACGAAAAGGGCCAGCACGCGTACCACACCACCATGCCCACCGATGCGCTGGTGCGCCTGTCCGAAGTGATGCAGGAAACGCGTGAATACGGCTTTGCCAAGGTGCGCGACGAGCAGATCGAACTGGGCGCCAAGGTGCGTGCGCTGCTCGAAGCGCGCGGCTTCCCCAGCGTGGCCGCCGAGGGCTTCAAGGCGCCCGGCGTGGTGGTGAGCTACACCACCGACCCCGGCATCCAGAACGGCAAGAAGTTCATGGAAGTGGGCCTGCAGACCGCCGCTGGCGTGCCACTGCAGTGCGATGAAGGCCCTGAGTTCAAGACCTTCCGTGTCGGCCTGTTTGGCCTGGAAAAATGGCACAACGTGGACCGCACCGTGGGCCATTTGTCGAAGGCGCTGGACCAGATTGCAGCGGCTGCCTGACCGGTTGCGGTCGAGGTCGGTGGGCTTGCCCGGATGAAGCCCGAGACGGATGGCGCAACCCTCGCCCTGCGCCGGGCCAAGCGACAGGCGTTGGGCCTGCTGCTGCTGGTGACCGCCGTGTTCATTGCCACCAGCGTGGTCGAGCGCGGCTTGCTGCTGAACTGCATCAAGGCCATGGCCGAGGCCGCCATGGTGGGCGCGCTGGCGGATTGGTTCGCGGTGGTGGCGCTGTTCCGCCGCCCGCTGGGCCTGCCCATCCCGCACACCGCCGTCATCGCGCGCAACCAGGCGCGCATCGGCCGCAACCTGGCCACGTTTGTGCGCGACAAGTTTCTGGACGTGCCCTCGCTGGTCGCGCTGATCCGCCGGCACGACCCCGCCGAGCGGCTGGCGCAGTGGCTGGTGGCGCCCGGTAACGCCGCGCTGTTGGGGCACCAGGCTACGCGCTTGGCGTCGGCCGCGCTGGAGACCGTGCAGGACGCGCAGGTGGAACGCTTCATTCAAAAAGCGGCGCGCACGCTGATCGGGCAGGTGGACATGTCGCGCGCGCTGGCCGCCGTGCTCGACACCCTCACGCACAACGGCCGCCACCAGGCGCTGCTGGACGATGTGCTGGGCAAGCTCATCGAGCTGCTGCAGAACGAGCAGACCCGCGCCTGGGTGGCGCAGACCATCGTGGCCTGGCTCAAGAAGGACCACCCACGCACCGAAAAGTTATTGCCCAGCGACTGGCTTGGCGACAAGGGCTCTGCCCTGTTGGCCCGCGCGCTGGAGAGCGTGATGGCCGACGTGGCTGCCAACCCGCAGCACGCCTTGCGTGCGCAGTTTGATACGGCCGTGCAGCGTTTTATCGAGCGCTTGCGCAGCGACCCCGACTGGCTGCGCAAAGGCGAGGAGATCCGCACTTACTTGCAGACCGATGCGACGGTGGCGGGTTATGTGCAGACCCTTTGGCAGGACTTGCGCGGTGCATTGAAACGCGACCTGGCCGATGCCGATTCGGTGGTGGCGCGGCAGGTGCGTAGCCTGGGGTTGTGGCTGGGTCAGTCGCTGGCCGGGGATGCCGCGCTGCGGCAGTCGCTGAACGATCGGCTGGAGCACTGGGTGCAGGGCCTGGCGCCCGACGTGTCGCAGTTTGTGGCGCAGCATATCGAGGACACGGTGCGGCGGTGGGATACGGAAGAGATGACGCAGCTGATTGAGTTGAACATTGGCAAGGATCTGCAGTACATCCGGATCAATGGGACGGTGGTGGGTGGGTTGATCGGGCTGGTGCTGTTTGGGGTGTCGCGCGCGGGGGAAATTTGGCGTACGGTGGTGGGCACCTGACCACCCGTTCGGGCTGAGCCCGTCGAAGCCGGGGCGCACCATTCCCCAACCGTTCGGGTTGAGCTTGTCGAAACCTGGGCGCGCTCGCATGCTCACGGTATGGGCCGCATGCCTGTGCAAGGGTCGGAGGCCGGGAGTCGCCCGGCTTGCGAGTAACTTTCTTTCGCGTCGCCGAAAGAAAGTCACCAAAGAAAGGGCGACCCCCAGTCTGCGACCCCTTCGCGGTGCGAAGGGGCAACCTGCGTCGGCGCGGTTGCGGGGTGCGCCGTGGAACTCACTGCGCGCCGTTGGCGCTACGTTCAGACAGCCACGGCAAGCTAGACAACGAGGCCTGCGCGCACTGGCGCGCAGGCTCACCCCGCAACCGCCCCGCCGCAGGCGCAGCCAGCAGGGGTGGGGAGCCGAACAGCCAAACATCCGAACAGCCACGCGGGCCATCGCGTTGCTCGGCCGCGCTCCGACCGCGTGGAGCTGGGTCTAGCGTGCCGCCTCATCCGCCGCCATGTTGGCCGCGTGTTCTTCCTGCAAATGCTGCGCAATTTGCGCCCAGGCCTGCTTGGCTTCGGCGTCTTGCGCCCAGGCGTAGCAACTGGCGATGTGCATGGCCGTCACCGCATGGTGCGGGTCGAGCGCAAACGCCACCTCACACTGCAGCGCCGCCTGCCGCCACATGGCGGTCGCATCTTCAGATCCTTCTTTCTGCAGCGCATGGGCTTCTGCTATCCACGCCTGACCCAGTCGGAACGCCGCCGCGTGCTGCCCGGGGTCTGCGTCATGCGCGCGTTGAAACAACACCCCCGCCTGCCGCCACAGCGCGCGTGCTGCTGCGAAGTCTTGCGTGGCGACGGCCTGCGCTTGGGCGACCAGGGCGTTACCGGATTCGAGGAGGGAGGTGTTGTCAATGGGCATGTGGGTGACAAGATGGAGGAGAGGTGGCTGCGGGTTGCCGGGGTTTTTTGGTGGCCTTCAGCCGCCAGCTCCATTTTCAAAACATCGGAACGGACCTTCGCCGGCTGGACTAAATCACTATCGGTTTGCTTGGCGTATGAATCGGACTGGATCCTCAGTGCTTAAATTCGACTTTAGCCTTTGCTCCACGAATACGGAACTCTTGCTTGGATTGAAACTGGAATGACCACCCCCAGTCTTGCTCCGGCTCTTTTTCAACCCAGAACTGGCTTTTACCCCACTCGTCGTTTGTGCAATAGCCAAAGCTACTCAAACACAGACTCTCGCTTTTAGGGAATGACGGATCGCCAGGAATTGCCTCGAAGTGAGTGACATCCTCGAACTTTAAGCTTACGCAGAGTGGCAGATCTTTCGAAACCCGCGTGCTGCTTGAACGTTGCCAACGCAGGTCGACAGCTTGCACAGCTACGTTGAACTCGACAGAAACGAAGTCGTAGTCATTGTGCAGATCAAGTTGAGCGTTACCTGCTACAAGGTAGATGCCCGATTGCAGGAGAAAGTTGGAGGCCTGCATTTGTTCTCAGTATTGACGCGGCAGAAAGCGGCGATTGACGCCGCGGGTCGCGAGTTTAGTAAATTGCTCCACGCTTGATTTTTTGGTTCAATGAAATCGAACTGTGTGTCAATGAGTAGTAGGTGTCAGTTTTCGAGGACTGAACCTCATTCAAAACCGCGGCAAATCCGGATGCTTGATCTGCCCCGCGCGCACCAGCATCTTCCCGTACTCCGCACACCGATTCAGCGTAGGAATCACCTTCCCCGGGTTCAACAACCCGGCCGGGTCAAATGCATGCTTGAGCCCAAACATCTGCGCGTTCTCCTCCGCAGAAAACTGCACACACATGCTGTTGAGTTTTTCCACGCCCACGCCATGTTCGCCCGTCACCGTGCCGCCCATCGCCACGCTGGTCTCCAGAATCTCCGCGCCAAACAGTTCGCAGCGGCGCAGCTGGTCCGCGTCGTTCGCGTCGAACAGGATGAGAGGGTGCAGATTGCCGTCGCCCGCGTGGAACACGTTGGCGCAGCGCAGCTGGTACTTCTTTTCCATTTCCTGGATGGCCAGCAGGATGTCGGCCAGGCGCTTGCGCGGGATGGTGGAGTCCATGCACATGTAGTCGGGGCTGATGCGGCCGCTTGCGGGGAAGGCGTTCTTGCGGCCGCTCCAAAAGCGCAGGCGCTCGGCCTCGTCCTGGCTGACCGAAATGGCGGTAGCACCGGCGGCGCGCAGCACGTCGCTCATGCGGCCGATTTCTTCTTCCACCTCTTCAGGCGTGCCGTCGCTTTCGCACAGCAGGATGGCTTCGGCGGTCAGGTCGTAGCCGGCTTTCACGAAGTCCTCGACGGCGGCGGTCATGGGTTTGTCCATCATCTCCAGGCCGGCGGGGATGATGCCGGCGGCGATCACAGCGGCCACGGCGTCGCCCGCTTTGCGCACGTCGTCAAAGCTGGCCATGATGCAGCGCGCGAGCATCGGCTTGGGGATGAGCTTGACGGTGACTTCGGTGGTCACGGCCAGCATGCCCTCGCTGCCGATCACGGCGGCCAGCAGGTCGTAGCCGGGGGCGTCCAGCGCCTCGCTGCCGAACTCCACGGGTTCGCCTTCTACCGTGAAGCCTTTCACCTTGAGCACGTTGTGCACGGTGAGGCCGTATTTGAGGCAGTGCACGCCGCCCGAGTTCTCGGCCACGTTGCCGCCGATGGTGCAGGCGATCTGGCTGCTGGGATCGGGCGCGTAGTACAGGCCGTAGGGCGCGGCGGCTTCGCTGATGGCCAGGTTGCGCACGCCACACTGCACCACGGCCGTGCGGCTTTCGGGGTTGATGTCGAGGATGCGGTTGAACTTGGCCAGCGACATGGTCACGCCCATCGCGTGGGGCATGGCCCCGCCCGACAGGCCCGTGCCCGCACCGCGAGCCACCACGGGCACTTGCAACTGGTGGCAAACCCGGAGCACGGCCTGCACTTCGCCATAGGTCTCGGGCAGGCACACCACCAGCGGGCGCTGGCGGTAGGCGGTGAGGCCGTCGCATTCATACGGCGTGGTGTCTTCGGTGTGCCACAGCAGTGCGTGGGCGGGCACCACGCGGCCGAGGGCCTGGACGACTTCGGCCTGGCGTGCAGCGCGTTCGGCCGGGGTGGCGCCCGCTGGGGAGGAGGAGGCGGTGTTCATGGCAGCCACTGTAGGGGATGGTCGGGTGCCGGGGCTTGAGTTTTTCTGCAGGGTTTTGTGAAAAACGCTGGTTTGCTCATATATCAATAGCTGCTGGCGCTTATGGATAGGGCGCTACAGGCTATTCTGGCTTGTATGAATGCTTGCAAGGATGCGTCTGGCGATGGGCTGCGCCTCGTAGAACTGGCGCGGCCCTCGCCAGGGATGCTGCGCCAGGGGCGCCAGGCCGTACACATGGCGCGTGGGTGGCTCTGGGGAATGTGGTCGAGCCGCCCAGGGCGACGTACCTGTACCTAGGCCATCGTCTTGCGCAGCCACTCGGCAAACGCCGCGCATTCCCACCGGTCCATGGTGCCGGTGCGCCAGCACAGGTAGTGCGCGTGGGGGCTGGCGGTGTCGGTGGCAAACAGGCGCACCAGCGTGCCGTTTTCCAGCCAGGGCGCGCCGAGTTTGAGGCGCACCAAGGCCACGCCCATGCCGGCGGCGGCGGCGTCGCACATCAGGCCGATGTCGTTGAATTGCGAGCCTTCGCTGGGTTCGGCCCAGTCCAGGCCGGTGGCGGCAAACCAGGTGCGCCAGGGTTCCAGCGGGCTGCGCAGCAGGGGCACGCCCTCCAGGTCGTCGGGCCGGTCAAACGGGCCGTGCTCGCGCACGAAGGCGGGTGTGGCCAGGGGGGTGACCACGTCGCGGGCCAGTTCCACATGCTCGACGTCGGCATAGTGGCCCGCGCCAAAGCGCACGATCAGGTCGGCATCTTCGGCCACCACGTCCAGCAGGGGGATGGACACCTGCAGCGCCAGGTCAATCTCGGGGTACGCCTCGGTGAACTGGCGCAGGCGCGGGATGAGGATGGTGCGTGCAAACGTGGGCGTGACCGCCAGTTTGAGCCGCCGCCGCCCGGTCGAGGCCGTCTGCCCTGGAAACCGCTGCAGAGCGCCCAGTCCCTCGCGCACATGGGCCAGGTAGGCGCTGCCCTCGGTAGTCAGCGAAAAATCGGCCCGTCCAAACAGCCGCACGCCCAGGATTTGTTCGAGCTGCTTGACCCGGTGGCTCACGGCGCTGGGCGTCACGCACAGCTCTTCGGCTGTCTGGGTCACGCTGCGCAGGCGCGCCAGGGCCTCGAACGTCAGCAGGCACTGGATGGGCGGGATGCGCCGGGCGGCGCTGCTGAGGAAGGAGGACGGGGCTGCCGTGGCCATGGGAAGGCTGGGCTAGCGGAAGATGACCGTTTTGTGGCCGTTCAGGATCACGCGGTGCTCGCTGTGCCACTTCACGGCGCGGGCCAGCACCTGGCTTTCGGTGTCGCGGCCACGGGCGGTCAGGTCTTCCACCGTGTCGGTGTGGTCAGCGCGGGCCACGTCCTGCTCGATGATGGGGCCTTCGTCCAGGTCGGCTGTGACGTAGTGGGCTGTGGCACCAATGAGCTTCACGCCCCGGTCATGGGCCTGGTAATAAGGCTTGGCGCCCTTGAAGCTGGGCAGGAAGCTGTGGTGGATGTTGATGGCCCGTCCGGCCAGCTTTTGACATAAGTCAAGAGAAAGTATCTGCATGTAACGTGCAAGAATCACCAGTTCGGCCCCTTCGGCCTCGATAATCTCGAACTGCTTGGCTTCGGCCTGGGCTTTGGTGGCGCCGGTGAGCGGGATGTGGTGGAACGGCACGTTGTAACTGGCCGCGAGCTGGTAAAAATCGCGGTGGTTGCTGATGATGGCGCGGATGTCGATGGGCAGCAGGCCACTCTTCCAGCGGAACAGCAGGTCATTGAGGCAGTGGCCTTCCTTGCTGACCAAGAGCACGGTTTTCATGGGCGTGGCTGTCGCGTGCAGGGTCCAGCGCATCTGGTGGGGCTCTGCAAAGCTGGTCAGGCTGGCTTTGAGGGTGGCGTGGTCGTGCTGGTCGCAGGCAAACTGCACACGCATGAAGAACAGGCCGGTGGCGTGGTCGTTGTACTGTGCGGCTTCTTCGATGTTGCCGCCGTGCTCCAGCAAAAAGCCCGAGACAGCGTGCACCAGCCCCAGGCGGTCGGGGCAGGACAGGGTAAGGATGTAGGCGTTGGTCATAGCTGCAACATTGTCGCAGCAAGGGCCATGCGCCGTAGAACGGTCACTCAAGGAGTTCAATGGGCGACGAGGGCCATGCCCCATCACTGGTCCCCTGGCGGGGAATGCTGCTGTACCTTGTGCTGGGTGTGGCTTGGGTGTTTGCGGGCGACGCGCTGCTGGCCCATTGGGTGAGTGATCCTGCGCTGCTGACCCAGTTCCAGACCTGGAAGGGCTGGGGTTATGTGATCTTGACCAGCGGCCTCGCCTGGTGGCTGCTGCGGCGCATGCGCCGTGCCGAGAAGGTGCGCATGGCGATGGCGCATGAGCTGACGCAGATCGTGCGCCATGCTCCCGCAGGCATTGCACGCGTGGCGCCCGATGGCCGCTTTCTCTGGGCCAACCACCGTCTGAGCGACATGCTGGGCGGCACGCTGGCGCAGGTGCTCACCCTCAATTTTCGTGATGTGATGATTGCCCAGGACCGCGATTGGGCGGCGCGCCAGCTGGAGCGCCTGATGGCGGGTGAGATCGACCACTATGTGGGCGAGCGTTATTGCCAGCGCCTGGACGACGGCCGCCATGTGTCGGTGCTGTGTACCGTGACCCTGGCTCCCGAGGTGGGCGATGAGCCCGCGCACCTGGTGTGTGTGGTTCAGGACCTGGACGAAATCAAGGCTGCGCGCGCTGCGCTGCAACGCAGCGAAACCCGCCAGCGGCTGGCCGCGACGGTGGTGGACAACACCATGGAGGGCGTGGTGGTGACCGATGCCCACAGCCGCATCCTCTCGGTCAATGCGGCGTTCACACGGCTGCTGGGCTACACCGAGGACGAACTGCTGGGCAAGACGCCGCGCGTCTTCAAGTCGGGCCGCCACGACAAGGCGTTTTACGAGGCCATGTGGTCGGCGCTGACCGACACCGGCCACTGGCAAGGCGAGATATGGAACCGCCGCAAGAACGGCGAGATTTTCCCGGAGCACATGTCGCTGTCGGCCGTGCGCGACCCAGGGGGCGAGATCACGCACTACGTGTGCATGTTCACCGACATCTCTGAAGAGAAGGCGCAGCAGCGTCGCCTGGAGTTTCTGGCCCACAACGATGCGCTCACTGGCCTGTCCAATCGCACCTGGTTCGGGCACCAGCTGGAGCTGGCCGTGCAGGAGGCGCGTGTCAGCGGCGAGTACATCGCCGTGCTGCTGCTGAACCTGGACCGCTTCAAGGACGTGAACGACAGCTATGGCCATGCCACGGGCGATGAGGTGCTCAAGCACATTGCTCGCCAGGTGCAGTCGGCCCTGCGTCCGGGGGATGTGCTGGGGCGCATGGCGGGCGATGAGCTGGCCGTGGTGGCGCGCAACCTGCGCCATGCGGACGGTGCGGCGGCCATGGCACGCCACCTGATCAGTGCCGTGGCCGAGCCCTGGCGCTCACCCGATGGGTTGGAGGTGGTGGCCGGCGTGAGTGTGGGCATCTGCATGTTCCCCGAGCACGCCAACACCACCGAGCTGCTGTTGCAGGGGGCGCATGCGGCGGTGTACGGCGCCAAGGCGCGCGGCCGGGGGGCCTGGTGTTTCTTCCATGAGGCCATGACGCTGGCCGCGCGCGAGCGGCTGGAGCTGGAGTCGCGCCTGCGCCTGGCGTTGGCGCATGGCCACATGCAGATGTATTACCAGCCCCAGATCGATATCGCCACGGGCCGTATCCTCGGCGCCGAGGCGCTGGTGCGTTGGAACGATCCCCATGAAGGGCTGATCTCGCCTGCGCGGTTCATCCCGGTGGCCGAAACCTCGGGGGTCATCGGCCCGCTCGGGGAATGGGTGGTGCGCGAGGTGTGCCGCCAGGGCCAGCAGTGGCGCGAGGCGGGTCTGCCCGAGGTGATGCTGGCGGTGAATGTGTCGCCCCGCCAGTTCCACCTGACAGACCTGGCAGGCTGCGCCTCGGCCGCGCTGGCCGAGTCGGGGTTTCCGGCCCGGCTGCTGGAACTGGAGATCACCGAAAGCGCGCTGGCCGAGCGCACCGAAGAGGCCCGTTTGGTGCTGGTGCGTCTGCGCGAACTGGGGTTGCGCATTGCGGTGGATGACTTTGGCACGGGCTATTCATCGCTGGCGCAGCTCAAGCGGTTTCCCATCGACGTGCTCAAGATCGACCAGGGCTTCATCCGCGACATTCCCCAGAGCGAGGACGACATGGCCATCAGTGCCGCCATCATTGCCATGGGGCACAGCATGGGGCTGTCGGTGCTGGCCGAAGGGGTGGAGACCGAGGGCCAGCTGGCGTTCTTGCGCGAGCGTGGTTGTGACTCGTACCAGGGCTATCTGTGCAGCCGCCCTGTGCCAGCCGATGGTTTTGCGGCATTGCTGCGGGCGCAGCAACAGCAGCAGTCGCCCCCCTGAGAGCAGCGCCCAGGCGCTCCGGCTGGGCCCGCCTTCGCCAAGTCAGGGCTGCGCGCGCACTGGGCGTTGTTGATCGCGCAGCCCTGCGCAGGCGTCGTGGGGTGGCAGATGGGGTGTTTCGATGAGCATGTCGGCGGCTGTATTTGCTCTGTTTTTAATAGCTGTGGTCGCTTGCATTGCCTGCGCTACAACCACTTTTGACATCAAACCGGTCGGCCAATGTGTGGGGATGCCCACATTGCGCAGCACATGGCCACTGCCCGCCACCAGCAACACAGCCTGGCCAGGGCGCAGGGCTTCTTGCGCAGCCTGGGCCATGCTGGCATCGCGGGCCAGCTGGATGCGGGCCATGGGCGCGATCTGGGATTCGGGCAGCAGCCCGCAGTGGCCGTCGCGCAGCGCCTGGTATTGCTGCGCCAGCGCGGGCGCGGGCAGGTGCTGGTCCCAGGCGGTCTCGGCCATGGTGGCGCGCATGCGGCTGCGCGGCAGGTTGCCGCCCAATACGGGAATGCCCGCCGAGACAGCTGCCATGACCACCGGGCCATAGGACTTCCAGGGCCAGGCGGCGTCGTTCCAGCCCAGGGCGGCTTGGGCCTGGCCGTCGGTGGCGTTGCGTGGCAGCGCCCGGGTGCTGTGCCCGCTCTCGGCCATTTCTATCACCACGGCCGCCAACTGCCCCCGTGCCGCGAGCCACAACACGGCTTCGCGCTGCAGGCGCTGGTGGTCGGCGGCATCGTGTTGTTCGCCCAGCAGCAGTACATCGGTGGGCAGCAGGGTCTGCAGGCGGTCAGGCCAGGCTGCGGGCGGGGCGCCGGAGGGCTGGGTGTCCGTGCTGGCGCAGCCCCCCAGTGCTGTCAGGGCGCCCGCCAGCAACAGGCTTGCGCAGAGGCGGGTGTGGGGTGATCGTTGCATGGCTCCATGCTACGCGCGTCGGCCTTGACTCAGGTCAAGAGTCGGCGCAGGCTCGGTGCCTACACTGCCGCCATGCGAACCAAGCCCACGCTGACCACCAAACTCCTCGCCATGGGCGCGGGTTTCCTGTTGGTGGCCCTGGCGTCGATTGGCCTCACGTTGTGGGTGACCTGGAAGCTCGAAGGCGGCGCTGCCGCTGTCAATGAGGCTGGCCGCTTGCGCATGAACATGCTGCGCATGGTGCTGGTGCTGCAGACCGATCCCCCGCAGGCAGTGCAAGAACGCGCGCGCCAGTTCGATGCCAGCCTGGACTTGTTGCGCACGGGCGATCCGTCGCGGCCCCTGTTTGTGCCGTGGAGCGACGAGACACGCACCCGTTTCGAGGGCATTCGCACCCAGTGGGCGGTGGCGCGCACTGGTTGGGTCAGCACTTTGCCCCCCGGCCGCGCACAGCTTCTGGAGGAGGCCGATGCCTTCGTGCAGCAGGTCGATGGTTTTGTGGATGCGATCGAGGTCCAGATTGCGGGCTGGACGGCCGCGCTGCACCTGTTCCAGTTGTTCATGATGGCGCTGGCCATCGTGGCCGCCGTGACCTTCATGGCCGTGAGCTACCTGCTGGTCATCAACCCCGTGGCGCGACTGCAGCAGGCCCAGGCCCGGCTGCGCCAGGGCGAGTTGAGTACACGCTTGCCGGTCGATACCGATGATGAGTTCGGCCAGCTGTCTGCTGGCTTCAACCTCATGGCGCATGCACTGCAGGCCTCGCACGACGAGCTGGAGCACAAGGTGCGCGAAAAGACCGCCAGCATCGCTGTGCAGAACCAGCGTCTGGCCGCGTTGTACGAGGTGAGCGCGCTGGCCAGCACGGCGGGCAGCCTGGAGCTGCTGGCCCAGGGCTTTGTGCAGCAGATTCGCCGCGTGGCTGGGGCTGATGCGGCCGCCGTGCGCTGGTCCAATGAGGCCAATGAGCGCTACGTGTTGCTGGCCGGTGATGGCCTGCCCCGCACCATGGCAGAGGGCGAACATTGCCTGCACACCGGCGCTTGCCTGTGCGGCCAGCCCCAGGCCCAGGCGCGCACGCGTGTGATTCCCATCACACCATCGACCACCGTGGCCCTGCCGCACTGCCGCGAGGCGGGTTTTGAAACCATGGTGACCATCCCTGTGCTGATGCAGCAGCGCCTGCTGGGTGAGGTGGACCTGTTTTTCCGCTCACCGGTCGAGCTGAACGACGAACTGCGTGATTTGCTCGAAGCCATGACGCGCCACCTGGCCAGTGCCATGGAGGGCTTGCGCGCCACCGCACTGGAGCGCGAAGCCGCCGTGGCCGAAGAGCGCAGCCTGCTGGCGCGCGAGCTGCACGACTCCATCGCCCAGTCGCTGGCTTTCCTCAAGATTCAGACCCAGCTGCTGCGCGACGCGGTGGCGCGCGGCGACGAGGCCAAGCGCGACCGCAGCATGGGCGAGCTGGATGTGGGGGTGCGCGAGTGTTATTCCGACGTGCGCGAGCTGCTGGTGCACTTTCGCACGCGCACCAGCGAGGAGGACATCGAGTCCGCGCTGCGCGCCACGTTGTCCAAGTTCGAACATCAGACCGGCATGGCCACCACCCTGGGTATGGTGGGCCACGGCCTGCCGCTGGCGCCCGATCTGCAGATCCAGGTGCTGCACATGGTGCAGGAAGCGCTGTCGAACGTGCGCAAGCATTCTGGCGCCACGCGGGTGGACCTGCTCGTGCACCGTCACCCGCGCTGGCGTTTTGAAGTGCAGGACAACGGTTCAGGGTTTGATGTGGCCAGCGTGCCGCCCGACTCGCTGCATGTGGGCCTGGGCATCATGCGCGAGCGGGCCCAGCGCATCGGTGCGGTGGTGCAGGTTCAGTCTGCGCGGGGGCAAGGCACCTGCGTGTGCATTGAGCTGCCCACGGTAGCGCCGGTTCCTGCTGCATCGTCCTCCTCGGCGTCTCCTCCAAGCCGACCCACCGTCGACGTCGCTGCCCACACCGCCGCCCCTTTGCCGAGTGCCCCTGCATTGCAGCCAGAAAGCAGTTCATGACGATAACGTTGTCCCCCTTGGCGCAGCCCTCTGTGCCCGAGTCTGCAGCACTGCCGGTCACGCTGCTGGTGGTAGACGATCACACGCTGTTCCGGCGTGGGCTCATTGCGTTGTTGGGCCAGGACGATGGACTGCAGGTGGTGGGCGAGGCGGGCGATGCGGCCGAGGCCTTGCGGCTTGCACCCCGGTTGCAACCCCAGGTGATCTTGCTCGACAACCACCTGCCGGGCGTGATGGGGGTGGATGCCATCCGGGGCCTGCGCGAGGTGGCGCCGGCATCGCGTGTGCTGATGCTCACCGTGAGCGAAGACGCGCAGGACCTGGCCACCGCGCTGCGCAATGGTGCGCAGGGCTACCTGCTCAAGACCATCGACGGTGACCTGCTTGCGCAGGCCATTCGCCGTGCGGCCCGAGGCGAACCCGTGGTCAGCCCTGAGCTGATGGTCAAGCTGGTGGCGGCCTTTCAGTCGCAAGGAGCGCCCGAGACACCACAGGCGCCCCTGCTGGCCGACCCTGCGGCTGCAGGCGCCATAGCTGCCGCCAACGGCTTGACGCCGCTGTCCCCGCGTGAGGAGGATGTGCTGCGTGAGATTGCCCGCGGAGCCAGCAACAAGGAAATCGCGCGCACGCTGGACATCGCTGAGACCACGGTGAAGATCCATGTGCAGCACATCCTGCGCAAGCTCGGCCTCAGCTCGCGCGTGCAGGCGGCGGTCTACGCGGCAGACCGGCAACGCTCCGAGTAGCTGCGCAGCCAAAGAGCGTTTTGCCAAGGCTGCGACGGATTGGATGCCAGCGCGGGAAGCGCTGATACTTCTTGTAGGTCCCCCTACCTGTATGCATCAGGTCAGCGCAGTACCGCTTCCCACCAAGTAGTTCTGTAGCTCAAGCCGGTTTTGCACACTCAACCGTGTGTAGATCTGGCGACGGTGGTAGGTTGCGGTATGGACGCTGATGCCCATGCGCTCGGCGATTTTGCCTTCGGGCAGGCCCCGGGCCAGCCAGTAAGCCAGCTCGTGCTGCCGTTGCGGCAAGCCCAGCGCGCGCAACGCTGGCAGCAGCCTTGCCACGCGCGGAACCCTGTGGGTGATCTGAATGCCCACCGCCTGCCCTTCTCCCCCTGCGGCGGCCATCTGTGTTGCGCGCAAAGAGAAGGTGCCGCTGGCGTTGTGCAAGTCGAGCTGTGGCAGCACCGACGCAGGTCCATTGATATTTGTGCTGCTTGCGAAGCGAATACGCTGGAGCAGAAGCAGCAGCGCTTCGGGTAGCTCGCAGCGCCGTTGCCAGCGGGGCCCGAAGGCAAGTGCCATCAGCTGATCGGTCTGGGGAGATGTCCACAAAAGTCGCCCTTGGGGGGTGGTTACCAGCATAGCACTGCCCTGTACGTCACTGTCCCTGGCGTCCGACTCCACCGGTTGAAGAACTCGCGCCATCCAGGGTTCCAGTCGGCTTAGCATGGCCGAGTCTTCTTTTCCGAAACGTGGCGATGACGCGCTCCGGTACAGTTTGAGCGTCCCCACACCCGTGCCCTGCGGCGTGCGCAGCACCAGACTCAGACAGTCGAAAAGTTCGGCAGGACGGAGCGCCAGGTTGTAAAAATCACTGCGCAGCAGCTCGCTCACGGATACCGAAAGCAGCTGCTCAAGAACCTTCGGACCGTGTTCGCAACGCACGGCCTCACTGAAATTGAGGGTGCTGCGGAGCACTACCTTGCGCTCGTTTTGCTGCATCGTACTGTCGAAATAGGTGTGCATAAGGTCGCGTGCCAGCGACGGCTCCACGAATGCGTCCAGCCCGTTCTCGCTGCCCGGATGGAAGTATCCGCCAGTGTCAAAACCTATCAGCTGGTGTAGCTCATACAGAACCGGCTCAATGAGCTGCGGACCATTGAAATCCAGACAAGCCATCTGCTGTAGTCGTGCGATGGCTTGCTGCTGAACGCGAGAGAGGGTCATGGCGAGGTGCGTCTTTTTGCTTTGGCACATCAACGCAATGCGCCTAGCACAACGTATCACACCGTATCTGAACACCCCCCCCGCAGGGGTGGGGCGCCGACGCGCCGCGTTTCCTAGACTGTTTCAACGAAATCTGAAAGTCAGGCCCCATGCTCTCGTCTACTGCACTTGTACAAAGCTCATGGCAACAGGTGTTGCCCATACGAGCCCTCGCGGCAGAGCTCTTCTATGCCAAATTGTTTGAACTCGATCCTTCGCTCAAATCGCTGTTCAAGGGCGATATGAAGGAGCAAGGAAACAGGCTGATGACCATGATCGGAGTTGCCGTGGTCAATCTGGATCGTCCGGAGATCCTGATGCCTGCCCTGCGCGGGCTGGGTGCGCGCCATGGCGGCTATGGCGTCAAGGACCGGCACTACGACACCGTCGCAAGTGCGTTGCTTGACACCTTGCAGCGCGGCCTCGGCGACGCGTTTACACCGGAGGTGAAAGCTGCGTGGACCGAGGTCTACAGGATAGTGGCGGACGCTATGAAGTCGGCGGCTGGCAACGTCGCTGAAGACCCAACGCTGAGCGATTGAACGTGCGACACCATGAAATTTGTTCGCGCTTGAATATGCGCCGAGCCGGTGTCAGTTGGCTGCGGAGGCTACCTAAACGGCCCATGTCTGCTCGCTTTTCGACGGTGAGGTGGTAGCAGCATGAGACTCGCGAGCTACGTTTTCTGGTCCGTCTGCGTGATCGATATGGTGGTGTTTCTGAGCGTACTTGTGGTGGCTCTACAAGATCAAAGCGGCCTGCGCGACGGCGGGCGGGAGATTGGTCTGCTCTTCTTTGTCCTTGCGCCAGCTTTGCTGCTTGGAGGCGCAATGCTGCTGTTTCATTTCACTGCGTCGCGGCCTCACCGGCTCGTTGCAGCGCTCATCGCGCCTGCCGTCTGGTTAGCGCAGGCGCTGATGGATGGCTTGTCGACCGTCGCGCCGCAGGCCAAGGCGATGCTACCCACCCCGTTCTCGGCGCACCGATTGTTTCCGCGGAGCCACTCAACAAAGACTGAACCGCGCATCGCTTTGCGTGGCTCGGCCGAAGACTTCCGCGCTCGCTGCGACGCCGTCGATATTCCCACTCCACTCAAGACGATCTTCATGCAAATCACATCTCCCCGCAAGCGCGCCGCAGGCCGCTTAGCCGCCGCTGTCGCGCTGATGCTTGCCAGTATTGGGGCCTCGAGCGCGGCAGATGCCACCAGAGGCATCGAACAGGCGCTAGCCACAGCGCTACAGGACAAACGTGGCATCACGCTGTATGTCGTCGGCCAGTCTATTGCTGGCGCGGTGATCCGGATCGAGCCCGACCAATGGGTTGAGCTCAAGAACCAGGCCGTCGGCAAGATCATCGTGCGCCTGGATCGGATCGACGCCATCGCGGCGCCTTGAGGCGCCTGAAGTGAAAACCCGTATGTCGATTGAGAGCGGGCTTGCCGCTCATTTCAAGACGCCTGACGGCTGCAGCCGGCCCGGTGTCTCGTGGCTTGTTCGCATCGAGCATGGTGGGCACACATACCACGCACGGGTGAAGGCGCTGATGGCGAATGACGCAAGCCGCGCCACCCGTCGCGATGAGAGTTACCAAGCGAATGCAACGTTGCAATACCTGTCGACGCTGCTGGACAGCGGCTGGCATCCTGCGCAGGACCTGGAGCACACGATTGATGTCGGTAATCCCCCAGGCGCGCCAATGCTCCCGTGGTGGAAATTTTGGTGAACTCATGGCGGACATCAATGTTGATTTTTCATCCGTTGTTCCGGCATCAAACCCTACCCCTTGGGGTGGGGTATTGACGACTTCAATTTTCTAGACTCATTTCGGCCGCCTTTGAATAGTTCTTTGGCGCGGTACCTTGGTACCTCACGCAAAACCCATTTGAGATATGAACCCGAAATGAAAATCATCCATTTGCTTATGGCGTGCTTACTTGCCGTCCTGCTTCAAACAAACGCTGTGGCAGCCACCTACACTTTTGTGGGACCCACCTATCCGAACCCCATGCCCTATACGGCCCCCTGTGCCATTCCTGGCTGCGCGAATTTCACCATGGCAATGCAGCAAACGGGAAGCTTCACCACCGCCCTGCCTCTGCCGCCAAACTTGAATCTGGCGTTTATTGAGGGTTTGATTCAGACATATTCATTCAACGATGGAATAATCCAATATAGTAGTGCAGATGCACAGAGTAAAGTACTGTTTGCTCAAGTTAGCACCGATGCGGCAGGAAATATCATTAGTGAGAATATCGATATCCAGCGGTGGCAAACTGCTAACCACAGCGTTAACGATCGATTGGATACGCTATCGATAAATCTGGGCAGTTTTCACAATATGTATTGTCAAAACATCGGTGCACCAGATAATTGCGTGCTTGCCAACAACGACGCGTCATCCAGTTTTGCCTTTGCGCACAGCAACAACGCATGGACCACCAACCTTGCGCCTGTCATTCTCGGCGGTGCCGTTACGTCGGTGCCGACCTTCGGCGAATGGGGCTCGCTGATCCTGTCGCTGTTGATGGTGACTGCGGGCTGGGGCATGGCTGGCCGTCGCCGCGGCTGAGTACCGGGGTGGTTGAGGAGCCGCGCAGCAAATGCTCGCGCCGACGGCATTGCAGCGGCATCCACGCAGACTCGGTAGATGGTTGCAGATAGGGGCGCCATTTTTTCGAACGTGTTGCACACGTGCCATGTTGCAAGCCAGGCACTGAGCAGTTGACGTGCGGTCGCGCATAGTTCTTTCGGACGACTATTGTCGCGGGTACTAGTTCTTCCGACGTGCCCTGGCTGGTCTAGCGAAGGATGTGCAGACTGAGCCATCCGCGCGACCATTCCCCTCATGCAAAAAGAGAGGACTAGCGCAATGGCTCACACCACCTTGCCCCCGGGCGACAGCCCACAGCGCACGCGTCATGCCTGGTCGGTGCTGATCGTCAGCACCTTCGCCTTCACGGTCTGCTTCATGGTCTGGATGATGTTCGGCGTCATCGGCATTCCCATCAAGAAAATGCTCAACCTGAACTCCACGCAGTTCGGGTTGCTCATGTCCATGCCCGTGCTCACGGGCTCGCTGGTGCGGGTGCCGCTCGGTATCTGGACCGACCGCTTTGGCGGCCGCATCGTGATGACCGCCGTGATGGCCTCCACCGTGCCCGCGATCTGGCTCATGGGCTACGCCACGGAATACTGGCATTTCCTCACAATCGGCCTGTTTGTGGGCCTGGCGGGGGGCTCGTTCTCGGTGGGCACGCCCTACGTCGCCCGCTGGTTCCCCAAGCACCGCCAGGGCACGGCCATGGGGGTCTATGGCGCCGGCAATTCGGGTGCAGCCGTGAACAAGTTTGTGGCGCCGGTGCTGCTGGTGGCCTTTGGCTGGACCATGGTGCCGCAGGTGTATGCGGCCATCATGCTGGGCACCGTGGTGCTGTTCTGGTTGTTCAGCTACAGCGACCCTGCCCACCTGGTGTCTAGCAACGTCAAGTTCACCGACCAGCTCAAGGCGCTGAAGGACCCCAAGGTGCTCAAGTATTGCCAGTACTACAGCATCGTGTTTGGCGGCTATGTGGCGCTGTCGCTGTGGATGGTGCAGTACTACGTGGGCGAGTTTGGCCTCGATATCCGCGTAGCAGCGTTGCTGGCGGCCTGCTTCTCGCTGCCCGGCGGTGTGCTGCGCGCCATTGGCGGTATGTTGAGCGACAAATATGGTGCCCACAGCGTGACCTGGTGGGTGATGTGGGTGAGCTGGATCTGCCTGTTCCTGCTCTCCTACCCACAGACCGATTTCACCGTCCTTACCGTCAACGGCCCCAAGACCTTTCACCTGGGTCTCAATGTCTATGCGTTCACTGGCCTGATGTTCCTGCTGGGCATTTCGTGGGCCTTTGGCAAAGCCAGTGTCTTCAAGTACATCAGTGACGACTACCCACAGAACATTGGCGCCATCAGCGGCATCGTGGGCTTGGCCGGTGGCATGGGCGGCTTCATCCTGCCCATCCTGTTCGGTGCGCTGATGGACCTCACCGGTGTTCGCTCCAGCGCTTTCATGCTGATGTACGGCGTGGTCTGGGTCTCGCTCATCTGGATGTACTTCACCGAAGTGCGCCGCACCCGTCTCATGGGCTCGCCGGACGCTGCTGCGCAGCCCGACGCCCGCTGATTTTTTCAAGGAAACCTCACCATGTCTGCCACCAAAACCAGCGGGCGCCAGGGGCGCCTGCTA
The DNA here is from genome assembly GCF_002797445.1 of Acidovorax sp. 69. Classification (NCBI taxonomy): domain Bacteria; kingdom Pseudomonadati; phylum Pseudomonadota; class Betaproteobacteria; order Burkholderiales; family Comamonadaceae; genus Acidovorax; species Acidovorax sp. 69. The sequence continues at coordinate 4,615,035 of NZ_PGEP01000001.1, read as the reverse complement.
ACCCTCTGGGCGCCCGAGGACAAGTCCTTTTGGGAGCGCGAGGGCGAAGCCGTTGCCAAGCTCAACTTGTGGATCTCGGTGCCTGCACTGTTCCTGGCCTTTGCCATCTGGCAGGTCTGGAGTGTGGTCGCCGTGAGCCTGCCGGGCCTGGGCTTCAAGTATTCGACCAACCAGCTGTTCTGGCTGGCCGCAGCGCCCGCGCTGTCGGGTGCCACGCTGCGCATCTTCTACTCGTTCATGGTGCCGCTGGTCGGTGGACGCCGCTGGACAGCGATCTCCACCGCATCGTTGCTGATCCCAGCGATTGGCATCGGCTTTGCGGTGCAGGACAACACCACCGCTTACCCCACGATGCTCATCCTGGCGCTGTTGTGTGGTCTGGGCGGCGGCAACTTCAGCTCCAGCATGTCCAACATCAGCTTCTTCTTTCCGAAGGAGCGCAAGGGCTCGGCGCTGGGCGTGAATGCGGGCCTGGGCAACCTGGGTGTGTCGGTGGTTCAGTTCCTCAGTCCGTTGGTTGTCACGGCCGGCATCTTCGGCATCTTTGGCGGCGAAGGCCAGACCATCGTGAAGAACGGCCAGACCCTGCAGGTGTGGACACAGAACGCTGCCTTCATCTGGGTGCCATGGATCGCCCTGACGGCGCTGGCGGCCTGGTTCGGCATGAATGACATCGCCGACGCCCGCGCCTCGTTCGCTGCGCAAGCCGCCATCTTCAAGCGCAAGCACAACTGGCTGATGTGCGTGCTGTACCTCGGCACCTTCGGCTCGTTCATTGGCTATGCCGCAGGTTTCCCGTTGCTCATCAAGAGCCAGTTCCCCGACATCAACCCATTGGCTTACGCCTGGCTCGGCCCACTGGTGGGGGCTGTGATCCGCCCCTTTGGCGGCTGGCTGGCTGACAAGCTCGGCGGTGCGCGTGTCACGCTGTGGAACTTCATCGTCATGGCCATCGCTGTGGTGGGTGTCACGGTGTTCCTGCCTTCGGGCGGGGACAAAGGGCAGTTTGCAGGTTTCTTCGTGTGTTTCCTCGTGCTGTTCCTCACCACCGGCATCGGTAACGGCTCCACCTTCCGCATGATCCCCGTGATTTTCCTGACCGAAGCCATGCGCGGTGTGGACCCTCGCAACACTGCTGCCGTGGCCCTGGCCAACAAGGAAGGCAATACGCTGGGCGCCGCCACCTTGGGCTTCACCGCCGCCATGGCTGCCTACGGCGGGTTCTTCATCCCCAAGAGCTATGGCAGCTCCATCGCCCTCACCGGCAGCCCCCACGCTGCGCTGTGGACGTTCTTTGCCTTCTACCTCGTATGCATCGTGATCACCTGGTGGTACTACGCACGCAAGCACGCAGAGATGCCTTGCTGATCACCCCTGAATAGAAAAAGGAGCCCCCGATGAGCCATTTCCTTGACCGCCTTTCGTACTTCTCGCAGCCCCGCGAGACCTTTGCCCAGGGCCATGGCGAAACCAATGGTGAAGACCGCACCTGGGAAGACGCCTACCGTGACCGCTGGGCACACGACAAGATCGTGCGCAGCACGCACGGCGTGAACTGCACGGGCTCCTGCTCGTGGAAGATCTATGTCAAGGGCGGCATCGTCACCTGGGAAACCCAGCAGACTGACTACCCCCGCACCCGCCCCGATCTGCCCAACCACGAGCCCCGTGGCTGCGCACGCGGCGCCAGCTACAGCTGGTACCTGTACAGCGCCAACCGCGTGAAGTACCCCATGGTGCGCGGCCGCCTGCTCAAGCACTGGCGCGCCGCCATCGCCTTGGCCAAGAGCCCGGTGGACGCCTGGGCCAGCATTGTCGAAAACAACGCTGCCAAGAGCGAATGGCAAAAGCAGCGCGGGCTGGGCGGCTTTGTGCGCAGCACCTGGGACGAAGTGAACCAGATGATCGCTGCGGCCAACGTGTACACCATCAAGAAGCACGGCCCTGACCGCATCATCGGCTTCTCGCCCATCCCGGCGATGTCGATGATTTCGTACGCCGCTGGCTCGCGCTACCTCAGCCTCATCGGCGGCGTGTGCATGAGCTTCTACGACTGGTACTGCGACCTACCTCCCTCCAGTCCGCAGGTGTGGGGCGAGCAAACCGACGTGCCTGAATCGGCCGACTGGTACAACAGCAGCTTCATCATCGCCTGGGGCTCCAACGTGCCCCAGACACGCACGCCCGATGCGCACTTCTTGACTGAGGTCCGCTACAAGGGCACGAAGGTCGTGTCCATCACGCCCGACTATTCCGAAGTGGCCAAGCTGGGCGATTTGTGGATGCACCCCAAGCAGGGCACCGACGCTGCCGTGGCCATGGCCATGGGTCACGTCATCTTGAAGGAGTTCTACTTCAAGGACGGTGGCAAAGGCCGTAGCGCGTACTTTGACGACTACGCGCGCCGCTACACCGACCTGCCGCTCTTGGTGGTGTTGAAGGAAAAAGCCCTTCCCGATGGCCGCACGGTGATGGTGCCCGACCGCTATGTGCGCGCCAGCGATTTCCCCGGCCAGCTCGACCAGTCGAACAATCCCGACTGGAAGACGGTGGGCTACGACGAACTCGGCCAGGTCACGCTGCCCAATGGTTCCATCGGCTTCCGCTGGGGTACCGATGGCCGCCCTGACCAGGGCCTGTGGAACTTGGAGAACAAAGACGCCCGCACGGCCAATACCGTCCGCCTCAAGCTGTCGGTGATTGAAGACGGCGCGCAGACCCATGATGTGGCCGACGTGGCCTTCCCGTATTTTGGCGGCGTGGCAACGCCCAACTTCACCGCCAACGAACAGGGCAGCGACGTGATGGTGCGCCGCGTGCCGGTGAGCCACCTGGAGCTGGCCGGGCACGAAGCCCAGGGCCGCGTGATGGTGGCCACGGTGTTCGACCTGCTGGCCGGCAACTACGGCATTGACCGGGGTCTGCCCGGTGAAGAGCCCGGTGGCAGCTACGACGCTGACCGCCCCTACACCCCTGCATGGCAAGAAGCCATCACGGGCGTACCCCGCGAGCAGATCATTGCGGTGGCCCGCCAGTTTGCCGACAACGCCGACAAGACGCATGGCAAATCCATGGTCATCATCGGCGCGGCGATGAACCACTGGTACCACTGCGATATGAACTACCGCGGCATCATCAACATGCTGATGCTGTGCGGCTGCATCGGCCAGAGCGGCGGCGGCTGGGCGCATTACGTGGGCCAGGAAAAACTGCGGCCCCAGACCGGCTGGACGGCGCTGGCCTTTGCACTCGACTGGATCCGCCCACCGCGCCAGATGAACAGCACGAGCTTCTTCTACGCCCACACCGACCAGTGGCGCTACGAGAAGCTGGGCATGGAAGAGGTCCTCTCGCCGCTGGCCGACAAGAAGGCCTACCACGGCGCGCAGATCGACTACAACGTGCGCGCCGAGCGCATGGGCTGGCTGCCATCGGCGCCCCAGCTCAAGACCAACCCGATGCAGGTGGCCAAGGACGCCGCCGCCAAGGGCATGGACGCCAAGGACTACGTGGTGCAGTCGCTCAAGAATGGCGAGCTGGAGATGAGTTGCGAGGACCCGGACCATCCCGCCAACTGGCCGCGCAACATGTTCGTGTGGCGCTCCAACATCCTGGGCTCGTCGGGCAAGGGGCATGAGTACTTCCTCAAGCACCTGCTGGGCACCACCCACGGCGTGCAGGGCAAAGATTTGGGCAAGGACGAAGCCAAGCCCGAGGAAGTGCAGTGGCACACCAATGCGCCCGAAGGCAAGCTCGACCTGCTGGTCACGCTCGACTTCCGCATGAGCACCACCTGCCTGTACTCCGACATCGTGCTGCCCACGGCCACCTGGTATGAGAAGAACGACCTCAACACCAGCGACATGCACCCCTTCATCCACCCGCTGTCCACTGCGGTGGACCCTGCCTGGCAGGCCAAGAGCGACTGGGAGATCTACAAGGGCTTTGCCAAGGCCGTGAGCGAGGTCAGCGTGGGCCACCTGGGCGTCGAAAAAGACGTGGTGCTCACGCCCATCATGCACGACACCCCCGGTGAAATGGCCCAGCCCTATGGCGTGCGCGACTGGAAGAAGGGCGAGTGCGAACTCATCCCCGGCAAGACTGCGCCGCAGGTCACGGTGGTCGAGCGCGACTACCCCAACCTGTACAAGCGCTTCACCGCCCTGGGCCCGCTGATGGACAAGGCCGGCAACGGCGGCAAGGGCATCGGCTGGAACACGCAGACCGAAGTGGGCCAGCTGGGCGACCTGAACGGCCGCGTCAAAGAAGAGGGCGTGACGCAGGGCATGCCCCGCATCGTGACCGACATCGACGCCACTGAAGTGGTGATGATGCTGGCGCCTGAGACCAACGGCCATGTGGCCTGCAAGGCCTGGGAGGCCCTGGGCAAGCAGACTGGGCGCGATCACGTGCATCTGGCACTGCACCGCGAAGACGAAAAAATCCGTTTCCGCGACATCCAGGCGCAGCCGCGCAAGATCATCAGCTCGCCCACCTGGTCGGGTCTGGAAAGCGAAAAGGTCAGCTACAACGCCGGCTACACCAACGTGCACGAGTACATCCCATGGCGCACCCTCACCGGTCGCCAGCAGTTCTACCAGGACCATCCGTGGATGCGTGACTTTGGCGAAGGCTTTGTGAGCTACCGCCCACCCGTGCACCTGAAGACGCTGCATGAAGTCGAGGGCAAGAAGCCCAACGGCAACAAGGAGATCCAGCTGAACTTCATCACGCCGCACCAGAAGTGGGGCATCCACAGTACGTACAGCGACAACCTGATGATGCTGACGCTGAACCGGGGTGGCTCGGTGGTGTGGCTGAGCGAAGACGACGCCAAGGTCGCCGGCATTGTGGACAACGATTGGGTCGAGCTGTTCAACGCCAATGGCGCCATTGCGGCCCGCGCGGTGGTGAGCCAGCGTGTGAACCCCGGCATGGTGATGATGTACCACTCGCAAGAGAAGATCATCAACACGCCCGGCTCCGAGATCACCGGAACGCGCGGCGGCATCCACAACTCGGTCACCCGCATCGTGCTCAAGCCCACGCACATGATCGGCGGCTACGCGCAGCTGAGCTACGGCTTCAACTACTACGGAACGATTGGCACCAACCGCGACGAGTTTGTGCTGGTGCGCAAGATGGACCGCGTGGACTGGCTCGACGATGAGCCCGTGTCCAGCACGGCAGCCCACGCCTGAAGCCGAAGACAAGGAGAAACACGATGAAAATTCGCGCACAAATCGGCATGGTGCTGAACCTGGACAAGTGCATTGGTTGCCATACCTGTTCCGTCACCTGCAAGAACGTCTGGACCAGCCGCCCCGGGGTGGAATACGCCTGGTTCAACAACGTCGAAACCAAGCCCGGCATTGGCTACCCCAAGGAATGGGAAAACCAGGACAAATGGAACGGCGGCTGGGTACGCAACCCGGACGGCTCGATTGCCCCGCGCCAGGGCGGCAAATGGAAGCTGCTCATGCGCATCTTCGCCAACCCCAACCTGCCGCAAATCGACGATTACTACGAGCCCTTCACCTTCGACTACGACCACCTGCAGTCGGCACCTGAAAGCAAGGCCGCGCCCACGGCGCGCCCGCGCAGTCTGATCACCGGCAAGCGCATGGAAAAAATCGAGTGGGGCCCGAACTGGGAAGAAATCCTGGGCGGCGAGTTCAGCAAGCGCAGCAAGGACAAGAACTTCGACGAGGTGCAAAAAGACATCTACGGCCAGTTCGAGAACACCTTCATGATGTACCTGCCGCGCCTGTGTGAGCACTGCCTGAACCCGGCGTGCGTGGCATCGTGCCCCAGTGGCTCGATCTACAAGCGCGAGGAAGACGGCATCGTGCTGATCGACCAGGACAAGTGCCGTGGCTGGCGCATGTGCGTCTCGGGCTGCCCCTACAAGAAGATTTACTACAACTGGCAGTCGGGCAAGGCTGAAAAGTGCATCTTCTGCTATCCGCGCATTGAGGCGGGCCAGCCCACGGTGTGCTCTGAAACCTGCGTGGGCCGCATCCGCTATCTCGGTGTGCTGCTGTATGACGCGGACCGCATCCAGGAAGCCGCCAGCGTGGAGCGCGACCGCGACCTGTACCAGGCGCAGCTCGACATTTTCCTGGACCCGAACGACCCTGATGTCATCAAGCAGGCGCGCATCGACGGTATTTCAGACAGCTGGATGGAGGCTGCCCGCAATAGCCCGGTCTACAAGATGGCTGTGCAATGGAAGGTGGCCTTGCCGCTGCACCCCGAGTACCGCACGCTGCCCATGGTCTGGTATGTGCCGCCGCTCTCGCCCATCACCGCCGCCGCCAACGCAGGCCATGTGGGTGTGAATGGTGACATCCCCGACGTGTCGCAGCTGCGCATCCCCGTGCAGTATTTGGCGAACCTGCTCACCGCTGGCGACACCGGCCCCGTGGTGCGGGCGCTGGAGCGCATGCTCGCCATGCGCACCTACCAGCGCGACAAGCATGTGGAGCAGCGCCAGAACCTGGCTGTGCTCAAGCAGGCCGGCCTGTCGATGGCCGAGGTCGAGGAGATGTACCACGTGATGGCCATTGCCAACTACGAGGACCGCTTCGTGATTCCGTCGGCCCATCGCGAGTATGCCGAGAACGCGTTTGACATCCGGGGCGGCTGTGGCTTCTCGTTTGGCAACGGGTGCTCCGACGGCGCCACCGAGACCAGCATGTTCGGTGGCAAAAAGCCCCGCACCATTCCCATCAAAGCCACTGTCTGAGTGCAACGGAAGGAATCACCATGTTCAAGAAGAACCCGACCTCCGTGCGCCTGACCCTGCGCGCCCTGGGCTACCTGCTGAGCTACCCCGATGCGCAGCTGCGCAGCGTGATGCCACAGCTCATCGATGCGCTGCAGGCCGAGCAGGCCCTGACGGCCGATCGCATGGATGAGCTGAAGGCTGTGTGCGAGCACCTGGCTGCACTCGACCCGCTGGAAGCCGAAGCCCGCTACGTGGACAACTTTGACCGGGGCCGCCAGACCTCGCTGCACCTGTTCGAGCATGTGCACGGCGACTCGCGCGACCGGGGGCCGGCGCTCATCGACCTGCTGCAGACCTACGAAAAGGCCGGCCTGCAGTTCCAGGCCGACGAGCTGCCCGACCACCTGCCGGTGGTGCTGGAGTTTGCCTCCACCCAGCCCCCCGAAGTGGCCAAGGAGTTCCTGGGCGAGATGGCCCACATCCTGAACGCGCTGTTCAGCGCACTGGTGGCGCGAAGCAGCCCTTACGCCAGCGTGATCGCTGCGGTGCTTGAAGTGTCGGGCCAGCGCGTGCAGTCGGTGGCGCTGACGCCCGAGCCGCCCATGGACGAGGTCTGGGCTGAGCCCGAAGCGTTTGGTGGCTGCAGTACCCAGGGTCAGTCCAAGCCTGACCAGCCGCAGCCTCTGCATTTTGTTCGTACCCCCCGCGCCGAGCGGGCACCAGAAGGAGTCTCAGTATGACCACCTGGCTTGACACCCTGTTGTTTGGCATCTATCCCTATATTTGCCTGACCGTTTTCTTCGTTGGCAGCTGGGTGCGGTTTGACCGCGACCAGTACACCTGGAAGAGCGACTCATCCCAACTGCTGCGCACCGGCAGCCTGCGCTGGGGCAGCAACCTGTTCCACATCGGCGTGCTGTTCCTGTTCTTTGGCCACACCGTGGGCATGCTCACACCGCACTTTCTGTATGAGCATTTCATGAGTGCAGGTGCGAAGCAGCTCATGGCCATGGTGTCGGGTGGCATAGCGGGTACGCTGGGCTTCATCGGCCTGTCCATCCTGCTGCACCGCCGCCTGTCGGATGAGCGCATCCGCGCCACCTCCAAGACCAGCGACATCCTGATCCTGGTGCTGCTGTGGCTGCAACTGGCACTGGGCCTGGCCACCATTCCGCTGTCGGCACAGCATCTGGACGGCTCCATGATGATGAAGCTGGCCGAGTGGGGCCAACGCGTGGTGACCTTCCGCAGCGGGGGGGTGGAGCTGCTGGCCGAAGCGGGCTGGATCTTCAAGGCCCATATGTTTTTGGGCATGAGCATCTTCCTGATCTTCCCGTTCACCCGCCTGGTGCATGTGTGGAGCGGCTTTGGCACGCTGGCTTATGTGCTGCGCCCTTACCAGGTGGTGCGTGCGCGCCGCTTGAACCTGCCACCCGGCCACATGCAGTCGCAAGACCGCCGCGCCTGAAATCACCAGACCCAAGGAGCACACCATGAGCGGATGTGGAACCGGGAGTTGCGGTTGCAGCTCCACAGAAAAAAGCGCTGCGAGCGCACCTGCCAGCACGCTGACTCCAGCGCAGACAGCAGCCTACGAAGCCCTGTCAGCAACGATGACCGAGGCTCCGGCGCTGGTGGTGGCGTTGCCGACTGAAACGGACAGCGCGCAGGCCGTGCTGGCCTGTATCAACGGCGTGGCCCTGAACGGATCCCATGAGCGGCTGGACGACGAAGCCCTGCGTCAGCGCGCCTGCACTGAGCTGCTGCGCCAGGCGGCCCAGCAGGGTGGCCTGTTGTCTCAGGACGATGTGCCGGGGGTCGAGGGCGCGATCAGTGCCGCCGCCTCGAACGCCATCGAGCAGCTTCTGGAGCGTGAGTTGCCCATCCCCGATCCGTCGGAAGAGGCCTGCCGCCGCTACCACGACGCTCACCCTGCGGCACACGCGCAGGGCGAGCGGGCGCAACTGCGCCATGTGCTGTTTGCTGTGACGCCGGGCGTGGATGTGAAGCAGCTGCGACTGCGTGCCGAGGCCCTGCTGATTGAGCTGCGCTGCGCCGACGATGGCGGCGCGCAATTTGCCAAGGCGGCCGCCCAGTGGTCTAACTGCCCGAGCGGCCAGCAGGGCGGTGACCTGGGCTGGCTGACCCGCGCTGATTGCGCCCCCGAGTTCGCTCGCGAGGTGTTTGGCGGCGCCGAGATCGGGGTGCTGGCCCGCCTGGTGCACAGCCGCTTTGGCCTGCATGTGGTGGAGGTGGTGGCCCGCGACCCAGGGCAACAGCCCGCCTTCGAAGAAGTGCGCCAGGCCATTGCGCTCACTCTGCGCCAGCAGGCCTGGGTGAATGCACTGCGCCAATACCTGCAGCTGCTGGCAGGCGCGGCCGTGGTGGAGGGGGTGGACCTGGACGCCGCAGAATCCCCCCTGGTTCAGTGATCTGACAAGCGCACCCACGCATTGCCGCCCCGCCCCATGCCCGACGAACTGCTGGATCGCCTGCGCCGTTTTCACAACGATGCATTTCCTCAATACCGCGAACAGTTTCAATCGTTGGTGGACGAGGGGCAGCACCCCACAACCCTGTTCATTGGCTGCTCTGACTCGCGCTTGGTGCCTTACCTGCTGACGGGGGCGGGCCCGGGTGAGCTGTTTCTGGTGCGCAATGTCGGTGCGTTCATCCCGCCCTACGACGGATCACACGGCCATCACGGCACCACGGCAGCCATCGAATTTGCGGTGCTCAACCTGCAGGTGCGCCGCATCGTGGTGTGCGGCCACAGTCACTGTGGGGCTATCAAGGCGATGTATGGTGACGTGTCGCCCGAGGCCCCCAACCTGAATCGCTGGCTGGACCTGGGGCGTGAGGCCCTGCTGCCCATGCAGCCTGGTCCAGAAGTGCTGCGCCGCACCGAGCAGCGCGCAGTGGTGCTGCAGCTCGAACGCCTCATGGAATACCCCATGGTGCGCAGCCGCGTGCAGTCAGGCCAGATCAGCCTGCACGGCTGGCACTATGTGATCGAGGAAGGAGAAGTCCATGTGTTTGATGTCAAGACCGGTGGTTTTGTACCGGCCTCGCGCGCAGACAACAGCGGAACCGGCCCTTACCACCCCTACGTGGAGCATGATGGTCAGGTTCTTCTGGACGAACTTTGACCTTGTCCTGCATTCTGGCGGCCTCTGTGGTTGGAATGCGTTCTTCTTGATGGAACGCAAGACCGCTCTGGCGTGAAAACCAAATCATCGGCCCCCATGAAACGCGAACCCCAGCCCCCCCTCATTTCCACTTCGCCATTGCAGCCCATCAGCCTGGATGTGCTGCGCGAGAAGTACCTCAAACCGGGCGAAACCACGGCCGACGAGCTGTACCAGCGCGTTGCGCGAGCCCTTGCCTCGGTCGAGTTGCCGGAGTTGCGCGACAAGTACGAATCCCTGTTCCTGGCCAACCTGAAAGCGGGTGCCATTGGCGCGGGCCGCATCATGAGTGCTGCAGGCACCGACATCCAGGCGACGCTCATCAACTGTTTCGTACAGCCTGTGGGCGATTGCATCCAAGGGGTGGACGACGAGGGCTTTCCGGGCATCTACGAGGCGCTGCGCGAGGCCGCAGAGACCATGCGGCGCGGCGGCGGCGTGGGCTATGACTTTTCCCGCATCCGGCCCAAGGGTGCGCAGGTCAAGGCCACAGCCTCTATGGCGTCGGGGCCTTGCAGTTACATGAATGTGTTCGATCAGTCGTGCTCCACCGTGGAGAGCGCGGGAGCGCGTCGGGGCGCGCAGATGGGCGTGCTGCGCATTGATCATCCCGATGTGCATGAGTTCATCACGGCCAAGCGCACGCCGGGCCGCTGGAACAACTTCAATGTGTCGGTGGGCGTATCGGACGAGTTCATCCATGCCGTGCAGAACAACGCGCAATGGGAGCTGGTGCACAAGGCCAAACCAGGCGCTGCGTTGCTGGCCCAGGGCGCTCGCCAGCGTGCCGACGGTCTGTGGGTGTACGCCACCGTTCCAGCGAGGGAGCTGTGGGACACGATCATGAAGTCAGCCTACGATTTCGCTGAGCCCGGCATCCTGTTTCTGGGGCGCATCAACGAAGACAACAACCTGCACTACTGCGAAGACATCGCGGCCACCAACCCCTGCGGTGAACAGCCGCTGCCATCCTATGGGTGTTGCGACCTCGGCCCCATCATCCTGACCCGCTTTGTTCGTCACCCCTTCGGTTTTGACGGCGTGGCTGCGTTTGATTTTGACGCCTTCACGAAGGCGGTGGCGCTGCAGGTGCGTGCACTCGACAACGTGCTGGACGTCACCTACTGGCCACTGCCGCAGCAGCGCGACGAGGCCATGGCCAAGCGGCGCATTGGTGTGGGCTTTACCGGCATGGGCAATACGTTGGCCATGCTGTGCGTGCGCTACGACCTGCCCGAGGGCCGCAACATGGCCGCACGCATTGCCGAGTGCATGCGCGATGCGGCCTACGCCGCGTCGGTGGATCTGGCGCGCGAGAAAGGGGTGTTCCCCAAATTCCAGGCGGAGCCGTATCTGTCGGAGGGCACCTTTGCCAGCCGCTTGTCCGACTCGCTCCAGGCTGCGATCCGCCAGCATGGCATTCGCAACAGCCATTTGCTTTCCATTGCACCGACCGGCACCGTGAGCCTGGCGTTTGCAGACAATGCCTCCAACGGCATCGAGCCACCGTTCTCCTGGATGTACAAGCGCAAGAAGCGCGAATCCGATGGCAGCACCTCAGAGTACGCGGTCGAAGACCATGCCTGGCGTCTTTACCGGGATCTGGGTGGCGATGTGAATGCTCTGCCAGAGTATTTTGTCTCTGCCCTGGCCATGCCCGCTGAAGGCCATATCGCCATGATGGAGGCCGTGCAGCCCTTTGTGGACACCGCCATTTCCAAGACGGTGAACATCCCCGCCGACTACCCTTACGAGGGCTTCAAGGACCTGTATCTGCAGGCCTGGCGTGCCAAGCTCAAGGGCCTGGCGACCTACCGGCCCAATGCCATCCTGGGGTCCGTGTTGGAGACCCATGCAGCACCCGCGCCCGTTGTCGCACCGTTGCCGACGCCAGTGCCACCCGTGCCGCCAGTGGACCCCATGCGCACCGTGATCGAAAGCCGCCCGCAAGGTGGTCTCTCGGCGGTGGCCGAAAAGCTCGAATACTGGACGCAGGAAGGCCACAAGACGCTGTACCTGATCGTTTCCTTCCTGCCTGTGCCAACCGGGGTGGGCAACGGTACGGTGGACCGGGCCATCGAGTTCTTCATGCCCGTGGGCCAGAGTGGTGAGTCGCAACAGTGGATCACGTCCAGCATGCGCATGCTGTCCCTGGCGGCACGCGGCGGCTTCCTGGAGCGTGCGCTCAGCGACATGCGCAAGGTGGCCTGGGACCGGGGCCCCGTGCGCCTGGGCACGCACCGCAAGGACGATGGCACGCTGGTGCCCATGTGGCACGACTCCGAAGTGGCCGCCATGGCCTATGCCATCCAGAACATCCTGGCCCGTCGCGTGGCCGACCCGGTGCAGCAGCAATTGCCACTCGATGAGCCCGTGCCACTCCCCTTGGCAGTGCCGCAGGCCATGGCGGGCAAGAAGTGCAGCGAATGTGGCGCCCACGCCGTGATCCGCAAGGATGGCTGCGACTACTGCACGCAGTGCGGGCATCTGGGAAGCTGTGGGTGACCACCTCGCGCCCCAGCATTCCGTTGCGCGTGGCATCTGGCAAGCCCTCTGCCGAGGTGCTTGCACAGATGGATAAACACTGGCGCTGGCGCTATGTGATGCTGGCGCCCCACCGTCTGGGGTTTTTGCTGGCGATGGTGGTGTTGGTGGCCTCGGGGATGTGGTGGGCGTTGGTGCAGGTGGATCGGTCCACCCAGTGGTGGGGGTTGCCCTCAGCGCTGCCTCCGACGCTGGTGCACTCGGCGGTGATGGCGTTCGGTTTTATCCCGCTGTTCTTTTCGGGCTTTCTCTTCACTGCGGGCCCCAAGTGGCTGGGCGTGGAGCCTCTGCCCGTCAATGCCCTGCGTTTTCCCTTGCTCGCCCAGGCGGCGGGATGGTTGCTATGGTTGGCGGGCGCATATTGGCATGTCTACCTTGCGTTGGCCGGGCTTGCGTTGGCCTGTGGCGGGCTGGTGTGGATGACGGTTCAGTTTTGGGGCCGTGTTTGGCTGAGCCAGGCGCAAGATCAACTTCATGCGCGCGTGATTGCGGGCGCCTGCCTGCTCGGCAGCATCAGCGTGGCGGGGCTGTGGCTTGGCCTGGTGCTGGGCGCCCCTGCCGCGGCAAGGGCCTGGGTGTTCACGGGCCTGTGGGGGTTTGTGGTCGTGGTGTACGTCACGGTGGCACACCGCATGATTCCATTTTTTACTTCCAGCGCCATGCCCATGGTGCAGGCTTGGCGGCCTTTCTGGGTACTGTGGCTCATGCTGGCGGCAGCGCTGCTGCAGGTGCTGGCCGTGTGGCTCGAATGGGCCGGGGTATCCGCAAGTACAGCTGGCCCCGCCTGGGGGCTGTTGCATGGCATGCTGCAGTTGGTCGTGGGGGGCATTCTGGTCTGGCTGGCTTGCGTGTGGGGGTTGGTGCAGAGCCTCAAGAACAAGTTGCTGGCCATGCTGCACATCGGGTTTTTGTGGCTGGGCGTGGCCTTCTTGCTGGGTGGCGTATCGCAGTGGCTGGCATGGGGGCTGGGTGTTGGTGGCCTGGGCCTGGGTGCGCTGCATGCGCTCACCATGGGGTGCCTGGCGTCGTTGATGTTGGCCATGGTCACGCGGGTGTCTTGTGGGCACAGCGGGCGTGCACTGGTGGCCGACCGTCTGGCCTGGTCGTTGTTTTGGCTGCTGCAGGCAGCCACGGTGCTGCGCATTGCTGCAGCGGCACCCGGTGTTCCCGGTTTTGTGTCGCTCTGGCTTTTGCCGTTGGCTGCAGTGCTTTGGGCTGGCACGATGGGGGCCTGGGGTGTGCGCCTGGGCCGTTGGTATGGCTGCCTGCGGGCCGATGGTCGGCCGGGCTGAGCCCTTTCAAGGATTGTTTGTCATGGCAGTCATCCCCTGGCCTTTGAATCCCGCGTCCAAGTCGCTCCCCGCTGCCGTCCGCCCTTCGGTGGTCGACGATGTGGCGGGCATGGCGGCTGCGTTGATACAGTCGCGCCAGACCATATTGCCCAAGCGCCTCGGATCGCCCGGGCCCAACGCAGCTGAGCTGGCCCAGATTCTCGGTGCTGCGGCCCATGCACCGGACCACGGCCAACTGGTGCCCTGGCGTTTTGTCCTGGTGCCAGAGGCTTCGCGCGCCCCACTGGCGGACGTGTTTGCCCAGGCCTTGCTGGAGCGCGACCCCGCCGCCACATCCGAGCAGGCCGAACAGGCGCGCGAAAAGGCGTACCGCTCCCCGCTGTTGTTGCTGGCGGTGGTGGATGCAGAGCGGGGTGACCCCGATATTGATCTGGCCGAGCGCACTGTCTCAGCCGGTTGCGCTGTGCAGAACATGCTGCTCATGGCCACGGCGCAGGGGTATGGTTCGGCGCTGACCAGCGGCAAGGCGCTCAAGGCCGCCAGCTTGCGCTCGTTGTTCCAGTTGGCGACATCCGAGCAGGCGCTGTGTTTCATCAGCATTGGCACCGTACAGTCGCGCAAGGCCGTGCGGGCGCGGCCTTTGACCAACACCTATGTCAGCACGCTGGATGTGGACCGGGGCGTGGTGCCCGGGTTCTGAACAGCCCTTTTTTATTGCGAGATTTTTTCATGGACATTTCCAGTTTCGACGATCTGCTGCAAGCTGCACGGATGCAACCTGAACCCCAGCGCCTGTTGTTTGTGTTTGCCGCCGTTGAATTGCCCGATGACGCTACCCCTGGGCAGCGCGCGCGCTTTGAGGCCGGGCAGGGCGGAGCCCTGGTGCCGTTGATGTGTGTGGACAAGACGCCGCAAGAACTGCTGTCGTTCGCCGCCTTGGTGGAAGAGGCGCGCCAGTTCACGGCCCCCGGTCACGACTGGGCCATGGTGTTTGCAGCGGCTCTGTCGGGCACGTTGAACAAGGCCCCCAGCAGCGCTGATGCGGAGGCGCCTTTGCAGCGCATGGTGGATGCGATCAAGGGGGGCGCCCATGGTGCATACATTCCGTTCGACCGCCAGGGCCAGCCCGTGCGGTTTGGGTGAGGACGGGGTCGTGACTGCGTCCCCTGTTCCCGTTCCTGTGTCTTCATCTGCCAGCAGCGCCTCGGCCCGGCACATACCGGGCTTCAGCGCGCCTGCGGTGGGGTTTGAGCAGCCTTTTGCCATGCTGGAGGCCTGCCACGAACGCGTGCAACGCACGCTGGGTTTGCTGGCCCGGTTGCGGGCCCATGTGCAGGCGCGGGGCGCGGACGATGAGGCCCGCCAAGCCGCGCGGGATGTGCTGCGTTATTTCGACATGGCGGCGCCGCTGCACCACGAGGATGAAGAGCTGCATGTGTTCCCGCTGCTGCTGGAGCAGGCCACGCCCGAGGTGAAGGCGCTCGTGTTGCGGTTGCAGTACGACCATGTTGCCATGGCGGCCGACTGGGCTGAGGCCCGTGGGGGCCTGTTGGCACTGGTGGACGCTGGCGCCCAGGGCTTCAAGCCCCAGGACGAGGTCGCTCTGGACCGGTTTGCCACACGTTACGACGCCCACATTGCAGCGGAAGAGGGTGCTGCCTACCCGGCTGCTGCGGCCCTGCTGGCCCCGGACTCCCTGACCGCCATGGGCAGGGAGATGGCTGCGCGCCGAGGGGGCTGAGAATGCTATTGAAATAAGAGCTGCTACCGCATGGAGGGCATGCGCTATACGCATATTTGGCGTTAAATCGCCGGGGTGAACAGCATCGCTGTGCGCGACGTCGTGCCGATGTTGCCCGCTGGCGATGTCAGACATGCCGCCTGGGCAATACTTGTTGCGCAGGAAGACGCGATGGGCACGCGATACTTGGCGGGCCGACCCGATTTGTCCGTTGGTCGTTTTGTATGCGCCCCCTCTTCATTCTCCGTACCGTCGCCACGCTGGCTTTGGCGTGGGCGGCTGCTGCCGTTTGCGTAGCCCTGAACACTCCCTTGCCCTGGATGATCGGCCCGCTGCTGGTCACCTCTGTTGCGTCGATGGCTGGCGGGCCCACGGAAAGCTGGGGCCCGTTGCGCAATGCGGGGCAGTGGACCATTGGGGCGGCGCTGGGCCTGTATTTCACGCCGCAGGTGGTGGCGCTGATTGGCGGCCTGTGGTGGGCCATTGCGCTGGGCATCGTCTGGGCGCTGTTTCTGGGCTGGCTGTTCGGCGCCTGGCTGTACCGCGTGCATGCACCGCGCATGCATGGCGTACCCGCACCCATGCTGCGCGCCACCAGCTACTTTGCGGGCGCGATTGGCGCGGCGTCGGAGATGACGCTGCTGTCCGAGCGCGAGAACGCCCGCACAGACCTGGTGGCGGCCAGCCACAGCCTGCGCCTGCTGATCGTCACCGTGACGATTCCGTTTGCGCTGCAGTGGAGTGGCCTGCATGGCCTGGACATCCTGCCGCCCATGCTGCGGGTGGTGAGCTGGCCCGGGTTGGTACTGCTGGCATTGTTCACTGGCGCTGGGGCGCTGGTCATGGAGCGTCTGGGCCGCGCCAACCCGTGGTTCATGGGGGCCATGCTGGTGTCCATGGGGCTCACCATGGCAGGGTTGAGCCTGTCCGCCGTGCCCCAGGGCATGGTCAATGCCGCGCAACTGGTGATTGGGGTGAGCCTGGGCGTGCGGTTTCGCGCAGAGTTTTTGCATACAGCGCCACGCTGGCTGGCGACGGTGGCCGTGGGCACGCTGGGACTGATGGGGGTCTGCGCCTTGTTCGCCGCGGCACTGGCCTGGGCCACCGGGCTTCCCTGGGTGACCCTGCTACTGGGCACCTCGCCGGGCGGCATTACCGAAATGGCCATCACAGCCAAGGTCCTGCAACTGGGGGTCCCGGTGGTCACCGCGTTCCAGGTGTGCCGTCTGATTGCGGTGCTGATGCTGGTGGACCCGCTGTACCGGCGGATCTATCCGCCGAGGTCAGCGCAGGGCACCGAAGGCTGAACCACCGCCGCAGGCGGATGGCCCCGCGATGGGTCAATGCACAACGACGGGGTTCTGCGCCAGGCCCGCGTAGCGATCCAGAGCGTCTTCTACCTCTTCCTGCGTGGGCGTATCGCGTTGCCAGGCCAGGATCTGTTCCTGGAACATCTCGGCCCAGGAGCCGTCGAGGTACACCTCTTTGCCTGAGCGTTTGTCCACGATCTCAAAGCCGTGGCGTGCGAGCTGGGGAATGGCGGGGGCGGTGTCGTTGAGCACCTGGGCGCTCTTTTTCTCCACGGCGTCGGGCAGCATGTGGACTACCACGAAAGATTCTGAGTCGTAGAGCATGTGCATCGTGTTCCCCTTGTCGATATAGATGTCAGATGACAGCGGGTTCGCAGAGTTCAAGTGGCAGGGGGTTTGCCCCGGGCTTTTGTCCCCTGCTGCGTTGCAGTATTTCACGAATTTCAGAGTGCGCCGGCCTCGTGGGTCTTTTTTGCCCGGTTGGCGTTCCTGCGCAACACCCCCGGAGGACGGGGTGGACTCAGGGCGCGCTGCTACTGCGCAGCCGCAAGTCGGCAAAGTCGCCATTGGCCTGGGTGAGCTTGATGCGCACGGGCAGGTAGCCCAGCGCAGGGGCCACCCACAGTTCGGCCTTCTGGTCGTAGTCCTTGCGGGGCAGACGTTGAAGCTTGAGGGCAGGGGTGGGGCCTACGGGCAGGTCCAGCGTTTCGGAGCCTTCGACCGTGAAGGTCCAGCGGTCGGCGCTGCGGGCGCTCACCGTGGTCAGGGTGACCTGAGTGCCAAGCGCAAAGCGGTCCGGGTCGGCGGCCAGCATCGCCCCCAGCTGGATGAAGATGCTCAGGCGGTCTTGTGTGCCAGGCCCCATGGGGGCATCGGGTGTGTTGGCGCTGAAGGTCACACGCCCTTTGGCGTAGTCGAAGTGTGCGGCCTGCTCGCTGCGGGCGCGGTCGGAAAACCGCTCGGGCAATAGGCCCTGCGGCGCGATCTGGCCCGTGCTGGACTGCGTGCGCGAGCCCACCAGAAAAGCGCTGACCTCCTGCCGCGCCTCATAGCGGTTGCCATCGTGCTGCCACAGCAGTTCGGCCCGTGCGCTGTAGGCGAACTTTTTGGCTTGCCCGCTGACCTCGAAAGCCAGCCGTGTGGGCGCCGGGATGCGCACGGGCGGCGGCACGGTGCTGGGGCTGCGGCCTGTGCCGCCAGGGGGGGTGATGTCCACCCCTGCGCCGGTCGGGTTGTCCCCGGCAGGCGGTAGTGGTGGCGCTGTCTCTGAGGACGCAGGTGCGGCGGGCGGCGTGGCAAGGGGGGTATCGACGCCAGCGGTCTCTGGTGAAGCGTTGGCCACGGCCAAATTGGCCTCTGTATCGGTGGCCGCTTCGGCAGGCGTTTTGAGCGAGTCCAAGGGTTGGGGCGCCCCCTGGTTGGGTGGGGCAGGGAGCGGCTTCGGGGCGGGGGGGCTTTTGCGCACCGTGGGCTTGGGGGGCGCGGTCGGGGGGGGCGGTGCATTGGGGGTCACCGCCGCTGCCGCAGAAGGCGCAGGCGCTGCGGCAATGCTGCGTGTGCTGAATACGCGCCCCGTGGGCTGGGCCGGGCTGTCCCAGGCCAGTGGCACCCCACTCAATACCAGCCAGTGCAGTGCCAGTACCAGGGCCGTGATGAAAACCAGCGCGCGGCGGGGCATGGCGTGTGGCGGCGCCTCGGGTCAGGCGCTGCCAGCGCCCAGGTCGCGTGACAGCTGGGCCGCCGCCGCACGCAGCGGGGCGTCGATAGCGCCGCCCCATTCGGGGTCGAACGTGGCGATGGACCCCAGCGTGGTGATGCCCAGCTCCAGGTGTCCGTCCGAGTCGAACACCGGGGCGCAAAACGCCACGATGCCGGGCAGCAGGGTATCCACCACACGGGCCACGCCGCGCTCCCGCACTTCGGCCAGCAGGGTGTTCACTTCGCCCATGGTGGTGGGCAGGTCGGTACGGCGCATCTTGGCAGCGCGGGCCAGTTCCTCCTTGAGCAGTGGTGTCATCACATCGGGTGCCATGTGCGCGGCAAAGCAGCGGCCCGTGGCGGATGACAGCAGGGGCATCACGTCGCCCAGTCGCAGGTTGGCGGTCACGGCCTGGGGTGATTCCTCCCAGTGCACGATCGTGGGGCCGTGGTTGCCCCACACGGCCAGCGCCAGCGTGTGGCCCACGGCCTCCATCCACTCGGGCATGCGCTCGCGGGCCAGGCGCACCGCATCCAGCCGGGCCAGCGACGCCAGCCCCAGCTTGAGGGCGGCGGGCCCCAGGTCGTAGCGCGCGTTGCGCGGGTCCTGCGTGACCAGGCCCAAGCGCTGAAAGCTCACCAGATACCGGTGTGCCTTGGCTGCGCTCATGCCTGCGGCGGCAGCCACATCCTTGAGCATCAGGGGGCCGCGCGAGCGGGTCAACCCGTCCAGCAAGGCAAATCCGACTTCCACGGACTGGATTCCTGCACGTTCTTTGTCCATGTGCACTAAAATTCGGGAGTTTTGTTTAGTTAAATCAATTTACCAAAGCGTAATTAACGCTGAGGCTGCCTCTTCAAGCTGCCCATTTCAACCCCTTGAGACAAAGGTTCTGCCACCATGAAACTTGCTACCTACAAAGACGGCTCGCGCGACGGCCAACTGGTTGTCGTCTCCCGCGACCTGGGCACGGCCCATTATGCGACCGGCATTGCCAGCAAGCTGCAGCAGGTGCTGGACGACTGGGGCTTCCTGTCGCCCCAGCTGCAGGACCTGTACGACCAGCTCAACAGCGGCCGTGCGCGCCACGCCTTCCCGTTCGACCCGGCCCAGTGCATGGCCCCGCTGCCCCGCGCTTATCAGTGGGCCGACGGCTCTGCCTACATCAACCACGTTGAACTGGTGCGAAAAGCGCGCAACTCCGAGGTGCCCGAGAGTTTTTACACCGACCCGCTGATGTATCAGGGCGGCAGCGACGACTTCATAGGCCCTTGCGACGACGTCGTGGTGCCCAGCGAAGCCATGGGCATCGACTTTGAGGCCGAGATCGCCGTGGTGACGGGCGATGTGAAGATGGGCACCAACGCCGACCAGGCGCTGGACGGCATCCGCCTGGTGATGATTGCCAACGACGTGAGCCTGCGCAACCTGATCCCCGCCGAGCTGGCCAAGGGTTTTGGCTTCTTCCAGGCCAAGCCCGCCACCGCCTTCGGCCCCGTGGCCGTGACGCTGGACGAGCTGGGCGGCGCCTGGGACCACGGCCGCGTGAACCTCACCGTGCAATCCACCTGGAACGGCCGCAAGGTCGGCATGTGCGACGCGGGCCCCGAGATGACCTTCCACTTCGGCCAGCTGATTGCCCACGTGGCCAAGACGCGCAACCTGCGCGCAGGCTCCATCATCGGCAGCGGCACGGTCAGCAACAAGGGCGTGACCGACGCCAACGGCCGCACCGAATGGCCCAAGGGCTACAGCTGCATTGCCGAAAAGCGCTGCATCGAAACGATCCAGGACGGCAAGCCCAGCACCGAGTTCATGAAGTTTGGCGACACCATCCGCATTGAGGTCAAGGGCAAGGACGGCGCCAGCATCTTCGGAGCCATCGACCAGGCCATCGCCTCCTCGGTCGACGCTTGAACGGCTGCTAATTTGGGCGAAATATGGCTGTAGCGCTTTATGTATAAGCGCTAGCAGCTATTGAAATAATAGTGATCATCTTGGGCAACCCCCATGCGGTGCTGAACCTTGCTGCCGGCCCAGTCCTTGCCTTGGGTGGTGCCCTACCCGGCCGGTGGGGGTACTGAGGTGCAGGCGCGCACCGTGGCCGAAGCCATGCGCTAAACGCTGGGGCGAGATCATCAAGACCGCCGGCGTAAAGCTGGATGGGTGGGCATCAGCGCCGGGTGGTGCAGGCCTCGGCGGTCCTGGGCGGGGCGGCTCCAGGGTTATCACCCGCGCGACCAGTCTCGCGCGCAGGAGCGTCGCACAATGCATCCCGCAACAGCGCATGCGCTGGCCTCCTCAGAAAGATTCCCATGCTCAATTTCGACTTTCACAACCCCACCCACATCGCCTTCGGGCAGGGGCGTATCGCCGACCTGGCCAAGCTGGTGCCCGCCGCCGCCAAGGTGCTGATCCTGGTGGGTGGCGCCAGTGCCGAGAAGACCGGCACCCTGGCCGAGGTGCGCGCCGCGCTGGGCGAGCGCCAGCACGCCACCTTCAATGGCATCGAGCCCAACCCCAGCTACGAAACCTCGATGAAGGCAGTGGCGCAGATCCGCGAAGGCGGGTTTGACTTTCTGCTGGCGGTGGGCGGTGGTTCGGTGATCGACGCGGTCAAGTTCATCGCAGCGGCCGTGAACTTTGACGGTGAGCCTTGGGACATTCTGGAAAAACACGGCCGCAACATCACGGGCGCGCTGCCGTTTGGCACCGTGCTCACGCTGCCTGCCACGGGTTCGGAGATGAACAACGGCGGCGTCATTACCCACCGCGGCAAGGGGGCCAAGCTGGCCTTTGGCAGCGTGCACACCTACCCGGTGTTCTCGGTGCTCGACCCCACCAAGACCTACACCTTGCCACCCCAGCAGCTGGCCAACGGCGTGGTCGATGCGTTTGTGCACACGGTAGAGCAGTACCTGACTTACCCGGTCAACGCGCCGGTGCAAGACCGTTTTGCCGAAGGCATTTTGCAGACGCTGATCGAGATCGGCCCGCGCCTCTTGACTGCCCCCGAGCCCGTGTATGACGACCGTGCCAACCTCATGTGGGCCGCCACCATGGCGCTCAATGGCCTGATCGGCGCGGGTGTGCCGCAGGACTGGGCCACGCACATGATCGGCCACGAGCTGACGGCGCTGCATGGCATCGACCACGCGCGCACGCTGGCCATCGTGCTGCCTGCGCTGCTCAACGAGCGCCGCGTGCCCAAGCGCGCCAAGCTGCTGCAGTACGGCGAGCGGGTCTGGGGCATCACCACCGGCACCGACGACGAGCGCATCACCGCCGCCATCGAACGCACGCGCGACTTCTTTGAAAGCATGGGCATCGCTACGCGCCTGTCGGGCTATGGCCTGGGCGCAGAGGTGGTGAATACCGTGGTGGCGCAGCTCGAAGCGCACGGCATGGTGACGCTGGGCGAGCAGCGCGAGATCACGCCCGTCGTGAGCCGCCGCATCCTCGAAGCCGCGCTGTAACCCGTCGCGGGCGGGAAGGGCGGAGAGGGCGGAGAGGGCGGAGAGGGCGGGCGTGTCTCGCCCCTCCGGCTCGACCCCCCAGCGCTGCGTTTCGCGCCGTGCAGCCGCGTTTCGTCGCAGAGTGCTGGAGTCTGCCACCTGCGCTGCCTACAGTGCCGTCAAGCCGCCTCCCTGGGCGGCATTTGACGAAAGGCGCACCGTGACCCTCATCCTCCTCCTGGCCCTCCGCTCCGCATGGCGCAAGGCGCGCGCACCGCTGCTGGCGGCTCTTGTGACACTGCTGGCCTGGGCTACCCCCGCATCGGCGCAGTACGCGGGCCTGCGCACCCTGGTCGTCCCCGGCGCAGAGCCCGTGACCGTGGCGCTGTTCTACCCCACCCCTGCCGTGGCCCGCACGGTGCCCATGGGCCCCTGGCGGCCCGTGGTGACACCGGGTGCTCCGGTGGCTGCAGCGCCCCTCAAAGGCCTGGTCCTCATCTCGCACGGCACGGGCGGCCATGAACTGGGCCACCACAACCTGGCCACGCGCCTGGCGGCCGACGGCTATCTGGTGGCGGCGCTGCGCCACCCGGGCGACAACTGGGAAGACCGCTCGATGATCACCTCGGGCCGCTACTTCAGCGAGCGCCCCCGCCAGGTGAGCCGCGTGCTCGATGCGCTGCTGGCCAGCCCCGAGTGGGGCCCCCGAATTCCCGCCGGGCGCATCGGCGCCGTGGGGCACTCGGCAGGCGGCTACACCGTGCTGGCACTGGCCGGCGCACAGGCCGAACCTACCCGTGCGGCACAGCACTGCCGCAGCGTGTCGGACGACCCCGGCTTCTGCAGCCTGGGCCAGCTCCCCGCTGGTGGCCAGGCCGCGCAGGCTCCCCAGAAGGCCCTTGCCGCCGCCGCCCCTGCACCCGCTGCCTCAGTGCCCACACAGGCCGGTGCTGCCGCGCTCGACGGCCCGCGGGTCTCGGTGGCAGACCCCCGCATCCGCGCCGTGGTGGCCATGGCGCCCATGGCGGTGGTGTTCACCCCCGAGAGCCTGAAGGCCATCAGCGTGCCGGTGCGGCTGATGGTGGCCGAGCGCGATGCCGTGCTCACGGGCAAGTACCACGGCGGCTATGTCGCCGCGAACCTGCCGTCTGCCCCGGCGAGCACCGTGCCGGGTGCGGGCCATTTCGCCTTCATGGCCCAGTCTGTCTGGCCGCTGGCGTCTGACGCCGGGGACGCTGCCGCCAACCCGGAGGGCTTTGACCGGGTGGCCTACCACCCCACGCTGGAGAACGAGGTCGCTGAGTTTCTGGCGCGACAGTGGCGCTGAACGGCGGAAATGCGAAAGGGCTGAAATACTGACCTGCAGGTGGGGTCCGCACCGCACGAGAGGTTCTGGTCTGTAAGCCAATGCCGCCAACCTGCGCACAACGAGGGACAGCGGGCCCGATGACTGATAGGGTGGTCGCTTCTGTTTTTCTGACCTGCGAAAGCGACCCCCATGGCCCACATCCTGATGGTTCTCACGTCCCACGACCAACTGGGCGACACCGGCAAAAAAACCGGTTTTTGGCTCGAAGAATTTGCCGCTCCGTACTACGTTTTCAAAGACGCGGGGGCTGACATCACACTGGCATCTCCCCAGGGCGGCCAGCCGCCGCTCGACCCTAAAAGCGATGACCCCGATGCGCAGACCGACGCCACGCGCCGGTTCAAGGGGGATGCCGATGCGCAACAACAATTGGCCCACACCGTGCGGTTGTCGGGCGTGAGCGTGGATGACTTTGATGCGGTCTTCTATCCCGGCGGCCACGGCCCCCTGTGGGACCTGGCCGAAGACGCGGCATCCATCGCGCTCATCGAAAAAACGTTTGCCGCTGGCAAGCCGCTGGCGCTGGTGTGCCACGCGCCCGGTGTGTTGCGCCACACCAAGGCGCCCGATGGCGCGCCGTTGGTCAAAGGCAAAAAAGTTACCGGGTTCACCAACTCTGAAGAAGAGGCCGTGCAGCTCACCAAGGTCGTGCCTTTTCTGGTGGAAGACATGCTCAAGGCCAACGGGGGTGCGTATTCCAAAGGGGCCGACTGGGCGCCTTATGTGCTGACCGACGGTACGCTGATCACCGGGCAAAACCCCGCGTCCTCCGAGCAAGGGGCGCACGCACTGCTCAAGCAATTGGGGTGAGCCACACCAGGGCGTCGCCTCATTGCGGTGGCCCTGGGCTGGCGGCCCGTGGTGTGTCATCCGGCTTCAAGCCAAAATGGCCGCTGGTGCTTGGTGGATAAGCACTGGCAGCTATCAAAATTGATTCAATGCGGGTGGGACGTGGCCGCCGGTCCCCGGGCAGGCCCTGCGCCCCCATCAATACGGCAGGATGCCTGGCAACAGCGGGCGGTCCAGCCGCTGGCGCCACCACTTGAGCGCCTCGCCCATGTGCTCGGGCCGCCAGGCCAGCCAGAAGGTTTCGTCCGGGCGCGGCTCTTGCACTTGCAGTTCCACCAGAATCCCGGTCTCCAGCTCCACGCGCACGCAGGCACGCGGCACAAAGCCGTGCCCCAGGCCCGCCGCTTGCGCGGCAATCTTGGCCTGCATCGACGGCACGGTGATGCGCCTTTGGCCTGACAACAAACCCACCGTGCGGTCATTCAGCAGCCGTGCGCCGTCCCCCACCACGACGGCGGTGTGGTCGAGCAGATCTGCGCGTGTCAGTGGCCGCTGCAACTGGGCGAGCGGGTGCGTGGCGGTCACGCAGAACGCGAACGCCAAGGTGCCTACCGCCACGGCCTTGTAGCCGCCGCCTGCCGGGCCCTCGCCAGCCGCCACCACAATGTCGGCGCGGGCCTCGCGCAACGCCTCCCACGTGCCGGTGAGCGCCTCGCTGGTGATGCGCAGGCGCGTGCCGCAGTTCAGGTCTTCAAACGCGCAAATGTCGGGGTTGAACGCGCTGGTGGGGATGAGCGAGTCGTGCATCAACCGCAACTCCGACTCGAACCCCGTGGCGATCTGCCGCATGCGCGATTCAAGCTGCCCCGCTGCAGCCAGCAGCCAGCGGCCTTCTTTGACCATTTCGTGCCCGGCCGGTGTGAGCGTCACGCGCGGGCCGTTGCGTGTGAACAGGGCCAGGCCCAGCTGTTCCTCCAGCTTGCTCACCGCATACGAGATGGTCGACGGCACCTTGTGCAGCCGCTCCGACGCTCCCGCGAAAGAGCCGTGGCGGGCAATGGCGTCAATGGTTTCGATGGCTTCGAGCGTGAGTTTCAACATCGGGCGTTTCCTTGATCTGGATCATCGAAATTATCGATGATGAATGGTGAAACCTTTCAACCTGATGGCGGTCAAGGCGCGAGATACTTTCTTCACCGCAGCACTGAAGCCTTTACGAATAAGGCAGATGGTTTCAAAGACCGCAGTGTGAACTCCATCGACGAAGAAAGGACATCCACCATGATCGAAATCCGCAAAGCCCAACACCGTGGCAACGCCAACCACGGCTGGCTGCACTCACGCCACACCTTCTCGTTTGGCCATTACCGTGACCTGAACCAGCAAGGTTTCTCGGACCTGCTGGTCATCAACGACGACCGCGTGGCTCCGTCCAAGGGCTTCGGAAAGCATGCGCACCGCGACATGGAAATCTTCTCGTACGTGCTGGAAGGCGCGCTGGAGCACAAGGATTCGATGGGCACCGGATCGGTGATTCGCCCCGGCGACGTGCAGATGATGAGCGCCGGCACCGGCGTGGAGCACAGCGAGTTCAACCACTCGGCCGACGAACCTGTGCACTTCCTGCAGATCTGGATCGTGCCCGGCGAGGTCGGTGCAGAACCTCGCTACCAGCAGGTGCACTTCACCGAGGCCGAAAAGCGCGGCCAGCTGCGCCAGATCATTTCGCCGGATGGCACAGACGGATCGCTGGCGGTGCACCAGGACGCCCGGGTCTATGCCGGCCTGTTCGACGGCAGCGAATCTGCCGAACTGGACGTGGGCCCGGGCCGCAACGTGTATGTGCATCTGGCCCGTGGCAGCGTCGAAGTCAACGGCGAGCGGCTGGACGAAGGCGATGGCGCCCGCATCCGCGATGCCGGAGCGCTGCGTTTTGCCAACGGCCAGGGCGCTGAGGTGCTGGTGTTTGACTTGCGTCCCAACGAGCTGCCCGCCATGCCGCGCTGAAGTGCTGGTGCGCCTGCGGCCCGGGGGAGTCCCGGGCCCGGCCTTTCTTTTGCTTTTTTTCCTTTTCTTCTTCTTCTTCTTCTTCTGCTTTTTTCGGAGCCCGCCATGTCTGCCAACAAAACCAATACCCCCATCGCTCGCCCCGTCGCCACCGCCACGCCCGGTGCCTCACTGCTGAGCCCGCACGACCACACGCTGGTGATGATCGACTTCCAGTCGCAGATGGCGTTTGCCACGCACTCCATTGACGCGATCACGCTGCGGTCCAACGCCGGCCTGGTGGCCAGCACGGCGGCGGGCTTCGGCGTGCCCACCATCCTGACCACCGTGGCCGAGAAGAGCTTCAGCGGCCCCATGTTTGACGAAGTCACAGCACCGTTCCCGGGCCAGGCGCTGCTGGACCGCACGTCCATGAACACCTGGGAAGACGAGGCCGTGATTGCCAAGGTCAATGAGATCGGCAAGCCGCGCATCGTGCTGGCGGGCCTGTGGACCAGCGTGTGCATCGTCGGCCCCGCGCTGTCGGCGCTGGACCAGGGCTTTGAGGTGTACGTGATTGCCGACGCCAGCGGCGACATCTCGGCAGAAGCGCACAACCGCGCGATGGAGCGCATGGTGCAAGCGGGCGCACGCCCCATCACGGCGTTGCAATATCTGCTGGAGCTGCAGCGCGACTGGGCGCGGGGCGAGACGTACGACATGACGACGGGCATCGCCAAGAAGTTCGGCGGCGGCTATGGCCTGGGCATCACCTACGCCAAGGCCATGTTCAACGCCCACGAAGCCTAAAAAAGGGCGCATCAGCCTACTGCGCGGCCGAATCCCGCACCTGCGGTTCTCGCCGTACGCTTGTACGGCTGCGGTCCTCGATGCAGGCTAGGGCCGCTCGCTACGGCCACTGCACCCTTTTTGCGCTCTGCCATTGCTGAAATTCTCTGAGCCCCAAGACATGAACCTACCCGCCCCAACCCCCGACCTCATCTTGCGCAACGGCCGCTTCACCACACTGGACCGCGCCAACCCCACGGCCAGTGCGGTCGCCATCGCGCAGGGGCGCTTCACCCACGTGGGCGAAGACCGCGAGGTGATGGCGCTGGCCGGTGCGGGCACGCGGGTCATCGACCTGGGCGGTCGCAGTGTGCTGCCGGGGCTCATCGACAACCACCTGCACATCATTCGCGGCGGGCTCAACTTCAATCTGGAGTTGCGCTGGGACGGGGTCAAGAGCCTGGCCGACGCCATGGGCATGCTCAAGCGGCAAGTGGCCATCACGCCCGCGCCGCAGTGGGTGCGTGTGGTGGGCGGGTTCACCGAGCACCAGTTCGCTGAAAAGCGATTGCCCACGATTGCCGAGCTGAATGCCGTGGCGCCCGACACGCCGGTGTTCATCCTGCATCTGTACGACCGCGCACTGCTCAACGGCGCCGCGCTGCGTGCCGTGGGCTACGGCCGCGACACGCCTGCGCCGCCCGGCGGCGAGATCGTGCGCGACAGTGTGGGCAACCCCACCGGCTTGCTGCTGGCCAAGCCTAACGCGTCCATCCTGTACGCCACGCTGGCCAAGGGCCCCAAGCTGCCGCACGCCTACCAGGTCAATTCCACACGCCACTTCATGCGCGAACTCAACCGCCTGGGCGTGACGGGCGCCATCGACGCGGGCGGTGGCTTTCAGAGCTACCCCGACGACTACCAGGTGATCCAGGAGCTGGCCGATGCCGACCAGCTCACCATCCGCCTGGCCTACAACCTGTTCACGCAAAAGCCCCAGCAGGAAAAAGAAGACTTTTTGAACTGGACGGCCACGTCGCAATACAAGCAGGGTACCGACTACTTTCGCCACAACGGCGCGGGCGAGATGCTGGTGTTTTCGGCGGCCGACTTTGAAGACTTTCGCCAGCCGCGCCCCGACCTGGTGCCCGAGATGGAAGACGACCTGGAAGGTGTGGTGCGCATCCTGGCGCAGAACCGCTGGCCCTGGCGCATGCACGCCACGTACGACGAAACCATCGACCGCGCACTGGATGTGTTTGAAAAGGTGAACCAGGACACGCCACTGGCGGGCCTGAACTGGTTCTTCGACCATGCCGAAACCATCTCCGAAAAATCCATCGACCGCATCGCGGCTTTGGGCGGCGGCGTGGCCGTGCAGCACCGCATGGCCTACCAGGGCGAATACTTTATCGAGCGCTACGGAGCGGGCGCGGCCGAGGCCACGCCACCCGTCAAGCGCATGCTGGAAAAGGGTGTGAACGTGTCGGCTGGCACCGACGCCACCCGCGTGGCCAGCTACAACCCGTGGGTGTCGCTGTCGTGGCTCATCACCGGCAAAACGGTGGGCGGCCTGCAGATCACGCCGCAGCGCAACTGCCTCAGCCGCGACGCCGCGCTGCGCATGTGGACCGAGAACGTCACCTGGTTCAGCAACGAAGAGGGCAAGAAAGGCCGCATTCAGGCGGGCCAGCTGGCCGACCTGATCGTGCCCGACCGCGACTTCTTCGCCTGCCCCGAGTCCGACATTGCCGACTCCACCGCACTGCTCACGGTGGTGGGCGGCAAGGTGGTCTACGGCGTGGGCGACTTTGCGGCGCTGGACGATGCGGCACCGCCGCCTGCCATGCCCGACTGGTCGCCCGTGCGCACCTTTCGGGGCTATGGCAACTGGGGCGAGTACGAAGGTGCGCCGCTGCAAGTCGTGATGCGCCGTGCCGCCGCCGCCTGCGCCTGCGCCAACGACTGCAACGTGCACGGCCACCAGCACGCCACGGCGTGGAGCAGCAAGCTGCCGATTGCCGACCTCAAGAGCTTTTGGGGCGCGCTGGGCTGCGCGTGCTGGGCGGTATGACGATGGACACGCTGCGTTCTGCCGCCACGGCCCCTTTGGTGCAGACGCTGGCGCTGCTGTGCCTGTGCGCTGCCTACCTGCAAAGTGGCGTGAGCAAGGCGTGCGACTTTGCCGGGGCGGTGGCCGAAATGCGCTCGCTGGGCCTGGTGCCCGCAGCGCCCATGGCGGCGGCCACGCTGGTGCTGCAGCTTGGCGCGTCGGCGCTGATCGTGTCCGGCTGGTACCGCTGGCTGGGCGCGTTGGCGCTGGCGGGATTCACCGTGCTCGCAGCTTTGCTGGCCGATCGTTTCTGGTCCGCGCCGCCCGGCGAGCGGCAGCGGGTGACCCACACATTTTTTGAACACTGGGGCCTTGCGGGCGGCTTTCTGCTCGTGGCCTGGTACGACCTTGGAGGCGCTGATGCCTGATCAACAACACCCCAACTCGGCTGCGGCCACGCCCGCAGCGTCGGGCAGCTTCGCGCCGTTGGCGATTCCCGTCTTTGCCGTGCTGTGGGCCGCTACGGTGCTGGGCAACATTGGCAGCTTCATGCGCGATGTTGCCAGCGCGTGGATGGTCACCGAGCTGTCGTCCAGCCCCACCGCCGTGGCGCTGATCCAGACTGCGGCCACGCTGCCGGTATTTCTGCTGGCGATTCCTGCCGGGGTGCTGTCCGACATCCTCGACCGCCGTCGCTTTCTGATCGGCGTGCAGGTGCTGCTGGCGGCCGTCAGCGGCACGCTGCTGGTGCTGGCGCAGACCCATGCGCTCACCGTGGAATGGCTGGTGGCGCTGACCTTTGTGGGCGGCATTGGCGCCGCGCTGATGGGCCCTACCTGGCAATCCATCGTGCCCGAGCTGGTGCCGCGCAGCGAGCTTAAAAGCGCCGTGGCCCTGAACTCGCTGGGCATCAACATCGCCCGCGCGGTGGGCCCGGCGGCGGGCGGGCTGCTGCTGGCCAGCTTTGGCGCGGCGGCGGCCTATGGGCTCGACGTGTTGAGCTATGCGTTTGTGATTGCCGCCCTGGTGTGGTGGAAGCGACCCAAGACTCCATCCAACGGGCTCAACGAGCAGTTCTTCGGCGCCTTCCGCGCGGGCGTGCGCTATGCCCGTGCCAGCCGCGAGCTGCATGTGGTGCTGCTGCGCGCCGCGGTGTTCTTTCTGTTCGCCAGTTCGGTGTGGGCACTGCTGCCGCTGGTGGCGCGGCGCATGCTGGGTGGCACGGCAGGCTTTTACGGTGTGATGCTGGGTGCCGTGGGGGCGGGTGCCATTGTGGGAGCGCTGCTGCTGCCGCGCCTGCGCAAGCGCCTGGACACCGACGGGCTGGTGCTGCTGGCGTCGCTGCTATCGGCCGGGGTGATGGCGGTGCTGGCGACAGCGCCGCCCCAGTGGGTGGCGGTGGCGCTCATGCTGGTGCTGGGCACCGGCTGGATCGTTGCGCTGACCACGCTCAACGGCGTGGCCCAGGCGGTGCTGCCCAACTGGGTGCGCGGGCGGGGGCTGGCGATTTACCTCATGGTGTTCAACGGCGCCATGGCGGCAGGCAGCCTGGGCTGGGGCCTGATGGCGGGGCAGGCGGGCCTGCCCGTGACCTTGCTGCTGGGCGCGGCGGGCCTGGTGGTGGTGGCGTTCATTTTTCACCGCGTCAAGCTGCCCACGGGCGAGGCGGATCTGCAACCGTCCAACCACTGGCCCGAGCCGCTGCTGGCAGAGCCCATCGCGCACGACCGGGGCCCGGTGATGGTGCAGATCGAGTACCGCATCGCCCAACCCGACCTGCCCGCGTTTTTGCAGGCCATGCAACACCTCGCCGCCGAACGCCGCCGCGATGGCGCCTATGCCTGGGGCGTGGCCGAGCACGCGGGCGAGCCGGGCCGGGTGATCGAGTGGTTTCTGGTCGAGTCGTGGGCAGAGCACCTGCGCCAGCATGGCCGCGTGTCCAAAGCCGACGCCGATCTGCAGGCGCAGGCCCTGCGGTTCCACACCGGGCCAGAGCGGCCGGTGGTGCACCACTTTCTGGCGCTCAGTGCCGAGGGCGTTGGCGCGAACGCCGACACTGCGGCGGCCCATGCACACGGATGATTGCGGACAGATTCAGGGCCAAAATGGCCTCTGGTGCTGGATGGTGAAGCGCTGGTAGCTATTGAATTTGGAGTAATTAACCAGCTCCCATGCGCCTTCAGCCCGCTGCCCTCAGGCGGTCGAATCGATGGCTGCGTGCACGGAGCTGGCCTCCACCTCCACCAGGCAGTCGTAAAACGTAGGCGCCCGGCCCAGGTCGGTGAGGGCCTGGCTGGTGACCTCGTTCACGTTGGTGCCGTTCAGCCCCAGCTTGCGCCACCAGATGCCCAGGCCGTTGACCACGCCGGGGCGGGCGCGGCGCGAGACGGTGGCGTGGCACTCGTAGCTGCCCCGGTCGTTGAACACGCGCACCACGGCGTCGTTGGTGATGCCGCGCGCCTCGGCGTCGTCGGGGTGGATCTCCAGCACTGGTCGGCCTTCAATGTTGCGCAGGCTTTGCACGTTCACGAAGGTCGAATTCAGAAAGTTGCGTGCAGGCGGCGAGATCATGGCCAGTGGGTGGCGGGCGTTGGTGCCCTGCAGCTCGTAATTGGGCAGGTGGTCGGGCAGGCCGTCGAGGCCCTGTGCGGCCAGGCGTGCGCTGTAGAACTCGCATTTGCCCGAGTGCGACGGGAACTGGCCCTCGGCAAACGGCGCATCGGGCAGCGCCAGCGTAGCGAACCCTTGTGATTCGAGCAGCGCGTAGTCCACCGTATCGCCAAAGGCCTGGCGGCACAGCGCCTCGTCGCTGTCGGCAAAGCAGGGGTCGGTAAAACCCATGCGGGCGGCCAGGTCGCGAAAAATCTGCGCGTTGCTGCGCGCCTCGCCCAGCGGTGCAATGGCGGGGCGGTTCAGCAGCACATCGGTGTGGCCGTAGCTCAGGTGAATGTCCCAGGCTTCAAGCTGTGTGGTGGCGGGCAGGATGTAGTCGGCGTAGTCGGCGGTGTCGGTCTGGAAATGCTCCAGCACCACCGTGAACAGGTCTTCGCGCGCAAAGCCTTGCACCACTTTGCCCGAATCGGGAGCCACCGCCACCGGGTTGCTGTTGTAGACCACGATGGCCTCGACTTTCGGGCCCAACTGTGCCGATGCCTCGCGCAGCAGGTCGTCGCCGATGGTGGACATGTTGATGGTGCGCGGTGTCTTGGCCGGCATCAGGTCGGGCCGCTGCAGCACGGCGCGCTGCGCCGGGAACTGGCCCGAGCTGGACAGCAACACGCCACCGGCGCGGTGGCGCCACGCGCCCGTGAGCGCAGGCAGGCAGGCCACGGCGCGCACCGCATTGCCGCCGCCGCGCACCCGCTGCATGCCGTAGTTCAGGCGGATGGCGGCGGGCTTTGTGGTGCCGTAATCTTTGGCCAGCTGGCGGATTTGTTCGACTGGTACTCCGCACACCTCGGCCGCGCGCTCGGGCGGCCATTGCAGGGCGCGCTCGCGCAACGGGTCCCAGCCCAGCGTATGGCGGGCGATGTAGTCATGGTCGAGCCAGTCGTTCACGATCAGCTCGTGCATCAGCGCCAGGGCCAGCGCGGCGTCGGTGCCGGGGCGCAGCGCGATGTGCTCGTGGCACTTGTCGGCGGTTTCGGTTTTGCGCGGGTCAATGCACACCAGCTTGGCACCACTCCTCTTGGCCTGCTGCGCGTAGCGCCAAAAATGCAGGTTGCTGCCAATCGAGTTGCTACCCCAGATCAGGATGAGCTGGGCTTCGGCAAAAAACTCCACCTTCATGCCCACCTTGCCGCCCAGGGTCTGCACCAGGGCCTCGGCCCCGGCCGACGCGCAAATGGTGCGGTCGAGCTGCGAGGCGCCGAGTTGGTGGAAGAAGCGCCGGTCCATGCTCTCGCCCTGCACCATGCCCATGGTGCCCGCGTAGCTGTAGGGCAGGATGGCCTCCGGCGCGCGGGTGGCAATGGCCTGCAGGCGGGACGCAATGTCGCTCAGTGCCTCGTCCCAAGTGACCGATGCGAACTGGCCGCTGCCCTTGGGACCGCTGCGCTTGAGCGGGGTGAGGATGCGCTCGGGGTGGTAGCTGCGTTCGGTGTATTTAGAGACCTTGGCGCACAGCACGCCATCGGTGTGGGCATGGTCGGGGTTGCCTTGCACGCGGGTGGCGACGCCGTTGTCCACCGTAGTGAGCAAAGCGCAGGTGTCCGGGCAGTCGTGCGGGCAAGCCCCGCGCACCTGAATCGGTACAGACTGAGGGGAATTAGCGGCAGAAGACGTGGGCATTCTGTGGGTTGATCGTTAAACTGCAAGCAGGGTTGGAAACGGCGTGCATACGTTGCCGCTGTTCCCAGGAGGCTGCCTGAAGGCAGCGCAGAGGGGTCGCCCTCGTTTTACAAGAGCAGAGATTTCACCATGAACCAAGCGGTATTGGGGCGCAGGCAGTTTTCCGTGGGCTTGGGTGCTGTGGCGCTGGGGAGTTTCCAAGTAGCGCATGCCCAAAGCGAAGGGCGCATTGTGCTGGGACAATCGGCCGCCTTCACGGGCCCTGCCGCCCAGCTTGGCGTGCAGTTCAACCAAGGGGCCAAACTGTTTTTTGATCAGCTCAATGCCCAGGGGGGCGTGGGCAAGCGGCAGATCGAAATCCGCACCATGGACGATGGGTATGAGCCGGATCGTTGCGCGGAGAACACCCGCAAGCTCATTGCGGACGATGTGTTTGCCCTGTTTGGCTATATCGGGACCCCCACCAGCCTGGCTGCAATGCCGCTGTTTACCAAGGAGAAGGTGCCGTTTTTCGGCCCCTTCACCGGCGCCGAAGCGCTGCGCCAGCCATTCAATCGGTTGATTTTTCATGTGCGGGCCTCGTACTACGACGAGACCGCGCTCATCGTGCGCCAGCTCACCAACCTGGGGCTCAAGAAGATCGCGGTGTTCTATCAGAACGACGCGTATGGCAAGGCGGGGCTCGACGGGGTGACACGGGCACTGGCCGAGCTCAAACTGGCGCCGGTGGCCACGGCCACGGTGGAGCGCAACTCCACCGACGTGAAAGCGGCCGTGGACAAGCTGGTGCCCGCCATGCCCGATGCCGTGGTGCAGATTGCGGCCTACTCCGGCAGCGCAGCTTTTGTGCGCGCGGCCCGCAAGGCGGGGTTTGGCGGCACGTTCTATAACGTGTCGTTTGTGGGCACGCAGGCACTGGCCGATGAACTGGGCAAGGATGGTGCGGGCGTGGTGGTGTCGCAGGTGGTGCCCTCGCCCTACCAGCCCTCGCGCCAGATCACGCGCGAGTTTCTGGAGGCCATCAAGAAGGGGGGCGACAAGGTGCAGCCCAACTATTCGAGCATGGAGGGCTATCTGGCTGCACGCGTTTTTGCCGAAGGCCTGCGCCAGGCCCAGGCCAGTGGAAAGATCACGCGCGAGAGTTTCATCGCGGGCACCGAGGCGATCGGCAGCCAGGTGATCTCTGGTTTTCCGGTGTCGTTCAGCGCCACCAGCCATGCGGCGTCTAAGTTTGTCGAGGTGTCGATGCTGACCGGGGACGGGCGCGTGCGCACCTGAACGGGCAACGTAGGGCCAATGCGGATGGCGTGTGTGCCGCTCCGCTCCTATATTCGCGCGCACTGCGCCGCTTGTGGTGCAGGCCTCGGAGGCGGCAATGCAATTCACATACTCTGCACGGTGGGCGCGCGCTTGCTGCGCCCTGTTGGCGCTGGTGGCCAGTTCCATCGCGCTGGCGCAGGCGCCTGCGGCACCCATCGTGTTCGGACAGTCGGTGGCGCTCACCGGTGCTGGCGCGGGCTTGGCCGTGCCATTCCAGCAGGGCGCCAAGCTCCACTTTGACCGGGTGAATGCCGCTGGCGGCATCGGTGGACGGCCCATTGAGCTGGTCACGCTTGACGATGCAGGCTCGCCCGAGCAGGCAGCGGCCAACACCCAGAAGTTGCTCGCGCAGAATCCGCTGGCGCTGTTGGGCTATTACGGCTCGCCCCAGGTCACGGCCAGCTACAAACTCATCAAGGACAGCGATGTGTTGCTGTTTGCGCCCATGGCAGGGGGCGACGAGTTCCGTGGAGCGGTCTACCCCAACGTGTTCACGTTGCGGCCGGGTTATGCCGAAGAGTCGGTGGCCGTAATGCGCCACGCCGCCACGCTGGGCGTGCGCAAGCTGGCCTTGTTGCACGGGGCCGATAGCGAATCTCTGGCGGCGCTGGAGTCGGCCGAAAATACCCTCAACGGCCTGGGTGCGAACCTGGTGTTCAAGGGGTCGATCACCTCACCCGACAAAGCGCTGGCGGCCAAGCCCGAATCGCTGCTGGTGATTGGCGATGCGCGTGGGGCCGCCACTGCCATCCGGGAGCTGCGCGCACAGGGCTTTCGCGGGCCGGTCTACGGGTTTTCAAACACGGGGGAAAGCCTGCTGGCAGAGCAACTGGGCACGGCGGGCGCAGGCGTTGTGGTGGTGCGGGGCGTGCCCCGCAGCGACAACGCGCGCCTGGCCATCGTGCGCGATCTGCAAGCTGATGCGGCCGCCGCCAAGCTTGGCAAGCCCAACGTCTACATGCTCGAGGGCTACATTGCGGCCCGTGTCATGACCGAGGCGCTGCGCCGCATGGGCAAGGACATCACCCGCGCCCGCCTGCGCAAGACGCTGGAGGGCATGGAGGAACTGAACCTGGGAGGCTTTCGCGTGCACTTTGCGGGAGATCGCGTGGCATCCCGCCTCTTGGAGCTGGGCCTGATCGACGGGCAGGGGCGGGTGCGGGAATAGGGGAATAGCCGCCCGCCCGCCCGCCAGTGCGTTTGTATGTGCGCAGGTCCAGGGGCTGATCAGCCCAGCGTGCGCGTGCGAGCCAGTCCCTGCATGAACGCCTCGCAGCGGGCCAGTTGCTCCAGGCTCACGTACTCGTCGGGCTGGTGCGCTTGCTGGATACTGCCGGGGCCACACACCACGGTGGAAATCCCCGCATTTTTGAACAGCCCTGCTTCGGTGCCGAAGGCCACCAGCGTGGTGCCTTGTTCGCCCGTGAGTTCTTGCGCCAGGCGCGTGACGGGGTCGTCCTTGTTGCCCAGAAAGCTCGGTATCTCGCAGATGGTCTCAAAGCCGAAACCTGCAGCGGGCGCCACCTTTTTCATGGCAGGCTCCAGCGACTGTGCGTAGGCCACCACCTCGGCCTGCATCTGCGCTGCATTGGCGGTGGGCAGGTCGCGGAACTCGTAGCGGAACTCTGCGTCGCGCGGCACCACGTTGTCGGCAATACCGCCATGGAACTGGCCCACGCTGGTGGTGGAGAACGGCACGTCAAAGCCTTCAAACCGGGGCTCGTTCTTCTCGAATCCCTCACCCATGTCCCGCAGGCGGCTGACCACACGGGCGGCCATCTCGATGGCGTTGACCGATTGGGGCGTGAGGGACGAGTGCGCCTCTTTGCCACGCACGCAGCATTTGTAGCGGTACACGCCCTTGTGGGCGATGGCGGGCACCATGCTGGTGGGTTCGCCCACGATACAGGCCAGGGGTTGGATGCTGGCATCGCGCAGGTCGGCGATGAGTTCCTTCACGCCAAAGCAGCCTATTTCTTCCTCATAGCTGAATGCGTAGTGGATGGCAAAGGGCGCGTTGCTGTTCAAAAACTGCTCGGCCTGCGATACGGCGATGCCGATGAAGGCCTTCATGTCGGCACTGCCGCGCCCGTACAGATTACCGTCCTTGACCAGCGCACTCAGTGGGTCCATGGTCCAGTCCTGTCCATCCCATGGCACGGTGTCAGTGTGGCCCGAAAGGATCACGCCGGCGGGTTTGCCCTCGCCCAGCGTCGCAAACAGGTTGGCCTTGGTCTTGTCCTCGTTGAAGGTCAGCCGGCTCTTCACACCGAGCTTGGCGAGGTGGTCGCGGATGAAGTGGATCAGCTCCAGGTTGGAGTTGTGGCTGACGGTGTTCATGCGCACCAGGGTTTGCGCAAGTTCGAGGGCGTGGGCAGAAATCATGGAGTGGCTAGCGAATAACCCGGGTTGGCACGTGTGTTGCTGTCGGGCTAGACTGTGAGATCGTAAGGACACATATCATGAACGTTATCGACTCCATCGTCACCCAGGCGGCCAGTATTGCAGCAGTGCGCCGGGACATTCACGCCCACCCCGAGCTGTGCTTCGAAGAGGTGCGCACCGCCGACGTGGTGGCCCAAAAGCTCACCGAATGGGGGATTCCCATCCACCGGGGGCTGGGCAAGACGGGCGTGGTGGGCATCGTCAAGGGCCGCGACGGCGGCGCCAGCGGCCGTGCCATTGGCTTGCGTGCCGACATGGATGCCTTGCCCATGCAGGAGTTCAACACCTTCGCCCACGCCAGCGTTCACAAAGGCAAGATGCACGCCTGCGGCCATGACGGCCATGTGGCGATGCTGCTGGCGGCAGCCCAGCACTTCGCCAAGCACCGCGACTTTGATGGCACCGTGTACCTGATCTTCCAGCCTGCGGAAGAGGGCGGCGGCGGTGCCCGCGTGATGATCGAAGACGGCCTGTTCGAGCAGTTTCCCATGCAGGCTGTGTATGGCATGCACAACTGGCCCGGCATGCCGGTGGGCACGTTTGCCGTGAGCCCCGGCCCGGTGATGGCGTCGACCAGCGAGTTCAAGATCACGCTGCGCGGCAAGGGTGGCCACGCCGCGTTGCCGCACACCGGCATTGACCCGGTGCCGATTGCCTGCCAGATGGTGCAGACCTTCCAGACCATCATCAGCCGCAACAAGAAGCCGGTGGACGCGGGCGTGATCTCGGTCACCATGATCCATGCGGGTGAGGCCACCAACGTGGTGCCCGACAGCGTAGAGCTGCAGGGCACGGTGCGCACCTTCACTGTGGAGGTGCTCGATCTGATCGAAAAGCGCATGCGCCAGGTGGCCGAGCACACCTGCGCTGCACACGACGCCACCTGCGAATTCGAGTTCGTGCGCAACTACCCGCCCACCATCAACTCGCCCGCCGAGGCCGAGTTTGCCCGCAAGGTCATGACCACCATCGTGGGCGAAGAGCGCGTGCTGGCGCAAGAGCCCACCATGGGCGCCGAAGACTTTGCCTACATGCTGCAGGCCAAGCCCGGCGCGTATTGCTTCATCGCCAATGGCGACGGAACCCACCGCGAGATGGGCCATGGCGGCGGGCCCTGCATGCTGCACAACCCCAGCTACGACTTCAACGACGACCTGATCCCGCTGGGGGCCACTTACTGGGTCAAGCTGGCCGAAGAGTGGCTGGCCCAGCCCTCCAGCGCGGCTTGACGTTCTGGTCGGTCTCACACCTGCCCCGGACGCACACTGCGCGCGCCCGGGTTTTGTTTTGTCGAATTTTGTCGAAAGCCCTTGTCCATGATCGGTGTCGTTGAAGCCTTCTCGCCCAGTTACGCCCAGGCCCGTAAAAAGTTTCTAGAGGCTGCGGCCACCGCGGGTCTGCCCATCGAGTCGCATGCCCATCCGCTCAAGGGCCGCGATGGCGAAGACCTGGCCATGGACGTGGTACGCGACGGCCCCGCCGATGCCAAGAAGCTGCTCGTCGTGAGCAGCGCCTGCCATGGCGTAGAGGGCTACTGCGGCAGTGGCGTGCAGGTGTTTTCGTTGCACGATGCCGAGTGGCGCGCCAAGGCGCGCGATGCCGGTGTGGCGACGCTCTACATCCATGCACTGAACCCGTATGGCTTCTCGCATGTGCGCCGCTTTACGCACGAGAACGTGGACCTGAACCGCAACTTCCAGGATTTCACCAAGCCCCTGCCCGTGAACGCCGCCTACCGCGAGGTGCAGCCCCTGCTGCTGCCCGGGCAATGGCCACCCGGCCCCGACAACCAGGCGGCCGTGCAGCAGTACATCGCCACCAAGGGCGAGGCCGCATGGCAGGCCGCCATCTCGCAAGGCCAGCATGAGTTTCCACAGGGCGTGTTCTTTGGTGGCACCGAGCCCACCTGGAGCAACCGCACGCTGCGCCAGGTGCTGCGCCAGCATGGCACGGGGGCGTCGCACATTGCGTGGATCGACCTGCACACCGGCCTGGGCCCCAGCGGCCATGGCGAACGCATCTACGCCGGCAACGACGACTCCGTGGCCGTGGCCCGCGCGCGCGCCTGGTGGGACGGTGGCGGCGCCACGCCGGTCACCTCCATCTATGACGGCTCGTCCACCTCGGCCTTCCTTACCGGCCTGATGTGGACCTCCATCTACGATGAATGCCCCCACGCGGAGTACACCGGAATCGCCATGGAGTACGGCACCGTGCCCGTGCTCGACGTGATGAATGCGATCCGTGCCGAGCAGTGGCTGAACCTGCATCCCGACACACCCGCTGACAAGACCGCGCAGATCAAGGCGCAGATGCTGGCGGCGTTCTACACGGATACGCCCGAGTGGAAGGGCCAGATCATCAGCCAGGCGCGGCAGTCGATGTTCCAGGCGGTGGATGGTTTGGCGGGGAAAATTTGATAAAAAGTGCCTCTGGCGCTTTCTGGGTAAGCGCTAAATGCTATTGAATTTATAGCATTTGATTCGCAGCGTTGCTCCGCCACAAGGAGTGAGCAGAACGCTCACAGCCCCAGTTCACTCAGCCCTGGATGGTCATCCGGGCGCCGCCCCAGCGGCCAGAAGAACACCCGGTCGGACGCCGCGATGGGCAGATCATTGATGCTCGCGTGGCGCACGGCCATCAGGCCAGCGTCGTTGAACTCCCAATTTTCGTTGCCATAGCTGCGGCACCACTGGCCTGCGGTGTCATGCCATTCGTAGGCAAACCGCACGGCGATGCGGTGACTACTGAACGCCCAGAGCTCCTTGATGAGCCGATAGTCCAGTTCGCGCGCCCACTTGCGTTCCAGAAACTGCTGCGCAGCAGCGCGCCCGACCGGAAACTCGGCCCGGTTGCGCCAGCGTGTGTCCTCCGTGTAGGCCAGAGCCACGCGCGTGGGGTCGCGCGAGTTCCAGCCGTCTTCGGCCAGGCGCACTTTCTGGGCCGCGGTTTGCAAGGAAAAGGGCGGAAGAGGAGGGCGGGATTCCATGGGCAATACCTTGGGTGAACGAGGAGGGATCGAAAAGAATGATGCCGCGTAGACAAGTCTGTCTACGCGGCATCATAGCGGGATGTAGACAGACTTGTCTACAATGCCTGCATGATCCCCTTGCCATCGCCTGCCTGGAAAGACTTGCCCGCCCGCGACCGCCTGCTGCTGACCGCGCACGCACTTTTTTACCGCGACGGTATTCGTGCCACGGGCATCGACCGCGTGATCGCCGAGTCGGGGGTGACCAAGGTCACCTTCTATCGGCATTTCCCCAGCAAAAACGATCTCATCTGCGCCTACCTCGAATACCGCCATGCGGGCTGGATCGCCTGGTTTGCTGCGGCCCTGGAGCGGCATGGTGGCGCATCCGGCATGGATGCGCTGGTTGCCACGCTGTCCGAATGGTTTGGCCGCGATGACTTCAGGGGCTGTGCCTTCATCAACAGCGTGGGTGAGGTGGGCAGCACGGTGCCCGAGGTGGTGGCGATTGCGCAGCGCCACAAACGGGAGATGACCGACCTGGTGGCCACCCTGCTGCCCCCTGGCGTGCAGCGGGCGCGCGACGCCGAGGCCGTAACCCTGGTGGTGGAGGGCGCCATCGTGCGGGTGCAGATGGGCGAGCCTGTGAAGGCGGTGCTGGGCAGCGTGGCGCGGCTGCTGGAGGGTCTTGCACCGCAGCCGTAGCGCCCGCAGCGGGCGCTGCGCCTTGTCTCACGCGTACTGCGCCAGGCCGTGACCGAAGGACCAGTTCTCCTTGGCCACTTCGACGATGTTGACGAACACATCCTCCGGCCGCAGGCCTGGGCTCTCGCCCAGCAGCTGCGCAATGCGCTGGAACAGCGCCTTTTTCTGCTCCAGGCTGCGCGTGTTGTTGGCGGTGATCTGGATGAACACCACGTCGTCGCTGCGGGCCACGCCCAGGTACGACGGGCTGTAGCGGAAGTTCGCGGCCTCGTGCTCGGTGACGGTCATGAACTGATCGTCCTCGGGCACGTTGAAGGTCTCGCGCATGGCGCGGTACAGCGTGTCGAAGATCGCTTGCCGGTAGGCCTCGGGTTTTCCGGCGCGCAGGGCGATATGAACGAGTGGCATTGCAGGGTCCTTTCACAAGATGCTGGCGAAATGCTATCCATATGAATATCCTATGGGTACCTATTTCAGAAATATCAAATTCAAATGATTGAGCGATCTCTGGATCTGGATGCTGTCGAGGCTTTTGTCCGCATTGCCGAGCTGGGCAGCTTCACGCGGGCCGCCGAAGCCATGGGCTCGGTGCAGGCCGCGATGAGCCTGAAGCTCAAGCGGCTGGAGGACCGGCTGGGCTGCAGGCTCATCGAGCGCACGCCGCGCCACGTACAGCTGTCGGCCAGGGGCGCGGCCTTTCTGGAGCACGCCCGCGAGCTTCTGGCCGTGCACGACCGCGCACTCGCCACCTTCGCCCATGCCCGCCAGCGGTTGACGATCGGCATCAGTGACCATGTGGCGGGGCCAGAGCTGCCTGCGCTGATCGCCCGCATGAACGCGCAGGACCCGCAGTTGCTCATCGAAATCCGCATCGGCTCATCGGGCGACCTGCTGCAAAGCTACGACCGGCGTGAGCTGGATGCCGTGCTGGCCCGCATGCACGTGGGCCGCGGTGATGGCGAGTTGCTGGCCGAGGAACCCTTCGGCTGGTTCGCTGGCCCCGGCTGGCAGCACCGCGCGGGCGATCCCTTGCCCCTGGCCACGCTGGCAGAGCCCTGTGGTGTGCGGGCGATGGCAGCGCAGGCGCTGGACGCTGCGGGCATCGCCTGGGCCGAGGTGTTTGTGGGTGGAGGCGTTGCTGCCGTGGCGGCAGCCGTGATGGCCGGGCTGGGCGTGGCGGCGCTGGCGCCGCGCATGCTTCCGCTGGGGGCGGTGAATGTGGGTGTGCGCCTGGGTCTGCCAGCGCTGCCGCGCCTGCCTGTGCTGCTGCACGCGCGTGCCAAGGACGGCCGGCCACACGATGCGCTCGTGGCTCTGTCGGCGGCCTTCCGCAGCGCGGTGCGGGGCTAGTGCCACCGCGGCGGATTCACTCGAGCCTGACGCCCTGCGACGCGCCATGACGGGTGTCGCGGTCATACTGCTTCTCGCGCTCGGCATGGTCGCGCAGCTGGCGCTGGCCCAGCGCGTTGGCTTCGCGCTCCAGTGTTGCGCAGTCTGGCGCTACGGGCAGCGCAGCAATGCCCTGGTCAATCGCCAGCGCCGCGTCACGACCGAACTGGACATGGCCTTGTTCGTGGCGGGACAACGCGGGCAGGTACCGGTCGAACACCGCTTGCTGGGCGGGGGTGGCGCTGCGCAGTTCGGGCAATTGAACCTCGGTGCGCAGTCGGGTGGTGACCTCGGTGAGGGTGCAGCGGCCCGAGGCCTCACGCCACCAGCGAAAGGTCCAGCGCACATCCCAGCGGGTGTGGCCATGAAAGCGCTGAGCATTGACCGTGATGGGGGTGGCAGCATTCAGTGCCTGCCGCAAGGTCTCGCCAGGCTGGGCGCGCACGGGGTAGGGCCGCAGGGTGTGT
Organism: Acidovorax sp. 69; assembly: GCF_002797445.1. Lineage (NCBI taxonomy): Bacteria > Pseudomonadati > Pseudomonadota > Betaproteobacteria > Burkholderiales > Comamonadaceae > Acidovorax > Acidovorax sp. 69. The sequence continues at coordinate 4,572,503 of NZ_PGEP01000001.1, read as the reverse complement.
TCTTGCGTGACGGAGGCCTGGGCGGAACCCCCGCAGACCAGGACTGCCAGCACCCCGCCAAGGCTCGTCGCGCGCGCATTCACCACCGTGGCCCCTCGTCGTTCACTTGCCCCAGGGCAGCATCAGCGTGAGCAGCGACAGCTGGTCGAACTCGGGCGCAAAGGCGTCGATGATCTGCTGGGGCTCAGGGCACAGCGTGGTGTCGGTGATCACGCCAAACTGCACGCCGCCGCCATAGCTGAGGATGGAGACCCCCAGGCCAATGTCGCCCGACTGCGGCACCCAGAACATGCACTGCGTGACGCGTGAGCCGCACAGCGTGAGCTGCTCCTTGGGGCCGGGCACGTTGGTCATGACTGCCGTGGTCTTGCGGCCAAAGAGGTTGAGCAGCGCGTCCTGCGCGGGCTTGATCATCAGGCCCGCCACGGCCAGCATGGCAAACGCCAGGATGGGCTGGGTGCTGCCCTTGAGCGCGTTCATGCGCTTGCGCACCTCGTACACGCGCTCTACGGGGTTGGCCACACCAATCGGCAGCACCAGCGGCACCAGTCCAAAGCGGTTGCCCAGCTTCCAGGCCTCCTCCATGGGGCGCAGGTTGACCGGGATCATGGCGCGAATTTCCTGGCCCGTAGGGTCGTCGCCCTGGTTGCGCAGGTAGCCGCCGATGGCACCCGCCACGCAGGACAGCAGCACATCGTTGATCGAGCAGTTGAGGGCCTTGCCGATGGCTTTGACCTCTTCCAGCGGTATGGGTGGGCACCAGGCCACGCGCTTGGCGCTGCCGGGCTGGCCTTTCAGACGCGTGGGGGAATCGTCAGGCATCAGTGCGAGCGCCGCTGCATCGCTCACCAATTGGTACGCTACGCGGGCCATGTCCATCGTGCCCGCCAGTCCGTGGTGCATGGTTTTCTCGGGGTCGCCCAGCATCTTGAATGATTTTGCGGCGCCGTCGCCGGCCAGGTCGAGCGCCTTCACGGTCATGTCCGTAAAGGGCTTGATGAGCGCGTCGGCAATCCAGTCTTCGCCCGTGGCGGTGTCCTTGTCTGCGCGCGGTTTGCGTTTGGGCGGCTCCGAGCCACCGTCCACCAGCGACATGGTCACCGAGATCAGTGCAATGCCATCGGCAATGCAGTGGTGGATGCGTACGATGAGCGCGCTGCCCGGCTGGCCGTCGTCGCCCACGAAGTCTTCGATCAGGTGCATCTGCCACAAGGGGCGGCGTCCATCCAGTGGCTGCATGGCAAGTTCGCCCACGCGGTCCTGCAACGCGCGCTGCATGCTGCGGCCAGGGTGGTGCGGTAGCTTCTCGCGCAGCACATGCGCGGCGATGTCGAAGTCGCGGTCTTCGACCCAGGTGGCACCTGCCGCGTCTTCCACCACACGTTGGTGAAAACGCGGGTACTGCAGCAGGCGCTGCTGCACGCGCTCGCTCAGCACTTCCCAGGTGACGCCTGGCGACAGGGTCCAGACCCCGTTGATCATCATCAGGTTGCTGTGCGAGTCCATGCGCAGCCAGGCCGTATCGACCTTGCTCATGCGCTCGCCCGAGAGGCCCAGCATGCCGGTGGCGGCGCGGCGCACGTTCTTCTGCACCACGGTGGCTGCTTTGCGGGCTGCGGGCGGCAGGGCCTGTGCTGCACGGCGCGCCACATCGGGGGCCTGGGTGCGGACCTTGCGCAAGGCAGGGGTAGCGCTTTCGGAGACAGCGGCGCTGGGGGCTGGAATGCGGGTCACCATCAGATGTACACCTGTTGTGTTTGTTTTTGGGGGCTTGCCTCTATGGATCGCACCGCTTGGGGTGGCGCGCAGCCCGTAAGATACAACGCAGCAACCCCTTGCCAACACCGTTCTTTCCCTCCCCCATCTTTTTCTTTCGATTCTCATTCAAGGAGCAACCGACATGGCCGATCTGACCGCCACCTTCGAAGCCGCTGTGGCCAATTCCAAGAATCTCAGTGAGCGTCCCGACAACGCCACGCTGCTCAAGATCTACGCGCTTTACAAGCAGGCCACTGCGGGCGACAACGCCGAGAAGAAGCCCAGCTTCTCCGACATGGTGGGTCGCGCCAAGTGGGACGCCTGGGAAAAGCTCAAGGGTACGGGCGCCGACGAGGCCAAGCAGCTGTACGTGGATTTGATTGCTTCGCTGAGCTGATACGACGCTTCCCCCAAAGAAAAAGGCGACCTGGGTCGCCTTTTTCTCTTTCGCACGTGAGGTGCCTAGCCCGGAACCCATCCTTTGGGCAATCCCGCTTCCGGCGTCATGCCATAGATCGGCTCGCCTGGCAGACCCGCCTGCAGCGGCGCACGTGCGGCCATCAGGCGCTTCAGGTCTACCCCCGTGGTGATGCCCATGGCCTCGAACATGAACACCAGGTCTTCGGTCACCACGTTGCCCGACGCGCCCGGCGCATAAGGGCAACCCCCCAGGCCGCCCAGCGACGCATCAAAGGTGCGTACCCCCACGTCGTAGGCCGCCAGGCAATTGGCCAGGCCCAGGCCGCGGGTGTTGTGCATGTGGGCCGCACCCGCTTTGGCACCCAGCTCGGCGCGCAGGCGTGTGAACAGGCGGCGCACCTGCGCCGGGTTGGCCATGCCGGTGGTGTCTGACAGCCCCACCTCGTCAGCGCCCGCCTCGGCGCACAGGCGAGCGAGCCAGATCACATCGTCCTCGGGCACCTCGCCTTGCAGCGTGCAGCCAAAGGCGGTGGACAACCCCACCTCCACCAGCACGCCGGGGGCTTGTGCGTCACGCAGCCGGGCCACGGCGCGCACTTCTTCGACCATGGCCTCCCGCGTCTTGCGCACATTGGCCAGCGAATGGGCGGCGCTGGCCGACACCGGCAGCGTGACCTTGTGCACACCTGCAGCGAGGGCCGCTTCGGCGCCGCGCAGGTTGGGCGCCAGCGCCATCACGGTGATGCCAGGGTGGGTGAGCGCGTGGCGGACCACCTCGGCCACATCGGCCATCTGCGGCAACAGGCGCGCCGGCACGAACGAGCCGACTTCGATCTCACGCAGGCCGGCCGCCACCAGGGCGTCGATCCAGCGCAGCTTGTCGGCCGTGGGCATGGTGGCTTTGACGGACTGCAGGCCATCGCGCGGCCCCACTTCGCTGATGAGAACGTCGGGGGCTGTGGGGTGGTTGGTGGTGGATGGGCTGGGCATGGCGGGGCAGGGGACGGCTGCGAGGTATGGTACCCCGGTGTTGTGGGCCGTCCCCTCCATGGGCTCCCTTCTAGAACGGCAGGTGTTCCAGCGCGTTGAACTGCGCCCGCGCTTCAATCAGTGCCCCCGCCCGGAGCAGGCGGTCTTCACGGTAGCGGTTGGCCACCAGCTGCACGCCCACGGGCAAGCCTTGGCTCAGACCAGTAGGTACCGACAGGCCCGGCAAGCCCAGCATGGCGGTGCCCAGCAGCGGGCTCTGGGCGGCGAGGATCTGCTGCATGCGGGCGGCAGAGTGCGTGTCGTCGTCCACGGGGAGCTGGCGCTCCCATGAGTTGGGCATGAGCAGCACCGGGTACTGTTCCAGAAACACGGACCAGCTGCGGCTGATGTCCTGGCGGCGCATCAGGCCCGCCAGAAAATCGTCACGGCTCAGGTCGGGGGTGCCCTGCATGCAGAAGTCCAGATTCTTGCGCACCGAGGCATCGCCCATGGCGTGGACTGCGGCAATGCCGCCACGGCGCAGATCGTTGTAGACCAGGTCGCGCCATAGCTGCGCGCCTTCTTCAAAGTGCGGTGGCTCGACTTCCTCAACCTCGCAGCCCGCATCGACCAGCCATTGCGCGGCCTGTTCCAGCGCGGCCACCACGCTGGGGTCGGCTGTGTAGCTGGGGTGGCGCTTGAACAAGGCCACGCGCAAGGGCTTCGGGGCCTCGGCGTAGTCCAGGGGCGCGGGCACCCAGTACGGGTCCAGCGGGGTGGGCTGTGCCATCACCTCCAGTGCCAGCCGCGCGTCGGCAATGCTGCGGGTGAGCGGCCCTTGCACCGACATGAGCTGGGTGGTGATCCCTCGGCTGGGTGAACTGGGCTTGTACGAGCCGATGCGGCCCGCCGTGGTGCGCAGCCCCACCACGCCGCAGGCCCAGGCGGGGTAACGCACCGAGCCGCCGTAGTCGTTGCCGTGGGCAATGGGGCCCATGCCGCAGGCCACGGCAGCCGCTGCGCCGCCGCTGGAGCCGCCCGGCGTAAAGCGCTCGTCAAAGGGGTTGAGCGTGCGGCCGTGTACATCGTTGTCGGTAAACCAGCGCAGCGAGAAGGCGGGGGTATTGCTGCGCCCCACGATGATGGCGCCCGCGTTGCGCAGGTGTGCGACCAGGGGCGAATCTTCGGGGGTGATGTTGTCCTTCATCGCCGCGATGCCATCGGTGTTTGCTGTGCCGGCCGTGTCGATGTTGACCTTGATGGTGACCGGCACCCCGTGCAGTGGGCCCAAGGCCTGGCCTGCAGCTTGGGCACGGTCTGCGGCCTCGGCCGCGGCCAGGGCCTGTGTGCGCATCACATCGGGCAAGGCGTTGATGCGCGGGTTGGTCTGGCCGATGCGGTCCAGCACGCTGTGGGTGGCTTCCGTGGCGCTGGCTGTGCGTTGGGCAATGGCAGCGGCCAGCTCGGTGGCGTCCAAGCGCCAGAGTTCTTGGGTCATGACAAAAATCCTCGGGGTTCAGGGGGTCAGAAAGCGCTGCACCAGCAGCGCCCAGTAAGCCGCGCCGATGGGCAAGATCGCGTCGTTGAAGTCGTAGCCGGGGTTGTGCACCATGCACGAGCCCTCGCCCGCGCCGTTGCCAATTTGCAGGTAGCTGCCGGGGCAGTGGTCGAGCATCACGGCGAAGTCCTCGCTGCCGGTCAGCGCCTCGCCCTGCAACGTGACGCGCTCGGCGCCCAGCAGCTCCAGGCCGACCTGGCGTGCCAACGCAGTTTCGGCAGCGGTGTTGACCAGCACGGGGTAGTCGCGGTGGTAGCGGATGTTGGCCTTCACCCCAAAGCTCTCGGCCTGGGCCGTGACCAGCGCGCGGATGCGCCGCTCCAGCAGGTCGCGCACCTCACGGTCGAGCGCCCGCACACTCAGTTCGAGCCGTGCCGAATCCGGGATCACGTTGTTGGCCTGGCCCGCGATGAACGAGCCCACCGTGACCACGGCGGTCTGGCGCGGATCGACGTTGCGGGACACCACGGTTTGCAGTGCCATCACGATGGCCGAGGCTGCCACCACGCAGTCGGTGGCCTTGTGGGGCATGGCGCCATGACCACCCGTGCCCTGCAGGGTGATGGTCACATCGTCGCTCGACGCCATGGCGGCGCCTTCACGGAACACCAGCTGGCCGGCGGGATGGCCCGGCATGTTGTGCGCCGCAAAGATCGCATCGCAAGGGAAGCGGTCAAACAGCCCCTCGTCGATCATGATGCGTGCGCCGCCGGGGTGTTCCTCGGCCGGCTGGAAGATCAGGTTCAGCGTGCCGGAGAAATCGACCTCCGTGGCGATGTGGCGGGCTGCTGCCAGCAGCATCGCGGTGTGCCCGTCATGGCCGCAGGCATGCATCACGCCCGCATGGCAGCTGGCGTGGGCGAAGGTGTTGGCCTCTTGCAGTGGCAGGGCGTCCATGTCGGCCCTGAGGCCCAGGCGCTTGGTGCCCGTGCCCTTGCGCAGCTGGCCCACCACGCCGGTGCCCGCCAGGCCCCGGTGCACGGTGTAGCCCCAGTCTGCCAGGCGCTGTGCGACCAGATCCGAGGTACGGTGTTCCTGCAGCCCCAGTTCTGGGTGGCGATGAATGTCCCGGCGCAAGGCCACGAACTCGGGGGCCTGTGATGCCAGCGCTTTCAGCAGGTCGGTGCGCGGGCTCATTGCGGTTGCAGGTTGATGCTCTTGGCAATGGCACGGTAGGTCGTTGCGCCGTCGCTGTAGGCCTTGGCGGCCTCGGCCAGGCTCTGGGCCTTGGGCACCACTTGGCCTTGCGCCTCCAGCGCGGCGCGCACAGCAGGGTCCTGCAGGGTTTCGGCCAGCGCCTTTTGCAGGGCCTGCACCACGGGCTCGGGCGTGTCCTTGCGCACAAAGTAGCCGGTCCAGATGTCGTAGTTGAAGCCCTTGAGCGCCTTGCCTTCGTCCACGGACGGCACGTGGGGCAACAGGGTGTCGCGGGTGGGCGACAGGGTGGCAATGAACTTGATCTTGCCTTGCTTGTCCATGGCCACATGCGGTGCGCCATACGGCGTGAGGAAGATATCGATCTGCCCGCCCAGCAGATCTTGCAGCACGTTGGCACCACCTTTGTAGGGAATGTGCTGCATGGTGGTGTTGGCGCGGCGGGCCAATTGTTCGCCCAGCAGGTGGTAGAAGGTGCCGTTGCCCACGCTGGCAAAGTTCAGCGGCTTGCCTTCGGCGGCGGACTTGGCGGCCAGGGCCACCAGTTCGTCCGCGTTGGAGGCCGGCAGGTCCTTGCGGGCGGTGATGGCAATCGGGGCGAGCGCCACCATCTGCACAGCGCGGAAATCCTCCGTCTTGAACTTCACGGCGGCATTGGCCAGCGGCGTGAGGATCAGTTCATTGGGCGACCCTTGGAAGATGTAGTAGCCGTCGGCCGGTGCGCTCAGCACCTTCTGGGCAGCGATGGCGCCCCCGGCACCGCCCAGGTTGTCCACGATGACGGGCTGGCCCAGTTGCTTGGCCAGCGCGGTGTTCACCAGCCGGGCGATCACATCGGATTGGCCCCCTGCGGGGTAGGGCACCATCAGCATGATGGGTTTGGAGGGGAAGCTTTGGGCCAGGGCGGCGCCGCTCAAGATCAGGCTCCCCAGTGCGATGGACAGTGCCGCAGACAAAGGGGCGAGGGTTTTTTTCATGGAAGTGGCTTTCATCGTCAGGTGTGGCACATCAAGATCAATTGAGGGCTTGCTTCTTGCCGTCCTTGAACTGGAACAGCGTGAGGGCAGGGTTGGCGAGTTCGCCGGTGGCGTCAAAGGCAATGCGCGCGGTCACGCCGGGCATGTCGATGCGAAACAGTTCGGCGCCATACACCTTGGGGTCGGCCGATCCGGCTTTTTTCATGGCCTCGGCCAGCACCATCATAGCGTCGTAGCCGTACGGTGCGTTGCCCTGGTACTGGCCCGGAAAACGCGCGTCGTAGCGGGCCTTCCACGCTAGGCCGCCAGGCATTTTCTCGATGGAGGAGCCGCCTTCGCCACAGGTGACGGCGGTGACGTTGGCCGCGCCACCGGCCAGCTCGGGCAGGCGCACGGTGCAGATGCCGTCGCCACCAAACAGGTGGACCTTGCCCATGCCCAGTGTGCCCATCTGGCGCAGCATCGGGCCGGCCTGGGTGTCCAGGCCGCCGTAGAAGATGGCCTGCGCACCCTTGGCCTTGATGGCCGTGAGGATGGCCGAAAAGTCGGCGGCCTTGTCGTGGGTGAACTGCTCGTCCACCACCGCCAGGCCCAGCGACTGGGCGGTTTTCTTGAACACGGTGGCCACACCCTGGCCGTAGGCAGAGCGGTCATCGACCACCGCCACCTTGGTCAGCTTGAGCGTGCTGTGGGCGTAGCGGGCCAGCGCATCGCCCATGGCGTTGTCGTTGGCCAGCAGGCGAAAGCTGGTCTTGAAGCCCTGCTGCGTCAGGCGCGGGTTGGTGGCGACGGGGCTGACGTGCGGGATGCCGCATTGGTTGTAGACCTTGGACGCGGGCATGGTGGAGCCCGAGGTGAGGTGCCCCACCACGCCGTTGACCTGCTGGTCGCACAGCTTTTGCGCGGCCTGGGTGCCCTGCTTGGGGTCGGCCGCGTCGTCTTCGGCAATCAGCTCGAAGCGGGCCTTGCGCCCGCCGATCAGCACATTCGCAGCGTTCAGATCATCAATGGCCAGGCGTGTGCCATTGACGTTGTCGGCCCCCAGGTGGGCGGCCGGGCCGGACGTGGGGCCCACCTGGCCGATGCGCACGGTCAGGGGTGTTTGTGCGAGGGCGGTGAAGGGGGCGATGGCTGCGCTGCTCAGCAGCAGGCAGGTGGCGATGGATCGTTGGCGGCGGGGCATGTTGTCTCCTGTGGTGGGATGGCATCAACGCTTCTGCGGCGTGGAGTTGTTCATCCCGAAGGCCATGCTAGGCGGCAGGTGCTGCCCCGGTAAGGCTGTCATTTATGCGCATGACAACCATTGGTTTTCACTTGTGTCTTGTTCCTCGGTTCATCCCGGGCGGACTGTTGGTGTCGCCGGATCCTTAGAGCCTGTTTACGATCTCGCAGGGGATCGCGTTGGCGCGCAATCGGGATGAGTGGATGCTTCGGATGCGCCGCATGGGCTCATGCCCATGCAAGCAGCTGGGGCGTCCAATCACCCGATTTCGCTCCAACCCTTCGGGCAGGGGTCTTTGCGGGCGGTCTGCGGCGTTGCGGCGCTTGTGGATAGCGGGGCTATCCACTGCGCACCGCGCGCCTTGCACCCCATCCCGCAAAGACCGCTGCGCGACCCCTGGGAGATCGTAAGCAGGCTCTTAGCGGTAAGTGGTCAGGTGGATGTTGGTCTCGGTGCTGCGGATGCCCGAAATCAGGCGGATGCGCTCCAGCACCTGCGACAGCTCGTTCATGGAGCGGGCCTCCAGCTCGGCCAGCAGGTCCCAGCGGCCATTGGTGTCGTGCAAGGCCGATACGCCGGGTTCGCCCAGCAGGCTTGCAATCACCTGGCGGGTCTGGTTGCCTTCCACCAACACGCCCATCCAGGCGCGGATGCGGTCGGGCTCGGCGTCGGGGCGCAGTTTGACGGTGTAGCCCAAGATGACCTGGGTGTCCTCCAGCTTGCGAATGCGGTTGGTGACTGTGCCGCGCGACACCCCCAGCTTGTGCGCTAGGTCGGCGATGTTCATGCGGGCATCGGTGCGCAGCAGGCCGATCAGGGTGTTGTCGAGTTCATCCATATTTTCAAAATGGTGGTGATTGCTGTCATTTTGGCAAAAGAACACGCATGGCGCTACAGAACTGCCGATTCACATTGCCATGCACCTGCAAGAAACTGCATGCATCGCTTTTTGACTAAACGGAGACTCCCATGACACCACCATCACGCCACACCGACACCCTGTACCTTAGCGCCCCCGAAGTGGTCGAGCTGGTTCGCCGTACGGGACTGGAGGCTTGCCTTCGCGGCATTGCCGACAACATTCGCGCTGACTTTCTGCGCTGGGGCGACTTTGATAAATCCGCGCGTGTGGCCAACCATTCGCGCCAGGGTGTCATCGAGCTGATGCCCATTGCCGACGACGTGACCTACTCGTTCAAATACGTCAACGGTCACCCTGGCAACACGCGCCAGGGCTTGTCCACCGTGATGGCGTTTGGCGTGCTGGCCGACGTGGCCACCGGTACGCCGCTGCTGCTGAGTGAACTCACCCTCACCACGGCGCTGCGTACGGCCGCCATGTCTGCGGTGGCGGCGCGCGCGCTGGCCCGGCCCGACAGCAGCACCATGGCGCTGATCGGCAATGGGGCACAAAGCGAGTTCCAGGCGCTGGCGTTCCACCACCTGATGGGCATCACCGAGGTGCGCTTGTTCGACACCGACCCCGCCGCCACCGCCAAGCTGGTGGCCAACCTGCGCGGCACGGGGTTGTCTGCCCGGGTGTGCACGAGTGTGGCCGAGGCCGTGCGTGGCGCCGATATCGTGACCACGGTCACGGCCGACAAAACCAATGCCACCATCCTCACGCCCGAGATGATCGAGCCTGGCATGCACATCAATGCCGTGGGTGGCGACTGCCCCGGCAAGACCGAGCTGCATGCCGAGGTGCTGCGCCAAGGCACGGTGTTTGTGGAGTACGCGCCGCAAACCCGCATCGAGGGCGACATCCAGCAGCTGCCCGCCGACTTTGGGGTGACAGAGCTGTGGCAAGTGCTCGCTGGCCAGCAACCGGGCCGTACGGCCGGCACCCAGGTCACAGTGTTCGATTCGGTCGGGTTTGCGCTGGAGGACTTTTCGGCTCTGCGTTTCATGCGCGACACCGCCCTGGCCCTGGGAGTTGGCGAGCGCATGGCGCTGATCCCTGTGCTGGACGACCCCAAGGACCTGTTTGCGGTGCTGCAGCAAAAGCCAGTGGCTCAGCCGGCTGGCGCACAGCCCGCGCACGCGCTGGCATGACGCAGCATTGGTGCGCTGGACGCACCGAACGCACCCGGTTCGCTGCGCCTTGGCTGTGCGGCGGAGCGCTTGCAGCGTCGCCGTAAACTCACGCCATGCGTACACCCCCCCGGGCTGACGGCCCCCACCAGCCATGACTTTGCGCCTGCACCAGTTGCGCGCCCTGGTGGGTGTTGTGGAGCACGGCGGCATCCGCGCGGCGTCACGCCATCTGCACCTGTCGCAGGCGGCGTTGACCAAGTCACTGCGCCAGCTGGAGGAAGACGCGGGCGTGGCCCTGATCCGCCGCAGCCCGCGCGGCGTGGTGCTGACCGACGCCGGGCAGCGCCTGCTGGCCCGGGCCCGGCTGGTCACGCGCCAACTCGACCTGGCCGACGAAGAACTGAGCCACGCGGCCGACGAGCAACAGGGCCAGATCCGCGTGGCGCTCACGCCCTACATCACGCTGACCCACCTCGGCCAGGTGTTCAGCTGGTTTCGCCAGCGCTACCCCAAGGTGTCGGTAGAGCTGGCCGAAGGGCTGATGTCCCGTGTAGTGCCCCGCCTTAGGGAGGGCACGCTCGACCTGGCCGTGGTGGCCGAAACGGGCGATCTGCCTGTGGGCGAGTTCAACGACCGGTCGATCCTGGAGCTGGAGCAATCGATTGCCGTGCGCGCTGGCCACCCTGTGCTGATCAACCCCACACCGGCTGCGTTGGCGCAGCTCGAATGGGTGCTGACCGGCCCGCGCGATGGCCTCAAGAGCGCACACCTGCGCGCCATTTTTGAACGCGCTGGCGTCGCCCCGCCGCAGCAGATCGTCTATGCCGAGACACTGACCGCGCTGGCCGTGATGCGCCACAGCGACGTGGCGGGCATCATCCCCGCACCCCTGCTGCGCCTGCCTGAGTGCCGGGGCATGGTGGCCGTGCCTCCATCGGCGTTGCAGGTGGGCACGCTCACGCTCAAGCTGCTCACGCGGCCCGACGTTCCGCTCATGCCGGCCACGGAATACATGGCCCAGTGCCTGGAGGACGTTTGCAAGGGCCAGCCGTCCCGCTGACCTCGGGCACCCCTGTGGTGGTGGTCAAAGCAAAAAGACTCAGTCCTTCCACTCCACGCTGTCGCTGGCCAGCGCGCGCGTGGTGCGAAAGTGATTGGCCGGATGCTCGGGGTCTGCCATGCCGAACGAGATGCCGCAGACGATGCTGCGGTCTTCGCCAATGCCCAGCACCTCGCGCAGCACGCTGGGGTACGACGCCAGCGCGGCCTGGGCGATGGAGCCCACGCCCAGGCTGTGCGCGGCCAGCATGAAGTTGCCCACATACGCGCCGCAATCCGCCGCGCCATAGGTGCCCAGTGCCTCATCGCTGGTGACGATGGCCACATGCGGCGCGCCGAACATCGTGAAGTTCTGTGCCGCTTGGCGCATCGAGGCCTCGCGGTCGCCCTTGGCAATGCCCAGGGCTTCGTACAGGCCCCAGCCACATTCGCGCCGCCGCTCCTGGTACACGCCCCGGTATTCGCGGGGCCAGGGCAGGTCGGGGCTGGGGGCCGCAGTGGCCATGTGTGCCTGCAGTGCGCTGCGCAGGCGCTCCAGCGTGGCGCCGCTGGCAATGGTGAGCCGCCAGGGCTGCGCGTTGCACCACGATGCCGTGCGCTGTGCGGTGGCCAGGATGGCTTCGATGGTGGTGCGCGGCAGCGGATCGGGCAGAAAGGCGCGGCAGCTGTAACGGGTGTGGAGCAGTGCAGAGAGCGTGTCGAATGCCGGACTGTGGGCGGGAGTGTCTGTGGTGGTGGATGTCATGGTGACGGCCCTGGCGGCTATGCCTTCTTGGCTTTGGCGACAGGTTTGGCCGTCGCCTTGGTCGCCGGTTTGTCTGCCCCCGCCTCTGCAGCATGTTTCTTTTTGTCGGCAGCGGGCTTCTTCGCGCCGGGGTGCGGTGCATTGAGCAGGGCATCCAGTTGTTCGGCAATCTCGGCTTCGATGCGGTCCTTGAATGCACCGAACAGAAAGCCCAACTGCGCCTTCATCTCGAACTGGTGTGCATCCACCAGCAGCGTCCCCTTGACGCCCGAGCGGGTGAAGGTGAGCAGGTCTTCTTTGTCGCCTTCTTCGTAGGTGCATTCCATGTCGAATTTTTCTTCGGCCTTTTCGGCCCACGAGAAGGCGACCTTGCGCGCCTCCTTGAAACCGAGGTGGTGGTCGCGGTGGATGTGGATGTCTGGCATGGGTGGTGTCTCCTTAGGGCGTTGTCTGGGAAGGCCGCAGGGCGCGCAAGGCCTCGTGGCGTTGTGGCTGGGGCTGCTGCGTCAGTTGTCGTACGGCATCATAAAACCGGGGCCAGTTGCGGCCCTCGCGCTCGAAGAGGGCTTCGAACGCGGGCACCAGTTCGTCGTAGGCGGCCTGGGCGGCAAAGCTGGCGTTGTTGGCCTGGGCCACCCAGCGGTCGTAGCCTGCCACCTGGGCCGTTGTGGCTTGGGGCGCGCCACCGCTGGATGTGTCCAGCCAGCGCGCGCGCAGGGCAGCGTAGTCGGTGCGGAAGGCACGCATTGCTTCATTTTTCATAGCTGCTAGCGATTTACCATCAAGCGCTGGAGCCTCTTTTTGTTCATAAATAGCTGCCAACCGGGCGCGTGTGGCCCGCGTCAACGCGCGGAAGGCACTGCGCCGGGCCTCGCCGGTGGCGTAGGCCTCGCGTGCGGCGGGCGTGGACTGCGTGGCCAGCCACTGCGCCACGCCGATGCGCTCCACCGCTGTGGCAAACGACTCGTTGAACAAGGTGTCGTTCTTGGCATAGACCACCTGGTGCGCCAGCTCGTGGAACAGCAGGCGCACAAAGTCGCCCTCGGGCCAGGCGATGAAGGTGGAGAGCAGTGGGTCACCCCCCGCCCAGTTCATGTAGCCCAGCGTGGAGTACGCGGGCACGCCGTACACCTCCACCTCCAGGCCCTGCGCCGCCAGCTCGGCCGCCTCGGTCTGTGCCGCAGCCTCGGTGAAGTAGCCGCGATAGCCAATGCAGCCCGTGACCGGGAAACACCAGGTGTGCAGCGTCAGCGCATAGGGCGGCGCAGCCACCACGTTCCACACGGCGGCGGGGCGCTTGAGGTCGGCATAGCGGCGGTAGCTGGCGTTGTCGGGCAGGCCCAGCTCGGCCACGGCAAAGGCGCGGACGCGCTGCGCCAGTTGCAGGCGCTCGCGCAAGGCAGGGGGGATGTCGGTGCGAGCGATCCAGCGGTCAATGGGCTCGGCCGCGTGCATCAGCTGCATGTGGCCCCGCACCGACTGCCAGTAGTAGCCGAAAGCGCTGGTGGGGCCGGTGGTGCTGGCGCAGCCCGCCAGGGCAAGGCTGATCAGCACGGGAGACAAGGCTCGCAGACGGGGGAGAAGATGGCGCATGCGGGCAGTTTATGGGCAGATCGCGCGGGCCGTGCGAAGGGGTGTCAGGAGCGTGGCCGGTGCAGTTTCTAGAATGCAGCGCATGACTGATGAACCTATCCCCCCACCGCGTGACCAGCCTGATTTGCCGGATGGCTTGGTGGCCGACGACGCCGGGTGCCCGCGCTGCGCCTGGTGCCAGGCCACCCCGTTTTATCGTCACTACCACGACCAGGAGTGGGGCTTTCCGGTGGCGGATGACCGGCGGCTGTTTGAGAAGATCTGTCTGGAGGGCTTCCAGTCGGGTCTGAGCTGGCTCACCATCTTGAACAAGCGCGAGGGCTTTCGCGCCGCGTTTGCGAACTTCGATGCTGAGCAGGTCGCCGCCTTCGGACCCGCCGATGTCGAGCGTCTGGTGCTGGACGCCGCCATCGTGCGCCACCGGGGGAAGATTGAGTCCACCATCAACAACGCCCGCCGCGTGCTGGAGCTTCGGCGCGAGTTCGGATCCCTGGCGCATTACGTGTGGCGCTACGAGCCCGCTGCCGCCGACCGGCCCGAGCGCCTCACGCGCGAGGTCGCTCGCAACCTGTCCACATCGCCCGCGTCCATCGCCTTATCCAAGGATTTGAAAAAACGCGGCTGGAGCTTTGTGGGACCCACCACGGTGTACGCCTTCATGCAGGCCATGGGGCTGGTGAATGACCACCTGGAGGGTTGTCACTCGCGTACACAGGCGTTGCAGGCACGTGCAACATTTGTGGTGCCGCGCGGCTGATCAGCGCTGCGCTACCGGCCGCAACATCCACAAAGCACCCAGCGCAGCCAGGCCCAGCAGCGTGGTGGCCCATAGGGCGGCAGCGCCCACACCATCGAGCAGCATGCCAAACAGCACCGGCGCAAAGGCCTGTGCCACCCGGGCGGGCACCATCATGAGCCCCTGGCGCGCGCCGTAGCCTGTCGGCCCGAACAGCACCAGCGGCAGCGTGCCCTTGGCAATGGTCAGGATGCCGTTGCCCGCGCCGTGCAGCAGGGTGAACACTGCCGCTGCGGGCCCGCCCACCACCATCAGCAGGGCCGCGCCGACCGGATGTGCGGCCGCAGCCAACTGTGCCGACAGCAGCGGGTGCAGGCGGCGCAGAAAGCCAAACTCCAGCAGCCGCGCCGCCACCTGGGCCGGGCCCACCAGCGCTGCCATGGCCACAGCGGCCTGCAGTGACGTGCCACTGGCTTGCAGCAGCCGAGGCAAGTGGGCCGCCATGGCCGTGCTGGTGAACCATGTGACGGCAAAAACGAAAGACAGCAGCACGGTGGTTCGCAAGGCTTGATCTGGGGCGGGCGATGCCTGTGCAGCAGGCGGGGCGGTGTGGGGTATGGATGCGCCTTCTGGCGTGGCCGGGGCAATCTCTTCACCCGCGATGCGGGGCAGCCAGCCGTTGAGCGGCGCCCCCACCAGCAGGTGCAGTACGGCCCAGCCCGCACACGCGCCGCGCCAGCCCCATTGCACTTCCATCCAGGCCGACAGCGGCCAGCCCACGGTGCTGGCAAAACCCGCAATCAGCGTGATACCGGTGATGGCGCCACGTGCGCCTTGCCCATACAGGCGCACCAGCGTGGCAAACGCGGCCTCGTACAGGCCCGACCCCATGGCCACGCCCATCAGCACCCAGGCGGCAAACAGGCCCACGGGGCCTTGCGCCATCGCCATGCCAGCCAGCGCGGCGGCAAACAGCAGGTTGGTGCCCACCAGCACAGGGCGACCGCCATGGCGGTCGATGGCCCGGCCTGCCAGTGGCCCCATCAGGGCCGACACGATGAGCGCCAGCGAAAACGCGGCGAACACCGTGGGAGCGGCCACGCCCAGGTCGCGGGCCATGGGCGCGGCCAGCATGGCGGGCAGGTAGTAGGACGAGGCCCAGGCCAGGGTCTGGGCCGTGCCCAGGCGCGCCACGGTCCAGCGTTGTGAGGCGGTGGTCATGCCCTGCAGGGCATGGCGGCCTGCGCGCGTACCGTGGGGTCAGACACGCTGGCCCTGGGCATTGATCACCGCTTCACCGTCTTCTTTGGTGATGGCGCCTTGTTGGGGCGCGGGCAGGATGTCCAGCACCCTTTCCGACGGGCGGCACAGCCGCGTGCCCAGCGGCGTCACGACGATGGGCCGGTTGATGAGGATGGGGTGCAGCAGCATGGCCTCGATGAGCTGGGCATCGGTCACGCCCGGCGCGTTCAGCTGCAATTCGGTGAAGACCGCTTCCTTCGTGCGCACGGCGTTGATCACCGGCTCGCCGGTAGCGGCAATCAGGGCCACCAGCGTGGCGCGGTCGGGCGGAGTCTTGAGGTACTCGATGACCTCGGGCTCCACGCCGCTGTTGCGGATCATGGCCAGCGTGTTGCGTGACGTGCCGCATTGGGGATTGTGATAGAGGGTGATGGCAGTCATGGTGGGTGCGATGAATGGCTTACAAAAGGGCTGGGTGCATACGCGAAAGTTTGCCAGTGTGCACGGGCCCATCCGGCAGCTGGCCCAGCGCATGGAGCAGCTGCTGGCCCGCGTCGCTCAATGTGCTGTTGTTGTGCACTTCCAGGCTGGCGGCGCCTGGGGGCGGTGAATACGCCAGCGCGCGCTGCACACGGGCCTCCACCTGGTCGGGGGTCTCCCGGCCGCGCGACAGAAGCCGCTCGCGCAGCACCGATGGGCTGGCGGTGATGTGCACGGTCACCAGATCGGGGAACCGCGCCAATGCCTCGGGGAGGTAGGCCCGCGAGCCGTTGAGCAGCACCCACTGGCCACAGGCCAGCGGCGCGAGCTGCGTGTGCCGGATGCCGTAGCCCAGTCCATTGGCCTCCCAGTGCAGGGCAAAGGCCTGGTCGCGGCGCAGCGCCGCAAACGCCTCGGGCAATACGCTCTCGTGGTCCTCACCTGCGGGCACTGCCGGGCGGCTGATGGTGCGCTGTGCCCAGTGCACGGGGCCCAGAAGCTGCGGGCGCAACCAGTCCAGCAGGCTGTCCTTGCCTGCGCCAGAGGGGCCCATGAAGTAAATCAGCCGGGCTGTCATGCGCCCATCTCCAGATGGTCGAGCAGCACGAAGTCCGCTCCGGGCGTGGGCTCGGCGAAGAGCGCCAGACTGTTGAACTTCAGCGTGGGCAGGTCTGCGAAAAACTCCTGCGCGGCATCCAGCACCAGGGCCTGGGTTTGGCTGTCCACCTGCCGCAGGTCGCCCGTGATGGACAGGTGGAACCGGAACTCCTCCAGCACAAATGGATAGCCCCAGCGCTGCAGCAGCGCGTCCTGCCGGGGCGTCAGTCCTGCGGACCGCCTGCGGGCCAGTTCGGCATCCCCCAAAGGAGCGGCCAGTGACTGCAACTGCGTGATGCAGGCCGCAGCGGCTTCGTGGACGGCTGCATTGGCAGGGTGCGAGGGGGCGGGGACCAGCGCCAGAAAGTTGTCGATGCGCTCCACATGCAGCGGTGGCAGCACAAAAGGCTGCAGCTTGTGGGCCACGGCCTGCACGGCCTGGTGCAGCGTGATCCAGTCGGTACCTGGCGCCAGTGCAAACGGTGCCTTGAGCGTGGCATGCCAGCCATAGCGGCGGGGTGCGGCGGTCAGCCGATGCAGGTCTTCGGCGGTCACCCCTTCAATCGTCAGTTGCTGCAAGGGTTGCAGCAGGGCGGCGCAGCGGCCCAGCCAATGGCTGCCCGCCAGCCAACCCAGGCTACCGGGGCTGGGCGCGAAATACACCGCATAGCGATGGTGGGCGGTGGTGGCTTCAGTGTGGTTCATCGTGGTCTATGGTCAGTTTCACGCGGTCGCCCGCAAACCAGGCTCGGGCCCATTCAATAGGGGTGCCCGCGAGGTCGACATTCAGGCTCTCTACCAGCAGCACTGGGCGTGTGGCAGGTTGGCGCAACTGTGCTGCCACCTCTGCGCTGGGTAACTCGGCCGTGATGCGGCTTTCGCGCCGCGTGTAGTCGGCCACGCCGTGGGCGGAAAACCCGGCGGTGATGGAGCCGGTCTCACGCACCACAGCCGCCAGACCTTCGAAGCGGTGCAGGGGAAAGTAGCGTTCGCTCAGGTGCAGGGGTTGGCCTTCGGCGTCGCCCATCACACGCAGGGCCAGCAGCGGGCTGCGCGCAGGCACCTGCAAGGCCTTGGCCAGGGCAACGGTGGCCCGCACCGTCTGTGCCTGCAGTACCACCAATCTGCCGCGCAGCCCGGCCTGCGCCAGCCCCTGCTGGTGGCGCGTACGTTTTCCCAGTACCAGGTCCACCGCAAAGTCTTCCACATAGGTGCCGCTGCCTTGGGTGATGCGCACCAGCCCCTGGCTGCACAGACTGGCCAGCGAGCGGCGGATGGTGTGGCGGTTCACACCGAACTGCTCTGCCAGCGCGTGTTCCGAGGGCAGGCGCTGGCCCGGGGGGTAGATGCCGTTGCCGATCGCGTCAGCCAGTTCGGCGGCGATGCGGGTCCAGAAACTGTCGCGTGCGGGGCGCAGTGGCGGTGGGGCAGGGATCTCCAGAGCGCTGGAGAGGGGGGGGGTGCTGGCTGTCATGAAACCTACATGCGCGCTCTTTAAGCTGGCGCCAGTTGTTCAATTTGTCTATACAACTTTCAGGGTAACACTTTCATGTTTCAAGCCTTTGACAACCCGGGTCCCGGCCGCCCTCTGGGTCGTGCGCACTGGATGGCGCTGCTGGCCCGGGCACCGCTGGGCCTGCTCGAATCTGCGCTGCAGCAGCAGGCCACGCGCCCCGCGCGCTGGCTGCGCGCCCCCGAGACCGGCCTGATGATGGTGCAGGGCCGTGCGGGTGGCACGGGCGAGCGCTTCAATCTGGGTGAGGTTACCGTGACCCGTTGCGCACTGCGTGTGGCCACTGGTTCTGATGCTGCCGATGCCACCGTGGGGGTGGCCTATGTGCTGGGTCGATCGCACCGCCAGGTGCAGCTGGCTGCCCTGGCCGATGCATTGCTGCAGGACCCCACCCAGCAGACCCAGCTGGACGCCCACTTGCTGGAGCCGATTCGCTGCCACCTGCGCCGCAGCCAGGCCGATCGCCAGGCGCGTGCGGCCAGCACCAAGGTCGACTTCTTTACCGTAGCGCGCGAAAGTGGCTCCGATGCCGAGGAGGATGTCGAATGAGCGCGACTCGCTTGGCATCCTTGGGCGCGGGCTTCTCTAACGAGGCCTTAGGCAGCCAGGCTGTGTTCCGAGCCGTGTTGCAGGCGCTGTCGCACCCCGGCCGCTGCGTGGCGGTTGAGCATGACGCGCAAACCCCAGCGGTGGGCCATGCCGCATCGGCGGCCGTGCTGCTGGCTTTGCTCGACAGCGATTGCACGCTGTGGCTGTCACCGCGCCTGGCGGCCAGTGAGGCAGGTGCCTGGTTGCGCTTTCACACGGGCTGCACGCTGGTGAGCGATCCTGCAACGGCCCGGTTTGTGTGGGTCGCGCAGGGCGATGCGTTGCCAGCGCTGCGGAGCCTGAACCCAGGCAGCGACACCTATCCGGACCAATCGGCGACCTGTGTGGTGGATGTGGCGCAGGCCACCGTCGCCACGGTGGGCGCTGCGGATACGTGGCACCTGACGGGCCCGGGAATTCAGGGCGCTGCGGCCTTGCAGGTGGACGGTCTGCCCGCTGACTTTGACGCCCAGTGGTTCGCCAACCATGCGGTGTTTCCTTGTGGTGTGGATGTGTTGCTGGGCACGGCGGTGCACATCGTCGGCCTGCCACGTACCACACGCATCACCGCGAGCCGTGAAGGCGCGCTGCACACCGAGGAGGCCTGAACATGTACGTTGCCGTCAAGGGCGGAGAAGCCGCCATCCTCCACAGCTACCGCCTGCTGGCCGAGCAGCGTCGGGGCGATATCACGCAGCCCGAGCTGTCGGTGGCGCAGATCCGCCAGCAGCTCAAGCTGGCCGTGGACCGCGTGATGACCGAAGGCTCGGTGTACGACCCCGAGCTGGCCGCGCTGGCCATCAAGCAGGCATCCGGTGACCTGGTCGAAGCCATCTTCTTGCTGCGCGCCTATCGCGCCACGCTGCCGCGCCTGGGCACGACCTGCCCGCTCGACACCGCCCGCATGACGCTGGACCGCCGCATCTCCGCCACCTTCAAGGACTTGCCCGGCGGACAGGTACTGGGCCCCACCTACGACTACACGCAGAGACTGCTGGACTTCTCGCTGCTGGCGGAGGGCAGGCTGCCAGACGCCGCGCTGAGTGCTGCAACTCCGGCCGCACCGCCACCCGGCACCACACCGCGCGTGGTGGACTTGCTCAACCAGGAAGGCCTGATCGAGACACGCCCAGTGCCACCCGGCGACCCTGTGCCCACCGACCTTACGCGGGAGCCGCTGCGTTTCCCGGCGAACCGGGCCACGCGCCTGCAGAATCTGGCGCGCGGTGACGAGGGCTTTCTGCTGGCCATGGCGTATTCCACCCAGCGTGGGTACTCGCACTCGCATCCCTTTGTGGGCGAAGTGCGCCTGGGCACAGTGGCGGTGGAGATGGAGCCCGAAGAGCTGGGTTTTGCCATCGACATCGGCGACATCGAGATCACCGAGTGCGAGATGGTGAACCAGTTTGCGGGCAGCAAGAGCCAGCCCCCGCAGTTCACGCGCGGCTACGGCCTGGCGTTTGGCCACAGCGAGCGCAAGGCCATGGCCATGAGTCTGGTCGACCGGGCGTTGCGTGCCGATGAGTTGGGCGAGCCGGTGGAGTCGCCAGCGCAGATGCAGGAATTTGTGCTGGGCCACAGCGACAGCCTGGAGGCCTCAGGTTTTGTGCAGCACCTGAAGCTGCCGCATTACGTGGACTTCCAGTCCGAGCTGGAACTGGTGCGCAAGATGCGCGCCGCTGCACCCCACCCCGCAACCCTCCACATGGAAGAAGCCCCATGAACGCACCCATGGAACCCGCCATGATGGGCTTGCCCGCCGACGCTGCGCCGGTGGACGGCCACTTCAACTTCGCCTATCTGGACGAGCGCACCAAGCGCATGATCCGCCGCGCCGTCCTCAAGGCCGTGGCCATCCCCGGCTACCAGGTGCCGTTTGGCTCGCGCGAGATGCCGCTGCCCTATGGCTGGGGCACGGGCGGCATCCAGGTCACCGCGTCCATCATCGGCCCGCAGGACTGCCTCAAGGTCATCGACCAGGGCTCGGACGACACGGTCAACGCCGTCAACATCCGCCGATTTTTCGAGCGCACCACCGCCGTGGCCACCACCACCCGCACCCGCGAAGCCACACTGATCCAGACGCGCCACCGCATCCCTGAGACACCGCTCGCCGAAGGCCAGGTCATCGTCTACCAGGTGCCGGTGCCCGAGCCCATGCAGCGCCTGGAGCCGCGTGAGACCGAGACACGGACCCTGCACGGCCTGGCTGAGTACGGTCTCATGCACGTGAAGCTGTACGAAGACATCGCCCGCTACGGCCACATCGCCACCACCTACGACTACCCTGTGCTGGTGAATGGTCGGTATGTGATGGCGCCGTCGCCCATCCCCAAGTTCGACAACCCCAAGATGCACATGAACCCCGCGCTGCAGCTGTTTGGCGCGGGCCGCGAAAAGCGCATCTACGCCGTGCCACCCTACACGTCGGTCGAAAGTCTGGGCTTTGAGGACCACCCCTTTGAGGTGCAGCGCTGGGACGCGGCCTGTGCGCTGTGTGGCGCTACTGATAGCTTTCTCGATGAGGTGATCATTGATGACCAGGGTGGGCGCATGCATGTGTGTTCCGACTCGGACTATTGCCAGGAACGCCAGTCTCCGCACACTGGGCCGGTGGTGGTGGAGGGTGGCGCAGCATGAGCACCGTGCACATTCGCGAAGCCCGGCCCGGTGACCTGGAGAGCGTGCTCTCTCTGTACGCTGCCATCGAAGACAGCCCAGCAGACGTGCTGACCCTGGAGGAAGCGCAGGCCATGTGGCAGCAGTTTGCCCGCTACCCCAGCTACCGCCTGTGGGTGGCCTGCGACACGGCGGTACAGGACGCCGTGGTGGGGTCGTATGCGCTGCTCATCATGCACAACCTCGCACACCGTGGCTCGCCTTCAGCCATCGTCGAAGACGTGGTGGTGGAGTCATCCCAGCAGGGCCGTGGTATCGGCCGCCAGATGATGGCCCATGCGATGCAGCAGGCGCGCGAGGCAGGCTGCTACAAGCTCGCGCTCTCGTCCAACGCCCGCCGTGCTGGCGCCCATGCCTTTTATGAATCCCTGGGCTTTGCGCAGCACGGCCTGAGTTTTGTGATCGAGAACCTCACATGAATCCATCTGAAAGTGCTGCGCCGCTGCTGAGCGTGCGCAACGTCAGCAAGCGCTACGGCGACCGTGTGGCGCTGCAAGACGCCTCCTTCGATCTGTGGCCCGGCGAGGTGCTTGCCGTGGTGGGCGAGTCTGGCTCCGGCAAGTCCACGCTGCTCAACGCCATCGCCGCACGCAGTGCACCTGACGAGGGCTCGGTGCAGTTCCGCCAGCGCAGCGGCGAGCTGCAGGACATCTATGCCATGACCGAAGCGCAGCAGCGCCTGCTGGCCCGCACCGACTGGGGCTTTGTGCATCAGAACGCGGCGGACGGCTTGCGCATGGATGTCTCGGCGGGCGCCAACGTGGGCGAGCGCCTGATGGGCCAGGGCGAACGCCACTATGGCAAGTTGCGCGCCACGGCCATGGAATGGCTGCAGCGTGTGGAGATCGATGCCACCCGCATCGACGACGCGCCGCGCACGTTTTCGGGCGGCATGCGCCAGCGCCTGCAGATTGCGCGCAACCTCGTTACTCAGCCCCGCCTGGTGTTCATGGACGAGCCCACCTCGGGCCTCGACGTGTCGGTGCAGGCACGCCTGCTCGACCTTCTGCGTCAACTCACGCGGCAGATGCAGTTGGCGGCCATTGTGGTCACGCACGACCTGGCCGTGGCACGCCTGCTGGCGCACCGCATGGTGGTGATGCAGCGCGGCCGTGTGGTCGAAGCGGGCCTGACCGACCAGGTGCTCGACGACCCGCAACACCCCTACACCCAGCTCCTCGTTTCTTCGGTACTGCAGCCATGAACCAGCCTTCCATTGCGCCCATTCTCCAGATGCAAGGGGTGGCCAAGCGCTTCACCCTGCACCACCAGAACGGCATCGAACTGCCCGTGCTCGCCCAGGTAGACCTGGCCGTGCAGCCCGGTGAATGTGTGGTGCTTGACGGCCCCTCGGGCATGGGCAAAAGCACGCTGCTCAAAATGATTTACGCCAACTACCGGGTCAATGCGGGGAGCATCACGGTGCGCTCGGCCGATGGCTCCGTGGTGGATGTGACGCAGGCCACGCCGCGTGCGCTGGTGCAGCTACGGCGCGACACCGTGGGGTATGTGAGCCAGTTCCTGCGGGTCATACCGCGCGTTTGCGCCTTGGATGTCGTGGCGGAACCGTTGGCGGAAGACGCGGGCGACGATGAGGCTGCTCTGGAGGCTGCACGCGAGGTCGCCCGACAGTGGCTCACCCGCCTGCGTATCCCCGAGCGACTGTGGCACCTGCCACCCGCCACCTTCTCGGGGGCGAGCAGCAGCGCATCAACATTGCCCGCAACATGATCAAGCCCAAGCCGCTGCTGCTGCTGGATGAGCCCACCGCATCGCTCGACACTGCCAACACCGAGACGGTGATTTCCATGATTCGCGAAGCGGTGGCGCGCGGTGCGGCCCTGGTCGGCATTTTTCATGATGCACAGGTGGGCGCCGCCGTGGCCACGCGCCGTGTGAACGTGGGTGACTTTCGGGGAGCATCGGCATGACCGCCACCGTGTTCAAGAACGCCCGCATGGTGCTGCCTGACGAGGTGGTGCAGGGCAGTCTGCAAGTGAATGGCGGGCGCATCGCGGCGGTGGACGGCGGTGGCACCTCAGCCCTGCATGGCATCGACCTGGGCGGTGACTACCTGCTGCCCGGGTTGGTGGAAATCCACACCGACAATTTCGAGCGCCACCTCATGCCGCGCCCCAAGGTGCAATGGGCCGAGATGCCTGCGCTGCTGGCGCACGATGCCGAGATTGCGGCCGCAGGCATCACCACCGTGCTCGATGCGCTGGGCGTGGGTGAAGCCGACGTGGACAGCCTGCGCGGCAGCGCCTGGAACCGGGTGCTCGACACCATTGACACCTGCACCGAGCGCAACCTGCTGCGTGCGGACCACCACCTGCATGTGCGCTGCGAGCTGCCAGCGCCCAACACCATCGACCTGTTCGCGCCCTTTCGCGGGCACCCGCGCCTGTCACTCATCTCGCTGATGGACCACACCCCGGGCCAGCGCCAGTGGGAGAACATCGAGCAGGCGCGTACTTACTACACGGGCAAGAAAGGCTGGAGCGCTGAGAAGTTCGAGCGCCAGGTGGCGCACGCCGCCACGCTGCAGGCCCAGTACGCCGAGCCGCACCGTGCTTATTTTGTGGACTACTGCCGCACCCACGGCATCTCGCTGGCCAGCCACGACGACACCACGGTGGCGCATGTGGAGCAGGCCCATGCGGAGGGGGCTGCGATGTCAGAGTTCCCCACCACTCTGGCGGCCGCGCAGGCGGCGCACGAGCGCGGCCTGCTCACCGTGATGGGCGGACCCAACGTGGTGCGTGGCGGCTCGCATTCGGGCAATGTGGCTGCTGCTGACCTGGCCCGTGCAGGCCTGTTGGACATCCTGTCATCCGACTACGTGCCCGGCAGTCTGTTGAGCGCCGTGATGCGGTTGGTGGATGACGGCATCCTGCCCTTGCCACAAGCGGTGGGCACCGTCACCCGCAACCCGGCCCACGCCGCGGGCATGGCGGACCGGGGCGCGTTGACGCCCGGCCTGCGCGCTGACCTGGTGCAGGTGCACATGGCCGCACTGCCCTGTGGCGGTCGCCAGGCCGTGGTGCGCGGCGTATGGCGCGAAGGGCAGCGCGTGCTCTAGGGCCCTCTCTGACACCCAAACTTCTCCCAACTGTCAAAGCACTGTCACGCGCGACAACCACACTCTGGTTGTCTAGACGACTTAACCCCCCAAGGAGGCGGCCATGCCAGCGGCACTTCATATCCACCAACTGAACAAGCACTTTGCCAACGGCAAGCACGCCCTGCACGACATCAACCTCACCGTGCAGCGCGGCGAGATGGTGGCGCTGATCGGCGCCTCGGGTTCGGGCAAATCCACCCTGCTGCGCCATGTGGCGGGTCTGGTGGTGGCAGATGCCTCCAGCGATTCGCGGATCGAGGTGGATGGCCGCTGCGTGCAGCAGGGCGGCCGCATCCACAGCGACATCCGCCAAGTGCGTTCGCAGGTGGGTTTTGTGTTCCAGCAGTTCAACCTGGTGGACCGTTTGCCAGTGCTGATGAATGTATTGGTCGGCTTGCTACACCGCACGCCCCGGTGGCGGGGCTGGTTGCGTATGTTCAAGCCGCAGGAGCGCGCGCTGGCGCTCGAAGCCCTCCACCGCGTGGGCATTGCCGAATGCCATGCACAGCGTGCATCGACCTTGTCGGGCGGGCAGCAGCAGCGTGCAGCGATTGCCCGCACGCTGGTGCAGGGCGCCAAGGTGGTGCTGGCCGACGAGCCCATTGCCTCGCTCGATCCCGAATCCTCGCGCAAGGTCATGGACATCCTGGCGCGCATCAACCGTGAGGACCGCTGCACCGTCATCGTGTCGCTGCACCAGGTGGATGTGGCCATCAAATATTGCCCGCGCGTGGTGGCCTTGCACCATGGGCAGGTGGTGTACGACGGTCCTTCTGCCGCACTCACTCCCGCCCTGTTGCGCAGCCTGTATGGCGTGCACGCCGACGAAATCCTGTCGGATGCAGCCGGTGCCCACACTGCGCCCGTGTTTGCACCAACGCCCGTCCCGCAATGGGCACCTGCCATGGCCCAGGCCGCCTGAGCAATCTTTCGATTCTTCCCATTCCCCCTTCTCTGGAGCTTTCACCATGTTTAAGAAACTGTGCGCCGCACTGACCCTCGGCCTGGGATTGACCACGGGCGCGTTGGCCCAGGACATTAACTTCGGCATGATCTCGACCGAGGCTTCGCAAAACCTCAAGGCCGACTGGCAGCCCCTGCTGGATGACATGGCCAAGCAGACGGGCTTGAAGATCAATGCCTTCTTCGCGTCCGACTACGCCGGCCTGATTGAAGCCATGCGCTTCAACAAGATGCAGGTGGCCTGGCTGGGCAACAAGTCGGCCATGGAAGCCGTGGACCGCGCCAATGGCGAAGTGTTCGCGCAGATGGTCAACGCCGACGGCACGCAGGGCTACTACTCGCACCTCATCGTGCACAAGGACAGCCCGCTGGCCACGCTGGACGACGTGCTCAAGAACGGCAAGTCGCTGAGCTTTGGCAATGGCGACCCCAACTCCACCTCGGGTTTCCTGGTGCCCGGCTACTACGCCTTTGCGCAGAACAAGGTCGACGCCAAGACCCACTTCAAGATCACACGCAGTGCCAACCACGAGACCAACGCCTTGGCCGTGGCCAACAAGCAGGTCGACGTGGCCACCAACAACAGCGAGAACCTTGAAAAGATCAAGGAGCGCCAGCCCGAGAAGTTCAAGGACATCAAGATCGTCTGGACCTCGCCCTTGATCCCGCTCGACACCCCTGGTGATCCGCAAGGACCTGCCTGAGGCCACCAAGACCAAGATCCGCGACTTCTTCTACAACTACGCCAAGACCGATGCGCGCGAAAAGGAGATCGTGATGAAAATCTCCAAGCTCTCGGGTTTCAAGCCATCGACCAACGCGCAGCTCACGCCCATTCGCCAGCTGGATCTTTTTGGCAAGCGCAACAAGATCGACGCCGATGGCACGCTGGCCGATGCTGACAAGAAGACCCGGCTGGCCGAGATCGACCAGCAACTGGCGTCGCTGAAGTAAGCGCCGTGTTCGAGTCCACCGCCCGGGTATTTCCATGTCCTCTGCTCTGAATCCTTCGCTGGCCACGCTGGCCAGCACCACGGCGCCCAAGCGCAGCCTGGGCTGGTACCTGTCGTGGGGCATTCTGCTGGTGTTGCTGGCAGCGTCCTGGAAGGGCGCCGACATGCGCCCGCTCGACCTGTGGAACGACTCGGGCAACATGGTCAGCTATGCGGCGGAGTTCTTTCCGCCCAATTTCTCGCAGTGGCAGATCTATGTGCAGGAGATGCTGGTCACCTTGCAGATCGCGCTGTGGGGCACGGCGCTGGCGGTGGTCACGGCGGTGCCGCTGGCGCTGCTGGCCTCGTCCAACATCGTCCCGTGGTGGGTGTACCAGCCGGTGCGCCGTGTGCTGGATGCGTGCCGCGCCATCAACGAAATGGTGTTTGCCATGCTGTTCGTGGTGGCCGTGGGGTTGGGGCCGTTTGCGGGCGTGCTGGCACTGTGGATCCATACCTCGGGCACGCTGGCCAAACTGTTCTCCGAAGCCGTGGAGGCCATCGACCCGCAGCCCGTGGAAGGTATCCGATCCACCGGTGCGAGCGCCCTGCACGAAATCATCTATGGCGTGATCCCGCAAGTGATGCCGCTGTGGATCTCGTACACGCTTTACCGCTTTGAGGCCAATGTGCGCTCAGCGTCGGTGGTGGGCATGGTGGGCGCTGGCGGCATTGGCGTGGTGCTGTGGGAGATCATTCGCGGCTTCCAGTACGCCGAGACCTGCGCGGTGATGCTCATCATCGTGGTCACCGTGAGTGTCATCGACGTGGTGTCGGCCCGCATCCGCAAGGCACTGGTCTAAGTTCTGAGGAATACCCCATGGCATTGAGCCTTGACGACATTGCCCACCTGCTCGCCACCCGGGGTGTGAACCAGTACGGCCGCGAGGCGGTGAGCCAGCTGGAGCACGCGCTGCAGTGCGCGCAGTGGGCCGAAAAATCGGGCGAAACCCCAGCCACCGTCGTCGCTGCCCTGTTGCACGACCTGGGACACCTGCTGGCACCGGGTGGCGACACGGCTGAGCAGGACGACTTGCATCAGTACATGGCCATCCCGTTCTTGCGTGGCTTGCTGCCCGATGCGGTGCTGGAACCCATCCGCCTGCATGTGGACGCCAAACGCTACCTGTGCACCATGGAGCCGGGATACTGGGAGACCTTGTCGCCCGCGTCGCAGCACAGCCTGGTGTTGCAGGGCGGCGCCTTCACGCCCAAAGAAGCGATGCAGTTCGCGGCCCAGCCCTTTGCGCAGGAGGCCATCCGCCTGCGCCGCTACGACGACCATGCCAAGGTGCCGGGGCTGGCGACGCGGTCGTTGAAACACTATCTGTCGCTCATGGAGTGCGTGGCCGATGCACCGGTCCAGGCTGCTCCCGTCATTTACCTGTACCGCTATTCGGCAGCCTGGGCGCAGTAACGCTGCCGTTGGCGCGGTGGTCGGGTCGCGTCAGCTGTCTTTGCCCGCGCTCACCCACGCGAGGTCCAGCGGGCGGTCTTCGAACTCGGTGTTGAGCACCACGGTGCTGGTGGTGCGGGCCACGCCGGCAATGGCCTTGATTTCGTAGATCACGTCTTCCAGGGCTCGCGCATGCGTAGTCCGCACCTTCGCCAGAAAGTCGTATTCGCCCGCCACGCTGTGCAGCTCTTCGACCTGGGGCATGGCGCGCAGCCGTGGTGCCACGTCGCGGCAGTGAATACCGCCGTCGTTGCGAATGGCCACAAACGCCGTGAAGTTGAGCCCCACGCGCTCCGGGTCCACGCTGATCGAAAAACGGCGGATCACACCCTTGTCCAGCAGCTTCTTCACGCGCTCGTGCACGGCGGCGGTGGACAGTCCCACTTCGGCGCCTACATCGGCGTACGAACGTCGGCCATCCGCCCCTAATGCAGAAATAATTCTGGCGTCCATGTCATCTGTCTGAATATTTGCTTGCATAGCCGCCTGATTTTGGTAAAAATTCCGGAAACGTCGCGGTTTCCATAAATTATTCGGTCAGGTGAAGAATATGCCGGCAATTTTCAATGCGCAACCCCAATCACAGCGAAGCTGGGCTGTCGCCATGGCACTGCTGCTGGTCTATGTGGTGTGGGGCACCACGTATTTCGCCATCGGCATTGCGCTGCAGAGCATGCCGCCGCTGCTCATGAATGCCATCCGTTTTCTGTGTGCAGGTGGCGTGATGTTGCTGGTCGCGCTGTGGCAGGGCCATGCGCTGCCCACGCGCGAGCAATGGCGCAATTCGGCCTTGGTGGGCGGGCTCATGGTGTTTCTGGCGATGAACCTCATCGGCTTTGCGCAAAAGCTCGGCATTGGCTCGGGCCTCATGGCCACGGTGGTCACCACCATGCCCATGTGGCTGGCGCTGTGGTCGCGCTGGGGCGGTGAGCGCGTGCCGTTCACGAGCTGGATCGGTCTGGCGCTGGGCGTGGTGGGGGCGTTGCTGTTGGCCATGGAGGGCGACTTTTCGGCCACCTGGCTGGGTGCGGCCCTGGCGTTTGGTGCACCGCTGTGCTGGAGTATCGGCTCGTATGCCTCGCGCAAGCTGGCGCTGCCCGCACCGGCGATGGCCTCGGCCGCGCAATGGTTTGTGGGCGGCGCCATGGGGCTGGTGGTGGCGCTGTGGTTTGAGCCACTTTCTGCTCTGGGGCAGGTCAGCGCCAAGTCGTGGGCAGCCTGGGTGTATCTGCTGGTTTTTGGCACGCTGGTGGCGCTCAATGCGTACCTGTGGCTGCTGCAGAACACATCGGCGGCGCTGGCAGGAAGCTATTCGTTTGTGAACCCGGCTGTGGCGTTGCTGGTGGGGGTGGCGATGGGGGGAGAGTTATTGACGGGGTGGGTGTTTGCGGCGTTGCCGTTGATTGCGGCAGCGCTTGTGTTTATTTTGTATGGCAAGCCTGTGTTGGCTTGGTGGGTGGTTCGTCGGACGGCTTTGATGGGGTTTCGTGCGGGGTAGTCGGGAGGATGGAAAGGGCAGTCTGTTCGGGCTGAGGCTGTCGAAGGCTGGGTGGGTTGGTTGAAGAGGCGTGCTTGGGTTGGGGGCGGAGGCCGGGGTGTGCGCCCGGCCTCGACAAGCTCAGCCCGAACGGGTGGGGCGGGCGCACAACCTTCGACAAGCTCAGCCCGAACGGTTCAAGTGGCGGCGTGGCACTGCAAAAACAATAGCTATCAGCGCTTACATCACAAGCGCTAGCAGCCAAAAATCCTTCGAATTCTTTGCCAAAGAAGCATCTCACTCAGCATCCGGCACCACTGCCGTTGCCTCAATCTCTACCTTCGCCCGCTCTTCCATCAACCCCGCCACCTGCACACACGCCATCGCCGGAAAGTTCTTGCCCAACACCTCACGGTACACCGCGCCCAGCTCCTTCAGGCGCGCGTTGTATTCCTTGCGATCCACCACATACCAGGTCAGCCGCACCAGGTGCTCCGGCCCCGCGCCACCGGCTTCGAGCACGGCGCGCACGTTCAGCAGCGTTTGCCTTGTCTGGTCGATGAAGTCATCGCTCTCAAACTGCTGCTGTGCGTTCCAGCCGATCTGGCCACCGGTAAAAACCATGGTGCCGCGCGCGGCCATGCCGTTGGCGTAGCCCTTGGGGGCGACCCAGCCTTCGGGTTGCAAAAGGGTGTTTTTCATCGTCATGTTGTTTTTGTAGAAGAGTGGGAAGGCGCCGGAGCGGCCACGCCCTGGCGCAGCTTGAAGCGCTGCAACTTGCCGGTTTCGGTGCGCGGCAGGGCGGTCACAAACTCCACCACGCGGGGGTATTTGAACGGAGCGATGGTGGCTTTCACGTGGTCTTGCAAGGTCTTGACCATGGCTGCGTCGCCCGTGTGGCCGGGCTTCAACACGCAGATGGCCTTGACCACCATGCCGCGCTCTTCGTCGGCCACGCCGATCACGCCGCATTCGGCTACCGCTGGGTGGCGCAACAGGGCGTCTTCCACTTCGGGGCCGCCCACGTTGTAGCCGGCGGTGATGATCATGTCGTCGTCGCGCGCCTGGTAGAAGAAGTAGCCGTCGGCGTCTTGCGTGAAGGCGTCGCCCGGGTAGTTCCAGCCGTTCTTCACGTACTTGGCCTGGCGCGGGTCGTCGAGGTACTTGCAGCCTGTGGGGCCGATCACTGCGAGTTTGCCCACGGTGCCGCGTGGCACCTCGTTGCCCTCGTCGTCCACCACCTTGGCGGTGTAGCCAGGCACCACCTTGCCAATCGCGCCGCGCCGGCTTTCACCGCCGGGCGACGAGACAAAGATATGGAACATCTCAGTGGCACCGATGCCATCCGTCATGTCGAGGCCCGTGGCGTCCGTCCAGAGCTGGCGTGTGGCGTCGGGCAGGCCTTCGCCGGCGCTCACGCTGATGCGCAGTTGCGGCAGACCGATATTTTTGGCGAACGGCGCCATCTGCCGGTAGAACGTGGGCGCGGTGTAGCAGATGGTCACGCCCGCTTCGCGCATCAGCCGCACCATGGTTTCGGGCGTGTAGGGCCGGTCGGGAAAGTACACGCTGGCCCCGGCCCACATCGGAAACACCAGCAAGCCGCCCAGGCCAAAGGTGAACGCCAGCGGTGGCGAGCCCGCCACGATGTCGTCGGGCGTGGCCTTGAGTACATGGCGCGGCCAGGCCTCGCAGCCTGCCAGCACGTCGCGGTGCGTGTGCACGGCCGCCTTGGGCGCCCCTGTGGTGCCCGAGGTGAACGCCATCAACGCGATGTCGTCTGCCGACGTGGGGCAGGGCGGCGTGGTGCCGGGCTTGCCCTGCGCGCGTTGCAGCAGGTCGGCCGCATCGGGGGCGGTGTGGAAGGGCACGAGGGTAGCCAACACCGGGTGCTGGGCCTGTGCCATTTGCAGCTCCGCCAGCAGGCGGCCGTCGCACAGCGCCAGCGTGGGCTGGGCGCGCTCGATGATGCTGCCGAGCTCCACCGCGCGCAGCAGCGGCATGGTGGCCACGGCAATCAACCCCGCATAGACGGTGCCTAGCCAGGCCAGCGCCATCTCCACGGTATTGCCACCGCGCAGCAGCACGCGGTTGCCGGGCACCAGGCCGTGGTCTTGCGTCAGCAATTCGGCAATGCGCGCCGCCTCGGCGCGGGCGTCGCGGTAGGTGTAGGTGCGGTGCGGGCCACGCAGCAGCGGGCGGTCGATGTGGCCGGCGCGTTCGGCCTGGTCGAACAGGGCCTGTACGAGGTTGGCCTGACCGGCGATCTGCAGCTCGGGCAGGTCGTAGCGCATCGTTGGCAGGGCCGACGCGGGCGGCAACCGGTCGTGCACGAAATGGTCAGGCTGGGCGGAAGAAACACGCATGGTCAGATCACTCCTGCAGAACGGCCTTGCCGATGATGAGTTGCTGCACTTCGGTGGCGCCTTCGTAAATGCGCAGCGAGCGGATGTCGCGGTACAGCGACTCGACCTTGCTGCCCACCTCTACGCCGCGCCCGCCATGCAGTTGCAGCGCCATGTCGATCACGCGCTGGGCGTTTTCGGTGGCGGTCATCTTGGCCATGGCGGCTTCTGCCGTGACCCGGGCTTGGCCTGTGTCGCGCAGCCAGGCCGCGCGGTAGGTGAGCAGCGCAGCGCTGTCCACCAGCGCGGCCATCTCGCCGATCTTGGCCTGCGTGAGCTGGAAGTCCGCCAGCGTCTGGCCGAACATGCGGCGCTGGCGCGCGTGGTGCACGGCCTCGGCCAGCGCGCGGCGCGCCATGCCCAGGGCAGCGGCGGCGACCGATGCGCGGAAGATGTCGAGCGTGCGCATGGCCAGCTTGAAGCCACCGTTCTCCTCGCCCAACAGGGCGGTGCCGGGCACGGTGCAGTCGGTGAACTGCAGCGTGGCCAGCGGGTGCGGCGCCATCACGTGGATGTGGCGTGATGCATCCAGCCCTGGCGTGTTCGCATCGACGATGAAGGCGCTGATGCCCCGGGTGCCGCCCGCAGGTTCGGTCTTGGCGAACACGCAGTAGAAATCGGCAATCCCGCCGTTGCTGATCCAGGTCTTGGTGCCGGTGAGTGAAAAGGTCGATTTATGGTCTTTTTGGCCGCTAGCGCTTGATGGATAAGCGCTAGCAGCTATTGTTTGCATAGCGCCTACATCCGACCCGGCTTCGGGCTCGCTCAGCGCAAACGCGGCAATCAGTTCGCCACGCGCCACGCCCTGCAGGTAGTGCGCCTGCTGCGCGGGGCTGCCCGCCAGCGTGATCGCACCACTGCCCAACCCCTGCATCGCAAACGCAAAGTCCGCCAGCGGCGAGTGGTAGGCCAGCGTCTCGCGCAGCAGCACCAGCGCGCGCGAGTCGAGTGCGGGCAGCGCGCCGCCGTGCGCGGCCGGCACGCAGTAGCGCAGCCAGCCGCCAGCGCCCAGGCGTTTGACCCAGTCGCGGCAGGCGGCGCGATCGTCGGTTTCATCGACCTCCTGCGCGGCGGCCCAGGGCACCAGGCCGTCGGCCAGCGCGCGGTGCGCGTCGTCAAAGAAGGGCAGGGCCAGGTGCGCCGTCGAGGGCGGGCAGGGCGCTGGGGGCGTGGCGATGTGCATGCGTTCAATCTCCCTGAAACACGGGCTTTTGCTTGGCGGCGAACGCCTTGTACGCACGCCGGAAGTCTTCCGTCTGCATGCAGATGGCCTGCGCCTGCGCCTCGGCCTCGATGGCCTGCTCGATGGTCATGCTCCACTCCTGGCTCAGCATGGTCTTGGTCATGCCGTGGGCAAACGTGGGCCCGTCGGCCAGCGTGCGAGCCGTGGCCTGCACGTTGGCCAGCAGGTCGGCGCTGGCGTACAGGTCGTTGAAAAAGCCCCACGCCAGGCCTTCGTGCGCCGTCATCGCGCGGCCGGTGAACAGCAGCTCGCTGGCGCGGCCCTGGCCGATCATGCGGGGCAGCAATGCGCAGGCGCCCATGTCGGCACCGGCCAGGCCCACGCGGGTGAACAGAAAGGCGGTCTTGGTGGCCTCGGTGCCGTAGCGCATGTCGCAGGCCAGCGCCATCATGGCGCCCGCGCCAGCGCAGATGCCGTCGATGGCGCCCAGCACGGGCTGCGGGCAGGCGCGGATGGACTTGACCAGGTCGCCCGTCATGCGCGTGAACTCCAGCAGCTCGGGCATGGTCATGGTGGTCAGCGGCCCGATGATCTCGTGCACGTCGCCGCCCGAGCAGAAGTTGCCACCCGCGCCGGTGACGACGATGGCCTTCACATCAGTGGCAAACCGCAGCGCATAGAAAAAATCGCGCAGCTCCGAATAACTCTGGAAGGTGAGCGGGTTCTTGCGGTCGGGCCGGTTGAGCGTGACGGTGCCCACGCCGCCGTCAAAGCTCCACGCAAAATTCTCAGCCACATAGCTGGCCTGGGGGTTGAACTGTTCGCGCATGGGGTTGCTCGCCCCGATGAAGTGTTTCATTCGGTTGTCTCCAGAGAGTTGTTTTGGGTGTGTTCTTTGACCTTGCCCAGCAGGCGGTACAAGGTGGCGATATCGCGCTCGCCCAGCGTGGCAAAGGCCTCGACGATCCACTGCTCGTGCTGGCGCGCCATGGTGTTGAACTGCTCACGGCCTTGCGGCGTGAGGCGCACCAGGTAGGCGCGGCGGTCGCCTTCGACGTCCATGCGCTCCACCAGCCCTTCGGCCACGAGCTGGTCGGTGATGCCGGTGATGTTGCCGCTCGTCACCATCATGCGGCGCGAGAGGTCTTTCATCTTCATGCCACCGTCCGCGCGCTCCAGCTGCGCCATCAGGTCGAAGCGTGGCAAGGTGGTGTCGAACTGTGCGCGCAGCTGGCTGCGCACCTGCTTTTCGATGAGCTGTGTGCAGGTGAGCATGCGCAGCCACAGGCGCAGGGCTTCGGGGTGCTCGCTGGGCGCGGCATCGTGCATGCGGGCTTCGAGGTCCATGGCTACTCGATCGCTTCTGTTTTGCTAGCTGCTTGTGCAATATTGACAAGCGCTGCGACCTGTTTTTGCTTGGAAATCTCGCGCAGCATCTGGTCGCGGCCGCTGTGGTACTGCACCGGCCAGTCGATGTGGGCCGCGGCGATGGGGCTCAGCTGTGCGGCGGCGTGCTGCGTCCAGGCCGGGTCGGCCAGGTGCGGGCGGGCAATGGCGCACAGGTCGGCGCGGCCGGCCGCAATGATGCTGTTGGCCTGGTCTGCCTCGGTGATGGCGCCCACGGCCATGGTGGCAATTCCCACCTCGTTGCGGATGCGGTCGGCAAACGGCGTCTGGTACATGCGGCCGTACACGGGCTTGGCAGCGCGCGTGGTCTGGCCGGAGGACACGTCGATCAGATCGGCACCAGCCGCCTTGAACAGGCGGGCTATGGCCACGGCATCGTCCGGCGTGGTGCCGCCGGGCACCCAGTCGTGCGCCGAGATGCGCACGCTCAGCGGCTTGCCCTGCGGCCACACGGCACGCACGGCGGTGAACACTTCGAGCGGGTAGCGGCAGCGCTTGGCCAGGCTGCCGCCGTAGTCATCCGTGCGCTGGTTGGTGATGGGGCTGATGAAGCTGGCCAGCAGGTAGCCGTGTGCGCAGTGCAGCTCCAGCCAGTCAAAGCCGCAGGCCACGGCGCGCTGCGCGCTGGCGACGAACGCGGCGGTCATC
Source organism: Acidovorax sp. 69 (assembly GCF_002797445.1). NCBI lineage: Bacteria > Pseudomonadati > Pseudomonadota > Betaproteobacteria > Burkholderiales > Comamonadaceae > Acidovorax > Acidovorax sp. 69. The sequence goes on along the minus strand of NZ_PGEP01000001.1, from coordinate 4,537,520 downwards.
GCGTCCATGTCGGCGCGCGTCATGGCGGCGGGCGCCTGGTTCTGCGCACCGTAGGCCAGCGGGCTGGCGGCCAGCAGCGGCCAGTTGCCCGTTTCCAGCGGCTCGTCCGTGCCCTCCCACCCCACGCGGGTGGAGCCCTTGGGGCCACTGTGGCCCAGCTGCAGGCCGATCTTGGCCGTGCTGCTGGCGTGTACAAACTGCACGATGCGCGTGAACGCGGCTTGCTGTGCGTCGTTCCACAGCCCCGTGCAGGCGGGCGTGATGCGGCCTTCGGGCGTGGGGCTGGTCATCTCCACCATGACCAGGGCGGCACCGCCCAGCGCGCGGGCGCCCAGGTGCACCAGGTGAAAGTCCTGCGGTACGCCATCGACCGCGCTGTAAGTGGCCATGGGTGACACGACGATGCGGTTCTTGAGCGTGATGCCCTTGAGGGTGAACGGCGTGAGCATGGGCGGAATAGCCGCCTTGCCACCTGCAAGCCATGCCTCGTAGCCCTCCAGCCACGCGGCATCGCGCAGGCGCAGGTTCTCGTGGCTGATGCGCTGGCTGCGCGTGAGCAGCGAGTAGGCCAACTGCTCGATGGGCATGCCCGCGTAGCGCTCCACGTTTTCGAACCACTCGGTGGAGTTGCGCGCGGCGTTCTGGATCTTGAGCACCTCGACGCTGCGGCGCGCCTCGTAGTGCTGCAGCACCTCGTCGATGGGCAGGCCGGTGGCGAATTCGTTGGCCAGATCAATCGCATCTTCGAGCGCGAGCTTGGTGCCGCTGCCAATCGAGAAGTGCGCGGTGTGCGCCGCATCGCCCATCAGCACAATGGGCACGCGCTTGCCGCCAATGGTCTCGCGGTGCACCCAGGTGTTGCAGATCACGCGCGGAAATCGGATCCAGTTGGCCGAACCGCGCAGGTGCGTGGCGTTGCTGATGAGTGCGTTGCCATCCAGGTACTTTGCAAACAGCTTCTCGCAGAACGCAATGGCCTCGGGTTGCTCCATCTGGTCGAGGCCGTGCGCCTTCCATACCGCCTCGGGCGTTTCGATGATGAAGGTGGAGGTATCTGCGTCGAACTGGTAGGCGTGCGCCTGGAACCAGCCATGTTCCGTCTGCTCGAAAGCAAACGTAAATGCGTCGAGCTTTTTGTGCGTTCCCAGCCACACAAAGCGGCATTCACGCAGGTCGATGTCGGGCTGGTAGGTGGTGGCGTAACGCGTGCGGATGCGGCTGTTGAGGCCGTCGCAGGCAATCACCAGGTCGGCCTGGTACTGCGCGGCCAACACCTGGTCGTCTGCCACATCGGTCTCAAACACCAAGTCCACGCCCACTGCCAGGCACCGGTCCTGCAGGATGTTGAGCAGCCGCTTGCGCCCGATACCGCAAAAGCCGTGGCCGGTGGAGCGCACGCTGCGGCCTTTGAAAAACACCTCGATGTCGTCCCAGTGGTTGAACGCATCGCCGATGAGTGCGGCCGTGGGCGCATCAGCCGCCTGCAGGTTGGCCAGCGTCTGGTCCGACAGCACCACGCCCCAGCCGAAGGTGTCAAACGGCCGGTTGCGCTCGACCACCGTCACGTGGTGGGCAGGGTTCTGCTGCTTCATGAGCAGGGCGAAGTACAGGCCTGCGGGGCCGCCACCGATGCAAAGGATGTTCATGGGAAAATAGTTTAGGCTTAAACAAATTGCTGTCAATGGGGCGATCCCCGAAAGCGGCTGGGGAGGCTGGTTACGGTCAGGATGGGGGTGGTGTTGCGCCGTGCGCACCCCTGCGGGCCCGCTGCGACAAGCGGATTGCGTAACGGCCTTCGCCCCATGGGGTGGATGCCGCACGGGGAGCCGCAGAGCGGGCGATAAGGTGCTGCGTGAGTGCCGTCTCTGTCGGGCGGGCCCTGCCCGGCGCACAATCAGGCCACCTGTGCACGCGGGGACTGACGTGTCCACCGATCAAATCATCAAGGCCATCAAGCGCAACTGCGCAGAAGGCAATCGACAACGACCGCAACCTGAAAGGACCCGCTCCACCATGCTCTACAAATTCAAGTCCAAAGCCGCCGCCGACCTGATCATGCTCGAACCCCAGGGCCGCCAGATCCTGGAGATCATCGGCAAGGGCCCTGGCGCCAGCGGCATCCTGACGGCCGCGCAGATCCCCGATGCCATCGCTGCGCTGGAGGCGGCTGTGTCGGCCAGCGAGGCCCAACCGCCGGTGCAGGAGGGGCAGGGCAGGGGCGATGACGACGAACCGGGCGGCAGTGCCGAGGCTGTGCGCCTGCGCCAGCGCGCGGCACCGTTCATCGAGATGCTGCGCAAGAGCGCGGCCGAGACGGCGGATGTGGTGTGGGGGGTTTAGGCCCCTGCCAAAGCCATGCGAAAGGCCCGCATCTGCGGGCCTTTTCTTTTGCTCTCTGGGTTCAGGCCGATGGGTCTCAGCGCCTGGCAGGGCGCTCAGTCCACCTTCGCCCCCGACGCCTTGACCACCTGCGCCCACTTCTTGTGTTCCTTGTCGATGTGCTTGGCAAATTCAGCCGGTGTGTTGCCGCCAGGAATGGCGCCCTGGGCCACCAAACGCTCCTTCATCGCAGGCGTGGCCAGCGACTTTGCGACCTCCTGTTGAATGCGGCTGACGATGTCGGGCGGTGTGCCCGCCGGTGCCAGCAGGCCGAACCATGAGCTGGCCTCATAGCCCTTGAGGGTGGGGCCACCGGCCTGCTCTACGGTAGGGACTTCGGGCATGGCGCTGGAGCGCTCAGAGCTGGTCACGGCCAGCGCGGTGAGTTTGCCGGCCTTGATCTGGGCCATCGATGAGGGCAGGTTGTCGAACATCACATCGGCGTTGCCCGCCACCATGTCCATGAGCGCAGGCCCGGAGCCCCGGTAGGGCAGGTGCAGCATGAAGGTGCCGGTCATGCTCTTGAACAACTCGCCCGCGAGGTGGATCGACGTGCCGTTGCCGCTCGATGCCATGTTCATCTTGCCGGGGTTGGCCTTGGCCACGCGGATGAAGTCCTGCACGTTGTGGATGCCCTGGGCCTTGGCCTTGTCGGCGTTCATCACCATCACATTGGGCACCGCTGCCACCATCGTGATGGGCGCAAAGTCCTTGATGGGGTCGTAGGGCAGCTTGGCATACAGCGCGCGGTTGATGCCGTGTGTGCCCACGGTGCCCATGAGCAGCGTGTAGCCGTCGCCGGGCGCCTTGGCCACGATCTCGGCGCCCACGTTGCCTCCGGCGCCTGCACGGTTGTCCACAATGAACTGCTGGCCGAATGCCTTGGACAGCTCGGGCGCCATGGCGCGGGCCAGGATGTCGGTGGTGCCTCCGGGTGCGAAGGGCACCACGATACGCACAGGTTTGCTGGGCCAGGCGGACTGGGCCTGGGCGGGAGACGTGAGCAAAGAGAGGGAGCAGGCCAGCACGCAAGCGCTGGCGGCGATGGCCAGGGTCAGGCGGCGGGAAGGGTGGGCGATGGAGGCGTGTGCCATGGGGGTCCTTGTGACTTGTGGGTGCAGGTATGCCCGTGTTCTACGCGGGCTGGCGCGGTTGGGGCAGATGGATAACCCGAACCGGCACGCGGGGGGTGCGGGTGGTTTGACCCACCGCATCGGAATCGATCATCACGGTCGCCACGAAAAAACCGCTGGCACCTTGCGGTGCACAGCGGTTCTGGGGGCAGCCCACAGGGCCGTGAGGCCCTGTGTACATGCGGTCGTCACAAGTCTCAGGCCATCAGTCGGCGTAGGTGCCTGCTGCCTTGATGACTGCGCCCCACTTTTCGATCTCGGAGACCACGAACTTCTTGTGCTCCGCTCCGTCCACGCGCTTGTCGGTGATGATCACTGCGCCCAGGCCTTCCTGCTTCTTGATGAATTCGGGATCTTTCAGGGCCACCTTGAGGGCTTCGTTGATCTTCTTTTGCACGTCGGCCGGCGTGCCCTTGGGGGCGTACATGCCGTGCCAGATGCTCACATTGAAGTCTTTCAAACCTGACTCGGCCAGGGTGGGAAGGTCCTTGAGGGCCGGCGTGGTCAGGCGCTTGGCGGTGGTCACGGCATAGGCCTTGACCTTCTTGGATTCGATCTGGCCGGTGGTGTTGGTGGTCTGGTCACACAGCAGGTCGATCTGGCCGCCGATCAGGTCCGTGATGGCGGGGGCTGTGCCCTTGTAGGGCACGGCGGTCATGTCCACCTGCATGGCGCTTTGGAACATCAGGCCGCACAGGTGCGAGGCGGCGCCCAGGCCAGCGTTGCCCAGGTTGATCTTGCCCTTGTTCTGCTGAATCCAGGCCGTCAACTCCTTGAAGTTATTGGCTGGCATGGTGGGGCGAGCGATCAGCGTCATGGGCACTTCATTGACCATGCCCAGGTATTCGAAGTCGTTGGGCACGCTGAACGCGAGCTTGCGGTACAGCGCGGGCATGGTGGACATGCCAATGTGGTTGAGCAGCAGCGTGTAGCCGTCGGGCGCAGCACGGGCCACGCGGGCCGCGCCGATGGAGCTACCGGCACCGGCGGTGTTGTCCACCACCACGTTGGCGCCCAGGGGCTTGCGCAGAGCTTCTGCCAGGTCGCGCGCCACGCGGTCTGTGGGGCCGCCGGCTGCAAAGGGCACCACCAGGGTGACCGTCTTGTCCTTGGCGGGGTAGTCTTGGGCGTTGGCGCCGAGGGCTGCCACAGCGGCCGCAGCGATCAGTGCGAGTTTCAGCATTGTTTTCATGATCTCTCCTGTAAATGACGGGCCATGATAGCGAGGGGGGTTTGGTGGAGCATTGCGGATATTACGTAGCCCACGCGCCGCATGGTCTTTAAGCCAAATAGGCCAGAAGCGCTTGTCAATAAAGCGCTACTTGCTATTAAAAATGCAGCATTCGTTAGGGTAAACACTGCGACGTCCACCGCCAAAATGGGGATGTCTTGCGTTGCCGCAAACCCGCTGGGTGCAGTCCCCGGCGGGCACGGCCCTCATCCCTCCTGCCTTTGCAATGCCCCGCGGTCTCTGCGTGGGTTGCGGCACGCACGAGGGGTGCGGCCGCAGGCAACACAGAGGGCTATTTGTAGCTGCGCGCGTCTTCGATCACTTTGCCGTCGTTGGGCAGCGTGCCTGGGGGCACCATCTGCACATCACCGCGCAGCTTGGTCACCTCGCGGATGGCGTCGCCCAGCTGGTGGGCCAGGCCCTCGGCGGTTTCGGTGGTTTCGACCTGCAGCACCATCTGGTCATTGGCCATTTCGCCGCTGACCACAAGGCGCGCGCGCAGTACCTGCGGGAAACGCCGAGCAATGGTGGCGACCTGACCGGGGTGCACAAACATGCCGCGCACTTTGGTCGTTTGGTCGGCGCGGCCCATCCAGCCCTTGATGCGGGTGGCGGTGCGGCCTGTGGGGCAGTGGCCGGGCAACACCGCCGACAGGTCGCCCGTGCCAAAGCGGATGAGCGGGTAGTCGGGGTTGAGTGTGGTGACAACCAGCTCGCCGACCTCGCCCTCCGGTACGGGATCGCCCGTGCCGGGGCGCACGATCTCGACGATCACACCCTCACCGAGCACCAGGCCTTCGCGGGCCGAGGTTTCATAGGCAATCAGCCCCAGGTCGGCCGTGGCATAACACTGATAGCCCGCAATGCCGCGTTCGGCAAACCAGTCGCGCAGCGAGGGCGGGAACGCCTCGCCCGAGACCAGGGCTTTCTTCACGCTGGGCAGGGGAATGCCCATCTCGGCGGCCTTTTCGACAATGATCTTGAGGAAGCTGGGCGTGCCTATATAGCCTGCAGGCCGCAGCTCGGCCATGGCCTGCACCTGTTGCTCGGTCTGACCTGTGCCGCCCGGAAAAACGGTGCAACCCAGCGCGTGGGCACCGGTCTCCATCATCGAACCCGCAGGCACAAAGTGGTAGCTGAAGCTGTTGTGGATCAGCTCGCCGCTACGAAAACCTGCGGCGTGGATCGCCCGCGCCATGCGCCAGTAATCCGGCCGTGTGCCCTCGGGCTCGTAGATGGTGCCGGGGCTGGCGAACACGCGCGTCATGCCCGCGCCAAAGTCCAGCGCACTGAACCCGCCAAACACGTTGGTGGCGCGGCCCGCTTGCTGGCGCTCCAGCAGTTCGTACTTGCGGGTGACGGGCAGCTGCGCCAGCGCGGTGCGGCTGGTGATGTTGGACGCATCCACGCCAGCCAGGATGCTGGCAAATGCGGGCGATGCCTTCTGGGCATGGGCGATCTGCTGCGGCAGCGCAGCCATCAGCGCCGCTTCGCGCTCTGCGGGGCTGCGTGTTTCCAGGGCGTCATAGAACGTGCTCATGCCTGGGTTTCCTTGTGAGGTGGTTGAAAGTGAAATTGGCCTCTAGCGCTTATCCATAAAGCGCAAGCAGCTATGAAATTGAGAGTGATTCCGTTCGAGGTCTGAAAAAGAACACGGCCCTGGTCGCCCGCGCTAACCCACCAGCGCACCCGTGGAACTGGCTTTGCCAGGCCACCGGGTGCGTCCCCCTGAGGGGGAAGGCGCGCAGCGCCGCAGGGGGCTCCTCAAGCCAGCCAGCGCTTGCGCCGCTTGTAGCTTTTGACGTCCTTGAAACTCTTGCGCTCGCCGCCGCCCACGCCCAGGTAGAACTCCTTGACGTCTTCGTTGTTGGCCAGGTCGCTGGCCATGCCGTCCATCACCACGCGGCCGCTTTCCATGATGTAGCCGTAGTCGGAATATTTGAGCGCCATGTTGGTGTTCTGCTCGGCCAACAGGAAGGTCACCTTCTCCTTGGTGTTCAGGTCCTTCACGATGTTGAACACCTCCTCCACGATCTGCGGCGCCAGGCCCATCGAGGGCTCGTCGAGCAGCACCATGCTGGGGTTGGCCATGAGCGCGCGGCCGATGGCGCACATCTGCTGCTCACCGCCCGACGTGTAGGCGGCCTGCGAGGTGCGGCGCGTCTTGAGGCGCGGAAAGTAGTTGTAGACCTTCTCGAGGTTGGCCGCGATTTCGGCCTTGCTGGTGCGGGTGTACGAGCCCGTCATCAGGTTCTCCTCGATGGTCAGGTGGGCAAAACAGTGCCGGCCCTCCATCACCTGCACCACGCCGCGCTGCACCAGGTCGGCGGGCGACAGGTTTTCGATGCGCTCGCCGCGCAGCTCGATGGAGCCCTTGGTGACCTCGCCGCGCTCGCCCTTGAGCAGGTTGGAGATGGCCCGCAACGTGGTCGTTTTCCCGGCACCATTGCCGCCAAGGATGGCCACGATGGAGCCCTCGCGCACCTGCAGCGAGACGCCCTTGAGCACCAGGATCACGTGGTTGTAGATGACTTCGATGCCGTTGACGTTGAGAACGATGTTGCTGTTGGAGTCCATGGTGTTGCCTTCCTGTACCAATCCAAAGGGTTGTTGCACAACCCTTTGGATTGGCGGCTGCCCGAAGGCAGCCGCTCAACCCCCCCGTTGAAACGGTCGCAGCGCCATCGCCAGGGACACCGCGCAAGGGCCGCCCCGCCGCGCTGGTGTCGTCCCCCTTCCCGAATTGCGCAGCGATTCGAGAGAAGGGGGAAGGCGCGTCAGCGCCTCAGGGGGATGGTCCGAATCAAGACTGGCAATCCGCCGCCTCACGCCGCGTCATCTTCTTGTCGGCCAGGTACTTGTCGGCGCCCGCCTTGACCATGGGCTTGATGATCTGTTCATCGGCCTGGTACCAGTCGGACGAGAAGTCCCACTTCTTGCCGTCCCAGGTGTGCACGCGGGACCAGGTGGAACCCATGTGGTCGGCGCAGCTGGTGGACACGGGGCGCATCACGCCACCAAAACCCATGGCGTCGAGCTTCTTCTGGTCCAGGGCGAGGTTTTCCATGCCCCAGCGCACTTGCTCGCCGGTCATGACCTTGCCCTTGCCAAAACGCTCCTGTGCGCGGCGTACCGATTCGACGGCCAGCATCTGGATGATCACGCCACGCGTGTACAGCACCGAGCCCACTTCGTCCTTGGGGCCCGTGCCCTGGCCCTTGTCGTGCACATGCTTCATGATGTCCTGGATCACTTTGCTCTGCGTGCCGTAGCCGTTCAGTGCCAGGGCGTGGTAGCCCTTGGCGCCTTCGCCCACGTCGCGCACGTCCGGCTCGGCACCGGCCCACCACACGCCATACAGCTTGTCGCGCGGGAAGCCCGTGGCCTGGGCTTCCTTCAGGGCGGTGGAGTTCATCACGCCCCAGCCCCACAGCAGCACATAGTCAGGGCGGCTCTGGCGCACTTGCAGCCAGGTGGCTTTTTGCTCCACGCCGGGTGCTGTGACCGGCAGCATCTGCAGTTCAAAGCCGTGCATCTTGGAGCGCTCTTGCAGCAGCGGGATCGGCTCCTTGCCGAACGGGCTGTCGTGGTACACGAGGGCGATCTTCTTGCCCTTGAGCTTGTCCAGGCCGCCAGCCGTCTTGCCGATGTGCTGGATCAGGATGTCGGCGCCCGTCCAGTAGCTGCCCATGAAGGGGAAATTCCACTTGAAGGCCTGGCCGTCCTGCGCGACCGACAGGCCGTAGCCCAAGGTCATCAGCGGGATCTTGTCGACGGGGGCTTTTTCGGTCAGCGCAAAGGTGATGCCGGTGGCTTGTGGGTCAAACAGCGACACGCCGGGACGGCCCTTCAGGCGCTCGTAGCATTCCACGCCCCGGTCGGTGGCGTAGCCGGTTTCGCATTCTTCAAAAGTGAGCTTCACACCGTTGATGCCGCCGTCGCGGGCGTTGATCATCTTGATGTAGTCCTGCTTGCCATTGGCCCATGGCACCCCGTTGGGGGCGTAGGGGCCGGTGCGGTAGGACAGCAGCGGGAAGAACTGCTCCTTGGCCTGCGCGAAGGCGCTCGTCGTGATGGACGAGGCACCGGCAGCAACCACCGCTGCGGCGATCACGAGTTTCGAAAGCTTCATGGATGTCTCCTTTGGATGAATGTGTTGAAGCACGGGAAAAACCAGATGGACAGACAGTTAACGCGGCAACGCTGGGTCTACGTATCGGGAATTGCGAGTAAGGGGTTTCCGCAATAAGTGCCAGTCAGGCGCTCAGTGCGGGAACGGCCACAGGCGCAACTTCTGCTTGGCGGTGGACCACAGCTTGGCCAGGCCATGCGGCTCCACGATCAGGAACCAAACGATCAGCGCGCCAAAAATCATCAGCTCGGCGTGTGAAACACCCGCCGTGGACACCTCGATGCCGAACAGCCCCATGAAGGCGGGCAGGAACTGGTTGAGCACGATGGGCAGCACCACGATGAAGGCGGCGCCAAAGAAGCCCCCGGCGATGGAGCCCAGCCCGCCGATGATCACCATGAACAGCAAGCGGAACGAGATTTCCACCGAGAACGCCGCAGGCTCCCAGGCCCCCAGGTGCACAAAGGCCCAGAGCGCGCCCGCCATGCCCACGATGAACGAGCTGACCGCAAACGCGCTGAGCTTGGCGTACATGGGGCGGATGCCGATCACGGCGGCGGCCACGTCCATGTCGCGGATGGCCATCCATTCGCGGCCGATCGCGCCGCGCACCAGATTTTTGGCGAGTAGCGCCACGACCACCAGCAGCGCCAGGCAGAAGATGTATTTGCTGGTGGCGCTTTCGATGGGCATGCCAAACACTTGCAGGTTGTTCACCGAGACCGACCCGGAGTCGGAATTGTTGGTGAACCACTTGATGCGCAGGAACATCCAGTCGCTGAAGAACTGCGCGGCCAGCGTCGCCACGGCCAGGTACAGGCCCTTGACGCGCAGGCTGGGCAGCCCGAACAGGATGCCGAAGAACGTAGCGCACAGTCCGCCCAGGATCAGCGCGGGGATGAGCGGCATGCCCGGAAAGCGCACGAAAAAGTTGTAGGCGCCGTAGGCACCCACCGCCATGAAGGCGCCCGAGCCCAGCGAGATCTGGCCGCAGTAGCCTACGAGGATGTTCACTCCCAGAGCCGCCAGCGCCATGATGACGAAGGGGATCAGGATGGCGCGAAAGATGTAGTCGCTGGCGAAGGCCGGCACGACGATGAATGCAAGGGCCAGGATGATGCCAACGGCGATGCGGTCCTGCGCGATGGGGAAGATCTGTTGGTCGGCGCGGTAGCTCGTTTTGAACTGGCCGTTTTCGCGGTAGAGCATGGTGTGTCTCCTGGGTTCGTTCTTGTTATGGGTTAGACGCGGTGTGTGATCGTTTGCACGGGGGCGCACCTGCGGTGCCCTGTGTGAACGTCGTTCCCACAGTCAACGTGCTGCGCACGTTGAGCCTCCTTCGAAAAATCATTGCTCTCGTATTTCATACGCGATCAATGATTTTTTCTCCGAACAAACCTTGTGGCCGGAACAGAAGAAACACCAGCGCCAGCACATACGCAAACCAGATCTCGATGCCCCCGCCCACAAACGGGCCCAGGTACACCTCCGACAGCTTCTCGCCCACGCCGATGATCAAGCCGCCGATGATGGCGCCGGGCACCGAGGTGAGGCCGCCCAGGATCACCACGGGCAGCGCACGCAGCGCTACGGTTGTCAGCGAGAACTGCACGCCCAGCTTGCTGCCCCAGATCATCCCGGCCACCAGGGCCACCACACCCGCCACGCACCACACGATCACCCAGATGCGGTTGAGCGGAATGCCTATGGACTGCGCGGCCTGGTGGTCGTCGGCCACGGCACGCAGTGCGCGCCCGGTGGAGGTTTTCTGGAAGAACACCGAGAGCAGGGCGACCAGGGTTGCCGCGATGGCGGCGGCGATCACGTCTTCCTTGTTGATCAGGATGCCGCCCTGAAAGACGCTGTCGAACGCGAAGATGGGCTCTTTGGGCATGCCCACATCGATTTTGTAGATGTCGCTGCCAAACAGCGTCTGGCCCAGGCCTTCGAGAAAGTAGGTGATGCCCAGCGTGGCCATGAGCAGCGTGGCGCCTTCCTGGTTCACGAGGTGGCGCAGCACCAGTTTTTCGATCAGCCAGGCCACCACGAACATGATGGCGCCTGCAATCACAAAGGCCGCCAGGTTGGCCACGATGGGGTTGTCGATGCCGGTCCACCTGGGAATCCACTCGGCAAAGCGGGCCATGGCCAGCGCTGCGAACAGCACCATGGCGCCCTGCGCAAAATTGAACACGCCCGAGGCCTTGTAGATCAGCACAAAGCCCAGTGCGACCAGCGAATACAGCATGCCGGCCATGAGGCCGCCGATGAGGGTTTCCAGAAAGAATGCCATGTGTCGTTCTCCCGATCAGTGCGATGTGCCCAGATAGGCACTGATCACGTCTTCGTTGCTGCGTACTTCGTCGGGGCTGCCGTCGCCGATTTTCTTGCCGTAGTCGAGCACCACCACGCGGTCGCTGATGTCCATCACCACGCCCATGTCGTGCTCAATCAGCACGATGGTGGTGCCGAACTCGTCGTTCACGTCCAGGATGAAACGGCACATGTCCTGCTTTTCTTCCACGTTCATGCCGGCCATGGGCTCGTCGAGCAGCAGCACTTGTGGTTCCATGGCCAGTGCACGGCCCAAATCAACGCGCTTTTGCAGGCCGTAGGGCAGCTGGCCCACAGGTGTTTTGCGAAAGGCCTGGATTTCCAGGAAGTCAATGATGTGTTCGACGTACTCGCGGTGGCGGATTTCCTCGCGCTCGGCGGGGCCCCAGCGCAGCGCCTGCAGCAGCAGGTTGCTTTTGATCTTGAGGTTGCGGCCGGTCATGATGTTGTCGATCACGCTCATGCCCTTGAACAGCGCCAGATTCTGGAACGTGCGCGCCACGCCCATCTCGGCCACCTGGCGCGAGTTCATGTGGTCAAACGTCTTGCCACGGAAGGTGATGGAGCCTTCGGACGGCGTGTACACGCCGTTGATGCAGTTGAGCATGGAGCTCTTGCCCGCGCCGTTGGGGCCGATGATGGCGCGGATCTCGTGCTCTTTCACGTTGAACGAGATGTCGGTCAGCGCCTTCACCCCGCCAAACCGCAGGCTGATGTTCTTGACGTCGAGAATGACGTCGCCGATCTTCTTGGTGGTCATGGGTAGTGGCTTCTCAAGCGGGTAGAGCGCGGGTTTCATGCGGCAGTTTTCACCGGCGCAAAAGTTTTTGTATCCGAGAGCTTGAGCGTGGCGCTCACGCTGCCCGTGCGGCCATCTTCAAACTTCACCTGGGTCTCGATGTACTGCTCGGTGCGCCCGGCATACAGCGCCTCGACCAGCACGCCGTACTTGTCGGCAATGAAGCCCCGGCGGACCTTGTTGGTGCGGGTGAGCTCGCCGTCGTCGGCATCCAGCTCCTTGTGCAGCACCAGGAAGCGGCTCACCTGGCTGCCCGCGAGCATGGCGTCGGTGGCGAGGTCGGCGTTGACCTTCTCGATGCATTCGCGGATCAATTCGTACACCTCGGGCTTTTGCGCCAGGTCGGTGTAGCCCGCGTAGGGCAGGTTGCGGCGCTCGGCCCAGTTGCCCACGGCGTCGAAGTCGATGTTGACCATCACGCAGACCCTCTCGCGCTTGTCGCCCAGGGCCACCACTTCCTTGATGTGCGGGAAAAACTTGAGCTTGTTCTCCACATACTTCGGCGCAAACATGGCACCGTCGTTGGCGCCGCCCATGATGCGGCCCACGTCTTTCACGCGGTCGATGATCTTGAGGTGGCCGTGTGCGTCCAGAAAGCCCGCATCGCTGGTGTGGTACCAGCCGTCGGCCGTCAGCACCTCGGCGGTGGCCTTGGGGTTCTTGTAGTACTCTTTGAGCAATCCGGCGGATTTGACCAGGATCTCGCCGTTGTCGGCCACCTTGATCTCCACGCCGCGAATGGGCACGCCCACGGTGTCGGCGCGGGCCTGGTTGTCGGGCTGCAGGCACACAAACACGGCGGTCTCAGTAGAGCCGTACAGTTGCTTGAGGTTGATGCCGATGGATCGGTAGAAGGTGAACAGGTCGGGGCCAATGGCTTCGCCCGCCGTGTAGGCCACGCGCACGCGGCTGAAACCCAGGTTGTTGCGCAGCGGGCCGTACACCAGCAGGTTGCCCATGGCATATTTGATGCGGTCGAGTGTGCCAACCGCTTCGCCATCCATGAGCGCCGGTCCCACGCGCTGGGCCACGGCCATGCAGGCGTGGAACATCTTGCGCTTCAGGGCGCCCGCGTCTTCCATGCGGATCATCACGCTGGTCAGCAGGCCTTCAAAAATGCGGGGGGGCGCAAAGTAGTACGTGGGGCCCACTTCCTTCAAATCGATGGTCACGGTGCTGGCCGACTCGGGGCAGTTGACCACGTAGCCGCAGGCCAGCCACTGCGCGTAGCTGAAGATGTTCTGGCCGATCCAGGCGGGCGGCAGGTAGGCCAGCACTTCTTCGGCGCTGGTGAGCTTGTCGAACTCGGCACCTGCACTGGCGCGGTCGAGCAGCGTGCTGTGGGTGTGCACCACGCCCTTGGGGTTGCCGGTGGTGCCCGAGGTGAAGAACATCGCGGCCACGTCATCGGGCTGGGCCTTGGCGACCTCGTTGCGAAACCACTGGGGGTTCTTCGCGACATGCGCTTGGCCTGCCTCGATCAGCGAGTCCAGAGATGCGAGGCCTTCTTCGGCGTACTTGCGCAGGCCGCGTGGGTCGTCAAAGAAGATGTTGGAGATTTGCGGGCACTGCTCGCGGATTTCGAGCAGCTTGTCTACCTGCTCCTGGTCTTCCACGAGGCAAAAGCGCACTTCAGCGTTGTTCAGCGGGAAAATGCACTCGGCACCCACGGCGTCCTGGTACAGCGGCACCGGGATGGCCCCCAGCGATTGCGCAGCCAGCATGGTGGCGTACAGGCGCGGGCGGTTGGCCCCGATCACCACCATGTGCTCATGGCGCTGCAGGCCGGCCAGGTGCAGCCCGGCAGCCACCTGCTCCACCATGCGTGCCAGATCAGCCCAGCTGTGGGCCTGCCAGATGCCATATTCTTTTTCGCGCAGGGCCGGTGCCGTGGGGCGTTCGGCGGCATGCTTGAGCAGCAGTTGCGGGAACGTGGTCAACATTGCAGGTTCCTAAAAGTGAGAGGGTGTCAGCCCGGTGACTGCCGGGCGCGCAAGCTTGTGTTTGCGTGTTGGGTCCGATGCTAGGACGCACTTTGACGTTATCTTGTCTTGCCGACGACAATTTACGGGAAACTACTTGTCGGGTGAAACCCTGCCTCGGACGGCTGGGCCTGTGCAGTGTGGTGCTGGGGCGCAAGGGGAAGGGCTTCGCATGGGGCGGTATCCTCAGGGTATGTACGCCCCGTTTTTCGGTCTTCAGCATCCCCCTTTTTCTATTGCCCCGGACCCTCGCTACCTGTTCATGAGCGAGCGGCATCGCGAGGCGCTGGCCCATCTGCTCTACGGGCTGGATGCCGGGGGCGGTTTTGTGCTGCTCACGGGGGAGGTGGGGGCTGGCAAGACCACGGTGTGCCGCTGTTTTCTGGAGCAGATCCCGGCGCACTGCGATGTGGCCTACATCTTCAACCCCAAGCTCACGGTGGAGGAGCTTCTGCGCTCCATCTGCGATGAGTTTGGTGTGCCCCACCAGCCCACGGTGCCAGGGGGGGAGACGGTCAAGGACTACATCGACCCGCTCAACGCGGCGTTATTGGCAGCCCATGGGGCCGGACGCAATACCGTTCTCATCATTGACGAGGCGCAGAACCTCTCGGCCGATGTGCTGGAGCAGTTGCGCCTGCTGACCAACCTGGAGACCAGCGAGCGCAAGCTGCTGCAAATCATTCTCATCGGCCAGCCAGAGCTGCGCGCCATGGTCGCCAGCCCTTCGCTGGAGCAGCTGGCGCAACGCGTGATCGCGCGGTTCCATCTGGATGCGCTCAGCCCGCAGGAGACGCAGCAGTACATTGCGCACCGCCTGGCCGTGGCGGGCCTGAACGGGCCGCAGCCCTTCAGCCGGCGCGCCATTCGGCGCGTGCACAAGCTGTCGCGGGGTGTGCCCCGGCGCATCAACCTGCTGTGCGACCGGGCGCTGCTGGGGGCCTACGCCGCAGGAGTGCGTGAGGTCAATGTGGCCATCGTCAACCGCGCCGCCCGCGAGGTGTTTGATGCGCCCGCCTCTGCGGCCGCCGCGCGCACTGCCCGGGGGGCTGGCCTCGCTGGGCCGTTGCGGGGATGGGGGCTTTGGCGGGGGCGGCCTTGGTGGCCGCTGTGGTCGGCGTTCTGGGGGTGTGGCCCCCGCCGCCACAAGGCGGGGGGGCCGTGGTTGCCACCGCGCCAGCACGCCCCGGCGCGGCTGTCCAGCAGTCGCCCGCTGGCAGCAACCCTGTTGTGGCAGGTACCGCAGGGGCGCCCCCTGCGGCGGGCCCGGCCAGTGCGGTTTCGGTGCCTGCTGCCAAGGTCTTGGCGCCTTTGTCTGGCCTGCAGCAGTTTCTTGCGGCGCAGCCCGCCAGCGATGCCTTGGCGTGGCAGGCACTGGCGTCTGCCTGGGGAGCACGCCTGCCGGATGGGGCGGACGCCTGTGCCACACTGCCACGCGATGGCCTTCGCTGCTACCGCAATCGTCGCGCGGGCCTGAATCTGGTGCGACAAATCGACCGGCCCGTGCTGCTGACGCTTTTCCCATCGGAGGAGGGCGACGTGGTGGTAGCTGCCGTGTTGCGCGGCCTCGACGGTGATATGGCCACGCTGGAAGGCTCCGGCCACACGCTGCGGGTGCCCGTGGCAGAGCTGGCGCAGGTGTGGCGCGGCGACATTGCCACGCTGTGGCGCGCCCCGCCCGGCATGCCCGACAAAGGCGAGATCACCGAGACCGTCGCCGGTGCCGCCTGGCTCGACAAACAACTGGCGACCGCCGCTGCCGGGGGCTTGGGGGCAGGCGGGCGACCTGCTACCACCGCAGTGCGTCAATCCCGTGTCCAGCGCTTTCAGTTGGCCCAGGGCGTCACGCCAGACGGCCGCGCCGGCCCTTTGACCCTCATGTTGCTCAACCGCGTCAATGGCGTGAGCGAACCGCGTTTGCGCACCGGAGTCTGATTTTCATGTCCTACATTCTTGATGCGTTGCGCCGCGCAGAAGCCGAACGGGGCCGAGGCGCTGTGCCGGGGCTTCATACGCAGGTGGTCCCAGTGCCTGGTGCGGCGCCAGTGGCGGCGCGGTCGGTGGTTGCCCCGCTGCTGGTCGTTGTGACCCTGGTGGCTGTGGCCGGTGTGGCCGCTGCCGGTGCTTGGTGGATGATGCAGCGCAATGCCCCAGGGGCGGGGGGCGTGGTTGCGGCAACCTCTGTGTCGCCATCGCCATCGCCGTTGTCTGGCTTGGCATCCCCTGTCGCTGCACCCGTGGCGGCGCCTCCTGCAGCATTGGCGCCTGCGGCGGTGCCGTCCCCGGCAGCTCCGTCTGGGGCCCGTCCGTTGCCGGGTGGGTTGGCACCCGCAGAACAGCGCGAGAAACCCGCCGCAGTGCCGACCGCCCAGCGTGCACTGGCCGCAGAAGCGGCCCGCTCACGCGCAGCAGAGCCAGCCCGGGACACTGCGGCGGTTGCCCGCGTCGTCATCCCCAAGGAGCCGACCCCGACCCCTGCCCCGGCTGTGGCAGCGCCCACGGGCACCGTGTTTGCACAGGCGGATCTTCCTGAGGCCGTGCGCGCGCAGCTGCCCTCGCTGAAAATCTCTGGCGTGACCTATTCCAGCAACCCGGTGTACCGCATGGCCATCGTCAATGGTCAGGTGCTGCATGAGGGGGATCCCGCTGGCCCCGGCTTGCTGCTGGAGAAGATCGAACCCGGGCGGACCATCTGGTCCTTCAAGGGGTACCGGTACGGGTTGGCGTCACAGTAGGCGCCTCATAGGCGCTTTACACATAGAAATCGGCCGGTAGCGCTTGATGCGTATGCGCAAGGTGCTATCTATTTGATAGTTTTCGTCAGAGCAATAGCACCGCCCTCAGCGGATGAACCGCCCATCGCGCCCCACCAGCGTCAGCTCCACAAAACGCGAGGCGTTGCGGTCGGGGGTGCTGGCGCTGATCTCAAAACCGCCCAGGTCCCACTTTTTGAGGTTCCAGGTGGCGTCGATGAAGGCTGCACGCGTGGGGTTGCGGCCTGCGCGTTGCAGGGCTTCGGCAAACACGCGGGCGTTGATGTAGCCCTCCAGCGCCAGGTGGGAGGGCTCGGCGGTGGCGCCCGAGGCCTTCCAGGCGGCCTGGAATTCGCGTACCACGGGCATCACCACGTTGGACGGCAGGGGCACCACCTGCGAAATCGCCATGCCTGTGGCGTCCGCGCCAAGGGCCTTTACCGTGGCGGGCGTGCCCATCACCGACAGGGCATACAGCGTCACGCCCCGCTTGAGGGTGCGATAGGCTTTCACGAACTCCAGCGTGGGCTTGCCAGCCAGGCCGATCACGACGGCCTCCAGGTTGCCACTCGCCAGTTTGGTGGCGGCAGCGCCTGCGTCCGAGGCGTTGTTCTCCACCGTCACGCTCAGTGCCTCGGGCAGCTTGAGGCGATCCATCGACTGCTTGGCCGCCGTGAACACTTCTTTGCCGAACGAGTTGTTCTGGTAGACGATGCCGATGCGCTGGATGCCGATGGTTGACAGGTGCTGCACGAGTTTTTCGGCCTCGTCGGCATAGCTGGCGCGGATGTTGAACACGTTGCGGGCGCTTTTGGTGCGGCTCAGCTGCGCGCCGGTGAAGGGGGCGAAGAACGGGATGCCGCTCTCCATCACTTTGGGCAGCATCGCGTCGATCATGGGGGTGCCCATGCAGTTGAACAAAGCAAAGTAGCCCGGGTCGGCCAGGAACTGTTCCACATTGGCCAACGCCTTGGGTACGTCGTAGGTGTCGTCCTGGGTGACCAGTTCGATGGCCTTGCCATGGATGCCGCCGCGCGCATTGATGGCCGCAAACGCTGCCTTGGCGCCCTGGTGCATGGCCGATCCCAGATCCCCCAGGGGCCCGGTGAGGGCGGTGGACTGCGCAATCCTGATCGTGCCCTCTTGCGCTCGGGCGGGGCCGCCCCAGCCCAGCCAGGGCAGGCCAACGGCTGCGGCGGCTGCGGTGGCCAGCACCTGGCGGCGGGCCAGGGGGCTTGGGACGCGTTGCAATGGGGCGCTGGTGTGCGTGTCGGTGGGCGGTTGTCGGGTCATGGTGCGGGTCTCCTCGGGTGCCGGTCGGATGCGGCCGGGGCGCGAGGCGACATCATCCCGTCACGATTGGCATTTTTTTGTCAGTCTGACGACAATTGGGGTCGTGGTATTCCCGCCCCTCACTGTCGCTGCGGGCCGCCCTTTTTCATGAGAACCTTTGCGCTATGGACCCACGCATGAACCAGGACTTGTCACTGCACCAGCGGCGCCGGTCGCCCACGCCGCAGGAACTGGACGGTATTCCGTGGCTCAACCTGCTGCTGCCCGCCGAGCGCGAGCGTGCCGTGGCCTCGTTGCTGGTGGGCGATGCCAAGGCGGGAGACTACGTGTGCCGCGTGGGGCGCCCGGTCACCTACTGGTTCGGTGTGGTGGAGGGCCTGCTCAAGATGAGCACCGACAACGCCCAGGGCCAGACCATGACCTATGCAGGCCTGCCGCCTGGCGGCTGGTTTGGCGAGGGCACCACCATCAAGCGCGAGCCCTACCGCTACAACATTCAGGCGCTGCGCAAAAGCGTGGTGGCGGGGCTGCCGATTGACAGCTTTCACTGGCTGCTTGACCACTCCATTGGCTTCAACCGCTTTGTGATGAATCAGCTCAACGAGCGCCTGGGCCAGTTCATTGCCGCCCGTGAGATCGACCGCCTGAACAACCCCGATGTGCGCGTGGCGCGCAGCCTGGCATCGCTGTTCAACCCCGTGCTGTACCCGGGCGTGGGTGAGGTGCTGCGCATCACGCAGCAGGAGCTGGCTTACCTGGTGGGGCTGTCGCGTCAGCGGGTGAACGAAGCTCTGGCGGCGCTGGAGGGGCAGGGCGCGATCCGGGTGGAATACGGCGGCCTGCGCGTGCTGGACCTGGCGGCGCTGCGGTCCAGTGTGACTCCCCCCTGAGGCGCTTTGCGCCTTCTCCCTGACGGGGATGGCGCCCTCGCTGCGGGGCGGCCCTTGCTCGGCGCCCCTGGTGTAGGCCGCGCCAGTTTTAAAGTCGAGTTAGCTGCGTGGCAGTGCCGGAGCGCGGGAGATGGCTGAGGCCAGGGCGCGCGGGGCTGCCGTACGCGCTGGCGCTGGCACGGCCATGGGCGATGCAGAAGGGGTTGCCGCACCCCAGCTGTTGTCATCGCCACCCACACGCGTGAGCCGGAAAGTGCCCACCATCTGCGTCAGGCGCCCGGCCTGGTCTTTGAGGCTGTCGGCGGCGGCGGCGCCTTCTTCCACCAGTGCGGCGTTCTGCTGCGTCATCTCTTCGAGTTCGCCCACCGAGTGGCTGACATGGCCGATGCGCTGGCTTTGTTCCTGGGTGGCGGCGGTGATCTCGCCCATGATGTCTGACACGCGGCGCACCGACAGCACCAGTTCTTCGATGGTCTTGCCCGCATGGTTCACCAGGGTGCTTCCCTCTTGCACCTGATCCACACTGGCGCCAATCAGCGCCTTGATTTCGCGCGCTGCATTGGCCGAGCGGCCGGCCAGACTGCGCACCTCGCCCGCGACCACGGCAAAACCACGGCCTTGCTCGCCAGCACGGGCCGCTTCTACGGCCGCATTGAGGGCCAGGATATTGGTCTGGAACGCGATACCGTCAATCACGCTGATGATGTCGGCGATCTTGCGCGAGCTGGCGCTGATGGTGTCCATGGTGCGCACCACTTGCGACACCACTTCGCCTCCGCGTGTGGCGGCGTCCGATGCGGTGGAGGCCAGCTGATTGGCCTGTCGGGCCGAGTCTGCGCTTTGCGAGACGGTGCCGGTCAGATCGACCAGCGATGTGGCCGCGCTTTGCAGGTTGTGCGATGTTTGTTCGGTGCGCTGGCTCAGGTCGAGGTTGCCCGAGGCGACCTCGGAGCTGGCCACAAGAATGGAGTCGGCGGTCTGGCCGATTTCACCCACCAGAGTGCGCAAGCGCTCCTGCATGGCTGCGATAGCTTCGAGCAGACGGCCGGTTTCGTCGTGGATGCGCACTTCCACCTGCGAGGTGAGATCGCCACGTGCGATGCGTTCTGCCACCACCACAGCCCGGCCAATGGGCGCTGTGATGCTGGAGGTGATGCGCCACGCAATCAGCGCACCCAGCCCAATGGCCAGCAGCACCAGCAGGCCACCCACCACACGCGCGTTGCTTTGGGTCTGCTCGGTCGACGCCGTGGCTTCGGTGTTGAGGGCGCTCTGCAGTTCGACCAGTTCGCGCAGCTTGGCGCGCCAGGCAGTCTCGCCGGGTGCCACCCGGGTCATGAGCGCCAGTGTGGCGCTCACGGTGTCACCGTCGTCCGCGGCTTTGATGGCGTTGTCGAGTTCGGGGCGGGTTTTCTGGCCCAGCGCCTTCACCTCGCCCAGCAGCCTGATCTCGGCGGGGGTGGCGAGGGCAGGGGTGAGTAGCTCGGTCAGCGCCGCTTCCTGGGTGCTGTACTCCTTGAGCGTCTTGCCCACGGCAGCTATTTGCTCGCGAGCCTGCTTGGGGTCGATGTCGTTGAGCATCGCGGCCGACCGGCTCTGGATACCGATGGCGCTTACGCCCTCCAGCATGCCATTGACCAGCTTGGCCTTGTTGGCCCCGGTGCCGGTGATCTGGCGCATCTGGTCATGTACTTGGCTGACAGACCACTGGCCCAAGGCTGCCACCGCGATGATGAGCACCAACATGCAGCCAAACCCGAGGCTGAGCCGGCTGGAGATCGACAAGGATTTGAGTGAAGAAGCGGCCGACATGGGGGTCCTTGTTGTCTCGAAGGGAATCAAACAGTGTGAACAGGCCGAAGCAATAACGGTGCCCACACTTGGGGTGTGCGGAGAGGCCGGGGGCGTGGTCGGGGCAGTGTAGGCAAAAACGACACAATGTGTCATGAGCGTTGCGGATGGGACCATGCCCGAAATGCATGGACGGACTTGTTACAAATTAGCCGAGCACACGGGTGACGTGTGTGCGTAAAAATGCAACAGAAAGTGGCGCAGTGGATTTGCAAAAAATCGTGTCAAGCGCTTTATTTTCAATGGTATGTTGCTATTGAATTTGAACATTTCCAGCGGGCTCGGGGTTTGCCCTTGGGTGCTGCGGGGATGGCGCCCATCAGGTATAAACCTGTAACACTTGCGAGGTCTTTGATGCACTCCGTTCTTCCCCCTTCGAAGCTTCGTGCAGCCTTTGCTGTGCTGGCGATTTCTGCCTTGCTGGCTGGCTGTGCGGCGACGCCTGCGTCCGACGCGAGGCTGCGGGAGACGGTGGTTGCGGTGACGGCGTCGCATGAACTCATCACCTTTCATGCCGCACAACCTGACCGCATCCTGGAACGGCGTCCGGTGACGGGCTTGCCTGCTGGCGAGCGCCTGGTGGGCATCGACTTTCGGGTGGCCAAGGGCGTGTTGTATGCGCTCTCGCAAGCGGGCCGTTTGTACACGCTGGACATTCCGAGCGGTGCGTTGCGCCCGGTGGGGGCTGCGCCTGCTGCACTGCCTTTGAACGGGGCCGTGTTCGGTTTCGACTTCAACCCGGCCGCAGACCGCATCCGCGTGGTGTCCAACACCGGTCAGAACCTGCGCCTGCACCCGGACACCGGCGCGGCGGTGGATGGTGATCCGGCGGTGGACGGTGTGCAACCCGACCCGGCCCTGCGCTATGCCTGGGGCGATGTGAACGCCCGTCGCAAGCCTGATATCGCCGGGGCGGCTTACACCTACAACCCGAACGACAGCAAGATCACCACCAACTACGCCATCGACCGTGCGTTGGGCGTGCTGGTCATGCAGGGCTCGCGCGAGGGCACCCTGCCGGTGGTCTCGCCCAACTCCGGTCAGTTGCGCACCGTGGGGTCGTTGGGGCTGGGGCCCCTCACCGACGTGGCGTTCGACATTGCCGATGTGGGCAATACGGCGCTGGTGGCTGTGCGCAGTGCTGCGCATAGCCAGACCCTGCTGCACCAGGTGGACCTGGCCACCGGCGCCACCAAGCCTTTGGGGACGGTGGGCGAAGGCGCCCCGCTGTTGGGCATGGCCATAGAGCCATGAGGCAAGGCCTTGTGCTTCTTGCGCGCTGCGCTGACCGAGTGCGGTGGGCCAGCGTGGCAGTGTGCCTGGGGGGCTGAGCACCCTGGCACATTCGGGAACGCTGCAAGTGGACGTACTGGATGCGTTGGGCAAACCACTGGCGGACGCGGTGGTCTTTCTGGACTCCGCTGAGGCGCGCAAGGAGGTCAAGCCGCTGGCTGGCGCCGAAATGGCGCAGGAAAAAAGGCAGTTCGTGCCCGGTGTGCTGGTGGTGACGGCGGGAACCGAAGTGCTGTTTCCTAACCGCGACTCGGTGCGGCACCATGTGTATTCGTTTTCTCCGACCAAGAAGTTTGAGCTCAAGCTCTATAGCGGAACCCCCTCCAACCCCGTTCTTTTCGACAAACCGGGGGTGGTGGCACTGGGCTGCAATATCCATGACCAGATGGTGGGCTGGATTCTGGTGGTGGACACGCCTTACTACGCCCGCACACCGGCTGGTAGTGGCAAGGCGCTGCTCGACAACGTACCGCCAGGCACTTACAGGCTGAGGACCTGGCACATCCGCTTGCCGGTGGGCGCCCCGGCACTGGAGCAAACGGTGACGGTGCCTGCGGCGGGGACTGCTGCTGCCTCGGTGCGTATGACGGGGCTGCAGCCTTGACGCGGCTGCGCCTGGTTCGGCGCAGCCTGATCCTGCGGATGGTGGGGTTGTCGCTGTTGCTGCTGCTCATCGTGCAGGCGGCCGGGTTTGCTGTGGTGCGGGCCTCTATCGACCGCAATGCGCGGGCCCAGATCGCACGGGCCCTGGATCTGGACGAAAACATCTGGAGCCGCCTGCTGGACCAGAACGCCGAGCGACTGCGCCAGGGCTCGGCCCTGCTGGCTGCCGACTACGGCTTCAGATCGGCGGTGAACTCCGGTGACGAGGAGACGATCCAGTCGGTGCTTGAAAACCACGGTAGCCGCATCGGCGCCGCTGTGACAGCCCTGTTGGATACCCGTCTGGAGCTGCGGGCGGTGAGCCTGTCGGACCGGATGGAGCGGTTTCCTGCCACGCTGGGCCTGGTGGTGCCACGCCTGGCGTCGCAACCCCAGGGCAGCCAGATCGCCGTCATGGACGGCGTGCCTTACCAGTTTGTGATGGTGCCCATGCGGGCGCCTGTGGTCATTGGCTGGGTACTGATGGGGTTCCCGATCGATCAGTCGCGGGCCGACGAAATGCGGCAGCTCTTGTCGGTGCATGTGGCGCTGGTGGTCAAGGGGGCCGATGGCGCGGTGAAAGTCCCCGTGAGCACGCTGCCTCCGGATGCCCTGGCTTTGCTGCAACGGGAAGCCGGGGCGGTGGGCGAGATTCAGACGGCCGAGGGCACGTTGCTGGCGCGCTCCAGCCAGCTCGATAGCGTGGGTGGGGAGGTCCGCTCGCTGTTGCTGCGTTCGGTGGATGAAGTGGTAGCGCCCTACCGCCAGTTGCAGGTGCTCCTGGCCATCATCACCGTGGCGGGCGTTTTGTTGTTTGCCGCGGGCACCGGGGTGGTTGCGCAGCGTCTGACAACGCCGCTGCGCTCGCTGCTTGCCGCCACGCAGCGGCTCTCGCGCGGAGAATACGATGTGCCGCTGGAGCACACCGACCGCACCGACGAGATTGGCAACCTGGCGCGTTCGTTCGACCACATGCGGGTGGACATTGGTGCGCAGCAAACCGAGATTCGCCGCCTGGCCTACTGGGACCGTTTGACGGGTCTTCCCAATCGCGAACGTTTTCGCGAGACGGTCGTTCAGGCCATTGCGGGCAGTGCTACGTCAGAGCAGCCCTTGGCGGTGCTCACCCTTGATCTGGATCGGTTCAAGCATGTCAATGACGTACTGGGCTACGCCTTTGGCGACCGGTTGTTGCAGGCTGTGGCTGGGCGCTTGAGTCGGCAAGTTCGCTCACCCGACGATATGGTGGCGCGTTTGGGCGGCAATCAGTTCGCCATCTTGCTGCCTTGTGCCGATGCGTCTGCCGCCCATGACATTGCCCAGCGCATCAACCAATCGTTCGAGGAGCCTTTGGCGTTTGAAGACCAGACCGTGGATTTGAGCGCCGGCATCGGTTTTGCCTGCTGGCCGGATGATGCCGATGATGCTGACACCCTGCTCAGCCGTTCGGAGATTGCGATGTACGCAGCCAAGCGCAAGCTCAGTGGTGCATTGCAGTACGACGCTGCTTTCGACTCGGCCAGTGCACAGACCCTGTCGCTGCTGACCGAGCTGCGCCACGCGGTGGAGCACCATGAACTGCGCCTGTATCTGCAGCCGAAGGTGTCGCTGCATGGGCAGCCCGGCTTGTCGGCCGAGGCGCTGGTGCGCTGGCAGCATCCGCAGCGGGGGCTGGTTCCCCCGATGGAGTTCATCCCGTTTGCCGAGCAGACCGGTTTTGTGCGCCAGCTCACACTGTGGATGTTTGACGAGGTTGCGCGGCTGCTGGCCGACCCGCGCACGCAGGGCCTGCCGCTCAGGGTGTCGGTCAACCTGTCCACCCGCGACCTGCTCGACCCGGAACTCAGCAACCGACTGGCCGACATCCTGGTGCGGCATGACGTACAGGCCAGTGCCTTCTGTCTGGAGATCACCGAAAGCGCGATCATGGACGACCCGCAGCGCGCCGAGGCCATGCTCAACCGGCTGTCCGAGCAGGGCTTCAAACTGTCCATCGACGATTTCGGCACGGGTTATTCGTCGCTGGCCTACCTCAAGCGCTTGCCGGTGGATGAACTCAAAATCGACAAATCGTTTGTGATGGGCATGGAGACGGGCGAAGACGACGCGATGATCGTGCGCTCGACCATTGACCTGGCGCATAACCTGGGGCTTACCGTGGTGGCCGAGGGCGTGGAAACTGCCGGGATCCTGGAGCATCTGCGTACGCTGGCCTGCGATGAGGCGCAGGGTTACCACATCACGCGGCCCCTGCCGGTCGACGATTTCCTGGCCTGGCAGGCGCGCCAGGGGTAAGCTTCACGGGTTATTCATCGGTCGCGATGGCCTCCTGGGCATTGCCGATGGGTTCCCACTTTTGGTCCGTCTGGCTTGCAGGCGAAAATACGTGCAATGTCTACTTCCAGTTCCCGTCCGCCTGTGAGCCCGGCTGCATCCAATGCAGATGGCCCAACCGCCTCTGCGCCCACTGCCCGCCCGGTGCTGCGCCGCCCCGCCGTCGCCGCCAAGGCAGCGCCCGTGCGGCCTGCGCCTGCCCCCCGGCCTGCCAGGGCGCCCGCGCCTCCCAATTACCGCACGGCGACGGGCGCGTTTGTTGCCCCGGTGCGTCAGGCGCCGGTACGGGCGGCTGCAACCGTCGCTGCGAACGGGTTGGTCACGTCCCGCTTGAACAAACGCATGGCCGAGCTGGGGCTGTGCTCGCGGCGCGAGGCCGACGACTGGATTGCCCAGGGCTGGGTCAAGGTCAATGGCGAGGTGGCGCCCATGGGACTGCAGGTCACAGCGGCCGATCGAATCGATGTGGACAAGGTGGCTCAAGATTTTCAGGAGCAGCGTGTCACCATCCTGCTGCACAAGCCCATGGGCTACGTGAGCGGCCAGGCCGAAGACGGCCACACGCCTGCCGTGGCGCTGATCAATCCCCGCACGCACTGGCGTGATGACCCTAGTCGCCACCGGTTTTCGCCCCCGCAACTGCGCGGGCTGGCGCCTGCGGGGCGGCTGGATATCGACTCAGTGGGCCTGCTGGTGCTGACGCAGGACGGCCGCGTGGCCCGGCAGATCATCGGCGAGGACTCCGAGATGGAAAAGGAGTACCTGGTGCGCGTGGTCTACCAGGCCCCCGGCCAGGCGGTCCCCCGCCACCCCAGCGAGCGCTCCGCGCCGCTGCAGGAAATTGACGAGCGTGACCCTGTCAGCACCAATGTGCAGGCGGTGTTTCCGACTGAGTTGCTGGAGCGCCTGCGCCATGGCCTGAGCCTGGACGGCGAGGCGCTCAAGCCCGCCAAGGTCGATTGGCAAAACCCCGAGCAGCTGCGTTTTGTGCTCACCGAGGGCAAAAAGCGCCAGATCCGCCGCATGTGCGAACTGGTGGGGCTCAAGGTGGTGGGCCTCAAGCGAATCCGCATCGGTCGCGTGACCCTGGGCAACCTGCCCGCGGGGCAGTGGCGCTACCTGTCGCCGCAAGAGCGCTTCTGAGTCTGTGGGCTCCCCGCGTAACGCATGCCGCGCATAGCATCGCATTGTCTGAACGGAGCCTCCCATGCCCCCCTCACCACCGCCCTTGGGGCCACCCACTCCTGGCGGAAAGCGCCGTGTAGGCGCAGTGCCTGCTCCGGCCAATCCGCTGCGCCAGTTGCGTGCGTCGGACTTGCGTGGTGTGGCCCGCCTGGCCACACAGGCCACTACCGGCATCAGCCGGGTGGCCGAGGGCGTGCACCAGTCGGTACTGGGCACGCTGGGGCTGCCGGGGGGCGCCCAACCGGGTCGCGCGCGGGGGCTCACCGGTCTGGTGTACCAAAGCATCCGGGGGGTGACACAGCTGGTGGACGCTGGCCTGCAGGCCGGGCTGGCGCGGCTGGAGCCATTTTTTGCCTCCACCACCCCGAGGGGCGAGGTGCACTGGGAGCGCGAGGCGGTGGTTGCCGCACTCAATGGCGTGATGGGCGATCGCTTGCAGCGCGACGGCAACCCGCTGTGCACGCAGATGGGCTTGTACCAACACGGCCTGCCGCTGGACCTGCGCGCGCTGGCCGCGTCCGGTGCGGCCACGGGCAAGCTCTTGGTGCTGGTGCATGGCCTGTGCATGAACGACCTGCAATGGCTCCGCCACGACCATGACCACGGCGCCCATCTGGCCCAGGCACTGGGCTACACGCCGGTGTACCTGCGTTACAACACGGGCCAGCATACCTCCACCAACGGGGCTGAGCTGTCGGCCCTGCTTGAAGCCCTGGTGGCCTCCTGGCCCGTGCCGGTGACGGATCTGTCCATCGTGGCCCACAGCATGGGCGGTCTCGTGGCGCGCAGCGCCTGCCACCATGCCGCTCAGGCGCCGGCAGGCGCCAGCGGCTGGCTGCCCCGGCTGCACCACCTGGTCTTTCTGGGCACGCCGCACCATGGCGCGCCTCTGGAGCGCGCAGGCCACTGGGTGGACGTGCTGCTGGGAAGTACCCCCTATTCGCGCCCGTTTGCACGCCTGGCCCAGCTGCGCAGCGCGGGCATCACTGACCTGCGCTACGGCCATGTGCTCGATGCCGACTGGTTCGGGCGCGATCGCTTTCGCAAAAGCCCCGACCAGCGCACCCCGGTGCCGCTGCCCGCCGGAGTGGCTTGCCACGCGGTGGCGGCGACGCTGGCGGCGCGGCGCAGCCCGGTGGGCGAACGGCTGGTGGGGGACGGGTTGGTGCCATTGCACAGTGCGCTGGGCATCCACGATGATGGCGAGCGGACGCTGGGTTTTGCCAAGGCGCAGCAGGCGGTGTTTTACCGCCTGGGGCACCTGGACCTGCTGGCGGATGTGGGCGTGGCCCGGCAGCTGCAGGACTGGATGCAGGGCTCTTGATGCATGAGCACCTGGGCACGGCCTGCTTTTTGACACACGCGGTGCTTGCCAGGTGCCGGGGCGCGGCTACCATGTCGCGATGCGCTACGTAACAAGGAGAATTTAGTGAGTGATGCGAAATACCGCCTGGTGACCCGCAGTGACTTTGACGGCCTGGTCTGCGCGGTTCTGCTCAACGAGCTCAACCTGATCGACGAAATCACCTTCGTCCACCCGAAGGACATGCAGGACGGCAAAGTGCCGATCACAGACCGGGACATCACCACCAACCTGCCCTATGTGCCGGGCGCCCACATGGTGTTTGACCACCACGAGTCCGAAACCATCCGCAACTCGGGCCGTCGCGACGAGAACCACATCATCGAGGCGCATGCCCCCTCGGCGGCACGCGTCGTCTACAACCACTACGGCGGCAAGGCTGCATTCCCTCGCATTACCGACGAGATGATGGAGGCCGTTGATCAGGCCGACTCCGCCCAGTATTCGCGCGACGACATCCTCAACCCCCAAGGTTGGGTGTTGTTGAACTACCTCATGGACTCGCGCACGGGTCTGGGTCGGTTCCGTGAGTTCCGCATCAGCAACTACGCGCTGATGATGGACCTGATCCAGTATTGCCGCGACCACACCATCGAGGAGATTCTGGCGCTGCCAGATGTGCAGGAGCGTGTGAACCTGTACCGCGAGCAAGCGCCAAAAGCCAAGGCGCAGTTGCAAAGTTGCGCCATCGCCATCGGCAATCTGGTGGTGTTGGACCTGCGCGATGAAGAAACCATCTGGGCCACCAACCGGTTCATGATCTATGCGCTGTTTCCCCAGGCAAATATCTCCATCCACGTCATGTGGGGTCTGCAAAAGCAAAACACGGTATTTGCCACGGGCAAGTCCATCCTTGATCGCAGCAGCAAAACCCATGTCGGCAACCTGATGCTGGAGTTTGGTGGCGGCGGCCACGCGGCGGCAGGCACATGCCAGGTGGCCAATGAGAAGGCCGATGCCATGCTCAAGACGCTGATTCAGCGCATCAACGCCGACGGTTAAGTCGCCGGTGGGCCTACCAGGCGGCCCCGTTGGCCCTTGAAAAGCCCTGAGTTGCCCCTAAATCACGCCTGCTGGTTCGGCAGGCGTGATTTTTTCTGCCGGGCCCTTTTGTTTTGTATTGACCGACTCGACCGAGAGAGAAACTTCCCATGAGCAAGCAAACCCTGTCGTTCCAGGCCGAAGTAGCCCAGTTGCTGCATCTGGTCACCCACTCGTTGTACTCCAACCAGGAAATCTTCCTGCGCGAGCTGATCTCCAACGCCTCGGACGCCTGCGATAAGCTGCGGTTTGAAGGTTTGAACAACTCAGCCCTGTTTGAAGACGCGCCCAACCTCGAAGTGCGCGTGAGCTTCGACAAAGATGCCAAGACGCTGACCATCACCGACAACGGCATCGGCATGAGCCAGCAAGAAGCCATCGACCACCTGGGCACCATCGCCAAGAGCGGCACCAAGGACTTCATGGGCAAGCTCTCGGGCGACCAGAAGCAGGACGCCCAGCTCATCGGTCAGTTTGGCGTGGGCTTTTACTCGGGCTTCATCGTGGCCGACAAGA
Organism: Acidovorax sp. 69; assembly: GCF_002797445.1. NCBI lineage: Bacteria > Pseudomonadati > Pseudomonadota > Betaproteobacteria > Burkholderiales > Comamonadaceae > Acidovorax > Acidovorax sp. 69. The sequence continues at coordinate 4,508,369 of NZ_PGEP01000001.1, read as the reverse complement.
TCACGGTGGAATCGCGCCGCGCAGGCCTCAAGGCCGACGAAGGCGTGCGCTGGATCAGCGGTGGCACCGGCGACTTTGAGGTGGAGGCCATCGCCCGCGCCGCACGCGGCACCAGCATCATCCTGCACCTGCGCGACGACGCCGAGGAATACCTCAACGCCTGGAAGCTCAAGCAGGTCATCGCCAAGTATTCCGACCACATCAGCCTGCCCATCCTCATGGAAAAGGAAGAGTGGAAAGATGGCGAGCTGATCAATGCTTCGGACGAAAACGGCGGCCGCCAGCCCGGCGGCATGGTCAAGACCGGCGAGTGGGAAACCATCAACAAGGCCAGCGCCCTGTGGTCCCGTCCCAAAAAGGACATCACCGAAGAGCAGTACGCCGAGTTCTACAAGGCCATCAGCCACGACCACGAAGCCCCGCTGACCTGGGCGCACAACCGCGTCGAGGGCAACACCGAGTACACGCAGCTCTTGTACATCCCCGCCAAGGCGCCGTTCGATTTGTGGAACCGCGACAAGAAGGCGGGTGTGAAGCTGTACGTGAAGCGCGTGTTCATCATGGACGACGCCGAAGCGCTGATGCCCACCTACCTGCGCTTCGTCAAGGGCGTGATCGATTCAGCCGACCTGCCGCTGAACGTGAGCCGCGAGCTGCTGCAGGAAAGCCGCGACGTGCGCGCCATCCGTGAAGGCAGCACCAAGCGCGTGCTGAGCATGCTGGAAGACCTGGCCAAACATGACCAGCACGACACCACAGCCAATGCGGACGGCGTGACCGATGTGGTCGACGCCGACGACAAGGCCAAGGAAGGCAAGTACACCGCGTTCTACGCCGAGTTTGGCGCGGTGCTGAAAGAAGGCCTGGGCGAAGACTTTGGCAACCGCGAGCGCCTGGCCAAGCTGCTGCGATTTGCATCCACGACCAGCGACACCGCCACCGTTGGCTTTGCCGACTACAAGGCGCGCATGAAAGAAGGTCAGGAGGCCATCTACTACATCACCGCCGACTCGCTGTCTGCCGCAAAGAACAGCCCGCAGCTCGAAGTCTTCAAGAAGAAGGGCATTGAAGTGCTCTTGATGACCGACCGCGTGGACGAGTGGGCGCTGAACTACCTGAACGACTTTGACGGCACCCCGCTGCAAAGCGTGGCCAAGGGCGCGGTGGATTTGGGTTCGCTACAAGACGATGCGGAGAAGAAGGCGGCCGAGGAAGCCGCCGAAGCCTTCAAGCCCGTGCTGGCCAAGCTCAAGGAAGCCCTCAAGGACAAGGCCGAAGACGTGCGAGTGACCACGCGCCTGGTCGATTCGCCCGCCTGCCTGGTGGTGCAGGACGACGGCATGAGCACCCAGCTGGCCCGCATGCTCAAGCAGGCAGGCCAACAGGCCCCGGAGTCCAAACCTGTGCTGGAGGTGAATGCCGAGCATGCGCTGGTGAAAAAGCTCGATGGCAGCGTGCACTTCCACGACCTGGCCCACATCCTGTTTGATCAGGCGCTGCTGGCCGAAGGGGGACTGCCTGAAGACCCGGCCGCCTATGTGAAGCGTGTGAACGCGCTGTTGGTCTGAGAGAGGTCATCCTTCTCCGCGTTTGGAGAGCCCTGAGGTAAGGGCTTGCCCTCAACCCCCCGGACGCCCTGGCGTGCCGGGATTTATTTTTTTCCCGATGGGCGTGGGGTGCCGACCGCCTGCTCTTGCGGTAGTGCTTGCTCCAGGAGGCGCGCGTGTACCTGATTGCGCTCGTGTGGCTCTGCGTCGATCAGTGTTTTGAGCGCCTCGTCGGGCAGCCGCATACCCTTGCGCCGATCCGTCTTCACGGGCATGTTGCGCCAGCCGGAGAGCACCAGCCAGTCCCATAGCTCACCGGGAACGAGATGGGTGACCACCATCTTCAGCTCTCCACGCAAGATGACCGTCCCGACCGGTGGAAGATGCCCCACCGGCGCGGGACGGCGGTCCTGTCGGATCGAAAAGATCGTGCGGATCAAATCCTTCATGGACGCGCCTAGCTTGCGGAAACGGTAGAGATAGCAGCATAGCCGACGACGTTGGCTTCGTTCAAGCCTTTTGATCGCCCCACGATCTGGCGGTTCTGTCGCGCCACCTGGTTGGGGATCGGGGTGGCGCGAGGCATGTGCAAGGCCTGTCTGTACTTCGTTCGTCGTGATTCTTCTGGTCTGCCTCTGAGGCGTGGCACGGAGGCGGCGTGACCAAAAGTTCGAGCCGTTCACTTCAGGAAAATTTGTGTTCAATCCATTGAAGCGATTCTTTGTTCGTGCACATCCATCCTGTCGACAGATACTGAAGTGCGGATGTATCGATCACCAAAACAGCCGCCATTGCCAACGTGGCTCAGGGCGCGAACATGGTGTACACGATCACACGCGCCTCAATCGTGGTGTGTCACTCTTTGGTCAACCTATCACGGTGACAGACGCCGTTGGGGGCGGGTCTGACTTTCGTCTCAGGAGTTGGTTCTGGATGGGGATGCGATGCCACCATCAGCCCCACACGCACAGAGTACACCGGGACCCATTTCAACAACATGCCTGCGATTACTGTGGCGGCCACAGCGGTCCTTTGGCGTTTGGGGCATCGCGGGCTTCACGCGGGGTATGACGCTGACATTGCCCTAAATCGGTACGCGCTCACTGGTCAATTCCGCGACGCTGCATGCGCCTGGTGATAACAATCCGGGCAACAAGACGGGTACCACCACCGCGACCGTATTGGCGCCCCCTGGTGGCACAAACGGTATCCCTACGTTGTCAAAATGGGGCTTGATCACGTTGTCTGCCATGCTGGGTCTGATGGCATGGTGTCAGCCTGGGTGGAGTCGGCGCCGCTGATCGTCTCCTGGCAGGCCTCCTTCCCTTTCGGAGGGGCACCAGCCCAGGCGAGGCAGGAACCTCCCATAGCGTGCCGACCTTTTTTGTTTGTCGATAATGCGTGCTTCGCCTGGGTTTTCACTGCAGGCGCCTCCGTCATCCGGGATGTTCCATGCTGCGTTTTTTCCTGACTTTTGTGCTGCTTCAGCTTTCCCTTTTTGGTATCAATATGCTGGGGGTGGTGCAGCAGCATGTGGTACTTCCCTGGACCGCGTTGCTGGCGCGCGCATGTGTGGCTCTGGTGACGCTGTTTGACAACTCTGCGGCTGCGGCAGGCAAGGTGCTGTGGAATACCGTGACTGGATTTGGCGTTTCTATCGAACCGGGTTGCAACGGGATCGAGGCATGCATCGTGTTGTTTGCCGCCGTGATCGCGTTCCCCTCCTCCTGGCGCCATAAGTTGATAGGCCTTGCCGTCGGCTTCGTGGCAGTGCAGGGGCTCAATGTGATACGGGTGATCAGTCTTTTCTATCTGGGGCAGTGGAACACGCAGGTGTTCAACTTCGCGCATGAGTACCTCTGGCAGGCGCTCATCATGCTGGATGTGCTGGTTGTCTGGCTGTTGTGGGTGCGTGCCGGCAATCAAGCGGTACAAGCCCAAGCGATACCACAGGCCGAAGTGGTCTGAGGGGCGGTCTTTGACAACGAGATGCTAGGAAATTTTGCATGCGCCGCCTGTCCCCATTGACGATTTTTGTGCTCTCTGCCTTCGGGTGGATTTTGGCGCTCACAGCCCTGTGGTCGGTGGTGTCAGCCTGGACTTCATATCCCGTCGGGGTGCTCTCGCACATTGCGTTGGAGCAAGGCGCGCCGATGTGGGTGCGGCAAGTGCATTTGTCGCCCGATAGCATGGAGGTGGATACCGCCATTTCCGTCCCAGTGCCTGAGGCAGGTGGGCGCCGTGGAGAGATCACGATTGATGTCAGCCCTGCCCGTTATGCGTATGGTTTGCCCATATTTTTAGCACTCGTACTCGCCGCCCGTGGTCGGGCGCGGGTGCGCCGCATGGCTGCAGGCTATGTCCTGTTGCTTCCCTTCCAGGCTTTTAGCCTGACGATGAGTGCCCTGATGCAAATGGTGCTTGCCGCCCAGGCCGACATCCGCCTGCTGCGCATTGCGCAATGGCAGATGGAGGCGATTGTGTACGGCTATCAACTGGGTTCATTGGTATTGCCCTCGCTGGTGCCCATCCTGCTATGGCTGTGGATGGACCGCAAGTTTGTGAACGACGTACTGATCCGCAGTTGGCGCGAGTCCCTGGCACCTGCGGTGTCCTCGCCTTGAGTTCGTCTTTTGGGCTCAGAGCGTCGTTTCAGCGACGGTCGAGCGCTGAGGCAGAAGGGGGGCGTTCGTGTTCATGGAATCGAGCCGATACCCCATGCCATAGATCGCAGAAACCATGTACCCGTTGGCGGGCGTTAGCTCCAGCTTGGTCCGCAGGCGCGATATGTGGGTGTCCAGCGAGCGCGACGGGGTTTCTGTGGCGTCGCCCCAAACGGCCTCTCGCAGATGGGTGCGTGACAGCAACCGCCCGGTGTTGCGGAACATGAACAGCGCCAGTTCGTACTCGCGGTTCTTGAGTTCAATGGGTTGGCTGCCGACGCACAAAGTGCGCTTGTCGGCATCAAAGCGGTAGGGGCCGAACACCAGGCGCGTACCCATGGTTTCCGGAAAGGCGCGGCGCAGAAGTGCGGTGATTCGCGCCACCAGTTCCCCCATGCGCAGTGGCTTGCTCATGAAGTCGTCGGCGCCGCGTGACAGGGCTTCGATCACGTCGCGCTCGTCATTGCGGCGTGTGATGAACAAAATGGGCAGCTGCATGCCGTTCATGTCGCGCACCGTCTGAACGACGTCGGTGCCCTCCATGTCGGGCAGGTGCCAGTCGACGATCAGCAGGTCGAAAGTTTCCTGCCGCAGGGCCTTGAGCAGGCTGGTGCCGTCAGCATAGGTATGGCACACATGGTTGTGGCATTCCAGGGTGGTCTTGATCTGCTCCAGCAGGAGAAGGTCGTCGTCAAGGACTGCGATGCGCATGGTGGTCGGGCTCAAGGGGCCTGGGCCCCGTGGAAATCTACAGAACGCCCCTTCGATGGGGAGCGCTTTGATGTTGCCCGACATCGGTCTGTTGTGCGCGTGGGTTGACAATCGTTTGCAATGCTTGGGAGGAGCACCCCCTCGTCGAACGGTGACGCCAACGGGGGGCGTGCGGGTGGGCTCAGGCTGTCAATGGCTCGTCTTCCATCGCCTCGATCTGCTCGATCAGCATATCCACCTGCCCACGCCAGTAGTCGCTGCTGCCAAACCACGGAAAGTTCACCGGGAAGATCGGGTCTTGCCAGCGGCGCGCGAGCCAGGCGCTGTAGTGGATGAGGCGCAGCGTGCGCAGTGGCTCGATGAGTGCCAGTTCGCGGCGGTCGAAGTTGCGGAACTGCTCGTAGCCGTCGATCAGGGCGCTCAATTGGTGCGTGCGCTGGCGACGGTCACCCGACAGCAGCATCCAAAGGTCCTGCACCGCTGGGCCCATGCGCGCGTCGTCCAGGTCCACAAAATGCGGGCCGCCACGGCCCCATTCGTCCAGCGGCGTCCACAGGATGTTGCCGGGGTGGCAGTCGCCATGCAGGCGGATGGGGGTGGCATCTTTCAAGCCAAATCGACCTGTGGTGCTACTGCCATCTGTGCGGGCAGCTATCAAATCGAGAGCTTTGTCGCACTGGGCCTTCCAGGTCGCCTGCATATCGAGCGGAATGATCTCGTTCGTGAGCAGCCAGTCGCGCGATGCCGTGCCAAAGGTCTGAAGGTCCAGCAGCGGCCGGTGCACGAATGGCTGCGCCGCGCCCACGGTGTGGATGCGTGCCAGAAAGCGGCCGATCCATTCCAGCACTTCAAAGTCGTCCAGTTCGGGCTGGCGCCCACCGCGCCAGGGGCTGACCGAGAACGCAAAACCGTCGTGCTGGTGCAAAGTGGTGCCGTTCAGCACCACTGGCCCCACAGCGGGCACCTCGGCGGCCATCAGTTCGGCGGCAAAGGCGTGTTCTTCCAGGATCTGCGCCTCGCTCCAGCGGCCGGGGCGGTAGAACTTGGCCACCACCCGCTCGCCGTCCTCCAGCGTGACCTGGTACACCCGGTTTTCATACGACGACAAGGCCATGAGGCGGCCATCGCCGTACAGGCCCACGCCAGCCAGTGCGTCCAGCACATGGTCGGGGGTGAGTCGGGCGTAAGGGTGTTGGTCGGTGGCAGCGTAGATGTTGGGCGCGGTATCGGGGGGCAATGGGGTCATGCCCCATTGTCGCTGCCCGCCTTCCCGCCTTCGCGCCTGCCTGTGGCTGGAGGGGCTGGCCGCCTCAGCGGGGCAAGACGGTGGCGATATGCCCGGCACGCGGGTCGCCGCTGCCTGCCAGCACCGCGGCAAACAGCGCCTGGGTGGCCTCGGGCCCTGCATGGTGCTGCACCACCAGCCAGGGCTGGGGCCCGGCTGACACAGCGCTGCTGAACTGGTTCCAGGCGGCCACCAGGCGCTCGTTCAGGCCCTGCGCGCCCCAGTCGGTGTGGCGCTTCTTGACCTGGGCGGGGGCAAAGAACATCACCGGGCGCGGACCGGGCAGCTGGCCTGCACCGCCCAGGTCCTGCACGTGGCTGGCGCCCACCGAGCAGCTGTAGGCCAGGCCGGTGAAGTGGGTATGGATGCGCTGGCGCAGGCCCACGCTGCCCGCAAAGTCGATGTACACGCTGGGCGTGGCACCGTCGATCTGGTCCAGCGCGTCGTAGGTGACCACGCGGCTGTAGCAGCCCAGGCTTTCGCAAAACGCCACATTGCCGGGCGAGGTGAGTCCGATGACCTCGATGCCGCCCCGCTGGGCGAGCTGGAAGGCGGTGCCGTAGGCCGTCTTGCTCGATGCGCTGGACAGCAGCATGCGCTGGGCGCCAAAGAACTGCTGGTCGGCCAGGAAGTCGTCAATCAGCCACGAGGTGATGAACAGCGGCCGCAGCAGCGCCTGCACGTCTTCGTTGTCGGCGCGGTACAGCCCGTCGGTGTTGGTGCGCAGGTAATGGTTGTAGACCGCGTGCAGGCCTGCGCGGTGGGCAGCGCCGTCGCTGAACCCCGTGGGGTTGACGCGCTCGGGCGACAGCACGGCCTGGCTGGCCATGGGCCAGTAGCCGTACAGCCGCTCGCCCACGGCCACGGCCGGGTTCAGCGACTGGACCACGGTGCCAAAGCCCCACACGGGCACGATGCCCCAGCCCGCATCGCCGGTGGGGAAGAACTGCCAATAGTTCAGCATGTTGCCCAGCGCAGCGTAGGTGATGTTGTTGGCCGTGAGGGCAAACGACTCCACCCGCACGCGGACCTGGCCCTCGGCCAGCGGGGTGTCGTCGGTGGTCACAAGGCGGGTGGTGGCCAGCTGGTCCTGGCGCACGAGAAGGGTGGTGGTGCTCATGCCACCACGCTAAACGAAAGCGGGCCTGCACTCAAGCGGGGCGCGCCGCCTCGGCGACAGACGCGCTGTGGATGGACGCCTGGCGCACTGCAACAACTCGCGGCCTGAACGGGATGGGAGCGAACGGGAAGTAGTGGGATGGGTTGGCGGAGTGCGAGGCCGGATCACCCCGGGAGCGCCTGTCCCAGCTGCTCAAAAGGCAGCGCCTGCTTGACCAGGATGACGGTGCAGGGCGCATCGCGCGCCACGCGCATGGGCACCGTGGCAAAGAAGCGCTGCGTTTGCAACCCGTGCGTGGCGGCGCCCACGATCATCATGCTCACATGGTTGCTGGCCGCATAGCGCACCAGCGCCTGGGCCACATCGCCCGATTCCAGCACGTGGTAGCTCACGGCATGTCCGGTCAGGTCCAGCGCCTGGGCCCACTGGCGCAGGCGCGCCATGTGCTGGCGGTGCAGCGTGGTTTCGCTGCGGTCGCTGTCGCTGGTGCTGCTGGCGCCGGGCGAGATCACGGTCACGCAGGCCAGGCGTGCGCCGGGGCGTATGCCCAGCGACCGCGCTACCGCCTGGCGCAGCGAATACAGCGTGGCGTCGCTCACATCGGCATGGGGCACCGCCACCATCAGGATGGGGGTGTCTTCGATCTGCTGCGAGGGCAGGGGGCTGGGCGTGTAATGCATGCCCGCCGCCCGCAGCCAGCGCCGCACATGGGTGCGCAGCGGTGTGCGCTCGGTGCGTTCGCCGCGTTCGGTGATGAGTACCTGCTCTGGGTTGGACAGGTCAAACGCCAGGTGCGCGGCCGAGGGGTAACGGCTTGCGGCCTCGGGCTCCAGGCAGCGCAGGATGACCTCCTGCAGCCAGGGCGGGATGTCGGCGCGGTGTTTGCGCGGCGGCGCGGGTGTCATCCACAGGCGCTGGCGCATGCCGCCACTGGTGGTGGGCGCGCCAAACGGCAGCTCGCCGGTTGCCAGTTCGTACAGCATCACGCCGATGGCGAAGATGTCGCTGCGCGGGTCGCCGCGCACGCCCACCACCTGCTCGGGCGCGATCCAGGCGGGCGAGCCCACGGCCTGGCGCATTTCTTCGGCCAGCAGGTCGGGGTAGTGCGCGTGGCACGAGAGGCCAAAGTCCAGCAGCACGGCGGTGCTGTCGGCCTTGATGAGCACGTTGGCGGGCTTGAGGTCCAGGTGGCACACGTTCTGCTGGTGCAGGCTGTGCGCCGCGTGGGCCGTGGCCGCGCCCAGGCGGGCTATGGTTGCGATGTCGCACTGCCCTGGTCCTTCGTCCAGCCAGTGCTGCAGCGTCTGGCCGGGGATGTATTCCATCACCAGGTAGGGCAGGCGCACCAGGTCGCCCGCCGCCACAAAACGCGGCACATGCGGGCCGCTGAGCACGGGCAGGATTTGTAGCTCGACCTCAAAGCTCACGATGTTCTCGGCGCCGTCACCTGCTGTCATGCGCGGGATCTTCATCGCCATCGGAAAGCCGGGGCTGCGGTCGGCCTGCGCGTATTCCACCGCGTAGATGTGCGCCATGCCGCCCGCGTGGATGCAGTCCACCACGCGAAAGCCGTCGATCTCGGTGCCGGGCTCAAGCAATTTCATGTCGGTTCTTCCTTTTGCTGCCTGCCGACCACGCCGCAAGAAACTGGCATACCCTCAGCGAGAGACGCCGCGCAAGGGCCGCCCCGCCGCGCTGGCGTCGTCTCCCTGCCCGCAGCGCGCAGCGATGCGAGAGCGGGGGGAAGCGGCGTAGCCGCTCAGGGGGTGTCGCATCCCTACTGGCCTTTTTCGAGGCGGTCGGCGTAGAAGCCGGGCAGGCCTGCCGCGCGGATCGCAGCGGCAGCGGCCAGGTGGTCATACGGCACGCGGTAAAAGGTGATCTGCCGGGCGGTGTCGTCAAACACGGCGTACATGGCGCGCGCATCGCCGTCGCGCGGCTGGCCCACCGAGCCCACGATGCCCAGCCACTGGCGGTGCGGTGGCACGGGCACGGGCACACCGGGCTCGGGCGCAAAGCGCATGAGTTTGGCGGTGGGCGTAAGGAAGTACAGCACCTGTTCGTGCACATGGCCGCAGAAGACGTAGCGGATGGCAGGGTCGATGGCCTGGGCCGCCGTCATGCTGCGCTCGGCGGCGTTGGAGTCTTCGACATACCGCCATTGCGCGGGCATGTCGGCGCTGGCGTGGACCAGCAGCGCGCTGCTGCCCAGCCGTGCGGTGAGCGGCAGCGATTGCAAAAAGGCGATGTGGCTGTTGCCGAGCTGGTCGTGCGTCCACTGCGCGCCCAGCTCGCTGCGGTTGCGCGGGTTGGCCGGAGGGGCCAGGGCCATGGCGTCGTGGTTGCCCAGCACGCACAGGGCGCCTTGTTCGGCCAGGTCACGCACCTGCTCCACCACCGCCACGGGGTCGCCGCCATAGCCCATCAGGTCGCCCAGCAGAGCGAACTGCTCCGCCCCCTGGGAGCGGGCATGCTGCAGGCAGGCGTCCAGGGCCTGGCGGTTGGCGTGGATGTCGGACAGCAGGGCGATTTTCATGGGGTTGTCTCCAGCCCCATCATCGCGCGTGTCGCTGAATGCCAGCTTGCAATGCAGGCTGGAGCATTTGATTTTCAATAAAAAATAGCTGCCAGCGCTTATGCCATAAGCGCTGGCAGCTATGGTTTTTGATGTTTATGGGCTTTTCTGCGTTGCAGGCTTGTCAAGCGCCAGCACCAGGGCCATCGCAATGATCGCGGGCAGTGCCTGGCTGAAGAAAATTTTTGGCGCTGCCGTGGCGGCACCAAACACCCCGGCCACGATCACGCAGCCCAGGAAGAAGACCTTGAACACCCGGTTGCCGGTGAACAGCCCCCAGAACAGGCCGGCCGCCAGAAAACCGTTGTACAGCCCCTGGTTGGCCGCCAGCGTGGTGGTGGCGTCGGCCAGCTCCTGCGTCAGGTTGAAGGTCTTCATCCCCAGCGGCTTGTTCCAGAAGAACATTTCGAGCACGAGGATGTACACATGCTCGATGGCCACCAGGGCCACCGCGATGCGAGGGATCAGCAGGCGGCCCATGGGCTTACACCAGCGTGATGGTGACGTCGATGTTGCCGCGCGTGGCGTTGGAGTAAGGGCAGACCTGGTGGGCTGCGTCCACCAGCTTCTGGGCGGTTTCCTTGTCCAGGCCGGGCAGGCTGATGGCCAGGCGGGCGGCGATGCCGTAGGCGTTCGGAATAGGACCCAGGTCCACTTCAGCGTCGATCGACGCGTCTTGTGGCACAGGGATGCCGATCTTGCCGCCCACAGCCTTCATGGCGCCGATGAAGCAGGCTGCGTAGCCCGATGCAAACAGCTGCTCTGGGTTGGTGCCGGTGCCGGCCGTGCCGGGCGAGGACAGCTTGACGTCCAGGCGGCCGTCATCGGTCTTGGCGGCGCCATCGCGGCCACCGGTCACGTGCGACTTGGCGGTGTACAGGACTTTTTCGAGTGTGGTCATGGTGTCTTCCTTGCGGTTGTTGCCCACAGGCGGGCGGGGGAGGGAATCGGTGATGGGGCTGGTGGTGGCCGTCAGCGCTGCTGGTTGAGCCGGCCACGCAACTGTTTGAGTTCGGTGGTCAACGCCGTCAGCTCGGCAATCGAGCATTGGCTGTTTTGCAGCACGCATTGCGGAATGATCTCTGCGTGGTTGCGAAGTGCACGGCCTTCTGCCGTGAGGGAAATGCGCACGCGGCGCTCGTCCTCTGCATCGCGCAGCCGAGCGATGTGGCCCTGGGTCTCCAGGCGCTTGAGCAGCGGCGTGAGCGTGCCAGAGTCGAGAAACAGACGCTCGCCCAGCTCGGATACCGTGAGGCCGTCCTGCTCCCACAGCACCAGCATCACGAGGTACTGGGGGTAGGTCAGGCCGATGCCATCGAGCAGCGGCTTGTACAACTTGGTCATCGCCAGCGAGGCGGAATACAGCGCAAAGCAGACCTGGTTGTCCAGCCGCAGGGCGGCGGGGCTGGGGGTGTGGAGTGTGCTGTGGCTGGGCATGGGGTGAATTGTGGCGGTAAATTAAATTGTGTGCAATTTAATTGTGAAAAACTTTGTTATCGGATGGGATTGTGTCGGCGGGGGAGCGGCTCTGCGCCATCGGTGCTATTCGCGCGCTCCGCTGGCGCATGCGGGGGCGCCGCATCCATGTCGCTTGCTGGGCGGTGCTATCAATAGTGGAGCTGCTAGCGCATGATTTATCTGCGCTAGCGGTCGATTTGGCTTGGAATTTGGTGCGTGGTGGCTCCGGCGGCGACGCACCACCAGGACCTCAGCGCCCGCTGAACTGCGCGGGCCGACGCTCGACAAACGCGCGCACGCCTTCGGCGGCGTCCTCGCTGTTGGCCAGTTGCTTTTGCACCGGGATGAAGTCCGCCACCGCAGCCGCCTGGCCTTGCTCGATGGCCTTGAGCACATTCAGGCGCGTGGCCACCACCGCGCGCGGCGCCTGTGCGGCAATGCGCTGGGCAAGCGCCAATGCCTCGTCCAGCTCCTGGCCAGCCGGCACCACTTTCTGCACAAAGTTCAGGCGGTACGCCTCGGCGCTGCCAAACTCGTCGGCCGTGAGCAAATGCAGCAGGGCATTGCCCGTGCCCGCGCGTTCGGCCATGCGCAGCGTGGCACCGCCCGTGGCCATGATGCCGCGCTGCACCTCCATCTGCGAGAAGCGGCAGTTGTCGGCCGCCACCACGATGTCGGCACCCAGCATCAGCTCGATGCCCACGGTGAAGCAGATGCCCTTGACCGCCACCACCATGGGCTTGGTGCGGCGCCGGTAGCCGGGCAGGCCGTAGTCATGGGGCTCCACCAGGCCTTCGGGGATGGCTTTTTCGCCGCGCTGCATGTAGGCGCTCACGGCGGGCAGATCGAGCCCCGCCGTGAAGTGGTCGCCCATGGCATGCAGCACGCCGACGCGAAGCTGCGGGTCGTCATCGAGGCGGGTGTAGGCCTCCGCCAGTTGGCGGAACATGGGGGGCGTCCAGCCGTTGCGCTTGGCCGGCCGGTTGATGCCGATCAGCAGCACGTGGCCGAGCACCAGGGTGTCGATGCAGCCCTCCGGCGGGGGCGTGGTGCTGGAGGGGGTGGTGGTGTTGACTTCTGACATGGCCGGGTCTCCTTTTCGTTTCCACGATTGAAAACCCGGTGCGCTCACTGCGCCGTCCCCAGGGGGACAACGCATGTGCGCCGGGTTCCCATGCGTCCGCGGCTTCAAAAACCGGCGCGGCGCCTTACCAGTGCCCCCGCGCAAGGGCCGCCACGACATGCAAATGTCGGTTCCACTCCGTGCGCTGGGGGCGTCCCCCCTCCGGGGGGAAGGCGCGAAGCGACTCAGGGGGTCAGTAGGAATACACGCCCTGGCCTGTCTTGCGGCCCAGGCGGCCTGCCGCCACCATTTCCTTGAGCAGCGGGCACGGACGGTATTTGCTGTCGCCAAACTCGGTCAGGTACACGTCCATCACGGCCAGGCACACATCCAGGCCGATCATGTCTGCCAGCGCCAGCGGGCCGATGGGCTGGTTGCAGCCCAGCTTCATGCCCGCATCGATGTCCTCGGGCGTGGCCAGGCCCTCGGCCAGCACAAAGAACGCTTCGTTGATCATGGGGACCAGGATGCGATTGACCACAAAGCCGGGCGCGTTCTTCACGGTGATGGGGCTCTTGCCCAGGGCTTCGGCCAGGGCCTTCACGGCGTCGTGCGTGGCATCGCTGGTCTGCAGGCCGCGAATGATCTCCACCAGCGCCATCATCGGCACGGGGTTGAAGAAGTGCATGCCGATAAAGCGGTCGGCACGGCTGGTGGCGGCGGCCAGCTTGGTGATGGAGATGGACGAGGTGTTCGAAGCGATCAGTACCTCGGGGGCCACGATGGCATCCACCTGCTTCAGGATCTTGAGCTTGAGTTCGTAGTTTTCGGTGGCCGCCTCGATCACGAGCTGCGCGGCTTTCAGGTCGTCGTAGCTGGTGGAGACCTTGATGCGCGCCAAGGCAGCGTCCTTGTCGGCGGCGCTGATTTTTTCCTTCTTGATCAGGCGGTCCAGGCTGCCCGCCACGGTGGCCAGGCCTTTTTGCACTGCAGCATCGGAGATATCGACCATCACCACGTGAATGCCCGACACCGCACAAGCCTGCGCAATGCCGTTGCCCATGGTGCCTGCGCCGATGATGCCTACGGTCTGAATCGTCATATAGAGAGCCCTCTTCAAAGTGAAACGGATGGGCAGAATGGTAAGGCGAATCGCACGACCGTTCGGTTATCGTGGCTTGGCGCGGCCCACAAAACTCTTCGGGCGCCGTCGCCGCGACCTGTCGTACTACCCGTACTGCCTGCGGCGCGGCGCCGAGCCATCACCGCTTGGCTTGGTTTTGTGAGCCGTTCTTCGCCCTACATACCCAACCCGCCACACAGCATGGCGGAGGAGACAAGACAACATGTTCGACTACATCGTCATTGGCGGCGGCTCTGCAGGCTCCGTACTCGCTGGCCGCCTGACCGAAGACCCCGCCGTGCGCGTCTGCCTGCTGGAGGCCGGTCCTGCCGACAAGAGCGTGCTCATCCACTGCCCGGCCGGGCTGGCGGTGATGGCCAAGTTCGAGCTGAACGGCTGGGGCTTCAACACCACGCCGCAGGCCGCGCTGAATAACCGGCGCGGCTACCAGCCACGCGGCAAGGTGCTGGGGGGCTCCAGCTCGATCAATGCCATGGTGTACGTCCGGGGCCAGCATGCCGACTACGACCACTGGGCTGCCCAAGGCAACCCGGGCTGGGGCTGGGAGGATGTCAAACCCTATTTCTTGCGTGCCGAAAACAACGAGCGCGGCGCCGATGCGTGGCACGGCCAGGGCGGCCCGTTCAACGTGGCGGACCTGCGAGCACCCAACCGGTTCAGCCGGTATTTCACCGACGCTGGTGTGCAGGCCGGGCACCCGCACAACAACGACTTCAATGGTGCCACGCAGGAGGGCGTGGGCCTGTACCAGGTCACGCACAAGAACGGCGAGCGGCACAGCGCGGCCAAGGGTTACCTCACGCCGCACCTCGCGCGGCCCAACCTGCAGGTCATTACCGGGGCGCATGCTACGCGCATCCTGTTCGAGGGCACGCGCGCCGTGGGCGTGGAATACCGCCAGGGCGGCGCGCTGCACCAGGTAAAGGCCAGCCGCGAGGTGCTGCTGAGCGCCGGCGCGCTGCTCTCGCCGCAGCTGTTGATGTTGTCGGGCGTGGGGCCGGGCGCGCAGCTGCAGCAGCATGGCATCCCGGTGCTGCACGAGCTGCCGGGCGTGGGTGCGCATCTGCACGACCACCCGGATGTGGTGCAGGTGTTGGATGCGCCAGAAATGAAGGACCTGTTCGGCCTGTCGCTCTCGGGCATGGCGCAGACGGTGCGCGGCATCTTGGAATGGCGCAAACACCGCACTGGCATGCTGACCACCAATTTTGCCGAAGCGGGCGGCTTTATCAAGAGCGACCCCTCAGAGCCTGCGCCCGACCTGCAGTTGCACTTTGTGATCGGCAAGCTGGTGGACCATGGGCGCAAGACCGTCTTCGGCCATGGCTACTCGGCCCATGTGTGCCTGCTGCAGCCCAAGAGCCGGGGCTCGGTCACGCTGGCCAGCCGCGACCCGATGGCCCTGCCGCTGGTAGACCCGAACTTCCTCGCCGACCCCGACGACATGGTGCGCATGGTGCGCGGCTTCCGGCGCACGCGCGAGATCCTGATGCAACCGGCGCTGGCCAAGTTCGGCGCCAAGGAGCTGGCGGCATCGGCCCATGCCCGCAGCGATGCCGAGATTGAGCAGTTCATCCGCCAGTACGCCGACACCATCTACCAC
Organism: Acidovorax sp. 69; assembly: GCF_002797445.1. Lineage (NCBI taxonomy): Bacteria > Pseudomonadati > Pseudomonadota > Betaproteobacteria > Burkholderiales > Comamonadaceae > Acidovorax > Acidovorax sp. 69. The sequence continues at coordinate 4,493,200 of NZ_PGEP01000001.1, read as the reverse complement.
CCTGTGGGCAGTTGCCGCATGGGCCCGGGGCCTCTGGATGTGGTGGATGCCCAGTTGCGTGTGCACGGCCTGTTGGGCCTGCGCGTGGTGGACGCATCGATCATGCCGCGCATCGTGAGCGGCAACACCAACGCGCCCACGGTGATGATTGCGGAAAAAGCGGTCGACCTGCTGCGCGCCGCCGTGTGAACGATTTCACGTTTGGCGCACAGAACGCGATTTTTAAGGTTTGTAGAAGGTCTGTTTAAGGAGTTTTTAACAGGCAAAACGGCGGCACGTTTCTAGACTTCCTGGCATGGAAGCGGGTGCATGGTGCACCCGGCCCGGCGCAACGAAAGAGGCGCTGAAAGAGCCCATTGGGGCTATGAAAGAACGTGATGAAGATTGATGCCCGCGAAATTGCCGAACTGACCCAAGCCCAACCTGTCGCACCCCGCATGGACATGTACTCCGGCATCCATAAGGCGCTGCGCGCCTTCATGGTCGACACGCTGCTGGGCCTGGGCCGCATGGATGTAGATGATGACCTGGAGTTTGCCCAGACCTGCGACCGCGCAATGCAATTGCTGGGCCTGTGCCGCTCGCACCTGCACCACGAGAACCAGTTTGTGCACGCCGCCATGGAGGTGCGCCAGCCCGGATCCAGCCAGAGCATTGCCGGTGAACATGTGGAGCACGAACAGGCCATCACGGCCCTGGCCGACGGTGTGAACCACCTGATGGCCTGTGCCAAGCCTGCACGCCCTGCCGCCACCCTGGCCCTGTACCGCCAGTTGGCCCTGTTTGTGGCGCACAACTTTGAGCACATGCACGAGGAAGAAACGCGGCACAACGACGTGCTGTGGCAGTGCTACACCGACGCGGAGCTGGCGGGTGTCCATGACGCGCTGGTGGCGTCGATTCCTCCGCACGAAATGATGGCGATCGCGCGGTGGATGGTGCCTTTCATGTCGCCTGCCGAGCGCACAGCCCTGTTGCTGGACATGCAGCAACACGCTCCTGCGCCGGTGCTGGCAGCCGTCCTGGCGCACGTGCAGCCCCATCTCACGCAGCCTGAGTGGGCCAAGCTCATGCGCAGCCTGGGCCTGCCGGTGGTGCCAGGTCTGGCCCACTGATCCCACGGGATCATCGGCGCGTGGCAATCAAGCGTCTTCGAGTACCACGGGGCGCTGCACACACAGCCGAAAACGCCCGCGCCCCGTCTTTTCGATGTGGATGTGCGGGCTGTTCTCTTGCAGGCGGCGCTGGAGCAACAGCAGCCGGGCCTCCAGGTTGTCGGCCACGTCGGGCAGCCGCAGGGCGGGGTCCAGACGCATCTCGCGGTTGGTGAAGTCCACGCGGCCCGTTTGCAAGTGGTCGCGCAACAGCTTCCAGAAGATGGCGCCCGCCACGCCCTTGATCAGATAGTCGTCGTTGATGAACACACTGTCGTTGGCTGCAAAGTGGCGTACCCGCAGCGCGCTGCCGCTCACGGGCGGCGCTGGCGTTGGGGTGGGCAGGGGCTCGGGCGCATCCGGCGCGGCCTGCAGCAGGTCGATGGCGGCGGCCAGCTGGCCCGCAATGGCCACCAGCAGGTCTTCATCCTCGAAGCCAAAGCGCATGTCCTCGGGGCTTTCTGCAAACAGCACACCCAGCAGCCGCCCGGCCGACATCAACGGCACCGCCACCTGGCTGTGGGGCTCTCGCAGGCCGGGATAGGGGATGTCCATGCCCCGCAGCGAAGGCGCATTGGGCGCAGCATGGGCATCCATGCTTTCGCGGATGGCGTGGCTGTAGAGCGCCGCGTGGGTCATGTGGCTGATGCGGACGGGCGTGCGCTCGCGCGCAGCCATGCCGATCACCCCTTGGCCCAGCCGAATTTCTGAACCCACGCCCGAGGTGGCATAGCCGCAGCTGGCCACCGTGTACAGCTGCTCGGCGCTGGCGTCCAGCATCAGCACCATGGCGTGGTCAATACCCAGCTTGTCCTGCAGGCCCTGCAGCGCGCCCTGCAGCAACTCGTCCAGCCCTGTGCAGCGCGCAATCCTCTCGCTGCACAGGCGCAGCGTGTGCAGCAGCCCGGAGCGTGGCGCCGGTGCCGGCAGGCCTTCGCCCGCCACCGGTTCGATGCGCTCCACAGCGTAGATGTCGGCCCCTTTGAGTTCAAACACTTCGGCCATGCCCGCATGCGATGCAATGCCCGCCAGCTGCGCGCGCATGCTTTCGAACACCGGGCCGCTGTCTTCGGTGCGCTCGTACAGCAGGTGCAGGCGGTAGAAATGGGCGGTGAGCGGGTCCAGCACCAGCACCGATGCCCGCGGGTTGCGCAGAATATTCTGGCGGGTCTTGTTGAAGAACTGGAACGACAGCGCCACATGCGCCGCATCCACATAGACCACCTGCGAGATGTAGGCCACATTGGGCGTGCCGTCGAGGTCACAGGTGGCCATGACGGCAGGAATCGCGCCCTCCAGGCAGGGGCGGATGGTGTGCAGTGAGGGGGCGTTGCTCATGGCCGGGGTTTCGGTGGCGCGGCCAGCTCTGCGCCAGCGCGCGGGCCTGGGGTCTGATCGAATGCAGTGACAGGGGTGAAGGTCACGGCCACCACATCCTCCAGCGGCGCCACCAGCATCGCGGCCACATAGACAGGCCCATAGCCGACCTGGCCCACCTCGTGCACCATGGATTGCAGGTAGGCCTGCAGCACGGGCAGATCATCGCCATGGGCGGGCCGCTGCCTGGCCTGGCGGGCCTTGAGCTGCAGGGTCCGGTGGGTGGATGGCTCGCTGAAGACCACGGCAATCTCGCCGGTGGTGGCAATGTCCTGCAGCAACTGCCCGGACTGGCTGTGCCGCAGGTACACCGTGACCTCGCTGCCGTCGGCGCTGATGTGGCTGCCCACGGCCCGCATGATGCTTGGGCGCATGGTGGCATCGCGTGAGGCCACGATGGCCGACACGCCCTTGGCCACCATGGCGATGCGGTCCGGGTCCAGCAGGGCCGTCATGCCATGAAGCGCTTGCGCGTCAGTGCCAGCGCCACCCAGAAAGCCACCACCGTGGTCACCACCAGCACCAGGCCGTGGCGCCATGGGTGGGCGGGCCACTGGTCCATGAACAGAGGGCGCACCAGCTCTACTGCGTTGGTCAGCGGCAGCCAGTCGGAGATGGTGCGTACGACGGGCGGCAGCTGCTCGCGCGGAAAGAACACACCCGAGAGAAACATCATGGGGGTGAGCACCAGCGTGAAGTAGTAGGTAAAGAAGTCATACCCCTTGGCCAACGCATTGAAGATGAGCGCAATGCTGGAGAACATCACCCCCACGAACAACAGCACCGGCCAGGCCATCAGCAACTTGGGGCTGTGGCTGATCGAGAGCGCCAGCATCACGCCCAGGATGGCGGTGACGGTGAACGCCGCCTTGAAGGCCGCCCACAGCATTTCGGCCAGCACCACGTCGTCCAGGCTGATCGGCGCGTTCATGATGCCGTCCCAGGTCTTTTGCACATGCATGCGCGAGAAGGCCGAGTACAGCGCCTCGAAGCTCGCCGCGTTCATGGCGCTCATGCAGATCGACCCGCTGGCCAGGAACAGGATGTAAGGCACCTTGGTGTCGCCACCGGCCGCTGCCACGTTCACTTGCCCCACCAGCGCCCCCATGCCGTAGCCAAAGGCCACCAGCCACATCAGCGGCTCGGCAATGTTGCCCACCAGGCTGGGGATGGCCAGCTTGCGCCAGACGAGCAGGTTGCGCATGAACACCGGCCACCAGCGCAAAGACAGGCTGGGCGGGCGCCATACCGAGGGCGGGGGCGGGGCTACGGCAGCCACGGACGATGGGGATACGGATTGCATGGGCCTATTGTGCGATGTGGACGAGCCGGTGCCCAGCCCCCGCCGCACCCGATGTGCGCGCTCTGGGCACGGCCATTGCTTGGGTACCCCCATGCCCTCCCATGTGCTCAACCTGCCCGCCGGTGCCAGTGCGCTCTGGCAGAACCGCCTGGGGCTGCTGCTGGACTCCACGGGCGAGGGGGTGTTTGGCATTGATCTGGCAGGCAACTGCGTGTTCATCAACCGGGCGGGCGCGCAGATGCTGGGCTTTGCCGCCGAGGAGGTGATGGGGCGCAACATGCACGCGCTCACCCACCACAGCCACCCCGACGGCAGCCCCTATGCCGACAGCGACTGCCCCATCTTCAACGCGTTCCGCCAAGGCCTGCCTTGCCGGGTAGACACCGAGGTGTTTTGGCGCCGCGATGGCTCAGCGTTTGCCGTCGAATATTCAAGCCACCCCATTCTCGAAGGCGATCAGGTGCAGGGCGCCGTGATCGCCTTTGTTGACATCACCAGCCGCAAGCGCGGCGCCGATGAGCTGCAGCGCGCGCACGATGAACTGGCCCGCGCCAATGACGAGCTGGAGCGCCGCGTGGCCGCTCGCACGCACGAGCTTTCGCAGGCGCTGGCGCAGCTGCGCGAGCTGTCGGCTTATTCAGAGCAGGTGCGCGAGGACGAGCGCACCCGCATCGCCCGCGAAGTGCATGACGAGCTGGGAAGCCTGCTGGTGGCGCTGAAGATGGATGTCAACTGGCTGCACAAGCGCCTGGGCGAGCAGGGTGAGCGCACGCCCGAGGCCGCGGGCGACATGCGCACCCAGATGCGGTGCAAATGCCAGAACATGAGCCGCCTGATCGAAAACGCGGTGGACAACGTGGGTCGCATCATCACCGACCTGCGCCCCAGCATCCTGGACCACCAGGGCCTGTGGGCCGCGCTCGAATGGCAGGCACAGGAGTTCGTGCAGTCGGCCGAGCTGGAGCTGGCGTGGCAGATGGAGGTGCCTGCCACCCTGCACCTGCCCGAGCCTGCGGCCATCGCGGTGTTCCGCATCTTCCAGGAGATGCTGAGCAACGTGGGCCGCCACGCGCAGGCCAGCGCCATCGACATTGCCATCGACGTGCAGGATGAGATGCTGCAACTGCGCGTGCGCGACAACGGCGTGGGTGCTACCCGCCAGGCCCTGGAGGCGCCCACTGCGTATGGTGTGATGGGAATGCGCGAGCGGGCGCGGCAGCTCGGCGGCCGGTTGAGCATCACCAGCGAGCCGGGGCAGGGCTCGTGCCTGCAATTGCTGATTCCTCTGGAGCTGTCATGAATTCCGTCGTCCGTGTACTGATCGGGGATGACCACCGCATCGTGCGGGAGGGGCTCAAGCAGGTGCTGGGCGACCCGGCCAATGGCGTGCCCGAGATCACTGTGGTCGCCGAGGCCACCCAGGGCAGCGAGGTGCTGGAGCAGGTCGCCGCCCTGCAAGGGCCCACGGGCGCACCGGGGCTGGACCTGGTGCTGCTGGACATCGCCATGCCGGGCATGGACGGCCTCGAAGTGCTGCAGGCGCTGCGCAAGGCCTGGCCTGCATTACCGGTGCTGATGCTCAGCACCTACCCCGAGCGGCAATACGCGGTGCGCTGCATCCAGATGGGCGCGGCGGGCTACCTGCACAAAAGCGCCGATCCCGACGACATGGTGGCCGCCGTTCGCAAGGTGGCCGCTGGCGGGCGCTACCTGACGGAGGCGACCGCGCAAGCCATGGCAGGTGCACTAGAACGCACCGGGGTGGTGCGTACCGCCCAGCAGGGCACGCCCGCCGGAGTGGACGCGCTCTCCTATCGGGAGCATCAGGTGTTCCGCCTGCTCACAGCAGGGCAGAGCGTGAGCGAAATTGGTGCGCAGCTCAAGCTCGCGCCCAACACGGTGAGCACCTACCGCGCCCGCATCCTCGAAAAGACCGGCGCGCGCAACGATGTGGAACTGGCGTTGCTGGCGCGCGAGGCCCCTGCCGAGTGACTTGGAACGGGTTCTTAGGGGTGTTGGCGCCTGATTTGTAGTGCTGGCCCTACACGCTGTAGACACCACACCCACGAATTCGCGACAACCTGCCGGCAGGGCGCCCAACTGGCCCGCGCTTTGCGTAGAGCACGGCACCAACTTCTTCGAGGTGTGCCATGTCCGAATTCTTCTCGCCCTACGATGCCGACCGCCCGTTGATGCTGAAATGCAGCTGTGGCCGCGACCACACGGCGGCCGACCACCACGCCGAGGTGTCGGCCGATGCCGCCGCAGCCACCCTGCGCCAGCGCAGCGAGACCCGCGAGTTCGAGCTCTACAGCAACGAGTTCATCGAAGCCACCCTGGTCAAGGCGCTGTTTCCGCAAGACGCAGTGCGCCGCCGCTTCCTCCAGGCCGTGGGCAAGGGCACGGCCATGGCGGCCATTGCCAGCGTGCTGCCCGTGGCCAGCATGCAGGCCATGGCGCAAGAGAAACAAGGCGCGCTGGAGAAGACCAACCTCAAGATCGGCTTCATCCCGATCACCTGCGCCACGCCGCTGATCATGGCGCACCCGCTGGGCTTCTACAGCAAGCAGGGCCTGAACGTGGAAGTGACCAAGACGGCCGGCTGGGCGCTGATCCGCGACAAGATGATCAACAAGGAGTACGACGCCACGCACTTCTTGAGCCCCATGCCGCTGGCGATTTCGATGGGCCTGGGCTCCAACGCCACGCCCATGAACGTGGCCACGATCCAGAACGTGAACGGCCAGGCCATCACGCTGAGCTTGAAGCACAAGGACAACCGCGACCCGAAGAACTGGAAGGGCTTCAAGTTCGCGATTCCCTTTGAGTACAGCATGCACAACTTCCTGTTGCGCTATTACCTCGCCGAAGCGGGCCTGAACCCCGACACCGATGTGCAGTTGCGCGTGGTGCCCCCGGCCGAGATGGTGGCCAACCTGCGCGCGGGCAACATCGACGGCTTCCTCGGCCCCGACCCGTTCAACCAGCGCGCCGTGTTCGAGGAAGTCGGTTTCATCCACCTGCTCACCAAGGACCTGTGGAACGGCCACCCCTGCTGCGCTTTTGGTACCAGCACCGAGTTCATCCAGAAGAACCCCAACACCTTTGCGGCGCTGTACCGCGCGGTGCTCACCTCGGCCGCCATGGCGCGCGACCCGGCCAACCGCGAGCTCATCGCCAAGGTGATTGCGCCCCAGGCCTACCTGAACCAGCCCGAGGCCGTGATCAACCAAGTGCTCACCGGTAAGTTCGCTGACGGCCTGGGCAAGATCCAGAACGTGCCCGACCGCGCGGACTTCGACCCCATGCCCTGGCAGAGCATGGCTGTGTGGATGCTCACGCAGATGCAGCGCTGGGGTTACATCAAGGGCGATGTGGACTACAAGCAGATCGCGGAAAAGGTGTTCCTCATCACCGACGCCAAGAAGCAGATGAAGGCGCTGGACCAAAAGGTGCCCGAAGGCGCGTACCCCAAGTTCAAGATCATGGGGCGCGAGTTCGATGCCGCCAAGGCGAGCGAGTACGCAAAGAGTTTCCCCATCCGCAAGGCGGCATGACATGACTCCCGCCAAGAACCTCAACCTGCGCGCGGGGCTGCTGTCCGTGCTCATCTTCCTGGCCCTGCTGGGCATCTGGTACATCGCCACTGCTTCCTCGGGTGCGGGCAACAGCACGGCGGGCATGACGGCCGAGCAGATCGAGTACGCCAAGATGATGGGACAGGACCCAGGCGCCAGCGCCAAGGGCAGTGGGTTTCCCTCGCTGGCAGAGATGGGCCGTACCGTGTGGGGCCATGTGTCCAACCCGTTTTATGACAACGGGCCCAACGACAAGGGCATCGCCATACAGCTCGCGCATTCGCTGGGCCGCGTGGCGCTGGGCTTTGGCCTGGCCTGCCTGGTGGCGATACCGCTCGGTTTCGTCATCGGCATGTCGCCGCTGCTGCGCCGTGCGTTTGACCCTTTCATTCAGGTGCTTAAGCCCATCAGCCCGCTGGCGTGGATGCCGCTCGCGCTCTACACCATCAAGGACTCGTCGATCTCCGGCATCTTCGTGATCTTCATCTGCTCGGTGTGGCCGATGCTGGTGAACACGGCGTTTGGCGTGGCATCGGTCAAGCGCGAGTGGCTCAACGTCTCGGCCACGCTGCAGGTCAACCCGCTGCGCAAGGCGTTTCTGGTGATCTTGCCTGCCGCAGCGCCCACCATCCTGACGGGCATGCGCATCAGCATGGGCATTGCGTGGCTGGTGATCGTGGCGGCCGAGATGCTGGTGGGCGGCACGGGCATCGGCTACTTCGTGTGGAACGAGTGGAACAACCTGTCGCTGACCAACGTGATCTTCGCCATTTTGGTGATCGGCGTGGTGGGCATGTTGCTCGACCTGGCTTTTGGCCAACTGCAGAAGGTGGTGACCTATGTGGAGTGATGTCGCCCAGCGCCCGGCTGCTGCAGCCCCTTATGCCACTGACGCCACTGATATCGCGCAACGAAAGGCCTCTGCCGTGACCCAAGGCTTCCTCCAGATCGACCGGCTGAGCAAAGCCTTTGTACCCGCCAAGCCCGTGTTTGCCGACGTGTCGTTCACGCTCGACAAGGGCGAGTTCGTCTGCATCATCGGCCACTCGGGCTGCGGCAAGACCACCATCCTGAATGTGCTGGCGGGGCTCGATACCGCCACCTCGGGCACCGTCATCATGGACGGGCGCGAAGTGGCCGGCCCCAGCCTGGACCGGGGCGTGGTGTTCCAGAGCCACGCCCTCATGCCCTGGCTCACGGTGCGCCAGAACATCGCGTTTGCCGTGAAGTCGCGCTGGCCCGATTGGAAGAAAGCCCAGGTCGATGCGCATGTGGAGAAGTTCGTGGCACTGGTGGGCCTGAGCGCTGCCATCGACAAAAAGCCTTCGCAGCTGTCGGGCGGCATGAAGCAGCGCGTGGGCATTGCGCGCGCTTTCTCCATCCAGCCCAAGATGTTGCTGCTGGACGAGCCCTTCGGCGCACTCGATGCGCTCACGCGCGGCACCATCCAGGACGAGCTGATGACCATCGTGCGCCAGACGCAGCAGACGGTGTTCATGATCACGCACGACGTGGACGAAGCCATTTTGCTGGCCGACCGCATCCTGCTCATGAGCAACGGCAACGAAACGCCCGAGGGCTACCGCCCCGGCGGCATCGCCGAGGTGGTGGTGAACCCATTGCCGCGCGAACGCACGCGCACCAGCCTTCACCACCTGGACGGCTACTACGCGCTGCGCAACCACATCGTGGACTTTCTCGTTACCCGAGCCAAAGCCCACTGATTTCCTGAATAACCCAGCCCTGTCGTGTTGCCCTCGGGGCGGCAGGGAGTGCTGCACCCTGAAGTTCCTGTTCCCTGTTCCAAAACCCATCCAACCGAAGGAGCCATCACCATGAACCGCAACGACGTCACCGAAAAAATCATCGGCACCAAAGTCTCGAAGGGCCTGCAATGGGATGCCATTGCGAAGAAGGTCGGCCAGTCCAAGGAGTGGACCACTGCCCTGTGCCTGGGCCAGATGACCGCCACGCCCGAGCAGGCCAAGATCGTCGGCAAGATCTTTGGCCTCACGGCCGAGGAGCAAAAGTGGCTGCAGGTGGTGCCCTACAAGGGCTCGCTGCCCACGCCCGTGCCCACCGACCCGCTGATCTACCGCTGGTACGAGGTGGTGAGCGTGTACGGCACGACCATCAAGGAATTGATCCACGAAGAGTTTGGCGACGGCATCATGAGTGCCATCGACTTCAGCATGGACATCCAGCGTGAAGCCAACCCGAATGGCGATCGCGTGAACGTGGTCCTGTCGGGCAAGTTCCTGCCGTACAAGCAGTATTGAACCCCCTGAGTCGCTTCGCGCCTTGCCCCTTTCTCTCGAATTGCTGCGCAATTCTGGAAGGTGGACACCACCAGCGCCCGCCAACGAAGCGCCGCCTGTGCGGCTTGGCGGCCCTTGCGCGGCGGTGGCTGGTATAGGCCGTGCTCGTTACACCGGTGTGGGCCTATGCATTGCGCTGAGTGGGGAAACTAAGACGGTCAGAGCACTTTGACGGCGCGGCCGATGAACTGGATAGGCCCCGTGGGCTTGCCAATTGGTGAGCCCGTGGGCGGCTCCAGGGTCAGCTCGAACAGCTGGTTGGGCTGCAGCGGGGGCAGCTTGTCCAGCGCCAGTTGCAGTGGTTGGCCCGGCTTGACCAGGCCCAGGGAGACGGGGCCGCTCCAGCCATCGGCCTTGGTCCAGAACTCCAGCGCCTTGTCGGCAGGCACCTCGGCCACGCCCAGCGGGATCAGGCTGATCTGTTGCGGCGAGCTGGCCTGCACCACCCAGCCGGGGGCTTTGTCCTGCGGCGCTACCAGCACCACCATGTATTGCGGCGGCGCGGCTACGGGGGCAGTGCGCGTGACCAGCACGGCCGCCAGCACGGCGGCCATCGCAAAGCCCGAGCCTGCGAGGCCCCGCCACAAGCCCAGGTGGTCCCACCAGCGCACAGAAGGCGTGCGCTCCGTCTTGGCGCGGGGTTGCGAAGCCACAGGGGTAGTCGCGGCCCGCTGCGGGTTGGCCGCTTGCAGCGATTGGTCGATGCGCGACCACAATGCGGCCGATGGCGCCATCGGCTCTGCCAGCTGGGTCAGCGGCAGCAGCCGGGTTTCCCACTCGGCAATCGATCGCTGCAGCGCCAGGTCGGTGGGCAAGCGCTGCTGCACGGCCTGGCGTTGGGCGGCAGGCAGCGTGCCCAATACGTACTCGCCGGCCAGAACGTTCAGGTCGTCAGGCAGCGGCGAGCTGCTGGGTGTGCCGGTCATGCCATGCACTCCCGCAGCGACACCAGGCTGCGCCGGATCCACGCCTTCACGGTGCCCAGCGGGGCGCCCAGGCGCTCGGCAATTTCGCCGTGCGAGCAGCCATCCACATAGGCATGCAGCACACAGTTGCGCCGCGCCGGGTCCAGTCCCTCCAGGCAATGCTGAAGGCGGCCCAGGCTGGCGTTGAGTTCAAAGGTTTCTTCCACCGCGTGGTAGGCCTGCACAGACATGTCGGCCTCCAGGGCTTGGGTGGTGATTTCGTCCACATCGACGTGGCGGCTTGCGTCACGCACGGTGTTCAGGGCCAGGTTGCGCACCACGCTGTAGATCCAGCCACGTGCGCTGCCCCGGCTGGGGTCAAAGCTGGCGGCACGCGTCCAGATGTTGACGCAGGCGTCGTGCACGATGTCTTCGGCCAATGCGCGCTGGCGCACGATGCGCAGTGCTACGCCCAATAACCGAGCGCCTTCTTGTTCGTACAGGCGGCGCATGGCATTGCGGTCACCCGCTGCGCAGGCCACAAGGGTTGCTTCGTAATCAAAATCGCCAGAGGTGTCAGGCACGGGTTGCAGTGGGCTCGGCTAAAACGTCAGAGCATCGTAGCCGAGAACCTCGTGCTGCCTGTGCGCAATCCCCGGCACTGCAGGGGATTGCCGTGGCGCTTACGCTGCTTTCCAGAAGATGTAGTCGGCCTGGTACTTGACGATCTGGCGTTCGCCCTTGTTGGTGGGTGCACAGGCAGCCGCAGGCGCTGCGCCACCCTTCAACGCGACGCGCTGGATGTAGGTCACGCCAGACATTGCGCCCATGCCCATGGCCGGGTTCGCCTTGACCAGTTGGAAAGGAATGTTGCCGGCGCCGGCAGGCGCTACCGCCAGCTGGGTGGCTGTCAGCTTGGAGCCGTCGGCCGACTCCCAGGTGGCGGGGGGCCGTAGTAGGTGCCCACTTGTTTGCCGCTGCGGTCGTTGAGCACGGCCTTGGGGCCCACAAACACCCATTCGGTCTGGCCGGCCATGTTGGCCTTGTCGCGGCATTCATAGGTGATCTCACCCACGCCCACGGTTTCCATCGCCACCTTGTTGCCCGCAGGGACCTTGATGGCGTCGGGCAGGCCGTCTTGCGAGAACATGGGCATGGAGGCCGATGACGACGACATCATCGAGCCGCAAGCGCTCAGCAGCAGGGCAGCGGCCACAGCGCCGGTCAGGGGGATCAGGCGGGAGATCGTTGGCATGGTCTGTTTCATGGCGTTTCTCTTCTTCGGTTGGGTTGAAAGAACAGCAGCAAATTCCGCTGCTGTAGGTACTACCCACGAAAACGCCATTTGGATGCAGTCTGCGCAAAAAATAATTTCAGGCTTTTTTGACGCGGGCCCTTGCAGGTTCGATCCCGGCCACGCCAGGTCAATGCAGGGTGAGCGGCCTGGTGGTGGTTTTCACCCGCACCACCGCAGCCCTTTGCTCGTAGGGGCTGGCTGCCAAGCCCAGCACGGCTGCGGCCACGGTGCGCGCCTGCCGGGCAATCGGTTCGATGAACCGGCTGCATTGCCCGTCAATGCTGATGCAGTCGCCCAGCGCATGGATGCCGGGCACGCTGGTTTGCAGCGTGGCGGCGTCCACTGCGATGCCGTTGGCCCAGGCCAGCCCGGCACTCTGCGCCAGGCGTTGGGGGGGCTGCAGGCCCGCCGCCACCACCACTTCGTCGGCCGCAAAACGCCGCCCGCTGGTGGTGGTGACGCGGTAGCGCGCGCCCACGCGCTCCAGCGCTTGCACTTGCAGGCCGCCTTCAAAGCGGATGGACAGGTCCTTCCAGGCGTCGAGCAACTGCGGCCCCGCCTGCTGATCGCTCCAGCGCGCTAGCGGCTCGGCGGCCGTGTCCAGCAGCGTGATGCGGTGGCCGCCCAGCGCCAGGTCGTTGGCCAGCTCGCTGCCGATCAGGCCCGCGCCGATGATGAGCACATCCTTGGGCTGGTCGCCCAGGTGCTGGCGCAGTCGCTGGTAGGCGTCCAGATGGTTGATGCGCCAGCACAGGCTGGCGGGCAAGCCTGGCGGCAAGGTGGCCTGCGCACCATGGGCCAGCACGAGGTGGCCGTAGCGCAGCACGCCCCGCGTGGTGCGCAGTTGGCGCGTGTCGGCGCAGATGCGTACCGCGTGCGTATCGGCCAGCAGGGTGACGCCCAGGCGCTGCGCCGCATCGCCGCCGGTTTCGGACGCCAGCGCCTGTGGGTCCAGCTGGCGCGCCATTGCCACGGACAGCAAAGGCTTGTCGTACCGGTCGCCCGCGCAGGCCGTCACCAGGGTGATGGGCAGCGTGGCGTTGTGTTGGCGCAGGGTTTCGGCCAGTTGCCAGCCTGCACGGCCCGCGCCGACGATGACCGCGCCGGGCTCGCCACGCACGCGGATGGCGGCGGCTGGCGCTGCGCTGGCCTGCGCCCGCAGCGCCTCCAGCGTGGGGGCTTCGTACGGAGAAAAATCGGCCTTGGTCACCCCGCACAGCGGGCAGGCCCAGTCGTCGGGAATATCCGCCAGTCGCGTGCCGGGCGGCAGGCCGCCATCGGGGTCGCCATCGGCCTCGTGGTAGATGTATCCGCAGGCGTTGCAGATGTAGCTTTGCCAGGGCGCTTGGGCGGACCCGTTGGCCCCGTCAGCAAACGCATCGCACAGCGCCTGCGATGCTGCGCTCAACGCGAACTCGGAGGCTGCAGACGGTGTGGTGGCGGTGGGCAGGGCGGGCGTCATGCAGGCATCTCCTCGGTGCTGAGCCGGGCGATCTCTTTGCGCAGGTGTTTGATGGCGGGCGTGACGATGGCCACAAAGTGCGACTCGCGCACGCGCCGCTGCACGTCCGAGCTCATCAGGTAGCCGCGCGCGCCCTGGTGCATCAGGGCCGACTGGGCCGCACGCAGGCACAGCTCCGCACCATGGGCGCGGGCGTCCAGTACGTCGATGAAGAAGTCGGTGCGGGTGTCAAAAGGGGTCTGGGCCAGCTGCATGACGCGCGCAGTCAGCGCATCGAGCTCGGCCTGCAGCGCATCGGGCCGGTCTTCCAGGAACTGGTTGACGTGGCCCAGCTGGGCCTCCACCGCCCACATCGAGTCGATGGCGCCCTGCGTGATGCCCACGGCCATGCCACATTGCAGCATCACAAATGCCGCGCGGATGCGCGCGATGAAAGGGCGTGTGGGGTCGGCCATGGTGTCGGCTGCGCCGATGAAATGGTCCTTGAGCCGCAGCGCATAGGTGCCCGTGCCCTCCATGGCCGAGAAGCTGGGGCATTCGCGCATCTCCACGCCCGGGGCATCGCAGCGCAGCAGGAACATCACCTCGCGCTGGCTGACCGCACCGTCGGCCTCCACCACCGCCGCAATCGCGCCGCAGTAGTGGCCAGGCCCCAGGTTGCTCACCCAGGGCAGGGTGCCGTTGATGAGGTAGCCGCCTTCTACCGGCGTGGCCTTGAGCAGCAGGCTTTCGATCTGCGCGTAGCTCTTCATGGGGTTGGACAGCGCCGTGCCGCCCATGCCCGCACCGCTGGCGTGGCGCTGCAGCACATCGCCCACCAGCGCGGGGTTGCCCGACTGCTGCAGGTACAGCCCGCACACCGCCTGGCACCACATCATGAAGCCGGTGGCGCCGCACACGCGCGAGGCCTCGGCCATGGCGCGGATGGCCAGGCCGTAGTCGGCCGGGCCGGCGGTGCTGTCCAGGTGCGCGCTCATTGCGCCCACAGCGGCCAGCTGCTGCAGCTCGGCGCAGGGGTAGTAGCCGGTGCGGTCAATCGCTTCCACTTGCGCGGCCAGCGGGCCCTGGGCCATCTGGCGCACGGCGGCCAGCAGCGCATCGCCCCGCAGGGCGCCGTCCAGGTGGAGTTGGGGGGGAGGTCGGCGGGGTTCATGGGGCTCCTTGTGGGCGCGGGGTGGGCTCGGTTGCGGGGCTATTTAGTCCGCGAGGCTGATCTCGAACGGAATGGGGTTGCGCATGCTGTTGGCCACGGGCGAGTAGAAGTTGGCGTGCTGCACGATCTCGTCCAGCACCTCGCGCGGCGCATCGCCCTCTACCAGCACCTTCACGCGGATCGCTTGGAAGCCCATCTCCGGCGGCGTCTTCTGCAATGCGCCACCCGCACCCCAGGCGGCGGGGTTGCCGATGTCGCCTTCCATGAACACCTCGATCTTGCTGAGCTTGACCTGCTTCCAGGTGGCCACGGCCGTGATGCCCACGGCCAGGCAGCCGCCCAGGCCCGACAGCACGATCTCACCGGGCGCAGGCGCCGTGTCCTGACCGAACAGGTGCAGGGGCTCGTCCACCACCACCGGCGCATGGTTGCCCACAGTGCTCAGCGAGCGGTACTGCCCCTCCATCACCGTGTGGACCTTGTTCGTGCCCCGGCTGGCGGGGTTGTTGCGACCCTTGTCGGCAAAGGCCATCAGCCCGTCGCGGTCGATGGGGCGCAGGTGCGTGTGCACGGTGGTGACGGGGGCAGAGGGTTCCAGCAGATCGGTGGACATGGTGTTCCTTGGAGAAAGAGAAGGGAATGCAAAAAAAGAAGGACAGGGCTCGCAGCGGGCCACGCCCGCTGCAACAACACGGTGGGTTCAAGCCGCCAGCGCCAGCGCAGGCTTCTTGGGGAACTTGACCAGCGGCAGCCCGCTTTCAATCGGCAACTTGTCGTCGCGCGACCATTCGTTCCACGAGCCGAAGTACATGCGCACATCGGCAAAGCCCGCCTGCTTGAGCGCCAGGAAGGTGTTGGACGCGCGCGCCCCCTTGAAGCAATACAGGTACACCGTGTCCGCCGGGCTGATGCCCGCCGTGGCGCATTCGGCGCGCACTTCGTCGGGCGACTTGAACACCGGGCCCTGGGCCGATGGCTTCATGAAGCGGTACCACTCCAGCCACTTGGCGCCGGGCAGGCGGCCCTTGCGCGGCGCGAAGTCCTTGCCATAGGGGCTGGAGCTGTCGCCAATCCACTCGTCCACATCGCGCACGTCCAGCAGCACGGTGTCGGTGCCCAGGGCCTCGATCACGTCTTCCTTGGTCAGCATCACATCGGTGGTGGCCAGCTGGGTGGGGAAGATGGCGGGCGTGGGCACCACGGCGTCGGTGGAGATGGGCAGTTCTGCCGCCTTCCAGGCCGAGTAGCCGCCGTTCAATACCTTGACCTTGGGGTAGCCCAGCCAGGTCAGCAGGTAGTAGCCCCGGCACGACTGGCCGTAGCCGCTGTTGAGCGCATCTTCATAGAACACCGCCGTCTCTGCGCCCGACAGGCCGATG
Source organism: Acidovorax sp. 69 (assembly GCF_002797445.1). Lineage (NCBI taxonomy): Bacteria > Pseudomonadati > Pseudomonadota > Betaproteobacteria > Burkholderiales > Comamonadaceae > Acidovorax > Acidovorax sp. 69. The sequence continues at coordinate 4,477,274 of NZ_PGEP01000001.1, read as the reverse complement.
GCGCCCAGGTGCGCGGCAAAGGTGTCCTTCAGCTCTTGCAGGCCCTGGGGCGTGGAGGTGGCGAGGTACGTGAAGGTCTCGCGCAGGTTCACCGCGCCCGGGATGTGCCCCAGGGCATAGGTGTCAGCGTCGCGGGTGTCGATCAGCACCACGGGCTCTGCGGCTTGCAGGGCCAGCAATTGCGTGGGCGAGATGAGGACGGCGTCGTAGGCGGAGGCGGTCATGGTGCTCATGGGAAACCTTTCGATGCGGTGGAGGGCGGGATGCCTACCCTCTTATCGCAACAGGTGTGCCAGAGCGCTGCAATGCAAAAAATTTGAATCAAATAGGCCGCTAGCGCTTATCTATAAAGCGCTAGCAGCTATTAATTCAATAGTATCTATGCGCCATGTCTCGTTGATGAGCGGACTGACCAATGACCACGCCCAACACTGTGTCTACAAATTGTCGACACAGTGTCCAGCGGCCGCAGTGGTGCGGACCCAGGTTCTCTCCTCCCAAAGCAGCCGTTGATACTGACGCGGCAAACGCGAGGCACGCCAAGCAAGGGCCGCCCCGCAGCGAGGGCGTCGTCCCGTTTGGGGGAAGGCGCGAAGTGCCACAGGGGGTTACTTCAACCCAGCTTTGCGCAACCGGTAGCTGAACTGCCGCAGCGTCAGCCCCAGGCTCTGCGCCGCGCGCGACTGGTTGCCGTGGTGTTCTGCCAGCGCGGCCTGCAGCACCAAAACGCTGTGCGATTGCGCCGAGGCGTAATCGCGCACCAGCGGCGCCGCGGGGTTGGCAGGGTGCACCGCCGCTTCGTGTGGCGGTGCGTGTGACGAAGCTGCAGGCAAAGCCGCAGACGCAAATGTCATGGGCAGAAACCGGTCCAGCTCTGCCCGCCCCACCAGCGTGTCGTTGGCCAGCAGCACCAGCCGCTCGATCACATTGCCCAGCTCGCGGATGTTGCCGGGCCAGGGGTGTTCTTCCAGCCGGGCCAGCGCGTCGGGCGACAGGTTCACGTTGCGCTGGTGCGCCTGGTTGGCGCGGCTCACAAAGTGCAGCGCCAGCGCGCGGATGTCCCCACGCCGCTCGGCCAGCGAGGGCAGGCGGATGGGGATCACGTTCAGGCGGTAGTAGAGGTCTTGCCGGAAGTGGCCCAGCTCCACCTCTTGCGCCAGGTCGCGGTTGGTGGCCGCCACCAGGCGCACGTTCACCTTCACCTCGCGCTGCCCGCCCAGGCGCACCAGCGTGCCCTCTTGCAGCGTGCGCAGCAGTTTGGATTGCATGGCCAGCGGCAGCTCGCCGATCTCGTCGAGAAAGATGGTGCCGCTATCGGCCTGCTCGAACCAGCCCGCGCGTGCGGTGCTCGCGCCGGTGAAGGCGCCTTTTTCGTAGCCAAACAGTTCCGATTCAAACAGCGCATCGGGGATGGCCGAGCAGTTGACCTTGATGAAAGGCCGGTCGCGCCGCCCGCTGGCCAGGTGCACGGCGCGCGCAAACAGCTCCTTGCCGGTGCCCGACTGGCCTAGCAGCAGTACGGTGGCCTGGGTCTGCGAGACGCGCTCTAGTTCGCTCAAGGCCTGCAGCAGCGGCTGCGAGCTGCCGATGAGCCCGTAGCGCGCGCTTTTGGTGTTGAGCGCGTTGGCCAGCACGGCATTGCGCGCCTCCAGCTGCCGCGTCTGCTCGGCCACCAGGGCTTCGAGCTGCAGCAACTGGCCCACCAGCGTGGCCAGCACGCGCAGCACGGCCAGGTCGTCGTTCAGGTGGCGCTGGCGGCTGCGGATGCGGTGGCAGGCCAGCACGCCGATGGGCGCGTTGTTGACCTCGATGGGCAGGGCGATGAAAGCCACCGTCTCGGGCGGCAGCTGGCTGCGCTCCACCGCGCGCGCCAGAAACAGCGGTTCGGCATCAATGTCCTGCACGATGGCAGGCTGCCCCGTGGCCAGCACGCGGCCTGTGATGCCTTCGCCCCAGGCATAGTGGCCGCGTGCCACCTCGGTCTGGGTCAGGCCGTAGGCGTGCTGGATGGCGGCGGTGCGCGGCGCGCCTGCTTCGGTGGGGGCGCTGTCCACCAGCACGATGCGCCCCCGGTTCAGGCCCAGCAGCTCGCTCATCAGGTGCAGCATCTCGCGCAGCACCAGGCCGGGCGCCAGGCTGCGGCCGATGAGGCGCATCACCTCGCGCATCAGCAGCAGCTCCTGGGCGTGCCAGTCGGTGGGGCCGTGGGGGCGCGCTGGGCTGGTGGAGGGCGGCAGGGGTTGTGGGGGCATGCGCCCCGTGCCTGCAAGTTCTGCGCCTGCGTGCATTAAAGTCGCCAGCGTTCTGCCCCATCCCGACTTTTATCTTTTCTGAAAGCACCCCCACCATGACCACCCTCGGAACCCCGCTGTCGCCCCATGCCACCAAAGTCATGCTGCTGGGCTCGGGCGAGCTGGGCAAGGAAGTGCTGATCGCGCTGCAGCGCCTGGGCGTGGAAACCATTGCCGTGGACCGCTATGACAACGCCCCCGGCCAGCAGGTGGCCCACCATGCGCGCACCATCACCATGAGCGACCCGGCCCAGCTCAAGGCCCTGATCGAGGCCGAGCGCCCGCACTTGGTCGTGCCCGAGATCGAAGCCATCGCCACGCCCATGCTGGAAGAGCTGGAAGCTGCGGGCACCGTGCGCGTGATCCCCACGGCCCGCGCCGCACGCCTGACCATGGACCGCGAAGGCATCCGCGTGCTGGCGGCCGAAACGCTGGGCCTGCCTACCAGCCCGTACCAGTTCTGTAACTCGCTGGATGAATTGCAGGCGGCCATCGATGCGGGCATCGGCTACCCCTGCATCGTCAAACCCGTGATGAGCAGCTCGGGCAAGGGCCAGAGCAAGATCGACGGCCCCGAAGACGTGAAGAAGGCCTGGGACTACGCCATGGCCGGTGGCCGCGTGAGTCACGGCCGCGTCATCGTCGAAGGCTTTATCGACTTTGATTACGAAATCACCCAGCTCACGGTGCGTGCAGTCGGCGCGGATGGTGAGATCGAAACGCATTTCTGTGACCCCATCGGCCACGTGCAGGTCAGCGGCGACTACGTGGAAAGCTGGCAGCCCCACCCCATGCACCCCGCCGCGCTCGACAAGTCGCGCCAGATCGCCAAGGCCGTGACCGACAACCTGGGTGGCCAGGGCTTGTTTGGGGTGGAGCTGTTCGTGAAGGACCAGGACGTGTGGTTCAGCGAAGTCAGCCCCCGCCCGCACGACACCGGCCTGGTCACGCTGTGCACCCAGCACCAGAGCGAGTTCGAGCTGCACGCCCGCGCCATCCTGGGTTTGCCGGTAGATACCAGCCTGCGCAACCCGGGCGCCAGCGCCGTGATCTACGGTGGTGTGGATGCCGTGGGCATCGTCTTTGACGGCGTGGAAGAAGCCCTGCGTGTGCCCGGCACCGACCTGCGCCTGTTCGGCAAGCCCGAGAGCTTCACCAAGCGCCGCATGGGCGTGGCGCTGACGCGGGCGGCCGATGTGGACACGGCGCGCACCAACGCCAAGCTGGCAGCCAGCAAAGTCAAGTCACGCAAGGCTTGAGGCTGAAAATATGAGTCAAATGGGCTTCTGGCGCTTATTCCATAAGCGCTGGCAGCTATACATTGAGGAGCGTTTGCATGCCCGGTGCATGGCGCTCCCCCATTCACTCGCCCGGTCGCTCCATCACTCCATCACTCCCGAATCTGCCGCCCCGTGAGTTTGAGGAACAGGTCCTCCAGGTTGGCGGGCCGGTGCAGCGTGCGCAGGTGGCCGTGGGCGGCCAGGGCTTGCAGCAGTGGCTGGGCGTTTTGCGTGTAGAAAAATACGGTTTCGCCGCTGATCTCGGTGCGCGCCGCCAATGCGCGCAGTGCGGCGTCTCCTGCCAAGGCCTTGGCGCCCACGCCAAACACCTCCACCACATCAGGTTCCAGGTGCTGGGCGATCAGCTCGCGCGGCTTGCCCTCGGCGATCTTCTTGCCATGGTCCAGCACCAACAGGCGCGAGCACAGGCGCTCGGCCTCGTCCATGAAGTGGGTGGTCAGCAAAATCGACTTGCCTTGTTGCAGCAACAGTTGCAGCCGCTCCCACATCAGGTGGCGGGCCTGTGGGTCCAGGCCCGTGGTGGGCTCGTCGAGCAGCAGCAGGCGCGGGTTGTTGACCAGCGCGCGCGCCAGCGACAGCCGCCGCTTCATGCCGCCCGACAGCTCCCCGGGCTTGGCATCGGCTTTGTTGGTGAGCGCCGCAAATTCCAGCAACTGGGGCACGCGCTCGTCCATCACCGCGCCCTTGATGCCGAAGTAGCGGCCAAACACGCGCAGGTTCTCGGCGCAGGTGAAGTCTGGGTCCAGCGTGTCGAACTGGGTGACCACGCCCAGTTGCGCCTTGATGGCCAGTGCATCGCGTGGCATGTGCAGTGGCGTGGCCCCGGGCTCGGGCGTGAAATGTACGGCACCGCCATCGGGCGACGCCAGGCCCAGGCACATGCGGATGGTGGTGGTCTTGCCAGCGCCATTGGGGCCGATGACCCCCAGGCATTCGCCGGGGGCAATGGCAAACGAGACATCGTCCACCACCGTGGTCTCGCCATAGCGCTTGCGCAGGTTCAATGCTTCGAAGAGTGCGGTCATGGGTGAATTGTGTGCGACGCGGGCGTGCCAGGGGCTGGTGGCAGGATTTGGCGTGAAATGCGCCGCAAGCGCATATGAATATTGCGCCTATTGCTATCAAATCAGGATTGATTGGTTCCGTCCGCAGCCACCAGCCGCCCCCGGCCTGCGGTCTTGGCCGCATAGAGTGCGCTGTCGGCACGGGCCATCAGTTCCGCCAGGCCGGCCTCACCGGGTTGCAGCATCGCCATCCCGGCGCTGTAGTTCAGGGCAAAGCCTAGCTCTGCCACGCTGGCTGCCTGCAGGCGCTTGCGCAATCGGCGGTCCAGCGCCAGCCCGGCGGGCGCGCTGTTGTGCATCAGCAGCACGCCAAATTCCTCGCCGCCCAGCCGTCCCACGAGGTCGCCGCTGCGGCAGGTGTCGCACAGCAGACGGGCAAACAGTTGCAGCGCACGGTCGCCCGCTTCATGGCCGTGGGTGTCGTTGACCTGCTTGAAATGGTCCAGGTCCAGCATCAGCGCGGTCATGGGCAGCTGGTGGCGCGCAGCGTGCGCCAGCAGGCTGCCGCCTTGTGTGGTGAAGCCGCGCCGGTTCAGCACACCGGTCAGGCCGTCCGTCATTGCGAGCGTGCGCAGCTTGTGTTCTGCCTCTGACCGCCACGCCACCAGCACGGCCACGGTGCCCAGCACCAGGCTCACGTTGGTGGCCACGGCCGCCGCCAGGTTGATGGGGTGTGGCGTGCGAAAGCTGGGGTAATGGTCGGTGAAGGCGCCCAGCATGCCCCGCGCCAGCGTGAACGCGGCCGACGTCAGCAGGCAGCCCAGCAGCAGGCTGCGCCAGCGCAGATTGGCCTCGACCACGGGCGCCAGGGTGGCGCGCGCAACGATGCACAGGATGGTGGCCAACAAAAAGTTGGCCCAGCCCACACGCCAGGCGTAGTGACCAAAGCCCAGGGTGTAGCCCAGCGGGGCGGCTATCACCAGCACCAGCAGCATGCGACGCAAGGGACGGGGGCCCAGCCATTCCTCCAGCGCCCGGTACAGCATCCACTGCGCGGCCGCGTTGCAGGCAATCGACACGGTGGACAGGGCCTGGTCCCACAGAGTGGACGAAGCGATGATGGCGGCCCAGGCCACCGCCTGCAGCAGCATGCTGGCCTGCACATGGCGGGCCGCGCGGCTCACGTCCCGGCCCATGATCAGCGGCAGTGCGGCCGAGATCATGAACAGGTTGGCCGCCATGACCGTCATCAGGGTGAGGAAATCCAGTGGCATGCGCAGCGGCCCCGGGTTGGGTTACTGAAAAGCGACCTCGGCAAAGCTGCGCAGCTTGCGGCTGTGCAAGCGGTCCACGCCGCCGTTGCGCAGGATCTCGATGGCGCGCATGCCGATGCGCAGGTGCTGGTCGACCCGCTCGCGGTAGAAGTGGTTGGCCATGCCGGGCAGTTTGATTTCGCCGTGCAGCGGTTTGTCGCTCACGCACAGCAAGGTGCCGTAAGGCACCCGGAAGCGAAAGCCATTGGCCGCGATGGTGGCGCTCTCCATGTCCAGCGCCACGGCGCGGCTCTGGCTGAAGCGGCGCTGGGGGGTGTTGTCGGGCAGCAGCTCCCAGTTGCGGTTGTCGGTGCTGGCCACGGTGCCGGTGCGCATGATGCGCTTGAGTTCGTCCCTGCCCATTTGTGTGACATCGGCCACGGCCTGTTCCAGCGCCACCTGGATTTCGGACAGCGCCGGGATGGGCACCCACAGCGGAAGCTCTTCGTCGAGCACATGGTCCTCGCGCACATAGGCGTGGGCCAACACATAGTCGCCCAGTTGCTGGCTGTTGCGCAGGCCCGCGCAGTGGCCCAGCATCATCCAGGCGTGGGGGCGCAGCACGGCGATGTGGTCGGTGATGGTCTTGGCATTGGCCGGGCCCACGCCGATGTTGACCATGGTGATGCCACTCGCGTCCTTGCGCACCAGGTGGTAGGCGGGCATCTGTGGCAGGCGTGGAGGGGAGGCCCCCAGGTCGTCGCCCGCCACGGCGTTCAATCCCACGCGGCGGGTGACCACGTTGCCGGGTTCGATGAAGGCGATGTACTCGCTGTCAGGCTTGGCCATCTCGGCATGGCCCAGGCGCACGAACTCGTCGATGTAGAACTGGTAATTGGTGAACAGGACGAAGTTCTGGAACCACTCGGGCGCCGTGCCGGTGTAGTGGCGCAGGCGGTGCAGTGAGTAGTCCACGCGCGGTGCGGTGAACAGCGACAGCGGCTGCGCTTCGCCGGGCGCGGCCTGCCAGGTGCCGTTGGCGATGCCGTCGTCCATGGCGGCCAGATCGGGCAGGTCGAACACGTCGCGCATCAGCATCCGGCGCGCCTGGGTCAGCGTGCCCTCGATGTGGTCATGCTCGGCAAACGAGAAGTGGATCGGGATGGGGTGGGTGCTGGTGCCCACTTCCAGCTCTACGTTATGGCTGGCGCGCAGCAGGCGGAACTGCTCGGCGTAGTAGTTGGCGAACAGGTCGGGCCGGGTCAGGGTGGTTTCGTAGCGGCCTGGGCCTTCCACAAAGCCGTAGGCGAGCTTGGTGTCAGCCCGCGCCACGGTGGTGGTGTGTACCCGCACAAAGGGGTAGAAGGCGCGCACGGCACCTTCGGGCGTTTCGCCCGCCACAAACCGTTGCATGGCGTCGCGCAGGTGGCCAATCTGTTGCTGGTAAATGCGCTGCACCTGGGCCAGCGCTTCGGCCGGGTCGGTGTGGCGGGTGGGGGCGATGAAGTCAGGGATGAGGGGCATTCGCCTATTGTCCACAAGCCAGAGGGCAGGCATCGGAAAAAGGCGCTGATTACCGCCGCAACCACCGCTCCGTGGCGTCGGCGTCCAGGGCGGGTGAAACCACAAACCCCTGGATCAAGTCGCATCCCATTTCCGCCAGCAGATCCATCTGCGCCTGTGTCTCCACCCCTTCCGCCACGGTCTTGAGCTGCAGGCTGCGCGCCATCTGGACGATGGCGGTGACGATGGCCACATCGTCGGCGTTGTCTGGGGTATCGGCCACGAAGGAGCGGTCGATCTTGAGCTTGTCGATGGGGTAACGCTTGAGATACGCGAGAGACGAATACCCCGTGCCGAAGTCGTCAATGGAGATGCCAACGCCCAGTGCCTTGATGGCATCCAGCGTGTGAAGCTCCTGGCCGGTCTGGTGCATGAGCACGGATTCCGTCAGTTCGATCTCCAAATACCGGGAGGAGAGCCCGGTTTCGTGCAGGACCGCAGCAATTTCGCCAGCCACATCGCGCTGGCGGAATTCGAGGGCTGACAGGTTCACCGCCACCGGCACCATGGCCAGGCCCTGGTCTTGCCAGGCCTTGAGCTGGCGGCAGGCCTCACGCATCACCCAGCGGCCGATGGGGGTGATCAGCCCGCGCGACTCCGAGAAGGTGATGAATTCGTCCGGGCCCACCAGCCCGCGCTCGGGGTGGCGCCAGCGCACCAGGGCTTCCAGCCCGCGCAACGAGCCGTCTGCCAGACAAATCTGGGGTTGGTAGTGCAGAACGAAATGGCTGTTGGCGATGGCCTCGCGCAGGAGGCGTTCCTGCTGCAGCACATCGAGGGCGCTGGCGTCCATGCGGGAGGTATAGAACTGCCGGTTGCCGCGACCACTCTCTTTGGCGTGGTGCATGGCCGCGTCGGCGCAGCGCAGCAGGGTGTCTGCACTGGCCCCATGGTCTGGGAACAGGCTGATTCCAATGGAGGGCGAAATGGTGAGGGGCAGCCGGTCCACCGTGAACACGCCGTGCATGGATGCCAGCAGTTTGTCGGCCACCATGGCGACATCGTCCTGGTTTTGCACGTCGGTGAGTACCACCACAAACTCGTCACCGCCGAGCCGTGCCACGACATCGGCGTCGCGCACGCCCTGGCGCAGGCGGTCCGCCACACTGCGCAGCAACTGGTCGCCGGCCTGGTGGCCCAACGAGTCGTTCACGGTCTTGAAATGGTCCAGGTTCACAAACAGTACGGCCGCGCGGCGATGCCTCCTGCGGGCCAGTGCCAGTACCTGGGACAGCTGCTCCATCAAAAAATGCCGGTTGGGCAACTGCGTCAGGCTGTCGTGCAGTGTGATGAAAGCCTCTCGCTCCTGGGCCTGCTTGCGTGCCGTGATGTCCCGAACCACCACGATGCGGTAGTCCGCATGGTGCAGGGGCATGGTTTTTCCCACGACCTCGACGGGAATGGAGCGGCCGTCCTTGTGACGGATGGTCACTTCGTACGGGTCTTCGCGGCCGCTGCGGGTGTATTCCAGCGCCGTGGCGCGCCACTCGGGGCTGATGAAGTTGAAGATCGACAGGCCCAGCACTTCGTGCAGTGCATAGCCCGTGAGCCGGTTCAGCGCCTCGTTGCCGTCTGTGATGATGCCGTCGCGGTGGAACACGATGGCCTCGTCGGTGGCCTCGGTGAATTTGCGCATGCGCTCTTCGCTTTGCCGCACCGTGCGTTCTGCGCGCCAGCGCTCGGTGATGTCGGTGATCAGCACGAACGACCCCAGCTGTTTTCCGTCGTCGCCAAAGTGGGGGATCAGGTTGACCTCGATCATCCGTGCCTCGCCGTTGGGCAGGGTCTGCTCGCGCGTGTACTTCACGTGCTCGCCCAGCGTGGAGCGCTCGACATGCGGCTGTATGGCGATCCAGGCCTTGTCGCCAATGGCTTCTTGTACGGTCAGGCCGAGAATGGATTGGGTGCTGTGGCCGTTGTAGGCCGCGTAGCCCTGGTTGGCGAACTGGCAGCGCAGTCCGGGCAGGTCGAAGTACGCCATCAAGGCCGGCACCGAATCGGCGATCAGTCGCAGCAAAGCGTCGCTGGAGCCGCGGGGGCTGGGGGCAGGGGCTGCGTTGGGGTGGTCTTGCATGTGCAGGCGCTGGTTGGTTTGGTTATAGCCGATCGCCTCGATGGCGTGGCTAGGTGCAACTCCCCATGGAGAGGGGCCAAGGTGCGCATGGCCCCCCCGTGCGCCACCCTCGCGCGGGTGCCAACACCCTGCGGCCCTCATCTTTCTGTCACCATGCGGCGGGAGGGCGCTCTGAGCGTGATGGCATGTCGACGCTCTTTGGGGACGTACGAACGGTGGAAGAAAAGGGGATGGGTCTGATGCAGGAGTTGGCGGGGTTTCCTTCGGCGATGGGTGTGCTGGCGAGTGCGGCCGGTTGCGGATTGCTCATGGGGATCGAGCGGGAGCGCCGCAAGGGGGTGGGGCCGGGCCGGGCGCTCGCCGGGGTGCGGTCGTTCACCCTGGCATCGATCGGCGGTGCCGCCGCCGCGCTGACGGAGATCCCCGCCCTGGTGGTGGTGGGGGCGTTGCTGGTGGCTGCCTTGACGGTGGTTGGCTACGCGCGGGACCGCTCCGGAGACCCCGGGGTCACCACCGAAATCGCCCTGCTGCTGGCCTACCTGATTGGCGTGACCAGTGCGCGCGACCAGTTGCTGGCGGCCGCTCTGGCGGTGGTGGTGACCGGGCTGCTCGCGCTGCGGGACACTTTGCACCAGTTTTCCAGCCAGTGGCTTCAGCCCGGCGAGGTGCGCAGCGGGCTCATCTTGGCCGCTTTGGCGTTGCTGGTGTACCCCCTCGCTCCCAATACGCCCCTGTGGCAAGGCGTGCTGAACCCGCAGGTGGTCGTGCGCCTGATCATTGTGTTGCTGGTGATCCAGTCGTTAGCGCACCTGGCCAAGCGGCTGATGCAGGCGCGCCATGCGGTCGCGCTGTCGGCGCTGGCGTCGGGGTTTGTGTCGAGCACGGCCACCATTGGCAGCCTGGGCATGGACGTGCGCGCGGGGCAGGCTACGCCGCGCGCCCATGCGGGGGCTGCTGTGCTCTCGTGTGTGGCCACCATGGTCCAGATCGTGGTGGTGGCAGCCACCGTGCAGCCTCAGTGGCTGGCCCGGCTGTGGCTGCCTGCCCTGGTGGGTGGGTGTGTGGCGGCCACCGTGGGGTGGTGGGGCGGGCGGGGCGCGTCGCGCCGGGTTTCCTCGGATGCCGAGGCGCAGGCCGTTCCTTCGCTGACACCCGACTCGCCCATGTTCAAGCTGCGCGATGCCTTGCTGATTGCGGCCTTGCTCACGGGTATTCAAGCGGGGGTGCAGGGTTTGACGGCCTGGCAGGGCGACAGGGGCATGCTGGCAGGCGCACTGTTGGCCGCCTTGGCCGATGTGCATGCCGCCACGGCAGCGGTGCTGGTGCGGGGTGGCCCTGACAGCATGGCATCATCGGCCATCATGAATGCCCTGATGGCGGCGCTGTTGGTGCATGCCGGCAGCAAGTGTGCGGTGGCGCTGGCCAGCGGCGGCTGGCGCTACGCGCTGGCCGTGGCACCGGGCATCCTGGCGCATACGCTGGCCTTTGTGGGGGTGTTGGCCCTGCAAGGATGATGGTCTCGGCAGGCGGGGCCGGATAATCGCCCCATGACCTCCAAAGAAAACCAAGCCAGCACTGATTTCAGCACGCTGGCGCTGAACCCCGCCATGCTGGCCAATCTGCAGCAGCTGGGTTACATCCAAATGACGCCCATCCAGGCGGCCAGCCTGCCGCCCGCGCTGTTGGGCAAGGATCTGATCGCCCAGGCCAGCACCGGCAGCGGCAAGACCGCCGCGTTTGCCCTGGCGCTGCTGGCCAACCTCAACCCCCGCCGTTTTGCGGTGCAGACGCTGGTGCTGTGCCCCACGCGCGAGCTGGCCGACCAGGTGACCACCGAGATCCGCCGTCTGGCGCGCTCCGAAGAGAACATCAAGGTCGTGACCCTGTGCGGCGGCGTGCCGCTGCGCGGGCAGATGCTGAGCCTGGAGCATGGCGCCCACATCGTGGTGGGCACGCCCGGCCGCGTGATGGACCACCTGGAGCGCCAGCACCTCACGCTGGAGGCGCTGAACACCCTGGTGCTGGACGAAGCCGACCGCATGCTCGACATGGGCTTCTTCGACGACATCGTGACCGTGGCGCGCCAGTGTCCCAAGGAGCGCCAGACGCTTCTCTTCTCGGCCACCTACCCCGAGGGCATCGCCAAGCTCAGCGCCCAGTTCATGAAGACGCCCGTGCAGATCACCGTGCAGGCCCAGCATGCCGAAGGCAAGATCGAGCAGCGCTGGTACGAGGTGAAGAACAGCGAGCGCCTGCATGCGGTGTCGCAGCTGCTCAACCACTTTCGCCCAGAATCGTCCATCGCGTTTTGCAACACCAAGCAGCAATGCCGTGACCTCGTGGGTGTGCTGCAGGCCCAGGGCTTCAGCGCGCTGGCGCTGTTTGGCGAGTTGGAGCAGCGCGAGCGCGATCAGGTGCTGGTGCAGTTTGCCAACCGCAGCTGCTCGGTGCTGGTGGCCACCGACGTGGCCGCGCGCGGGCTGGACATCGCCAACCTGGCGGCCGTCATCAATGTGGACGTGACGCCCGACTCCGAGGTGCATATCCATCGCATCGGCCGCACGGGCCGGGGCGATGCCGAGGGCCTGGCGCTCAATCTGGCCAGCCTGGACGAGATGGGCTTTGTGGGCAAGATCGAAGTGCTGCAGGGCCGCGAGTCGCGCTGGTATCCGCTGGCCGACCTCACCCCTGTGGGCAGCGGCCCGCTGGTGCCGCCCATGGCCACCATCCAGATCATCGGCGGGCGCAAGGAAAAAATCCGCGCGGGCGATGTGCTGGGCGCACTGACCGGCGACATGGGCTACACCCGTGAGCAGATCGGCAAGATCAATGTGAACGATTTTTCCACCTACGTGGCAGTGGACCGTGCCATTGGTGCGCAGGCCGTGCAGCGCCTGAACCAGGGCCGGGTGAAGGGCAAGACCGTGAAGGCCCGGCTGGTGACCGGAAATCAGGATTTTGAATAAAAAAGGGCTGAGGCGCTAGTGATTAATGCGCTTGATGCTATAAATAATATAGCATTGGCCCTTCGCCCGGTTCAGCGCCGGGCGCCCGAGGCTTCCAGCATCCGCACCATCTCAGCGTAGCCCCGCTGGCGTGCCAGCTGCAGTGGCGTGGTGCCCTGCCGGTCGGTCAGCGCATGGCTGGCCCCGGCCTGCAGCAGGGCCTGCAGCGTGGCCTGGTGGCGCGGTCCACCATTGCCCAGCACGATGGACTCGATGAGCGCCGTCCAGTGCAGGTTGTTCACAAGGTCGAGCGGCGCGCCGGCTGCGATCAGCTGGCGCACCACGCCGTCGTGCCCCAGGTGCGCTGCCGCAATCAGGGCCGTGCCATCGTAGCGGCTGGTCACCTGCTGGGCGCTGGCGCCCAGTTGCAGCAGCTGGCGCAGCGTGACCTCGTCATCGGCCACGGCGGCAATAGTCACCGCGTCATAGCGGTCGTTTTCCAGCGCGTTCAGATCGGCCCCAGCCCGCGCCAGCTGGCGGATCACGTCGTGCTGGCGGGCAAAGGTGGCCACATGCAGCGGCGTGCGTCCGTAGGCATCGCGGGCGTTCACATCGGCCCGCGCTGTCACCCACTTTTTGAGCGCAGGCAGATCGCCTCTGGCCGCCGCCGCATGCAGGCCCTGGTAGGCCGCTGCTTCGGATGCCGTGGGAGGCACTTGCGCCACGGTGGATGTGGCACAGGCCAGGGTGGCCGCCAGCGTGATGGCAAGGTTCCAGTGCTTCATGGGGCCTCCGGCGCAGTGTGTGGGCCTGTCTTATTTCAGCAGGTCCTGCACCTTGGCGATGCCGGCCACGGCACATTGCTCGTCCAGATGGCCGCCGGGAGCACCACCCACGCCCACGGCACCGATGACTTCGTTGCCCACCTTAACGGGCACGCCGCCGCCCAGCAGCAGATAGCCAGGAATGTTCACCAGGTTGGCGGCGGCGGGGTTCTTTTGGGCGCCTTCCATCATGGCCAGCGTGGTGTTCTTGGCCGAGGCTGAGGTGTAGGCCTTCAGGCGGCTGGCTTCCAAGGTGTGCGGGCCGGCATTGTCGGCGCGGTACACGGCGCGCACGGTGCCGGCGCGGTCCACCACGGTGGCGGTCACGGCGTAGCCGTTGGCGGTGCAGGTGGCCACGGTCTGGGCGGCGATCTGCGTGGCCAAGTCCAGGGAAATGTTCTTTTCAGTGCGAACGCCCTCGGCGTGGGCGGCGGCAGTGGCGATCAGGCTCAGGGCGATGGCGGCGATCTTGGCGGTGGCGTGGTGCATGGTGTTCTCCGGTGGTTTTCTTCAGTTTTGGGCCGGAGCCACAGGGTGTGGCGCCGTGGGAGAACTGTAAAAAATGCACGGCCTCACCGCCATGCGTGTCGCCACGCGACGGGCTCCGTAGAACTACTGAATGGGTGCAAGCCCCTGTGGTGCTTCGCTTCGGGCCCCGAGGGGCGTCGTCTGAGCAGCCGCGCTCGCTTTATGCGCCCGGGGCGGTGTCCACCAGCGCCGCATAGCGGCGGATGAGCTGTGCCAGCGACTCTGCTCCCAGCTTGGCAAACAGGTTGGCGCGGTGGGTCTCCACAGTGCGGGGCGAGAGCGCCAAAGCCCGGCCTATTTCCTTGTTGGTCAGGCCTTCAACGATGAGGCCCAGCACCTCGCACTCACGGGCGGAGAGCTGGGCGAAGCGTTCGCGTGCCTGCTGGTCGGCCTGGTGCCGCTGGCGTGAGCGCACATGCTGGCGCACGGCGTTCTGCAAGGCTTCGATCAGTACCTCGTCATCCACGGGTTTTTCCAGAAACTCTGCCGCCCCCGCCTTGAAGGCACGGCGGCACATCTCCACCGTGCCGTGGCCCGTCAGCAGGATCATGGGTTGGTCCACGCCCTGCGCCAGCAGCTGCTCCAGCACTGTGAGGCCGCTGATGCCGGGCATGCGCACATCCAGCACGATGGCGCCGATGCTGGCACGGTCAAAGCCCGCCATGAAGGATTGTGGGTCGGCCCAGGTCTTGACCCGCAGGCCCACGGTGCTGATGAGCAAGCCCAGGCTGTCGCGCACGGCGGCATCATCGTCCACCAGGTGGATCAGGGGTGAGAGGGAGGGGGCGCTGTCGGTCATGGTCGGGCGGGCGGTGCGGTGGGCAGGGTCAGCACAAACTCGGCACCCCGGTTTTCTGCGGCGGGCGCCTCGGGCGCCAGGGCCAAGTGCGCGCCCATGGCCTGGGCCAGGCTTTCGCACAGCGTGAGACCCAGCCCCAGACCGCCGGAACGTGTGGTGTAGAAGGGTTCAAACAGGTGCTGGCGTGCTTCGGGCGGTATGCCGGGGCCGTGGTCGCGCACCGACAGGGCCACATGCCCGGCATTCAAGCGCGACATGGCAATGCGCAACTGGCGCTCGGAGGGTGGCACCTGCTCCAGTGCCTGCAGGGCGTTCATGAGCAGGTTGTGGATGATTTGCTGCAGTGCCACGGGCTCGGCCAATACGGGGGGCAGGTCGGCGCCGGTGGTGACATCGGGCACCACGCCACGCTGTGCGAACTCGGGTTCCAGCAGGTGCAGCACCTCATGCACCGCTGCGGGCAAGGCCAGCGGCTGCGCCTGGCCGGCCAGATCGGGGCGCTCTACCAGGCGGCGCAGGCGTCCCACCACGGTAGAGGCGCGGCGGGCCTGCTCCACCGCGCGGGCCATGGCCGTCTGAGCCATGGGCAGGTCCGGCAGGTCGGGCGGGTCGTTGGCCAGCAGGCGTTGGGCGGCCTGGGTGCTGGAGAGCAGTGCGGTGAGCGGCTGGTTCAGCTCATGGGCCATGCCGGCAGCCAGTTCACCCAGCGTGTTCAGTCGCGCCACCTGGCCCAGGCGCAGCAGTTCTTCGGCGCGCTGGCGTGCCACCCGCTGGCGCCGCAGTGCGCGGCCTGCGGCCCACAGCGTGGCTGTCAGCGCGCACCAGCCCAGCATGGACCACCAGGGCAGCTCGTGTGGGCCCACGCTGCGCCGCGCCACCACGGTGAGGGGCTGGCTGGGGGAGGCCAGCAGCTTGTGAAAATCGTACACGTGGTTTCTGCCCACATCGGCACCGTCGCCGCTTTGCACGACAAAGGCCTGGCCGCCCCGCTCCAGCGTTACGCGGACAGGGCTGGTGGCCATGTCCATGGGCCATTCTTCGGTGGGGATGGTGGTGCGCAGGTCGATGTGTAGCGCATAGCTGGCGGGCGTGCCTGCCAGCACGAGGTAGTAGCGACCCGCCCCAAGGTCCAGCGCTGCCATCGCCGCCTGGCCTGTGCGGCGCGAGGCCGCTTCGGCTTGTGCGAGTTCTGTCTGCAGTGGTGTGGGCCAGCTACCGTGGGCCGGGCGCTCCAGAACCGCCAGGATCTGAGGGTACACCGAAGGCAGTCGGGGCAGCGGGGCTGCTGTGCTGTTCTCACCCGTGGCTCCCCCAGTCGGTTGCAACAGCGCCAGTGTGGCCATGATGGCATCGTGCTGCACCACCCGCTGGCTCAGCAGGCGGTGCACGATGCGTGCATCGGTTTCAAACGCAGCTTGCAGCTGCTGCAGGCGCGCGACGGCCAGCCAACCGGCGCCGGCGCACGCCACCAAGGCCCAGATCAACAGGCTGGGGAGGTGTGGGGTGAAGAAGGTGCGGCGCCAAGCCTGGGTCATGGCCGGATTCTGGCATGGGGCCGCATGGGAGATGCTCAGGGCGCCTGCGGTGTAAAGCCGGTCTTAAGACGGCTCTGGTGTAATTCGCCGCTCGGTTCTTGAGCGCTCATCGAATGCACCCCACGCCCCCGCCTTCTCCTGCGTCACACCAGTGGCTCACCCCCCGCAACTTGCTCTGGACTTCGGTGGCCGTCGCCGTGGTCACCATCGCACTGAAGACGCTGGCCTGGGCCGTCACGGGTTCTGTGGGCTTGTTGTCTGACGCCATGGAGTCTTTTGTGAACCTGGCCAGCGCGATGTTTGCCCTGGCCATGGTGACCGTGGCGACACGGCCAGCGGATGACGACCATCCCTACGGACATCACAAGGCCGAGTATTTCTCCTCGGGGTTCGAAGGCATTCTCATTGTGGGTGTGTCTGCGGGCATCCTTTGGGCGGCAGGGCATCGGTTGTTTGATCCTCAGCCCATCGAGCAGGTGGGCTGGGGCCTGGGCCTGTCGGTGCTCAGCTCCGCCCTCAACGGGCTGCTGGCCTGGGTCATGTTCCGCTCGGCGCGTGAACACCGCTCCATCGCGCTGGAGGCCGATGCCCGCCATCTCGTCACCGATGTGTGGACCTCGGCCGGGGTGCTGGTGGGCATTGTCGGTGCGGCCCTCACCGGCTGGCTATGGCTGGATGCGGTGGCCGCTATGGCGGTGGCGCTCAATATTCTCAAGGAAGGCGTGGAGCTGGTCTGGCGCTCATCCCAGGGGCTGATGGATTCGGCCGTGGAGCCCGAGGTGCAAGCCACCATCGACACCACCCTGCAGCAGTTTGTGCAGACCCAGCCCTCCGGGACGGTGCGGTTTGACCATGTGTCCACGCGCCGCGCGGGCCAGCGCCAGTTTGTGGACATGCACCTGCACATGCCCGCTGACTGGACTTTGCGCCACGCCGCCGAGCTGCGCGGCCAGGTCGAGCGTGCTTTGATGACCGCCGTACCCGGCCTGCGTGCCACCATCGAGCTACTGCCCACCGATGTGGAGGCACATTTTGACGACCCCAAGGATGACGTGAAGTGATCAGTGTCTTGCAACGTGTGCGCGAAGCACGTGTCGATGTAGACGGGCAGACCGTTGGCGCCATTGGTGTGGGCCTGCTGGTGCTGGTGTGCGCCGAGCGCGGCGATACCGAGGTGGAGGCTGACAAGTTGCTGGCCAAGCTCCTGAAGCTGCGCATCTTCAGCGACGATGCGGGGAAGATGAATAAAAGCGTGCAGGACGTGGCGGGCGGCCTGTTGCTGGTCAGCCAGTTCACCCTGGCCGCCGACACCACGGGTGGCAACCGCCCCAGTTTTACCCAGGCCGCCGCGCCGGACGAGGGGCGGCGGCTGTTTGACTACGTGGTGGAGCGTGCACGCGCCTTGCATCCCGTCGTGCAAACGGGCCGGTTCGCCGCCGAGATGCAGGTGCACCTGATCAATGACGGGCCGGTGACGATTCCGCTGCGGGTGGCGCCGGCGCCTGTTGCGGCCTGAGCGCCACGGAGTGAGGGTGGTCCCAGGGGCTACGATGTGTTTTTACGGAGGATGACCCATGTACGAAAAGATTCTGGTTCCCGTGGATGGCAGCCCCACATCGCTGGCTGGATTGAACGAAGCGATCACGCTCGCGCGGGTCATGGGGTCGACCATCAAGGTGTTGCATGTGGTGGACGAAATATCGCTCATGACGAGCTTTGAGGCGGCCATGGCGTTGCCCCCGAATGTGTTCGATTTGCTCAAAGAGGCCGGTCAGCAGGTGCTGCAGGATGCCCAAGCCCGTGTCAGCGCTGCGGGGGTGCCGGTGGAGGCCGAGCTGTTTGAAAGCTACTCCGGGCGTGTGAGCGAGCTGGTCCTGGCCAAGGCCAAGGAATGGGGCGCGCAGATCATCGTTCTGGGGACTCATGGTCGGCGCGGTGTGGGGCGGATGCTGCTGGGCAGCGATGCCGAGCAGGTGCTGCGTCAGTCGCCGGTGCCGGTGCTTCTGGTGCGTGGCGCCTGAAGCAGGTGTGCACGGGCCGTGGGCTGAGCCTGGCCCCGACCCCAACCGGTCTTTCAAAATCCATGGTGCATCCCCCCAGCGCCGCCCCAGAGCGGTTTTGGAACCTGTCTGCGCAGGCGCTGTGTGAGCGATTGCAGTGCAGTCTGGGCGGCTTGACGGGCGCACAGGCACAGACGCTGTTGGTGCGCCATGGCCCCAACGCTGACGCGCCGCCGCAGGCCAGGGGGCTGGCGGCCGCCATCGGGCGCCGTCTGCGGGAGCCACTTTCGCTGATTCTCTTGGGCGCTGGCGCCGTGTCGGTGGCCACCGGTGATGGTGTGGGCGGCGGGATCATCGTCACCATCCTGGGCTTGTCGATCGGACTGGACACCGTGCAGGAAGGGCGTGCGACCCGGGCCGCCGAAATGCTGCGCCGCGCCGTGGCACTGCAGGCCGAGGTGATGCGGGATGGCAGCTTTCGCCAGGTGCCAGTGGAAGAGGTGGTCCCCGGCGACATCATGCGCGTGCGGGCGGGCGACATCATTGCGGCCGATGCCCTGGTGCTGGAGAGCGACGCATTCACCGCCTCCGAGGCCGCACTCACCGGTGAGCCCTACCCCGTGGAGAAGCGGCCCGGCTTGCAGGCGGCCTACGCGGCCAGTGAGGCCCGTAACGCCCTGTTTCGTGGCTCGGTTGCACAGACTGGCGAAGCCCGTGCGTTGGTAGTGAGCACTGGCCGCAACACCTTGTTTGGTGCCGCTGCGGCCGTGCTGGGCGAAGGGGCAGAGGTGTCAGCCTTCCAGCGCGACATGCATGCTTTTGGTCTGATCACGGCCCGCCTGACTTTGGCGCTGGTGGTGATGGTGCTGGTCACGCACATGCTGTTTGGCCGCCAGGTGATGGAATCGCTGATGTTTGCCGTGGCGCTGGCGGTGGGTTTGACGCCCGAGTTGCTGCCCATGATCACCACCGTGACCCTGTCCCGTGGCGCCTTGCGCATGGCGGGGCGCAAGGTCATTGTCAAACGCTTGGCGGCCATCCATGACCTGGGTGCCATGACGGTGCTGTGCACCGACAAAACGGGTACCTTGACCCGTGCGGAGATTGCCTTGGCCCGAAGTCTGAACGGTGCCGGTCAGGACGACCCACGGGCCGCGTGGCTCGGGGCCATTGCCGCCACCCTGGCGGGCGACCGGGGCGCGCTGGATGCTGCGCTGCAGGCCAGTCACCCGGATGCTGCGCAGGGCTGGGCCCTGCTGCAGCGGCATGCATTCGATTTCAACCGGCGCGTCGGCAGCGTCTGGGTTGAGGGTCCGGGTGAGCGCCTGCTGATTGTGAAAGGCGCGCCCGAGGCCGTGCTGTCTCTGTGCACACGCCGACGGCAGAGTGGCGAGGTGCTGCCTTTTGGCGATACCGGGCGTGCCGAGGGCCTGCAGGTTGTGCATGTGCTGGCCCAGCAGGGGTTGCGTGTGGTGGCGGTGGCCTCACGCGCACGGCCAGACGCCACCAGTGCATCGTCGCCGTTGTCGCCGGCCGATGAAGCGGAGCTGGTCTTCGAAGGGTTCTGTGCCTTCGCCGACCCGGCCAAGCCCACGGCAAAGGTGGCCATTGCCAGGCTGTCGGCCGCTGGAGTTCGCCTGAAGATACTCTCGGGTGATGATCCCGTCGTGGTGCAGAGGTTGGCGCAGCAAATGGGCTTGTGCGCCGATCGGGTGCTGACGGGCGCCGAGCTGGCTGGCTTGACGGACGATGCCCTGGCGGTGCAAGTGCAGTCGGTGGACATCTATGGTCGGCTTGCGCCCGACCATAAGGCGCGCATCGTGCGCGCGTTGCAGGCGCACGGTGCGGTGGTGGGTTTTTTGGGCGATGGGATCAACGATGCGCCCGCACTCAAGGTGGCCCATATAGGATTGTCGGTGGACAGTGCCAGCGGTGTGGCCCAGGCCGCAGCCGACATGATCCTGCTGGACTCGGACCTGGCCGTGGTGGCGGATGGCGTAGAGGAGGGGCGCCGGACCTTCGTCAATATCCTCAAGTACGTGCGCATGGGGGCCAGTTCCAATTTCGGCAACATGCTTTCAATGGCGGTGGCGTCGTTGTTTCTGCCATTTCTTCCCATGCTGCCGACGCAGATCTTGCTGAACAACCTGTTGTACGACTTTTCGGAGATCGGTATTCCGTTTGACACGGTGCCGCCGGAGTCCATTGCGCAGCCGCAGGTGTGGGATATGCGTGGCCTGCTGCGTTTTGCGGGCACCATGGGCCCGCTGTCATCGCTGTTTGATATGGTCACTTTTGGCGGGTTGCTGTGGATGTTCCAGTCCACCCCTGAGCAGTTCCGCACGCTGTGGTTTATGGAGTCCATGGCCACACAGATTCTGGTGATCTTTGTTGTCCGCACGCACGGCCTGCCTTGGCGGGATCTTCCTCACCCGGCCTTGTTATGGTCTTCGCTGGTGGCGCTGCTTGTCGCCATGGCGTTGCCATTCACGCCAGTGGGGTCGTGGTTCGGTTTTGTTGCGCCACCCATGGCCATGGTCGCGGGGATGTCAGGGCTGGTGCTGGCCTATCTGGCCTGTGCGCAGTGGCTGAAGGCGAGCGCGCTGGCTTGGCACGGTGCGCCGGTTTGATCTCAGCGCTAGCGGCGTTTGGGCGGCTCTCGCTCAGCCGCCCGCACTTCTGGTGCGAGGAGGTCACTGCCGCCAGAAGAACAACCCGGCCATTACCAGGCCCGTCAGCACAATGCCGCCACGCAGCCAGTGGGGCGGAATGCGCCGTGCCACGCGTGCGCCGCCATAGCCACCGGCGGTGGCGGCCACCATCATCATCAGTGCCTGGGGCCATAACACCACGCCGCCTGCAGCGTAGATGACCACGGCGATGGCCGTGAGCAGGGCCGACACCCAGTTCTTGAGTCCGTTCATGGCGTTGAGGTTCGTCTGGCCCAGGAGGCCAAACAGCGCCAGCAACAAGATGCCGAGCCCGCCATTGAAATAGCCGCCGTAGGCCGCCACCACCAGCACGCCCACGGTGGCTTTGGCGGTGGATGGCGTTCCGCCCGCCAGCCGTTTGCGCAACTGCGGCCCAAACGCAAACATCGCCGTGGCCGCCAGCAGGAGCCAGGGCACCACGCGGCGGAAGGTGGCATCGGGCGTGACCAGCAGCAGCGTCGCACCGGCCGCACCACCGATGAGCGACAGCACTACCAATAGCCGCATCGACAGCCCGGGTGGCGGGGCGGTGTCTTCGCGGAACCCCCAGGCCCCCGCCATGTAGCCCGGCAGCAGCGCCACTGTGCCCGTGGCATTGGCCACCACTGGGGGAACGCCGGTGAAAACGAGAGCCGGCAGGGTCAGAAAGCTGCCACCACCGGCGACGGCATTGAGGGCGCCGGCGATAAAGGCGGCGAAAAGGAGCAGGGCAATCTCAGACATGTCTCTCGATCAGAAAAATACCGGCGCGGGCTGGTGATCTCTGGATGGTAGTGGCTGTGATGACCTGGCCCGGTGGGGCGCTGGCTGCCTGTGGGCAAAGGTGTTTTGCCCAAAAAAGAGTGAAACCATGTCAGGTGGGAGTGATGCGCAGAGGCGCCGTGGCAGCGCAGTGGCTACTTTGCATAGGGGTCTGCAAACCCCATCTCTTGCAGGATGGCCGTCTCGTAGGCCTCCATCTCATCGGCATCGGCCTCGCTGGTCTCATGGTCCCAGCCCTGGGCGTGCAGCGTGCCATGCACCAGCATGTGGGCGTAGTGTTCTTCCAGGCTCTTGTTTTGCTCCTTGGCCTCGCGCTCGATCACCGGGGCGCACAGCACCAGGTCGGCGGTCACCAGGGGCTCTTGCGCGTAATCAAACGTGAGCACGTTGGTCGCATAGTTCTTTTTGCGGTATTCGTGGTTGAGCTGCTGGCCTTCTTCGGCGCCCACGACGCGCACGGTGATTTCGGCATCGGTGGCCAGCGCATGGCGTATCCACCGCGTGACCTTGTGGCGCGACAGTACGGCGCGATGGGCCGCCACTCCGTCAAAGGGGCCAAACTGCAGTGACAAAGAGAGTTGGTTCAAAGGCATTGTGGATCGTTTCTGTCACTGGCGGTTGATGGATAAGCACCAGGTGCTATAAAAATAGGAGTTTTAGTCTCTGCTGCGTGCAGTCGCTGCGCGGCGGGGGGCGTCGTAGGCGTCCACGATGCGCGCCACCAGCGGATGGCGCACCACGTCGGCGCTGGTGAAATGGGTGATGGAGATGCCTTTGACGCGCTTGAGAACGCGTTCGGCATCGATCAGGCCGCTCAGCGCGCCCTTGGGCAAATCGATCTGGCTCACGTCACCGGTGACCACCGCCTTGGCACCGAAGCCGATGCGGGTGAGGAACATCTTCATCTGCTCGGGTGTGGTGTTCTGCGCTTCATCCAGGATGACAAAGGCGTTGTTCAGCGTGCGCCCGCGCATGAAGGCCAGCGGCGCGATTTCGATGGCGTTGCGCTCGAAGGCCTTCTGCACTTTGTCGTGTCCCATCAGCTCGTACAGCGCGTCGTAGAGCGGGCGAAGGTAGGGGTCTACCTTCTGTGCCAGGTCACCGGGCAGAAAGCCCAGGCGCTCGCCAGCCTCCACCGCCGGACGGGTCAGCACGATGCGCTGCACGCTGCTGCGCTCCAGCGCATCCACGGCGCAGGCCACGGCCAGATAGGTCTTGCCCGTGCCAGCCGGGCCAATGCCGAAGGTGATGTCGTGTGTGGCAATGTTCTGCAGGTACAGGTTTTGTGTGGGCGTACGCCCGCGCAGGTCTGCCCGACGGGTGTTGAGCACGATGGCGCCGTCCGGTGCTGCAAGTAACTCGCTGTCGCCTGCGAGCATGAGTTGGATGTGGTCTTCGGGGATGGGGCGCTCGGCCATTTCGTACAGGGCCTGCAGAAGCTCCATGGCCTGCGTGGCCTTGGCCTTGGGGCCGTCCACCTTGAATTGCTCGTGGCGGTGCGCAATGCTGACCTGCAGGGCCACTTCGATAGTGCGCAGGTGCGCATCGGCCGGTCCGCACAGGTTCGTGAGCCGGGTGTTGTTGTGGGGGATGAAGGTGTGGCGCAGGATCACGCTGATAATTCCAGTCAGGCAACGGAAAAACGGCAAGAACGACGACGCTGCATGTCATGCCCGCGTCGCCAAAGGACATCAATGATAGGCAAATTGACCGGCACCCTGCTGGAGAAGAACCCCCCCGAGGTGCTGTTGGACTGCCATGGGGTCGGTTACGAGGTGAATGTGCCCATGAGCACCTTCTACAACCTGCCCGCCGTGGGCGAACGCGTGAGCCTGCTCACGCAGTTCATCGTGCGCGAAGACGCGCAACTGCTTTACGGCTTTGCCACGCCCGAAGAGCGCCAGGCCTTCCGCGAGCTGATCAAGATCTCGGGCGTGGGGCCGCGAACGGCGTTGTCGATTCTTTCCGGCATGGGCGTGGCGGATCTGGCACAGGCGATTTCGTTGCAGGAGGCGGGTCGCCTGGTCAAGGTGCCTGGCATCGGCAAGAAGACAGCCGAGCGGCTCTTGCTGGAGCTTAAGGGCAAGCTCGGTGCCGATATAGGGGCCGTTCGCGGTGCTGCCACCAGCGATGCGCAGGCCGACATTTTGCAGGCCCTGCTGGCGCTGGGTTACAACGACAAGGAGGCTGCAGCGGCGCTCAAGGCGTTGCCGGCAGAGGTGGGGGTGAGTGAGGGGATCAAGATGGCGCTGAAGGCGCTGGCCCGCTGATAATCGTCCTCTGTAACCTGTGCCCGACGTGGGGGCTGGGCCCTAAGCGTGTGGTTTTGCGGCGACCCTTCTCTGGGCTTGCACGCGTGAGTCGTAGCGATTTCAAGGATGCTGACAATGAAAAAGTTTTCCATAGGGCGTTGGATACCAGCCTTGCTCACAGCGGCTGCGCTGCTGGTTGGTTGTGGCGGTGGTTCGGGCGACGTATCCATCAGCGCGCCTTTGCTCTCCAAAGTGGACAGTCGTGTTCAGCCCGTAGATGCTATTCAGGATGTTGCTCGCATCAAGTCGCGCAGTGCCGCTGCGGCGCCCGTAGCTGCAGCGGTTGCTTTGGAGGCCCTGGCGGCCGAAAAAACCCAGTCCATGGACTCGGTGGGCCCTCGGCTCGTGGGCCAAGGCCGCGATGTGGAGGCCACAAAGTCTGTGTCGGCCATGGGATCCCTGTGGCAGTGGCGCAAAACTCCGGCGGGTGGCCTGGTTGCCGCCATCAGTTTCAGTGCAGAAGGGGCCTATGGTTTGCGATTGGGCGTGCTGGTCCAGCAGCTTCCTGGTAGTGCCATCGTGCGTGTTTACACCCAGGCAGCGCCTGGCAAAGTGTTTGAGACCTCCGGGCAGGAAATCCTGCAGCTGATTGAGCGCAATCAGGCAGGCGGTGACCGTTCAGATGCCGCACGCACGTGGTGGACTCCCGATACAGGAGCGGGTGAAGCGACGCTGGAGGTGGAGTTGCCACCTGGCATTTTGGCGAACACCTTACAGATATCGGTGCCCCAACTGTCGCATATCTTTGCGAACCTGGCCGTGCCCACTGTTCAAGAGTACGAGGCGCAGGTACAGCAAAATGCGAAAGCCATCGGCGATGCAGATACCTGTAACCTGGATGCGACTTGCTACAACGACGGCGCCAGCGAACGCAATGCTGTCGCGCGCATGGTGTTCGTGAAGGGCGCGAGCGCCTACCTTTGCACAGGCACACTGCTCAACGATGGCAGCTCCAGCGGCAAGCCCTACTTCCTGAGTGCCAATCACTGCATTTCAGATCAGACTGTGGCTTCGACTCTGCAGACGGACTGGTTTTTCCGTTCGTCCAGTTGCAATAGTGGTGCATTGCAAAGTTCAAGCACCAAGAGGGTGGGAGGAGCCAAACTCCTCTACGCCAGCGCAGACAGCGACACATCGTTCCTCTTGCTCAACGATACGCCCCCTGCGGGAGCCGTTTTTGCAGGGTGGGATGCATCCACAGTTGCCGCTGGGGTGTCCACGATTGGGTTGCATCATCCCCGTGGGGACTTGCTCAAGCTGAGCTATGGCGCGGTGGTCGGTCAATCTTCGTGCAACACGATATCTGACACAACGTTCTCTTGTGGGGGAACCAGCGGTAACTACTATCGGGTCAACTGGAGCCAGGGCACCACCGAGGGGGGAAGCAGCGGCTCGGCGCTGTTCAGGAACGGTAAGGTAGTGGGCACCTTGTATGGGGGGAGTGCCGTATGTACCAACCAGTCGTCGTCTGACTTCTATGGTCGTTTCGACGTGGCTTACAACGCTGCGTTGAAGAACTGGCTGGCATCGGCAGTCAGCGGTGGTCGCACAGCTGTCTACCGCTTTTACAACAGCAAAACCGGTGCGCATTTCTATACGGCCAGCGCTGCCGAACGGGATTTCGTAATCAGAACCTTCCCCGAGTTCGGATATGAAAATATCGCGTTCTATGCATATCCGGATGTCAGCTCGGGAAAGGACCCGGTATTTCGCTTCTACAACGCGACCAGTGGCGCGCATTTCTATTCGGGCAGTGTGGAGGAACGCGACTATGTGATCACCCATTTCCCTGAATATCGCTACGAGGTCGTCAGTTGGTATGCACAGAAGTCCGAGGGCAACGAATCTTCTCCGATCTACCGCTTCTACAACGCCAAAACACGAGCGCACTTCTACACCATCAGTGCAGCCGAGCGGGACTTTGTGATTCAGGTCCACAAGGACTTTCAGTACGAGGGCCCCATGTACTACGCATGGACTTCGCAGTGAGTTTGTGCCGCAGTATCCAAAGCACAGACTCTCCCCGTTCGCACAATGACCATCCAGACCGACGATTTCGCCCCAGCACCCGCTAAACGCGTCATCTCCGCCGTCCCCGCATCCCCCAAGAGGAGGCCATTGAGCGCGCCCTGCGCCCCAAACTCCTGCAGGAATACGTGGGCCAGGCCAAGGCGCGCGAGCAGCTTGAGATCTTCATCGGCGCGGCCAAGAAGCGTGGCGAGGCGCTGGACCATGTGCTGCTGTTCGGCCCGCCCGGGCTGGGCAAGACCACGCTCTCCCACATCATTGCGGCTGAGTTGGGCGTGAACCTGCGCCAGACCAGCGGCCCCGTGCTCGAAAAACCCAAGGACCTGGCGGCGCTGCTGACCAACCTCGAAAAGAACGACGTCCTGTTCATCGACGAGATCCACCGTCTCTCGCCTGTGGTCGAGGAAATCCTCTACCCGGCGCTGGAGGACTACCAGATCGACATCATGATCGGCGAAGGCCCGGCGGCGCGTTCCATCAAGCTCGACCTGCAGCCCTTCACGCTGGTGGGTGCCACCACACGCGCCGGCATGCTGACCAACCCCCTGCGCGACCGCTTTGGCATCGTGGCGCGGCTGGAGTTTTATACCTCCGAAGAGCTGGCGCGCATCGTCAAACGCAGCGCGGGTTTGCTCAAGGCACCGATTGACGAGGAGGGCGGTTTCGAGATTGCCCGCCGCTCGCGCGGCACGCCGCGCATTGCCAACCGGCTGCTGCGCCGGGTGCGCGACTACGCCGAGGTCAAGGGCGATGGCCGCATCACCAAAACCATTGCCGACAAGGCCTTGGCAATGCTGGACGTGGACCCGCAGGGCTTTGACGTGATGGACCGCAAGCTGCTGGAGGCCGTGATCCACCGCTTTGATGGCGGCCCCGTGGGGCTGGACAACATTGCCGCCAGCATTGGCGAAGAGGCGGGCACCATCGAAGACGTGATCGAGCCCTACCTCATCCAGCAGGGCTTTTTGCAGCGCACGCCGCGCGGGCGCATTGCCACGCTGGCGGCGTTCCGCCACCTCGGGGTCACCCCTCCGCAGGCGGCTGGCGGGCTGTTTGCGGAATAGGCGGGCCGTGTTCATGGCTCCAAGGGCATTGCTGTGAATAAACGGGTTCTCACTCTGGCGCTGTGCGCTGCCGTGCTGGTGGCGGCGGTTGCCGCCGTTGGGGCGATGGCGCTGCGCGGCCCGCAGGTCGACGCCTTGGTGGTGCAGTCGGCACCGCTGGTGCGCACGCTGCAGTTTTCGGCGCGTGTGGCCACGTTGTCGCGGGTGGACGTGGGCAGCACCCTCACCGGCCGCGTGGCCCAGGTGCGGGTGGCAGAAGGCGCACAGGTGCGCCAGGGTGATGTGCTGGTGCAGCTGGAGTCTGACGAGCTGCGGGCGGCCCTGGCGCAGGCCGTGGCGGCCGAGCGCCAGGCGCAGTCGCGCCTGGTGGGCCTGCGCAGTAGCGGCCGCAGCGCGGCACAGGCGGCGCGCGCGCAGGCCGATGCGACCCTGCAGGCGGCCAGTGCCAGCCTGGTGCGGGTGCAGCAGCTGGTGGCCCAGGGTTTCTACAGCGCCGCGCAGCTCGATGAGGCGCAGCGTGCCGTCGATGTGGCCCGGGCCCAGCAGTCGAGCGCGCAGGCGCAGGTGCAGGCCAACGCCGATGCAGGCACCGATGTGGTCCAGTCGCAGGCGCAGCTGGCGCTGGCCCAGGCCGCCACCGTAGCGGCCCAGGCCCGCTTGGCGCAGACCACCCTGGTGGCCCCGGCCGATGCCCGCGTGCTAGTGCGCGAAGTCGAGCCTGGGCAGATCGTGCAGCCTGGCAAGGCCTTGCTCAGCCTTGCGCTGGCAGGGCCCACCCAGCTGGTAGCCCAGGTGGATGAGCGCTTTCTGGACCAGTTGCAGCCGGGCCAGACGGCCTCGGTGGTGGCTGATGCGTTTGCGGGCCAGCGCTTTGCAGCGCGTGTGCTCTCGATTGCGCCATCGGTGGATGCCCAGCGCGGCGCCATCGAGGCGAAGTTTGCGCTGGAGCAGCAGCCCCCCGCCTTTTTGCGCGAGGACATGACCTTGTCGGTCGAGGTGGAAACCGCGCGGCGCGAGCGTGCCCTGGTGCTGCCGCAGGCGGCTCTGAGGAGCCCGATGGAGGGTGAGCAGGCGACGGTGCTGGTGCTGCAGGAGGGGCGCGCCCAGGTCCGTAGCGTGCGCCTGGGGCTGCGCACACTGGACGCGGTGGAGGTACTGGACGGCCTGGCCGAGGGCGACACCGTGTTGCGTGGCGGCGCCGTGCAGGCGGGCGACCGTGTGCGTGCCCGCGTGGTGGCTTGGAAGGCCGGCTCTGCCGCTCCCGGTCCCGCCGCCCAGGGTGGTGCGCAGGGCAAAGGGCAGGGCGGTGATGCAGGCGCCGCATTGACCAACGCCATGGGCCGCTGAGCGCGCTGCCATGTGGATCTGGCCCGGCTTTGAATTGCGCGTGGCGCTGCGTTTTTTGCGCGAGGGGCGCATGCAGACCGTGCTCATCATCGTGGGTGTGGCGGCGGGTGTGGCGGTCATTGCCTACATCTCTGCGCTGATCAATGGACTGCAATCGAACACCCTGGCCAAAACCCTGGGCGCCCAGGCGCACATTACCCTGCGGGCGCCGGACGACCTGGTCATACCGGCAGCCCCTGCCTTGCCTGGCATCGCTGCGCTGACTGAAACGCAGCCGCGTGCCCAGCGCCTGCGGTCCGTCGCCAACTGGCAGGCGCTGGTGCCGCTGCTGGAGCGATTGCCCGAAGTCGCCGGGGTGTCGCCCATGGTGTCCGGCTCTGGCCTGGCGTTGCGCGGCGAGGCATCGCAAGCCATGGCCCTGATGGGTGTTGACCTGGACCGCTATGACCGCGTGGTGGGGCTGCGCTCCAAGGTGGTCAGTGGCACGGCGCGGCTGTCACCGGGCGAGGCCATCGTGGGGCGCGAGCTGGCCTCTGACCTGGGCGTGCGCGTGGGAGACCGGCTCACGGTGCAGACGAGCGGCGCGGGCGGCACGGTGAGTGATTCGGTGCGCGTCACCGCGCTGGTGGACCTGGGCGTGAAAGACCTGAACCGGCGCACCGTGATCGTGCCGCTGCGCGCCGCGCAAAGCCTGCTGGCGCTGCCCGGGGGCGCGAGCCAGCTCGACCTGACCCTGAAAGATGTGTGGGTAGCCCAGACCCTGGCGCGCGAGTTGCAGACCCAGTTTCCCTACAAGATAGAGAGCTGGCAGGAGAGCAATGCCCAGCTGGTGTCAGCGCTCAATGCACAGTCGATCAGCACCTCCATCATCCGGGGCGTGGTGCTGGCGGTGGTGGTGCTGGGCATTGCCAGTGTGCTGGTGGTGTCGGTGGTGCAAAAGGGCCGCGAGATCGGCATCTTGCGCGCCATGGGCGCCACCCGGGGCCAGGTTCTGCGCGTGTTTTTGGTGCAGGGCGCCGTGGTGGGCGCGCTGGGCTCGGTGCTGGGCCTGCTGCTGGCCGTGGCGCTGATCTGGGTGTTCACCCACTTTGTGCGGGGCTCGGACGGCATGCCGCTCTTTTCGATATCGCTGGCGCCCGCCATGGCAGTGCAGATTGCGCTGATTGCGTCGGTGTGCGGCGTGCTGGCGGCCGTGGCGCCAGCGCGGCGCGCGGCGGCGCTGGACCCGGCGCAGGCCATCCGCATGTGAAGGCCGCGTGAACGCTGTGAACGTCGCTGCTGCCCCCGAACTCATCGCGCTCGACGCCGTGCGCAAGAGCTACAACCTGGGCCGCCCCAGTGAGGCCGAGGTGCTGCATGGCATCGACCTGAAGGTCCACCGGGGCGAGTTCATCGCGCTGATGGGGCCTTCGGGCTCGGGCAAGAGCACGCTGCTCAACATCCTGGGCTTGCTCGAACGGATGACGTCCGGCAGCTATCTACTGGACGGCGAAGCAGTGCAGGGCCTGGACGATGCAGCCCTGACCCTGCGCCGACGCAGCACGCTCGGGTTTGTTTTTCAGTTCCACCACCTGCTGCCCGCGTTCTCTGCGCTGGAGAACGTGACGCTGCCCGCCTTGATGGCCGAAGGCCGCGTCAGCGCCGCCCACCGCGATCACGCGCGCAGCCTGCTGGACGCCGTGGGCCTGGCCCAGGCCATGGACAAGCGGCCGGGGGAGCTGTCGGGCGGCATGCAGCAGCGCGTGGCCATTGCGCGTGCGCTGGTCATGAACCCGCCGCTGGTGCTGGCCGATGAACCCACGGGCAACCTGGACACCGCCTCGTCGGCCGACGTGTTTGCCCTGCTGCGCCGCATCCACGCCGAGCGGGGTACCAGCTTTGTGGTGGTCACGCACGACCCGCGCCTGGCCGCGCGCTGCGACCGCCTGGTGGAGCTGGTGGATGGCCGGATCGCGCGCGATGAGGCCATCACCGTGGGCGTGGAGCCAGCGCCTGCCGTGTGAGCACAGGCAGGCGAATTGCTATTGATTAAATAGCTGTCAGCGCATGTTCTAAAAGCGCCAGCGGCCATTTTGGCTATAAAACCATCGCCCGCCGCCCAGAGATTCTCAGGAAGATTGTGTCGCCGTCTCGGGGGCGGCGCTTGCGGCCATGTCCCGCTTCACGTGGGTGCGGCCCTCATCCCCCGTTGCGCCCGTTCGCTGCGCAGCGGTGGCGGGCGCTGGGGCGGTGTGGGCCAGCCACCCGCTGACGATCAGCGCCTGGGCCGCGTAGTAGGTGCCCAGCACCCACACCTGTGACCCAGGCAGCGGTTGCACGAATCGGTTGGTGGCCAGCAGCGAGTCGCTGAGCATGAAGAACCCGGCGCCGATGGCGACCAGCAGCGACGGTGCATCGCGCAGCACCGTCGCCCGGCCGATGGCCTGGGCCGCCATCAGCGCGATCACCAGCACATAGGCGGCCACAGGCGCACGCAGCGCAGGCGGCAGCCCGCCCACCCACAAAAAGGCGTACATCGCCGCGCCAACCCCCAGCGTGGCGGTCAGTGCACCCCGGTGCGGAAACCACCGCTGTCCGCTTTTGAACAGCGCCACATAAAACAGATGCGCCACCAGAAAACTCACCAGACCGGGAATGAAGAAGCCGGGGAACATGAGAAACACATCCCCGGCCAGCGATCCGGCCAGGGCTGCGGCCAGCAACGCCCAGCGTTTTGAGTCAAATAGGCCTCTAGCGCTTGATGAATAAGTGCTAATAGCTACCAAAATCATAGCAATCACCATCGTCAGTGGCTTGAACAGCCAGTACCATTGCATAAACCCCAGCGCACTCGTGGCGGTGGCCAGCGCGCCGCTTTGCAGCATCAGCGCCATCAGCATGCCGATGCGCCCCTGCAACACGGCGCCCAACGCCCACTGGCACACCAGCAGCACCGCAAACCAGATCGCGTTGTCGGCCAGCGGTGCCGCATCTGCCTGCCACAAAAAGGCCGCCACGCCCGCCAGCAACACGCCGAACTGCACCAACGCAAACCGCTGCACGGCACGCGACAGCGGCGGGTGGTAAAGCTGCATCTGCGCCATGCTGAAAGCGGGCTTGGGAAAGCGCTCGGCCACATCGGCTGGCCGCCAGCCGGGGGGCTTGATCCACACCCGGACCTTGTCGAGCCAGTTGCGTGCATGCCAGCTGTCGTGCGCCAGCCCCGCGTAGACCTGGGCGTTGGCCCACAGCGGGTCCCAGCTGTTGAGCAGGCCGCGTGTGCCGTACACACATTTCTCCTGGTCGTCTTCGTCCTTGAAGGTGCCAAACAGCCGGTCCCACACGATCAGGATGCCGCCGTAGTTCTTGTCCAGATAGCTGTCGTTCACCGCGTGGTGCACGCGGTGGTTGCTGGGGCTGCAAAACCAGCGGTCAAACCAGCCCAGGCGCCCCACCTGCTCGGTGTGCACCCAGAACTGGTAGAGCAAGTCGATCAGCGCCACCACCGCAAACACCAGCGGCGGCACGCCCGCCAGCGCCATGGGCACATAAAAAACCCAGCCCAGCAGCGCGCCCGAGCTGGTCTGGCGCAGCGCGGTGCTCAGGTTGTAGTCCTGGCTCTGGTGGTGCACCGCGTGCGCGGCCCACAGCACCGCCGACTCGTGGCCCATGCGGTGCAGCCAGTAGTAGCAAAAGTCATAGAACACCAGCGCCAGCAGCCAGCCGGGCAGGCTGGTCCAGAACGCATCGTTGCGCCACAGCGCCACATGCTCGAACAGTGCGGTGTAGATGCCTACACGCAGCAGCCGGGTGAACACGGCGCTGGTCTGGCTCAGCATCCCCAGGCTGATGCTGCTGATGGCATCGGCCAGCCGGTACGCGCTGCGCTGGCGTTAGTACGCGACCAGCAACTCGATGGCGATCAGCAGGAAAAAGACGGGTGTCGCGAGGACGATGATCTGGCTGGGGCTCATGGCGGCGATGAAAGTGTCCGCCGATTCTTGCCCCAATCTGGTCGGTGCGCCCTTGGCATGAACCCGGAGGAGGGACCTTGCCCCGCCTACAGCAGCACCAATCCCGGCGGCAGGCTGTCGCCAAGGCTGCGTTGCTGGTCTTCGGCGGCCATCGGTACCACCTGCTCCACCATCGTGGTCCACCGCGTGGGGGCGCCGCTGGCGCGCATTTTGTCCAGCACCTGGTTGCGCACAGAGTTGGGCAGGTCGAGGGCGCGGTCGCCGGTCATGCGGGCCATTTGCACGGCGGCGAACATGGCGGTTTCGTTCTTGCGCCAGTCTTGTGCGAGCGTGGCGTCGATGAACTCCTGCGCCGCATCCGGGGGCATGATGCGGTGGGCATTGGCTGCAAGGGAATGGCGCGCGGCCAGGCGGCCGATGGCCCACCAGGTTTGGGTGGTTTCGGCGGGGCGGCGCAGGCGCTGCAGCATCCACTGGCCCATCTCCTGGCGGTATGGCCAGGGCACGGCCTCCATGGCGGCAAACAGGCGCAGCATGTCTTCGTAGCTGCCGTGGGTAGATTTGCCGCCGCTGCCGTCCTCGCGTTTGCGAGTGGTTTGCTGCACCGCCTTTTGCATGTGCCCGGCCACGGCCTCCAGCACCTGCATTTGCTGGTCCTCGTTCAGCCCCGCAGCCACGCGGCGCCAGAACACCCACCATTCGGTCCAGTTGGCGGCCTCCTGGCGGTGCGCCAGGCCGGGCGCGTACAGGGCCCAGATTTGCGCGATGCGCCAGCCGTCCAACTCGGCGCCCACGCCAGGGCGCAGGCACCAACCGGCCAGGTTGAGCCACGCGCGCTCGTGCTCGGGCGTGCGGCGGCGGCGCTTGGCGCGCAGCAGCAGTGCGTCGAACAGCGCGCGCAGCACAGCGATGTCCCAAGCCTCGCGCGGGCCCAGGGTTCTTTCCAGCGTTTGGCGCAGCTGGCGCACTTCGCGCGGGCCGATCTCCTGGGCCTGCGTGCCGAAGATGCGGTCGATCTGGGCCACGGCGGTGGAGACCGCGGTGCCCGGGTGATTTAGGTGTTTTTGGCCTCCAGCGCTCTCTGCATCAGCGCTGGTAGCTATGGATTCAGGAGCTGTCTGCGGCGCTGCGATGGCACCGCGCACGGCAAACGGCAGCAGCCACGATTGCGCGGGGTCGTGCGCGGCCACGCAGCGCACTTCGAGCGTGCCCACTTCGGTCATGCGGGCCTGCAGCTGCACCTCGACCTGCGCCTTGGCCGGGCCTTCGGGCGCGGGCAGCACAGTGGACAGGGGCGGCAACTCGACCCAGCCGTCGCCCACCAGCGGGCCGATCTGGCCGGCCTGGGCACTGGCGCGTGGGTTGCTGTGGGCCAGCAACGCAAAACGCACGGCCTGGCCCAGCCGCAGCGCAAACCGGCGGCCGCTCAGCACAATGCGCACGCCTTCGCCCGTGCCCTTGGGCAGCAGGCACACACCCTGCGGCGGCGCGCCGGGTGGGCCGGGCAGCACCAGCCAGTAGCTGCGCGCCGAGCCGCCGCCAATGTGGGGCCAGCGCGGACTGGCGCTGTCTGCTTTGGATTTGATAGCTGCCAGCGCTTGCTGTGATTGCGCTGGAGGTTGATTGGATGCTGATTTTTCGGAGAACTGCTCGGCGGCGGTTGGCGCGGGCTGGAAGCGCCCCAGCCCGTACGCGGCCGCGCCACGCGCCACGGCCCAGTCGGGGTGGGGGTTGTGCAGCACGCGCAGCGGGCTGCCGCGCCATGCCGTGAGCTGGTCGGTAAGGCGCTGCACGATGGCGTGCGCATGGAACACGCCACCGTTGAGCAGCAAGGTGTCGGGCAGCCCATCGGGAGCGTGCTGCGCCAAAAACTGCGCCAGATGCCGCGTGATGGCCGCATCGGCCGGGTAGGGCAGGCCCAGGCCCCGCAGCGCGCCCTGGCGTTTGGCGGGCGCGTCGTGCGCCTGCGCGGGCGGGAAGAAGCCGTCCACCACCCATTGCTGTACTTGTTCGCGCGTGAGTGTGGCGGTTTGCGCCTGCGCCAGCACGCGGCTGCCGCCGCCCAGCAGGGTCACGGCCACGCTCTCGGGTGCGTCGTGCGCGAGCAGTTGTTCCTTGGCCTGTCGGCAGCGCTGCACCAGCTGGGCAAAGCGCGCGGCGGGCAGGCGCTGGCCATCGGGGGCGAAGTGCGGCTCCATCCGGTGCGCCAGCGCCAGGTCCATGTTGTCGCCGCCCAGCATCAGGTGCTCGCCCACGGCGGTGCGGGTGAGCGTGGGCAACCCACCACCCTGCGCGCCGGGCTCGCTGGGCTCGACGCGGATCAGCGTGAGATCGGTGGTGCCGCCGCCCACGTCCACCACCAGCACCAGGCGGCTGTGCGCCAGCTGTGCGGCCAGGCGGTCGCCCTGTAGCACCAGCCAGTCGTGGAACGCGGCCTTGGGCTCTTCCAGCAGGTGCACCGGGGGCAGGCCTGCAAGCTGCGCGGCCTCCAGCGTCAGTGCGCGCGCACCCTCATCGAACGAGGCGGGCACGGTGAGCACCACGGTTTGCTGCTGCAGCGGTGCGTCGGGGTGCGCGGCGTTCCAGGCGGCCGCGACATGCGCCAGGTACGAGGCCGAGGCCTTCAGCGGCGAGATTTTGGCCACGCCTCCTTCGCCCTCGGGCGCGCCCCAGGGCAGGATGTCGGCCGTGCGGTCCACCCCGGTGTGGGACAACCAGCTCTTGGCGCTGGCCACCAGCCGCGCGGGCACCGCAGCGCCCAGATCGCGCGCCCAGCGGCCCACGACGGCGGGCGCCTCTGCCGTCGCGCCCTGCGCGGGCCAGGGCTGCTGCCAGGCATCGCCCAGTTCGCCGGGGGCGGCCTGGTAGCGCATGGAGGGCAGCAGCGGCTGTGCGGTGACCTCACCGGCAGTGCTGCGCTGGGGGATGGGCAGCAGCGCAATGTCGGCCGCCGCCCCGCCCAGGGGCACGCTGGCGGCCACGGTGTGGCTGGTGCCCAGGTCGATACCGACGACAAAGGCAGACGATGGGGGCGCGGCAGCCATGGAGTGGGACAGAGCGTGAGCGGTGGGCTGGGCGGCTATGCCGCGTCTGCCGTCTCCGCCCGCACGTCAAACTCCACCTTCCAGCGCTCCGCACCGCCCACCGGCACGGCGTTCAGCTCCAGCGTGCCGATGTCCGTCACCCGGGCTTCCAGCGTGACAGGCACCACCTCGCCCGCGGTACGCCCCGACGCCGGCAGGTTCAACTCAATCTCCTGCAGCTCCACCAGTTCTTCCGGGCCCCAGAAGTCCAGCAGGGTGCCCACGGCGTCGGTACGGCGCACGGACGAGCCGAAGAAACGCAGGCGCACGGGCTCGCCCACGACCAGGCCGAACTCTTGCGCATCCAGCGCCACTTCCGTGCCTTCTTCCATGCCAAACGGTGCCAGGCACAGCGCAGACAGGGGCGGCTCCATGCCGGGGATCGCGGGCATGTTGGACTCCACGCCCACGTAGTACGACTGGGCCGTGCCGCCGCGGATGCGCACGCCACGGCCGGTGGTGGTGATGTGGCCGTAGTAGGCCGCGCCACGGGCCACGGCGAGGTCCAGGTTGGCGCCGTCGAGCAGGCGGGCGGGCGCGCAGGCCTCGCTGTCCAGCCAGCCGTTGATCACTTCGAGAATGCGCTGCTCGATCTGCGGCGCTTTGAGCACGCCGCCGTTGAACAAAATGGCCGTGGGGTGCAAGAAGGTGGCGCCGTCCACCGGCGCCCCATTCAAACCCTCGATGGCTTGCAGGGCGTGGACCTGGCGACTCAGGAAGGCGGCCAGGTGGCGCGTGACGGCGGCGTCTTGCGCGTAGGGCAGGCCCAGTTGCGTGAGCGCCGCGCGGGCGCGGGTCTGGGGTTTGTCGCTGACCGCAACCCGGGGGAAGAAGCCTTCGACCAGCATGGCCAGCACCTCTTGGCGCGTGACTTCGGTGCGGATGGAGCCGCCGATGAGCTTGCTGCCCCGGCTGGGCACCACCACGGGCACGGACTGCAGGGTTTCATCGGCCAGCAATTGCTCTTTGGCGGCGCGGCAACCGTGCGACAGGGCGCGGGTTTGCCAGGCGTCCAGCTGCTTGCCTTCTTGCGCCAGCTTGCGGGCCACGCCGTAGGCCAGCGCCAGGTCCATGTTGTCGCCGCCCAGCAGGATGTGTTCGCCCACGGCAATGCGTTGCAATTCCAGGTTGCCCTCGCGCTCCAGCACGGCGATGAGCGACAGGTCGGTGGTGCCACCGCCCACGTCCACCACCAGGATCACGTCGCCGTGGTGCACCTGCTTGCGCCACTGGCCGCCGCTGGCCTGGATCCAGCTGTACAGCGCGGCCTGGGGTTCTTCCAGCAGGGTCAGGTTCTGGAAACCTGCGGCCTTGCAGGCCTCGGCCGTCAGCTCGCGCGCGGCGGGGTCGAACGAGGCGGGGATGGTGACGGTGATGTCCTGCTGGGCAAACGGTGCCTCGGGGTGGGCTTGCTCCCAGGCCCAGCGCAGGTGTTCCAGATAACGCGTCGACGCGGTCAGCGGCGAGATGCGCTGGACTTCTTCGGGCGCATCGGGCGGCAGGATGCCCGCGCGGCGATCCACGCCAGGGTGGCACAGCCAGCTTTTGGCGCTGCTGACCAGGCGGATGGGCGTGGCTGCGCCACGGTTGCGGGCGAATTCGCCGGTGATGGCGTGCGCCGCCGGTGCGCCGGGCAAGGTGCGCTCGGCTTCAGTCAGCTCGCTCTCGTGGGGCAGGTACAAAAACGACGGCAGCAGGGGCTTGCCTTCCACGCTGGCGGGCGCGGTGAGCTGGGGAATGTCCAGCACGCCCTGCACCACGGACTCGCCATCGCTGGCGCCTTTGTCGACAAAAGACAGCGCGCAGTGGGTGGTGCCCAAGTCGATGCCAATGCTGAAACGCGCACTGGATTTCAAGCCATTTTGGCCTACAGTGCTTGCTGTTATTGCGCTAGTAGCTATGGTATTGGTAGTGGCCGGCACGGAAGCGACGGGCGTGCCCGCGCTGGCAATCGATGAAAAAACGCTCATGACTTACAGCTCCACCTCGGCTTGGGCCAGCACCCTGGCGGCCTGGGCGTCGGTCAACTGGGGCAGCTTCACTTCGGTCACTTGCCAGCCCCGGTGGCCCAGGGTGCCGGTGAACGGGGCCTGGCCGACCACATTGCCGGTCAGGCGCACGGCGGCGGCGTCAAAACCAGCCGCCAGCTTGATGCGGCTGCCTTCGGCTTCGGCGCGCACGGGGGCAATGGTGAAATGCTCGCGCAGCACCTTGCGGCAGCCGGTGTGCACCACGCGGGCGGCGGCGCCAATCTCGGCGTCGGTGTAGGGGGCGACGTCTTCCTGGATGAAATCCACAAAACGCGCTTCGCGCTGCATCAGGCCCAGCAGTTGCAGGGCGGCGGTGTCGGTCGCCACCTGTTTTTCAACCGTCTTTTCCACGATCTTTTCCACCGGCACTTCCACCGGCACTTCCACGCGCACCTCGACGATTTTCTCGACCGGGACTTCGACGCGGACTTCTGTGGGCGCCACGTCGGCGGCGAAGGCTTCGCCGTTGCGCACGCGGGCCACGTCGCCGGCCAGGCGGGCATTGCCCAGGATGGCAAAGAAACTGCCGATCGCAATGGCGACGCGGGACAAGAATGAGGGAGGGGTGGGGCTCATGGGGTACCAGAATGGGTGCTTGCCGGCAGGGCGATTCACCAGCGCGGTGGTCGAACCAGGCAAGTCGAAGAATGGGGCGCATCAACCGCAACAGCCAGGGCGGCTCGGTCGCGGGGCAGGTGCTGCGCAAATGCGCAATTTTAAGGGGCGTGCCCAGCACCGTGCATCCTGTGGGGTGGTTGGCCCCAAGGGGGGCGCCGAGCGTTTGATGCAGTCAGGTCAGCGCGCCGCGGGCGTCCACCCGGATGATGCGCTCGACCACGCCCATCGCCAGCCCGCCGCGCACGCCGATCAGAAAGTCGTGCAGGTTCACTGTGGGGTCGCAGTGGCCGGGAATGAGCCACAGCATGCGACCCAGCGCGGGCAGGCGGGCCTTGGGGCCGTCGGCATAGAGCAGGCCATGCTCGTCGCCCCCGTTGGCGTAGCGCAGCCCGCGCTCGGGCGGGAGCAAGGCCACGGTGGGCAGGCCGGAGTCGATGGCGTGGCTTTTGTGGCCCGCGTCGCATACCGCGTGGGTGTCGCGCACCGACACCACCTGGGTTTTGACAAACAGCGCGTGTTCAAAAGCCGGCTGAGCGGGCTCGCGCTCATTGCGTGCGTAGTCAGCGTCCATAAACAAAAACGAACCTGCTTGCAGCTCGCCAAACACGCCGCTCGCGGCCTCGTGCACCAGGGTGCCCGTGCCCGAGCCCGTGATGAGCGGGACGGGCAACCCGGCAGCTTCGATCAGCTGGCGCGTGTGGTCGGCAGCGCGCACCACCGCGGCAATCGTCTCGCGCCGGCCCACAGTGCTGGCCATGTGCTGGGCGCGGCCATGGTAGGCCTGCAGGCCCGCAAACCGCAGGCGGGGGCTGCGCGCCACGGCCAGCGCCAGGGGCACGGCGGCCTCGCCGGGCGGCACGCCGCAGCGGCCCTGGCCGACGTCGATCTCAACCAGCACATCGATGCCCGCATCGCTGCCCTGTTGTGCCATGGCCTCGGCCAGCCGCTCGATGCCTTCGGGGTGGTCCACCGCCATCCCCAGGCGCCCGCCGCGTGCCGCGAGCTGGGCGGCCAGCCGTGCCACGCGGTGCAGCTTGGGCATGGCAATGACCTGGTTGGTGATGGTGATGTCGTTCACGCCACCCGCCGCCAGCGCTTCGGCCTCCGCCAACTTTTGCACACACACGCCCTGTGCACCGGCGCGCTGCAGCAGCAGGGCCAGTTCGGCGCTTTTGTGCATCTTGGCGTGGGGGCGCCAGCGCACCTGGTGCTTGCGGGCAAAGTCGGCCATGCGCTGGATGTTGCGGTCCATGGCGTCCAGGTCCACCACCAGGGCGGGGGTGTCGATCCGGTCCACGCGCTGGCCCACGGTGGACTGCAGTGCTTCAGGAATGGGTTTCATCGCGCGCTGCGTTGTTGTCAAGGTGCTGGGTGTCGGCCCAACCGACCAGGGTCAGGCCATCCGGCGTCCACAGCAGGCGGTTGATGGCCGCGTTGGAAAGCTGCCAGGTGCGCGGCGCCTGGATGTCCTGGCGTGTGGCCAGCCGGTACAGCACATCGAGCACGCCGCCATGCGCCACCATCACCACCAGCTCGCCCACATGCTGCTGTGCCAGCGTGGCCACGGTGCGTTCGATGCGTTCGCGCAGGGTGACCAGCGACTCGCCGCCTTCGGGGGTGTAGTGCGGGTCACGCTTGCGCCAGCGCAGCGCGTCTTCGGGCAACTCGGCCTCGATCTCGGCAAACGTGCGGCCCTGAAAGTGCCCAAAGCTGCGTTCGCGCAGCCCCAGCTCGGTCATCAATGGCGCGCCCGTGGTGCGGGCCACGGCCTGCGCCGTGGCATGCGCGCGTTGCAGGTCGCTGGTGTAGATGGCGGCAATGGGCTCGCCCGCCAGGGCCTGCGCCACCTGCTCGGCCTGCCACAGGCCGGTGTCGTTGAGCGGAATGTCCAGATGGCCCTGAATGCGGGTGTCTACGTTCCAGGCGGTTTCGCCGTGGCGGATGGCAACGATGCGGGTGGCGTGCATGCAGTGGATAAAAAGAGGAAGTAAAGGGCGTCAGGGGGCGGGCGGGACCAGGGGCAGTCGCACTTGCCGGGGGCCTTGGGGCGGCAGCGGAAACCCGGTGAGGGCGGCGTCGAACAGCACACCATAGACGACCGGATCGCTCACCCACACGTCCTCGTGCACGGCCGAGGTCTCGTACACCACGGCCTGCGTCGTGGCGTCGCGCATCAAAATGCTCACCGCACGCCGGTGCAGGGGCGTGGGCTCACCAAAGCGCCAGCTGCCGTGCAGGCCCCAGCCACGGCCATACCAGCCGCCAAATCCCCAAGGGCCCGGGCCATACGATTGAAAAGGGTCGTGGCGCGGCACGGCTTCGGCCTGCACACCAAGCTGCACCACCAAGCGGGGTGCGGCATCGTCGCGTTGCAGTCCCACGCGGGTGAGGGCCTGCTCGGCCAGCGTGGCCACGGCGTCAAACGCCGGTGTTTGCTGCGATGGCAGGCGTTCGATGCGGTAGGTGGCCGGTGCGGGCACCGCCGCCAGGGTGGAAAAGCTTTGCACCTGGCCGTCTACCAGGCGCGTGGTGCTGCAGCCCGCCAGCGTGGCGGCGGCGAGGCCCAGCACCAGGGCAGGAATCCATCGGCGTTGCGTCATGGTCAGAGACTCCTGAAAAAAGGATTCCCGTGAGAGTGCCGCAACCGCCAAGGGTTCACAACAGTTGCACCACCTGCACGCCTGGCAGCGATGGTGAGGGCGCCACGAAGTCTTCCTTGTCAAACGCCTTGTCGCCATCTTCGCTGGCGATCCCGGTGGCTTTGGCGTTCTTGAAGTCGTGCAGGCTGCCGTCGAGCAGGTGCGACGGCACCACGTTCTGCAGCGCGTTGAACATGTTCTCCACGCGGCCCGGGAAGCGCTTTTCCCAATCGCGCAGCATCTCGCCCACCTGTTTGCGCTGCAGGTTCTCCTGGCTGCCACACAGGTTGCACGGGATGATG
The DNA here is from genome assembly GCF_002797445.1 of Acidovorax sp. 69. Taxonomy (NCBI): domain Bacteria; kingdom Pseudomonadati; phylum Pseudomonadota; class Betaproteobacteria; order Burkholderiales; family Comamonadaceae; genus Acidovorax; species Acidovorax sp. 69. The sequence continues at coordinate 4,436,308 of NZ_PGEP01000001.1, read as the reverse complement.
GGGAAGTTGCGGTGCGCGGCCCAGCGGGTGGTGTCTTTCTCGGCCACGTAGGCCAGCGGACGGATCACCACATGTTTGCCATCGTCGCTGACCAGCTTGGGCGGCATGCTCTTCATCTTGCCGCCAAAGAACATGTTGAGCAGCAAGGTCTGCAGGATGTCGTCGCGGTGGTGGCCCAGCGCAATCTTGGTGCAGCCCAGCTCGTCGGCCACGCGGTACAGAATGCCCCGGCGCAGGCGGCTGCACAGGCTGCAGGTCGTCTTGCCTTCGGGGATCAGCTTCTTGACGATGCTGTAGGTGTCTTCGTTCTCGATGTGAAACGGAACACCGGTGGTGGCCAGGTACTCGGGCAGGATGTGCTCGGGAAAGCCCGGCTGCTTCTGGTCGAGGTTCACCGCCACCAGGTCGAAGTGGATGGGGGCGCGGGCCTTGAGCTTGAGCAGGATGTCGAGCAGGGCGTAGCTGTCCTTGCCGCCGGACATGCACACCATCACCTTGTCGCCTTCTTCAATCATGTTGAAGTCGACAATGGCCTTGCCCACCTCGCGGCACAGGCGCTTTTCGAGCTTGTGGGTTTCGCGCTCGATCTTCATGCGGGCCGCGCCGCTGGCTACCGCTTCTGCGGGCTCATCGGCCCAGCCGGAGGAAGGGTCGGAGGAGGGATTTGCGATGGGGGCTTCGTTCAATACTGCGCTCATGGGGTTACCACTGTCCTGTCTCGACGCGAATGGCCACTTCGCAGTCGTCAAAAATTTCCAGTTTTGCAATCTTCACCCGCACGCCCAGCACGCCGGGTAGCTGCATCAGGCGGTTGGCCAGCTTGCCGATCAGGCTCTCCAGCAGATTCACGTGTTCGGCGGTGCACTCGTCAATGATGATCTGGCGCACGCGGCGGTAGTCCAGCACATGGCCGATGTCGTCGTCGCGCGGGGCCAGCGGCTGCATGCCCAGGCTCAGTTCGGCATCGACCTGGATGGGCTGGGGGGCCGTTTTTTCGTGGTCGAGGATGCCCAGGTTGGCGTCAAAGCGCAAGCCGGTGAGCGTGAGGATCTGGGTGCCTGCTGCTGTGGTCATGAAAAGGTCCTGGGGTGAGCGAGCGTGCGCTCACATCATCGAAAAATCGCGGTCAAACTTCATCAGGTGCTGGCCACCGTCCACGAGCAGTGTGGTGCCGGTGATCGAGCGGTTCTCCAGCGCAAACTTCACCGTGCTCGCCACGTCCTCGGCGGTGGACGAGCGGCCCAGCGGGCTCAGGGCGTGTAACTGGGCAAACTTGTCGTCGCTGAGCATGTGGCTGGTCAGCGTGAGGCCCGGCGCCACGCCCACCACGCGCACCCGCGGCGCCAGGGCCAGGGCCAGCATGGTGCCAGCAGCCTCCAGCGCGGCCTTGGAGAGCGTGTAGCTCACAAAATCGGGGTTCTGGTTCCAGAGCTTCTGGTCCAGCAGGTTGACCACGGCGCCCTGGGCATCGGCTTCGCCTGCCGCAGTGCGGTCGGCCACATGCTGGTGCAGCGCCTGGGCCAACAACACGGGGGCGGCGGTGTTGCTGCGCAGGTGTTTTTCCAGCGCGGCAAAGCCGAAAGTCTGTGCGGTGTCATGCTCGAACAGCGAGGCACTGTTGACCACCGCATCCACGCGGCCAAAGTGCGCCACCACGCGGGGCAGCAAGCCGCGCACGGCGGTTTCGTTGTCAAAATCAGCATCAAAATGAGCGCTACCGCTTGTCAGTCGTGCGCAAGCAGCTACGGTTTCAATAGCATCTTGCTCGGACGACCGGTAGTGCACCGCCACCTGCCAGCCGCCCGCAGCCAGGGCCAGCGCAATGCCGCGGCCCAGGCGCTTGGCGGCGCCAGTCACCAGCACGGTGCGGGGACCGGAAGAAAGGGAAGGGGTGGACATGTGGGGGACAATGCGGGCCGTGACCCAAAGACCCGACAGTTTAACGACCGCCCTGTACCAGCACATTGCCCAGGCCATTGCCGCCGAGGGCGGCTGGCTGGGTTTTGACCGCTTCATGGCGCTGGCCCTGTACACCCCGGGCCTGGGCTACTACGCCAACGATTCCACCAAATTCGGCACCATGCCCGAGTCTGGCAGCGACTTTGTGACCGCGCCCGAGCTGACCCCCTTGTTCGGCCAGACGCTGGCCGTGCAGGTGGGCGAGGCATTGGCGCAGACCGGTACCGACGAGGTGTGGGAGTTCGGCGCGGGCTCGGGCGCCCTTGCGCTGCAACTGCTCGACACGCTGGGCGACCAGGTACAGCGCTACACCATCGTTGACCTGTCGGGCAGCCTGCGCGCGCGCCAGCAGGCCAAGCTGGTAGCCCACGCCCACAAGTTGCGCTGGGTGGATGCCTTGCCTGAGAAATTCAGCGGCGTGGTGGTGGGCAACGAGGTGCTCGATGCCATGCCCGTGCAACTGCTCGCCCGCCACGGCGGCCAGCAGGGAGGTGTGTGGCATGAGCGCGGGGTGGTGGTTGATGATGGCCACTTTGCGTGGGCCGACCGCCCCACCGATCTTCGCCCGCCGCTCGACATTGAAGGCCCGCAGGACTACCTGACCGAGATCCACGCGCAGGGCGAAGGCTTCATCCGCACACTGGCCGACCGGCTCACGCGCGGAGCAGCCTTTTTGCTGGACTATGGTTTTGGCGAGAGTGAGTACTACCACCCCCAGCGCCATATGGGCACTGTCATGTGTCACCAAGGGCATCTGGCCGACAGCGACCCGCTGGTGGCAGTGGGCCGCAAGGACATCACGGCCCATGTCAACTTCACCGCGATGGCGCTGGCCGCGCAGGAGGCGGGCCTGAGCGTGCTGGGCTACACCACGCAAGCGCATTTCCTCATCAACTGCGGATTGGCACCCAAGATGGAGCAGCTACCGCAAGCGGACCGTGCCACAGCGGCCAAATTGATCATGGAGCATGAAATGGGCGAGCTGTTCAAGGTGCTCGCGCTGGGCGCGGGCGAGCCGTGGGAGCCGGTGGGGTTTGTGCACGGGGACCGGTCGCACCGCTTGTAACACCGCCCCACCATGCGCTGGTTCCTTGTCGTCTTTCTGGCCCTGATGTTCATCAGCTGGCTGTCGCCGTTTCTGCGCCGCATGGGTTTTGGGCGCTTGCCGGGGGACTTCCGTTTCCGGTGGCTGGGGCGGGACTGGGATGTACCGCTGGCGTCCACGCTGCTGCTGAGTTTTGTGGTCGGCCTGCTGACCAAGCTGCTGTAGCCCGTTTTTATGGGCCCGCAGCCTGCAAGGCGCTCAGGAATGCATGGCGCCACCAGTGCACATCCTGCCCACGGATGCGTGCCATGAGCTTCTGGTGGCGTGCCCGTCGCTCGGCCAGCGGCATCTGCAGCGCCTGCTGAATGCTGTCTGCCATGCCCTGGGTGTCGTAGGGGTTGACCAGCAAAGCCTCCTTGAGTTGCTCGGCAGCCCCGGCAAACCGTGACAACACCAGAACGCCCGGGTCGTCTGGGTCTTGCGCCACCACGTATTCCTTGGCGACCAGGTTCATGCCGTCGCGCAGCGGCGTGACCAGGCCCACGGCAGCGGCCCGGCACAGGCCTGGCACCCGTTTGCGTGCGACCATGCGGTGGATGTAACGCACGGGCATCCAGTTGAGCTCGCCATAGTCGCCATTCACCGAGCCACACAGGCCCTCCAGCTCTTGCCGCAGGTCGGCATAGGCATGCACGTCGTCGCGCGTGGGCGAGGCGATCATGATGAGTGTGGCGCTGTCGCGGTTTTCCGGGTAGCGGTCCAGCAGTTCGCGGAACGCGCGCACGCGGTGCGGAATGCCCTTGGAGTAGTCGAGCCGGTCAATGCCCAGCAACAGGCGCCTGCGCGAGTACTCGTCGCGCATGTTTTCGTAAGTCTCCACTGCGTCGGGCGCGTGGGTCAGGCGGGTGAACTCGTCCACATCGATGCCGATAGGAAACGATTGCACCACCACCGTAGCGCCGAACGCACGTACCCGCCGCTCGTCCAGTGCCTCGGCACTGCCTTCGTTGCGCACATAGCGCGTGAAATGCGACACGTCGGCCTCGCTCTGCAGGCCCACCAGGTCGTAGGCGAAGAGTGAGCGCATCAGCCACTCATGCTGAGGGATGGCCGCCATGATGAGCGGCGGCGGCATGGGGATGTGCAAGAAAAAGCCGATGCGCTGCTTGCAGCCCATGGCGCGCAGCTCGGCGGCCAGGGGGATGAGGTGGTAGTCGTGCACCCAGATGATGTCGTCATCCCGCAGCAAGGGCAGCAGCTTGCGTGCAAACATCTGGTTCACACGCCGGTACCCTGCGATGTAGCTGGCGTTGAAGTCGGCCAGATCCAGGCGGTAGTGGAAAACCGGCCAGAGCACGCTGTTGCTGTAGCCGTGGTAGTAGCTGTCGTGGTCTTCGCGGCACAGGTCGACGGTGGCGAGGGTCACGGCACCGGCCTGGCGGGTGTGCAGTTCGCCCTCGCCGGGCGTGCCGCCTTCGACCACGTTGCCGCTCCAGCCAAACCACAACCCTCCGGTCTGGTTCAGGGCTTCGCCCAGGGCGACGGCCAAGCCCCCTGCGGCGGGTTTGCGGGGATCTGCGAGGCGGTTGGAGATAACGACAAGACGGCTCATCGGTCGATCATCCCTGTAACAGGAGGTGCGGCGTTGTCAGACACCGCCTCAAATCACGCTGTCCCAGGGCGCCGAAAGGCGTACTGCGGCGTTGATCACGCCCACCATCGAATAGGTCTGCGGGAAGTTGCCCCACATCTCTCGGGTGTCGGGGTGCGTGTCTTCCGACAGCAGGCCCAGCGGGTTGCGGGCGGCCAGCATGGTCTCGAAGATGGCGCGCGCCTCGGCTTTGCGGCCAATCCGCGCCAGGGCATCGATGCGCCAGAAGGTGCAGATATTGAAGGCCGTCTCAGGCTTGCCGAAGTCGTCGGCCGCCTCATAGCGGCGCATGTAGGGGCCATCGCACAGGCTCTTTTCCATGGCCTCCACGGTGCTCACGAAGCGCGGGTCTTTCGGGTCGATGAGGCCGACCTCGGCCATCAGCAACACGCTGGCATCCAGCTCATGGCCGCCAAAACTCTCGGCAAAGGCCTGGCGCGATTCGCACCAGGATTTGTCGAGGATCTCGGTGCGCATGCGGTCTGCATGCTGTTGCCAGTGTTGGGCCCGATCGGCCAGTTGCAAGGTGACGGCGATCTTCGCAAGGCGGTCACACGCGGCCCAGCTCATCAGGGCCGATGAGGTGTGCACCCGGGCGCGCGTGCGCAGCTCCCACATGCCCGCATCGGGCTGGCCGTACACACGCACAGCGTTCTCGCCCACCTGTTCCAGCCGCGTGAACTCGGCCAGGCCCGCGCGGTGCAGCAGGCGGTGATCGTGGAACGCCTGGGCGGCGCCCAGCACGATGTTGCCGTACACATCGTGCTGGAAATGCTCGGCCGCCTGGTTGCCCACGCGCACAGGGCCCATGCCCCGGTAGCCCGCCAACTGGGGCACGAGGCTTTCAGGCAATTCCTTCTCCAGCCCGATGCCGTACAGCGGCTGGATGTGGCCGTCGCCACCTTCGACCACCACATTGCTCAGCCAGCGCAGGTAGTCCTCCATGGTGCCCACCTCGGAGATGCTGTTGAGCGCGCGCACCACAAAAAATGCATCGCGCAGCCAGCAGTAGCGGTAGTCCCAATTGCGGCCACTGTGGGCGGACTCGGGGATGCTGGTGGTCATGGCGGCCACGATGGCGCCGGTGTCTTCGTACAGCGAGAGCTTGAGCGTGATGGCCGCGCGAATCACGGCCTCCTGCCACTCCAGCGGCACGGCCAGGGCGCGGCTCCAGCTGCGCCAGTAGGCCGTGGTCTCTTGCTCGAACAGGCGCGCGGTGTCGGCAATGCCGTCCACCAGCGTCTCGTCGGCCCCCAGCAGAAAGTGATGATCGCGCGTGAGCACGAACGCCTGGCCCGACAACACATGCGAGATCGGCGCATCGGTGGACAGGCGCAAGGTCATGCTCTCACCCACGTAGCGGATGTGGTTGCTGCCGCGCGTGATCTCGGGCTCGGTCTGGCCCCAGTCATAGCGCACTTTGATCGCCACGCGGATGCGCGGCGCGCCCTGGAGGGGGCGCACCCGGCGCACCAGCGTCATGGGCCGAAAGTAGCGCGACCGGCTGTAAAAGCGCGGCGCAAAGTCGGTGATCTCCACGCCATGCCCCGCCTTGTCGAACAGCTGTGTGCGCAGGATGGCGGTGTTGGGCTCGTACCACTGGTGGGCTGAGGCCAGGTCTTCCAGCTCGATCGCGAAGTGGCTGCCGTCGTCGCCGGGCTGCAGCAGGGCGTTGAACACCGGGTCGCCATCAAAGCGTGGCAGGCAGCACCACACCATGCGGGCATGGTTGTCGATCAGTGCGCTGATGGCGCAGTTGCCGATCATTCCGAGGTTGAGCGAGCCCGTCTGGGGGCCATTGGCGGCTGTGTTCATCGTTCGCGCTCCAGGGTCGTGCGTGCAGAAGACAGCCAGCCGCGCAAGGCGGCAGATGTCATGCAGCGGTGTTGTGCCATGGTCGGCCCTTCGCCCACCTTGATGCCCCAGCCGCCCCGCGCCTGCACGGCGGCAAAACCCGTCTCGTCCGTGACGTCATCACCGACAAAGACCGGGATACGCCCGGCAAAAGGTGCCTGGGTCATGAAATCGGCGATGGCCTGGCCCTTGTGGGCGCCACAGGGCTTCACTTCAAAGACACATTTGCCGCAGAGCAGTTCCACGCCTTCCACATGGCGCATGGCACGGGCCAGCGTGTCGTGGCACAGCGCCTCCAGTTGCGGGGCCTGGCGGTAGTGCAGGGCCACGCTGACGCGCTTGGTCTCTACCAGCAGACCAGGGTGGCGCGCGGCAAGGCTCTGGGCCGCCTGCAAGACGAACCCCAGATCGGGAGCGGAGACGGCAGGGACGGAGGTGTTGCCCAGGCGGTATTGGGCGCCATGCTCGCTGGCCAGTGGCAGGCGCAACGGGGCCAGGAACCGGTCGATATCGGCCTCGGGCCGCCCGGTCACGATGGCCAGCGCGCCGCCCAGGTGGGTGTGCAGTGATGCGAGCGTGGGGGGCAGTCCTGATGCCACGCGTACCGCCTCGGGGCGCGGCGCCAGCTCGGTGAGTGTGCCGTCGAAGTCCAGAAAAAGCGCATGGGCAGTTGTCAGTAAGGGGAGCCGCTGCATGGGCCAAACCTTAGCAGACGCCATGAAGCTGACTTGCTAAAAGGGGGGATTCAATACGGGTAAACGCGCGCAACGTGTGCGACCCCTTGCAACATGCCAACGTCCGGGCGTGCCGGTCCCACTCTTGAAACGCGAAGCTTCTGCCGCAATGTATCAATGCCCTGTTCTTGCTTGAAACCGATTGCCCGCCCATGACCGAAGCCCTGCACATCGTCTGCCCGCATTGCCACACCACGAACCGGGTGCAAAGCGCCGATCTGGCCAACGCGCCCGATTGCGGAAAATGCCACCAAGGGCTTTTTGCGGGCGCCCCGCTGGAGCTGGACGGGGTAAGTTTTGACAAACATGTGGGACGCAGCCACATCCCGGTGCTGGTGGATTTTTGGGCGCCCTGGTGCGGGCCGTGCCGCCAGATGGCACCTGCTTTTGCTCAGGCTGCCCGGGAGCTGGAGCCGCGTGTGCGCTTGGCCAAGCTCAATACCGAAGATCTCCAGGCCATTGCGGCGCGTTACGCGATCCGCAGTATTCCGACCATGATTCTTTTCAAGCAAGGGCGTGAGGTGGCACGCATCTCGGGGGCGCTGGGTGCTGCGGACATTGTGCGCTGGGTGCAGACGGCCGCAGGCTGAAACGCAACGATCAGCGGATTCCCAGAACGCGGTCCAGCGATACATTGCCAGCGCCGCGCCCGGCCACATAAAGCATCAATCCCGCCCACGACAAATGGGTGGGCCAGGCATCGGGATAGACAAAAACCTGGATGACCAGCGTCATGCCCAGCAAGGCCACAGCCGACAGGCGGGTGAACAGGCCCAGCACGAGCAGGATGGGAAACACATGCTCGGCCACGGTGGCCATCTGCGCGGCCAGTTCGGGCGGCACCAGGGGCAGTTTGTATTCCTCGCGGAACAGCGCGTAGGCGCTGTCGGAGATCGTGAACCAGCCCTCGACCTTGGTGCGTGCCGACATCCAGAAGATGCTCGCCACGCCCACACGGTTGACCAGGGCCAGCAGGCTGTGGGGTGTGAGCCACGTGGCGACATCGGCCAGGCGGCCTAGCAACACACGCGGGCCTTTGGTGGAGGATGCGGGGACGTGGGTGGTGGCGCTGTTCGGGGTGTTCATGGGGCCTTCTCAGTCGGTGTGCGAGTGGTTTGAGATCAGGGCTCCCGCGTCCAGCAGGTTGCCCACCAGTGCGGAAAAATCGGTGGTCGGATCGGTGTCCAATGCGCGGGTGGCAGCAGCCTCCAGCGGGTGTCCTTGAGCGCAGGCGTCCATGAAGGCGACCCCTGCGTGTGCCAGTGGGCGCCAGGTGACTTCGGCATGGGGCCGCGTGAGCAGGCCGCCGTCGCCCCGCCAGGCCAGCGATTCGGGGACGTCCCAGCCCTCACGGTGGCACAACCAAAGGGTGTACGCCGGGTGCTCATCGCACCAGGACCAGCGGGCAGCGGGGTGGGGCTTCAGCCGCAGGCCGGCCAATGCAGCGGGGTCCTGACGGGCCAGCCACGCCCGGTCCACGGTGGCGGCGTCGGCGGCCAGATGGCATTCGGTCCAGCACCGGTCCAGGTGGGCAATAGCGGGCAGGTAGGGCAGCTCGGCGGCAGGTGCAAAACCGGCCAGGAAATCGCCCCATCCAGCGCCGTAGTCCATCAGCCGTCCGTCCGGGGGCGGCTGGGTGTGGGCATACACCGCCGCCGCTGCACGGAACCAGTCTGCGCCCACCAGCTGGCATACCGTGGGGTAGTTGGCCTGCAGCGCGTCGAGGCAGCCCTTGAGTACGGTGTTGCGGTACACGGCAAAGCCGGGCTGCGACTCCAGTGCCACCAGCCAGGGCGCGCGTGGTACCTGCCCGTCGCCCAGCAACGCGGCCGAGAAGCATTCCTGAAAGTCGCTCAACGGCATGGTGCGACCTCCTCGGTGTACATCGCCATGAGCGTGCGGTGGGCCTGCTCGCGTTCGCCCAGCAGTTCGTCGAAATGCGGCAGCTGGTCATCACGTTCGATGAGGGTAGGCAGCGGGCCTGCGCGCGCGACCACGTTTTGGTACAGCGACCACACGGCATGCGCCACCGGGGCGTCGTGGCTGTCGATGAGCAAGGCGTTGCCGTGCACAGGGTCCGCATGGTGACCCGCAAGGTGGATCTCGGCCACGGCGTGCAGGGGGAAAGCGTCGAGGTAATCCTGCGCGCTGAAGCCCAGGTTGTTCGCGCTGATGTAAACGTTGTTCACATCCAGCAGCAGGGCACAACCGGTGCGCTGCACCAGTTCGGCCAGAAAGCCGGTTTCTGCCCACTCGTGGCCATCGATGTGCAGGTAGTGCGTGGGGTTTTCGATCGCGATGGGCCGTTGCAGCACATCTTGCGTGCGCGCGATGTTGTCTGCAATGCGCTGCAGTGCCGCGGTTGTGCGGGGAAATGGCAGCAGGTCCGGCAGGTAATGCCCCCGCCAGGTAGACCAGGCCAGGTGCTCAGAGACCAGTGCGGGTTCTATGCGCCGGACCAGGCCTGCCAGCCGGGCCAGGTGCGCTGCATCGGGCGGTGCGTCGGCGGCCAGCGACAGCGACACGCCGTGCAGGGCTACGGGGTGGCGTGCCCGGATGGCCTCCAGCCAGGCCAGGCGTGGGCCGCCATCGGCCAGGTAGTTTTCGGGATGCACCTCCCACCACAGGCCGGGGGCGTTGCAGTGCAGCGCCTCGCCATAGTGCTGGGGCTTGAGGCCCAGGCCGGCGGTGAGGATCGGTGCCATGGTGTGCCCCGGGCCGGATCAGCTCTTCATGGGCGTCAGCATGCCCATGCCCTTGGGGGTCTTGATCGAGGCGCAGGTTCCGGCGGGTACGAACTTCCAGGCGTTGGCCTGGTAGTCCATCTTCGAGGTGCCCGCGCAGGTGGTGCCGGGACCCGCAGCGCAGTCGTTTTTGCCAGCCATCGAGACGCCGTAACACTTTTCCATGGCGGGTTTGGCGGCATCGGCCGGAGCGGTTTGGGCAATGGCGGCGCCGGAGGCCAGGGCGGCAAGGGCGAGGGCGCCGAGGCTGAGGGTGCGAGTGGTCATGATGGTGTTCTCCAGGTGTTGAGGGTTGAAACCGACCGGGGTACCGCACTGCGGTTCGTCCAAACTGCCCGATCTGCGTTGTAATTCGCGCAGTGCACCGGCCCGGTTACACCGCATCGACAAATAGTTGCGCGGTATTTATTTCGCGGGAGGTGTAACCGATGGACCTTTGGGTCCGAACTTCCCCCTAGGGAGACGCCATGGAGATTGTGGAAGAGCGGTTGCGCGGTTTGCTTTTGCAGGGGTTGGACGCCGATGCAGCTGCGTACCAGCGCTTTCTGAAAGAGCTGAGCGCCCACCTGCGCGCTTTTTTGCGCCGCCGCCTGATGCAACGGCCTGACGAAGTGGAGGATCTGGTGCAAGAGACATTGCTGGCGGTGCACAACCAGCGCCACACCTACCGGCCCGAGATGCCGGTGACGGCCTGGGTGCATGCGATTGCGCGCTACAAGCTCATCGACTGGTTCCGCTCGCACGCCGTGAAGGAAGGGCGCAACGACCCGCTGGACGATGCCAGCGAATTGTTTGCCAGCAGCGACAGCGAGGCTGCTGAAGCGCGGCGCGATCTGGGGCAATTGCTGCGGACGTTGCCCGACAAGCAGCGTCTGCCGATTGAGTACGTGAAGCTGGAAGGTTTGTCGGTGGTCGAGACGGCGCGCCTCACAGGGCTGTCGGAATCGGCCGTCAAAGTCGGCGTGCACCGGGGGCTCAAGGCCTTGGCCGCCAAGATCAGGGGAATGGCATGAAAACCGATGAATTGATCCACCTGCTGGCCCTGGATGACCGGCCGGTGCAGAACAACGCGATAGAGCGGCGTTTTGTGGTGGCCACGCTGGCGGGTATTGCGGGCGCCGCCGTACTGATGTTGGCCCTGTTCGGCCTGCGGCCCGATTTGCTGTCGACCATGGCGCTGCCCATGTTCTGGGGCAAGTTGGTGTTTGCGGCGGCCCTGGCGGCTGCCGGGCTGGCACTGCTGCGCCGCATGGCCCGCCCCGGCATGGCGCTGGGGCATGCCGTGCCGCTGCTGGCTTTGCCGCCGCTGGTGCTCTGGGCGATGGCGCTCCTGGCGCTGTCGCAGGTCTCCCCCGCCGAGCGATTGCCACTCATCCTGGGCAGCACCTGGCGCACCTGCCCATTCAATATTGCGGCGTTGTCGGTGCCTGCTTTTGTGGCCGGGTTTTGGGCACTCAAAGGTGCGGCGCCTACCCGTTTGGCCTGGGCCGGTGCAGGGGCTGGCCTGTTGGCGGGTGCGTTGGGCGCCTTGGTGTATGCGCTGCATTGCCCCGAGATGGCCACCCCGTTCCTGGCGGTCTGGTACCTGGCGGGCATGGCCATCCCGACGGCGCTGGGGGCGTTATTGGGCCCGCGCCTGCTGCACTGGTAATCGCGATCGGCGCAGTGGTCCGGTGGGCGGTGCTCGGGTCAGGCCGCAACCTGCTTGCTGTAGGCACGAAACACCGTGTCCAGCGTCCAGTCCAGCGATTCGTAGAGTGACTGCGCCGTGGTGTTGGTGTGTGCAGTGGTCAGGTCCATGCGCACCTTGCCATGGGCGCGTGCTGTGGCATCGGCTGCCATCAGCAGGCTACGCCCGGCGCCCGTCTTGCGCGCCGCAGCGGCCACGAACAGGTCGTACAGCGTGTAGATGGGCGCTGCCTCCACCGAGCAGAACGTGGGGTAGAGCTGGCAAAAGCCCACAGCCGCCTGTGACGCATCCAGCGCCAGCAGGATCACCGACTCTTGGCGCTCCAGCCGCTCGGCAACGAATGCGTGTGCTTTGGCGAGGTCTGGCGTCTGCTCGTAGAACTGCCGGTAGGCGTCAAACAGTGGCGCGATGGCGTCGGCGTCGGCCGGTGTGGCAGGGCGGATGTGCACAGCAGTCATGGCGGCTTTGGGATGGAAGAAGGGCGCGAAGAGGCGTGCGGGGTTTGCAAAACTGCACCCCGGATGAGGGGGGCGAGCGGACGCGGATTGTAGGAGCAGTTCTGCCCGCGTTTTGGGGCGCTGTGCGCAGGGTCAGGCCGCGTCGCCGTGGTGCACCAGCCACTGCGCCACCACGTCGACACGCCCCTGGTGGATCAATGCGCCCACCTGCGGGCCGCTCACGCCTTTGGCTGCGGCGTGCGCGGCAATGTCGCGCGTCACCAACGACTGCACCGCAGCCAGCACTGCTGCCAGGCGGGGGCGCTGCGGGTAGGCCGATTCTTCAAACCCCAGCCGTCCGCGTGCATCACATTCGCAGGCCAGCAGGATGTCGGCAAACCGCTCTGGCTTGCGGATCGCGTCGCAACGCTCCAGCAGGCGCAGCAGGGCGGCGGCCGACAACGTGCTGCTGCGGTGGATGTTGCCATGCTCGCGGGCGACCACATCGGCCGTCTCGCGGCAGTCCACAGGCACACGCAGGCGATCGGCCACGCCCCGGAGCAATTTGGCGCTGCGCTCCTCGTGCCCGATGTGGCGCGGCAGCAGGTCGGCCGGCGTGCTGCCTTTGCCCAGGTCGTGCGCCAGGCAGGCAAAACGCACCGTCAAGGGGGCTTGCAGCCGGGCCGACATGTCCAGCACCATCATCAGGTGCACGCCGGTGTCCACCTCGGGGTGGTATTCGGCGCGCTGGGGCACGCCCCACAGGCGCGCCACCTCGGGCAGCAGCACCTGCAGCGCGCCGCACTCGCGCAGCACCTCGAACATGCGCGAGGGTTTTTCTTCCATCAGCCCGCGCGCCAGCTCTTGCCACACGCGTTCGGCCACCAGGTGGTCCACCTCGCCATGCGCCACCATCTCGCGCATCAGCTGCATCGTCTCGGGCGCCACGGTGAAGTCGGTGAACCGTGCAGCAAACCGCGCCACGCGCAGGATGCGCACCGGGTCTTCGCGGAACGCATCGGTCACGTGGCGCAGCACCCGTGCCTCGATGTCTTTAGCGCCAGAATATGGATCAAATATGCCTCCAGCGCTTGTTCTATAAGCGCTAGTAGCTATTGCATTGATAGTAAGGTCGCGGCGCGACAGGTCTTCTTCCAGCGTCACATCGGGTGAGCTTTGCACCTCAAAACCCCGGTAACCCCGCCCGCTCTTGCGTTCGGTGCGCGCCAGCGCGTATTCCTCGCGCGTCTCGGGGTGCAGAAACACCGGAAAGTCGCGGCCCACGGGCAGATAGCCCAGCTCCAGCATCTGCTCGGGCGTGGCGCCCACCACCACCCAGTCGTGGTCATTCACGGGCCGGCCCAGCAGCTTGTCGCGGACCGCGCCGCCCACCATGTAGATTTGCATCGGCATAGTTTAGGCCGGGCCCTCGGCCTTATATTCCAGCCCACCATGCCCCTATCGTCCGAACTATCCGACCTCACCATTGCCCAGCTCAACCCCGACGGCAGCGTGCCCGTGCCCACGGCGCCCGACGCAGCGGCCAACGCGGCGGCCGAAGCCCTGCAGCGCGAGGCGCAGCTGGAAGCGCTCAAGACCCAGGTGGAGGGTTTGAAGGAGATCCTGGCCAAGCCGCTCAATGACATCCTGGCCGAGCACGATAAGTTTAAAGAGGTGGCGGCTGCGTGGGATTCCTATGGCGCGATGTGGATGCTGTCGCAGCGTGCCATGCGCCGCGTGGCAATGGACCTGGCCGCCGCGCAGGGGGTGAGCGAAGAAGACGTGGTGGCCCGCGCGATGGTTTATGCCAACCAGGTGCTCAATACCGAGGACGAAGATCTGGGTGGCAGCATGGCCCCGGCCCAGCTCGCGCACATCGCACGGCACAAGGCGTTTTTGCGCAAGCAGTTTCGGTAGCGGGGTCGGTCTGCCCGTGCCCGTTCAGCGGAACATAGGCCGGAAAAAGCTCCGTTCATAGCTCACTATGCAGCCCGTCTCCTTGGCGTAACGGAACGCCGCCTGGCATTCCGCGTCCTGCATCGACGCCTCGCGGTACCGCTCGTAGGCCGCAAGGCTGTCGAAGGTGAACAGCGCCAGCGCGATGTTGTTGGCGCCCTCGCTGGGCATGAAATAGCCGTGGTGCTGGCCGCCGAATTTCTCGACCAGCGGGATCCACCGTTTTCCGTAGTGTTCGAACTCTGTCAGCTTGCTGGTGTTAAGCACGTAGCGCAGGTAGATGGTGACGGCCATGGTGGTGCTCAGCCTTCGGTATGGCGCAGGCGATAGGGTTCTTCGAAGTCCAGAAAGTCCTTCTCGGCCAGGGCGTCGTCGATCCAGGCCTTCACGCCGGGCAGGGTGCGCACACGCTGCACATAGGCGGCGATGTGGGGTGGCACGGGCAGGGCGTAGGTGTGCAGGCGCATGCACACGGGGGCAAAGTAGGCGTCGGCCACGGTGAACTCGCCAAAAAGCAGCGGGCCGCCATGTTCTTGCAGCAGTGCGCTCCACATGTCCACCAGGCGCTGGACGTCGGCGCGCACACCCGCTTGGTCGCGCCAGATCAGGGCACCGGTGTCGGCAAGGTTCGCTTCGATGTTCATGGGGCAGTGGCTTCGCAGGGCGGTGAAGCCGCTGTGCATTTCGGCGCAGACGCTGCGGGCGCGTGCACGGGCTTTGGCGTCTTTGGGCCAAAGAATCTTGTCGGGGTGGGTTTCGGCCACGTATTCGGCAATGGCCAGGGTGTCCCACACCACCAGGTCATCATCCATCAGCACGGGCACCTTGCCCGCAGGGTTTACGGCGCCAATGGCGCGCTTGAACGCCGAGTCGGCGTCGAAGCTGTCAAAGCGCACGCGCACTTCTTCAAACGCAATGCCAGCCTGGCGCAACAGCACCCAGGGGCGCATGGACCAGGACGAGTAGTTCTTGTTGCCGATGTAGAGCTTGAGCATGGGGGCGCCTGAAAATATGGGGTGAGCCCGCCATGCTAGCGGCTGCCGGGCGCTCCGGCGATGCCAAAAAACCGCTTGAATGATGCGCTGCGCGCATCACAGACCGCATCAGTGGGTCAGAACGGCCATACCACCCCGTTGTCGTTCAGGATGGCATCGAGCGGCAGGTCGAACGCCTCGGGCTCGAAGTCGTCCAGGTAGCCGTGGGTAAAACCCAGGCCCACGGTGAACGGCTTGGGCTGCAGCGTGGCCAGCGTGCGGTCATAAAAACCACCGCCGTAACCCAGCCGATAGCCGCCCGGCGCGTAGCCCACGCAGGGCACAAACAGCAGCGTGGGCACGATGACCTCGGTGTCCTTGGGCTTGGGGATGCCGTAGGCGTCTTCTTCCATCGGGCAGCCGGGGTGCCAGGCATGGAAAGTCAGGGTCTTGTGCACTTTGTCGACCACCGGCAGGCCGATGCGGCGGCGCTGGGGCTCGTCCAGCAGCTCGCCGTCTTCCTTCCAGCGGTGCAGGGCGGGCAGGGGGTCGAATTCACCCTTGATGGGCCAGTAGGCGCCGATCACCGTATCTGGCCGGTTCACCAGCCAGATGCGCATCACCTGTTGTAACAGGTCGGCCCGCTGTAGGCGGTCGGGCAGGTTGAGGCGTTCTTCTATCAATGCGCGCCGAAGGGCTGCTTTGTCCATCAGATAATTCCCCCATGCAATTTCTCAGAGCGATTCTGACACCCCTTGTGGCCGCCACCCTGCTGGCCGCCACCGCGCCCCTTGTCATGGCGCAAAACCGTGGTGACGATACCCTGCTGGAGATGCAGCAGGCGTTCCGCAAGAGCGACCGCAAGAAGCTGGAGCAGCTCCTGCCCGTCGCAAAGGGCCATGCGCTCGAACCGTGGGCTGCTTACTGGGAGTTGAAGGTGCGTTTGGGCGAGGCCTCGCCGCAGGAGATCCAGTCTTTTCTGCAGCGCTACGCCGGCAGCTACCAGGAAGACCGCCTGCGCAACGACTGGCTGCTGCTGCTGGGCCAGCGGCGCGACTGGGGACGATTTGCCGAACAACACCCCAGCTACCGCATGTCGGATGACCGCGAGGTGCGTTGTTATGCGCTGCTGATCGACCATATCAAGGGCACGGCACCCGCCACGGCGGCTGACGAGGTGCGCAGCAATTGGTATGGCATCCGCGATGCGGACGATGGATGCACCCATGCGGCGGGCGAGCTGCATGGCGCCAAGAAGCTCAGCGCGCTGGACATTTGGCGCAAGGCGCGTCTGGGTGTGGAGGCCAACCGCCCGCGCGTGGTGCGCAATGCGGTGGAAATCGTTGCCCCCGATGCGCTGCCCCAGCTGAAGGATGTGCTTGATACCCCCAGCAAATACCTGCTGGGCCGGGCCACGGCACGCGGCAAGGTGCGGCAAGAGTTGGTGTTGCTGGCCCTGGTCAAACTGGCTGGGAGCGACCCGGACGGTGCTGCCCAGCAGCTCGACAGCAAGTGGAGCGTGCACCTCTCGCCCGAGGAGCGCAACTGGGCCTGGGGCGTGATCGGCAAGGCGGCGGCCCAAAAACTGTCGAGCGATGCGGTGGGCCACTTTGCCAATGTCACCAAGGACAGCGACCTCAACGACGACTTGCTCGGCTGGAAGGTGCGCGCCGCGCTGCGCGCAGGCCAGTGGAAGACGGTGGGCAAGGCGGTAGACGCCATGTCCCCCGAGGCCCGCCAGGACAGCACCTGGGTGTACTGGAAGGCGCGCTCGCTACTGGCGGGCCGTCCCAGCGAGACCGACCGTGCCGAGGCACGCCAGCTGTTCGAAGGCATTGCCGGCACGCGCGGCTTCTACGAGCAACTGGCACTGGAGGAGCTGGGCCAGCGCATCACCGTGCCGCCCGCCCCCGCCCCCCTCACGGCCGACGAAAAAGCCGCCGCCCGCGCCAATCCGGGGCTCAACCGGGGCCTGTACGCGATCCTGCTCGGCCTGCGCAGCGAGGGCGTGCGCGAGTGGAACTACACCACCAACCTGCACCAGAGCGGCGGCATGCCCGACCGCGAGTTGCTGGCCGCCGCCGACTTCGCCTGCCAGCGCGAGGTGTGGGATCGCTGCATCAACACCAGTGAACGCACCAAGGGCGTGATCGAGGTCACCCAGCGTTTTCCTACGCCGTTCCGCAACGCGGTGCTGGAGCGTGCCCAAGGCATCGGCATCGACCCGGCCTATGTCTATGGCCTGATTCGGCAGGAAAGCCGCTTTGTGATGGATGCGCGCTCTCATGTGGGTGCTTCGGGCCTGATGCAGGTGATGCCGGCCACGGCCCGCTGGACGGCCAAGAAAATAGGTTTGACCAATTTCACCGCCGACCAGATCACCGACCGCGACACCAACATCACCATCGGCACCGCCTACCTCAAGCTGGCACTGGACGACTTTGCGGGTTCCATGCCGATGGCCGCTGCGGCCTACAACGCAGGCCCTGGCCGCCCACGCAGCTGGCGCAACGGCCCCGTGCTGGACGCCGCCATCTGGGCCGAAAACGTGCCCTTTGCCGAGACGCGCGACTATGTGAAGAAGGTGCTGTCCAACACCACCAACTACGCGGCCATGCTCACCGGCCTGCCCCAGTCCCTCAAGAGCCGCCTGGGCACCATCGGCCCGCGCGACGCGGCGTTGCCCGAGGTGAACAAGGACTTGCCCTGAGTCAGCGGCAGAGTCCGTTCAGCGAGAGTGATTTGCTATAAATAGAAGAGCTTTTGACGCTTTATGTATAAGCGCTCAAGCGCATTCTTATAAAAATGAGGGGGATGTCATGAAGAAGCTGGCGTGGATGGCCTGTGCGGCCTTGGTGGTGGCGTGGGGCGTTGGCGTCCAGGCGCAACCTGTGTACAAATGGGTCGATGCCGACGGCAAGACCCATTACGGGTCACAGCCCCCACCAGCCAAGCAGGATACCGAGCCTCTGAAGCTGCAAAGCAACAACGGCAGTGGCAGCGGCGGAGCATCCGGCAGCAAGGGCGCCAGCGCCAAGGGCGCGCAGCAGTACAACCCGGACGGCACCAAAAAGGTCTCCAAGGATGTGGAGGAATTTGGTGATGGGCTCAAGAAGGCGCTGGGCACGGTGGACAGCAAGCAGGTGCCACTCAACTGCGCCACCGCCGTGGACAACATCCACTACCAGGCGGACCTGATGTTGGAAGTGGGCCAGAAGAACGTGCGCGATGGCTACATGACGCAGGCCGCTTTTGATTCTGCCGCGCCCCAAATCAGAGAAAACAAGGGCAAATACAGCGTGTCGGACTGCCAGGGGTCATCGGGCAACAAGAAGTCGTTTTACCAGTGCATGTCCAGCAGCAAGAACCATGTGACGGGTTGCGGCAATCAACACAAGCACTGACGGGGTCGCCCTGATGCGCTGTGGCGCCTTCCGCCAGAGGGGCACAGCACCCTTGCCGTTGCCGGCTGGGCCGCAGCGAGGGTGCGCAGTTAGCCGGGGCACACCGCTGCGCCTGGGTGACGGCCTCACACGTTGTGCAGCAGCTCGCCCTGGCGCACGGCGGCGCCAGACCGCACCAGTTCATCCGCCAGGCTTTGCAACCATTGCGTCTCGGTCTGCCCTGCAAAGTGCCGCTCGCGCAGCATGCCGAAATATGGTGTGGCCTGCGCCCACGATGTGAGGTCAGGCAGGCTGATCTGCTGCCATTCCAGCAGCTTGTATTTGAGCAGCACCTTGGCCGCGTAGAGCGCGTGTTTGCCGGGATTGCGTACAAAGCCGTCCAGCCGGCGGCGGGCGCCGTCGATGGCGCGGGGGGCATCGGCGAAAACCGGCCCGTGGCCCGGTATCACCACCTGCGGCGCCAGCTTTTCGATCACATCCAGCGTGGCGGCGACCTCGGCAAAGGCATCTTCACCCTCCAGTTCGGGGAAGACCACGCCAAACCCGTTCTCCCACAGCGCGTCGGCCGAGATCAGCACGCGGCCCTGGGGTTCGAACAGCACCACCGAGTGCGGGTCGTGCCCCGGCGCAGCATGCACCTGCCAGGGCTTGTCGCCCAGCAGCACACAAGAGCCGGGCAGCAGAAGGGTGTCGGCCCGAAAAGGCGGGCACTCTTGGCCTGTGGGGGTGTAGCTCAGCGCGTAGGCGTCCCACTGGCGCACATGGTCCGCCTGGCCGGGCGGAATGGCGGTGAGCACGCCGGGCCAGGCCTTTTGCAACGCCGCGTTGCCGCCGCAGTGGTCGCTGTGCAGATGGGTGTTGAGGATGCGATCCAGCGCGCGGCCCGCAAGCGCATCCTGCACCAGGGCCACAGTCTGCGTGGCGTGGCTGCAGTAGCCGGTGTCCACGATGGCGGTGTCGTGTTGGCCGATGAAGAGGACGTTGTTGGCCGACAGCCAGCCGCGTTCGAGAACGGTGATTTCGCGGGGCAGGAGATCGTGGGGCGCTGGGCGGGTGGGCATGGGAAAAGATGGTTGCTGTGCGGTCAAAGGCTGTTGGCAGCGTACCGCAGCACGGCGGGCCGCAACGCCCTCCAAAACCCGCAAAGAGCAGCCCTTGACCCCTTCCCCTCGCCGCGGGGAAGAGGAAGGGGGCGCAGTTGGCGCCTATTTTTGTGTGCGCAACTCGCGCCGCAGGATCTTGCCCACATTGCTCTTGGGCAACTCGTCGCGGAACTCGATGTACTTGGGGCGCTTGTAGCCGGTGAGGTTCTGGTGGCAGTAGTTGGCCACTTCGTCCTCGGTCAGGGCCGGGTCGTTCTTGATGATGAACACCTTGATGGCCTCGCCCTGCTTCTCGTCGGGGATGCCAATGGCCGCACATTCCACCACGCCGGGGCACAGGCTGATGACCTGCTCCAGCTCGTTGGGGAACACGTTGAAGCCGCTCACCAGGATCATGTCCTTCTTGCGGTCGATGATGCGGGTGTAGCCAGCCGCGTCCATGATGCCGATGTCGCCCGTGCGCATGAAGCCGTCGGGCGTGAAAGCTTTGGCGTTCTCTTCGGGCTGGTTGTAGTAACCCACCATCACATTGGGGCCGCGGATGCAGATCTCGCCCGATTCGCCCTGGGGCAGGCTGTTGCCTTCGTCGTCCTTGATGGCAATGTCGATGCCCGGCAGCGGCAGGCCGATGGTGCCGCTGAACTCGGTGTTGGTCACGGGGTTGTTGGTGCCGATGGCGCAGGTCTCGCTCATGCCCCAGCCTTCGATCATGGTGCTGCCGGTCACTTTCTGCCACTGCTTGGCCGTGCCCTCGCTGGCCGCCATGCCCCCGGCCTGTGACACGCACAGGTGCGAGAAGTCCAGCGTCTTGAACTGCGGGTTTTGCAGCAGCGCGTTGAACAGCGTGTTCACCGCAGGCAGCATGTGGAAGGGGCGTTTTTTGAGTTCGGCAATGAACTTGGGAATGTCGCGCGGGTTGGGGATCAGCGTGAGGCTGGAGCCCTGGCGGATGGCCAGCAGGCACAGCGTGAGCGCGAAGATGTGGTACAGCGGCAGCGCGGCAATGCTGTTGGCCTTGGAGAGGTCGCCCACCTTGGACAGCGCGGGCGTGAACCAGGCCTCGGCCTGCAGCGTGGCGGCCACGATGTTGCGGTGGGTGAGCACCGCGCCCTTGGACAGGCCCGTGGTGCCGCCCGTGTACTGCAGGAAGGCAACCGAGTCGAGCGTGGCCTGGCTGGGCGCCAGCGACTTGTGCTCGCCCAGCGACAGCGCCTTCTTGAAGGTGACGACCTTGCGGCCGTTCGACAGCGGCAGGTCATAGGCGGGCACCATCTTGGCCAGGTGGCGCACGGCAAAGGTGATCCATTTGCCGAACCAGAAGCCCAGCAGGTCGCCCATGGATGCCATCACCACCTGCTTGACGGCCGTGTGGTCAATGACATCGGCCAGCGTGTGGGCAAAGTTCTCCAGGATCACGATGGCCGTGGCGCCCGAATCCTTGAGCTGGTGCTGCAGCTCGCGGGCTGTGTACAACGGGTTCACGTTGACGCAGGTGTAACCCGCGCGCAGCACGGCGGCCATGGTCACGCCAAACTGCGGAATGTTGGGCAGCATGATGGCCACGCGCGCACCAGGCTCCAGCCCCAGGCTTTGCAGGTAGGCGCCCAGTGCGGCCGAGCGGCGTTCCAGCTCGCCGTAGGTCATCCACTGGTCCATGCAGACCGAGAACGGGCTCGATGCGTGTTTGCGGAACGACTCTTCCAGCAGGTGGGCCACAGAGCGGTATTGCTCGGGCTTCACCTCATGCGGGACGCCCGGGGGGTAGCTCTTGAGCCAGATCTTTTCCATGCGCTTGATTCCTTGTGCTCGCCAAATGCCATTGATAGGTGGGCACAGATTGTGGAAGGCGGGCGGGCAACGGGCTATCGGGCTTGTCCTAGTGTGTTTATGAGTTGGGTCCCGCAGGTGACAGGATCGGCGTCGAACAATTGGTCCATCAGTGCCCGCTCACGCTGCTCGATGGTGGCCAGGAACTGCTCCACCCCGCCGCGCTGGCGTGCGAGCTGGCCGAAGGTGTCAAAGCCCGCCTCCAGAAACTTCTGCAGCGCGCCCATGCCAGCGGCGTTCGCCGGGCCGCGCATCATGCGCAGCATCATCCGCAGGCCGGGCGTGCGCGTAAGGCGCGCCAGGTCGGTGCCCATGGCCAGCACCCGTTTGAGCTGCTCCTGGCGCGCATGGCGCTGGCCCACGGCGCGCCAGGCGGCGGTGTATCGGGCGGCGTCGCTCGTTGCGTCGGCTTCATGCGCCAGCCACGCGCGGCCCATGTCCTGGTCCAGCCCTTCGGTCTGCGCGTGCAGCACGGCCAGGGCCACAGCGGTGTTCACCACCGGTTGGGGGAACATGGTTTGCAGCGTGCCCGCAATGCGCCCAAACTGCAGGTCGCGGTCGGTGTAGTCGGTGTCGCTGTACAGCTCTTCCAGAAAGAACTGCGCTGCGGGCCCGAACGAGGGCGAGCCCATCAGGTCCGCGTAGGTGCCCCGAAAGCGCCGCGCCTGCAGGCTTTTGACGCTGCCCACAGCCGCCCCAGCGCCGGATCGCCCGTGCGGTGCAGGCGCTGGGCGGTCACGTCGGCAATGGCATCGCGGATGGTCTGGGCGGCATCCATGGGGCGGGGTCCTTTCTGCGTTCTGCGGTGTCGGGCTGTGGTCAGACCGCACAATGCGTCTGGTCAATTACAACATCTGCCCATCACCACCATCATGATCGCGCGCTGGCAACGAATCCTTCTCCTGTGCATCCTGCTGGTCATGGCCGCGTGGTTGATGTGGCAGTGGCCCCAATCGCCTTGGCACGCCGTGCTGGGAGCGTTGTTGCCGCTGGGTATTTACCTGATGGTGATGGCGGTGGAGTTTGTGCTGATGCACCTCACCAACCGCGCCGACGCAGCGCCCCGTGCACGTCAGTTGCAGGTGATAAGCGCCTGGTGGGCCGAGGTATGGGTGGCTTTGCTGGTTTTTTGTTGGCGCCAGCCGTTTCGCCACCAGTCCACCCCCGACTGGCTGCCCGCGCAGGCCACGGGGAAACGCGGCGTGGTGCTGGTGCATGGCTTCATGTGCAACCGCGGCTTGTGGCTGCCGTGGTTTGCCCATTTGCACGCCCGGGGCCATGCCTATGTGGCGGTGAATCTGGAGCCGGTGATGGGCTCGATTGACGAGTACGCGGACATCATCGAAGACGCTGTGCGCAGGGTGACGGCAGCCACCGGGCAGGCGCCGGTGTTGTTGTGCCACAGCATGGGCGGGCTGGCGGTGCGGGCGTGGCTGCGGGCGCACCAGGCAGATGGCCGTGTGCACCGGGTGCTGACGCTGGGCACGCCGCATGGCGGTACATGGCTGGGGCGCTTCAGCCGGGCGGTGAACGGGCGGCAGATGAGTCTGGCCGGGGACTGGGTGGTGGCGCTGCAGCGGGCCGAGCCAGCGGGGCGGGCGGCGTTGTTTACGTGCTGGTATTCCAACTGCGACAACATCGTGTTCCCTGCGACCACGGCGGCGTTGGCGGGGGCCGATAACCGGTTGGTGGAGGGGGTGGCGCATGTGCAGATGGCGTTGGATGCGGGGGTGATGAAGGATTGTCTCGAAGAGATAGGTCGAGCTTAGTTTTTGCTTGTTTTGGCCTCTAGCGCATGTCCATGAAGCGCTGGTAGCTATTTTTTAGATAGCGCTCTGATTTCCACAGTACCGTCCGGGCTGGGCCTGCCGGAGCCAGGGCGCCCACCCCAATCCGTTCGGGCTGAGCTTGTCGAAGTCAGTGCGTGCCCTCACCCGTTCGGGCTGAGCCTGTCGAAGCTTGGGCGTGCTGGTCGGGTCAGAGTGCTTGGGTTGAGGGCGGAGGCCGGGAGTCGCCCGGCTTGCGAGTAACTTTCTTTTGCTTCGCCAAAAGAAAGTCACCAAAGAAAAGGCGACCCCCAGTCTGCGACCCCTTCGCTTCGTTACGGGGCGACCTGCGACGGGGCGGTTGCGGGGTGCGCCGTGGAACTCACTTCGCGCTGCGCGCTACGTTCAAACAGCCACGGCGAGCTAGACAACGAGGCATGGGCGCTTCGACGCCCATGCTCACCCCGCAACCGCCCCGCCGCAGGCGCAGCCAGCAGGGGTGGGGAGCCGAACAGCCAAACATCCACACGGGCCATCGCTCCGCTCGGCCTAGGCTGCGCAGCGCTAAGCGCTTGCGCCCGCGAAACGGGGCCGAGCGCAGCGCAGCGAAGCAATGGCCCGAGCGGATGTCTGATCCCCCGGGTTCCCTTCAGGATGCGCCGAGGAGCGCAGGGGCCAGCGGATCAGGGCTCGCGATTGTCTGAGCGCAGCGAGTTCGAGCGAGACCCCGCTGGACGCGAGCACCGCAGGTTTACCCTCGCGCCCGCAAGGGCGTGTGGGGACGCAGCGTGTAGGGTCGCCTTTTCTTTGGTGGCTTTCTTTTGGCGAAGCAAAAGAAAGCCACTGCGCCGCCGGGCGCACACCTCGGCCTCCGCCCTGAAGCCAAGCATGCGGTCGGGTGAGCGCACAGCTTCGACAAGCTCAGACCGAACGGTTATGGATACCGAAATACTACAAAAATAATAGCTACTGGCGCTTTTTATATAAGCGCCACAGCCCTATTTCATTCAAAAATCAAGCCGTCACCACATCCCGCTCATCCGCAGCAAACTCCGGCAGCCCCTGCAACCGCTCATAAATCGGCGCAAAGTCCGCCGCCGTCATCTCAAACAGCTGCTCAAAACTGTCGATCACAAAATACGTTTGCTGGTACGTATCGATCTTGTAGCGCGTGCGCATGGTGCGCTCCAGCTGAAGCGGTCTGCGCTGCGGCTCGGGGCTCTGCACCGAGTACGCCAGTTCGCCCGACGAACTCAAAATGCCGGCGCCATACGCCCGCAGCTCCCCCGCCTCGCGGATCAGGCCGAACTCGATCGTGTACCAGTACAAGCGGCTCAGCATCTCGCACGACCCCAGCCCCTGCGCCTTCAGCCCGCCCTGGCCATAGCGCTGCACATAGTCGGCAAACACCGGGTTGAACAGCAGCGGCACATGGCCGAACAGGTCGTGAAAGATGTCGGGCTCGACGATGTACTCGAACTCTTCGGGCTTGCGGATCCAGTCCGTCACCGGGAATTGGCGGTTGGCCAGCAAGGTAAAAAAGGGCACTTCGGGGATCAGGCCGGGCACGCCCACCAGCTCCCAGCCTGTGGCCTTGTACAGGCGCTCGTTCACCTCCTCAAAACGCGGAATGCGGTCGCTCGCGCCCAGTGAGGGCAGGGCGTCGATGAACGCCTGGCTCGCCAGGCCGGGTAGCAGCGCGCGCTGGCGCTCATACAGGCGCCGGTAGGTGTCGTGGTCGGCGGCGGTGTAGGCCGCGTAGTCCTGCGGGCAGGTGTAGTCCTCGCTGGCACGCGAGTAATCGCCCCGGGGTGGGCGGGTGGATTGGCCATAGACGACAGGGGCTTGTCCCATTTTTTTCTCCTTTGCCGCCATGGTCCGCGCACCGTGACCGTGGTGCGCAACTGCCCACGCGGCGGCTAATCGATCTTGATTTTTGCGGCCCGGATCAGAAATTCGTACTTGCTGTTTTCCGAGCGCACAAACTGCGCAAACCCGTCGAGCGTCAGCTCTTCGGGCGTGATGCCCATCTTTTTGAACTTCTCCTTGCCGACAGGCGAGTGCATGGCCGCCGAGAGCGCCGTGGCGTAGCGGCGTGCGTCCGCATCGGGCAGCGACGCGGGTGCGAACAGCCCAAACCAGGTGGACACGTTGAAGCCCTGCACGCTGTCGTTGATGCTGGGCACGTTGGGCAGCGCCTCGTTGCGGTTCAAAGTGGTCACGCCCAGCGCCAGCAGCTTGCCCGACTGGATCTGAGGCAGCGCCGAAGCCAGGTTGTCGAACACCATCAGCACCTGGCCGGATTCCAGCGCCGTCAGCGCGGGCTTGGAGCCCTGAAACGGCGTGTGGCCCATCTTGGTGTTGGTGAGCGACTTGAACATCTCGGCCGAGATGTGCCCGATGCTGCCGTTGCCGCCCGAGCCGTACTTGGCCTGGTCGGGGTTCTTCTTGAGGTACTGCACCAGGTCGGGCGTGGTCTTGATGCCCAGTTTGGCGGCCTGCGCCGCGTTCACCACCAGTACGTTGGGCGTTCGGGCCACGAGTGCGATGGGTTTGAAGTCTTTGATGGCGTTGTAGGGGACGTTTTTGTACAGCCAAGGGTTCACCGCGTGGGTGGCCACCGCGCCCATCAGCAACTGGTTGCTGGTTTTGGGGGCCTTCGCCACCTGGTCAGCGCCAGTGCCACCGCCAGCCCCTGGCTTGTTCTCCACCGCAATGGGGCCAAGCTGGCTGGCGGCACCTTCGGCCACGATGCGGGCCGAGATGTCCAGCGGGCCGCCAGCGGGGTAGGGCACCACGATGGTGAGGGGGGCAGACGGGTTCTGTGCCAGGGCGGCAGTGGCCGCGCCGGCCAGAAGGATGCTGAACAGTTTGCTATGGAGCGACATCGGGATCCTTTTGAGTTCCGGGGAGCGCGCAGTATAGGTATTTGTTCAGGGTTAACCCTAGATGTCTGATGTCTTATGTGTTCAGCACGCCACGGCGGATCTGGTCGCGCTCCAGCGATTCGAACAGTGCCTTGAAGTTGCCCTCGCCAAATCCGTCGCGGTAGTCGCCTTCGCGCTGGATGAATTCAAAGAACACCGGGCCCAGCATGGGCGTGGAGAAGATCTGCAGCAGCAGCCGCGGCGTGCCGTCGGCCGTGGTGCCGTCCAGCAGAATGCCGCGCGACTGCAGCTCGGGCAGGGGCTGGCCGTGGCCGGGCAGGCGGGTGTCCAGCATCTCGTAATAGACATCGTTGGGCGCCGTGGCCAGCTGCACACCGGCCATGCCCAGCTTGTCCACCACCTCCATCAGGTTGTCGCAGATCAGTGCGATGTGCTGGATGCCTTCGCCGTTGAACTGCATCAAGAACTCTTCGATCTGGCCGCCGCCTTGTTTGGACTCTTCGTTGAGCGGGATGCGGATTTTGCCGTCTGGCGCGGTCATGGCCTTGGACGTGAGGCCCGTGTACTCGCCCTGGATGTCGAAGTAGCGGATTTCGCGGAAGCCAAACAGTTTTTCGTAGAAGTTGGCCCAGAAGCCCATGCGGCCTCGGTACACGTTGTGCGTCAGGTGGTCGATGAGGTTCAGGCCGTGGCCCACGGGACGGCGGTCCACGCCTTCGATGAATTCGAAGTCGATGTCGTAGATGGACTTGCCGTCTTCAAACCGGTCGATCAAATACAGCGGCGCGCCGCCAATGCCCTTGATGGCGGGCAGGCGCAGTTCCATGGGGCCGGTGGGGATTTCGATGGGCTGGGCACCGAGTTCCAGCGCGCGGTTGTAGGCCTTGTGCGCGTCTTTCACACGAAAAGCCAGGCCGCAGGCCGACGGGCCGTGCTCGGCGCCAAAGTAGGCGGCCTGGCTGTGGGGTTCGCGGTTGAGGATGAAGTTGATGCCGTTCTGGCGGTACAGCACCACATCTTTGGAGCGGTGCTTGGCGACCAGGGTGAAGCCGAGCTTTTCAAACACCGCCTCCAGCACGCCGGGCTGGGGCGAGGTGAATTCGACGAATTCGAAGCCCATCAGGCCCATGGGGTTGTCCCAGGCTTCGATCTGGGTGCTAGCTGTTTGCGGCAGGGCGGCGTTCATGGGGTGTCTCCGGCATTCGTTGATGAATGTCATGGACTGTAGGCGCGCCGTGCCTCATGTTTCTGGCGAAATCAAGAGGCTTTGGCCTTTGATTTGCAGGAATCTTGCGAATTATCAAATTGCGATGCAGGTTGGCAGCGCTCGGGGCGGTTGTATCGCCCCCGACCTGCATCCCCGCTCAGGAGCCTGGTGTGCGGGTGCTGAGCGCGCGCAGGGCCAGGGCTGCGTCAATGCGCTGCAGCTCTTCAGGGGTGAAAAGCTGTTGGCGCAGTTGCTGCAGCCCAGCGCCTTCGCCTTGTTGCGCACGCGCTTGGCTGTACTGGTCCAGCCGTTGGTTCCACTGCTGCTCGTTCTGGTCCAGTTGCGCCATGGCCTGGGCGGCGGCCTCGCCGTATTGCGTGCTGCGCGCTGCATAGCGGGCGCGCTCGTCGGCATTGCTGGCATTGAAGGCGGCGGTTTGTGCTGCGGCCACCATGTGTTCGGTGGCTGCACTGCGTTCGGCGCGGCGCTCTTTGGGGAGTTCGTTGTCTGCGGCCTGCAGGGCCTGAGCGCTCTGCTCGGGGGTGAGCTGGGCGTTGCGTGCGATCTCCAGGCGCGCCAGGGTGTAGCGGTCCAGGTCTGCCTCGCGGGCAAACAGGGCGTCGTATTCGGTGTCGTCAAAAAACTGCAGGCGGACCTTGTGGCGTGCCTCCAGGGCATCGCGCAGTGCGCGTGGATCGGTCAGGTCCTGCGGCGCGCGCAAGCTGCCCAGGGCCACGCGGTAGTCCACGTAGCGCTCGGCCAGTGCCAGCGCACGCGTGGCCAGGGCGGCGGGGAAATGGTGGCCCACCAGTGCAGCCAGTCGCTGTTTGAGCGCAGCCGGGTCACGGGTGTCGCCTGCTTCCATCAGCAAGGCTTCCAGTGTGTCGCGCAGGCCATCCACCAGCAGTGGGTCGGCCGTGCCGTCAGCGCTGCTGACTCGGCGGCGGGCGAAGAAACTGGTGTCCGTGCCCTGCGCGGACGGTGGCAGGCCCAGAGCGCTGGAGGACGCGGTGGCCGCCCCCGCCAGTTTCTGGTTTTCGTCTCCCGCCCCGGACCACGCGGGGCTGCCCAGCCACCACACCACGGCGGCCGTGGTGAGGGCCAAGGCGGCGACTGTCCAGGCACGGGAGCGCGTCGTCATGGCTTACAGGCCCTGCAGCTTGAGGCGGTTGGCGTGCTGGCGGTACAGCGTCACCGGGTCGGTGGAGAACCAGTCGCGCAGGCCGAGCAGCTGGTTGACCTCGTCCAGATGGTTCTGGCGGTAGTCGCCCAGGTGTTTGCCCAGGCGCGACGAGCAGGCCGACACCAAGCCATCGTTGGCTTCGCCAAAGGTCAGGCTCAGCGTGGCCAGCAGGGCGTCGCTGGCATCGAGCACGTTGGTCAGGGGCAGGGTGCCGGTCCAGGAGTAGTAGCGCACACCGTTCACCAGCTCGGCGCCGCTGCCGCAGCCGGAGGTGGGCACGCCTTGCGGAAAGCGGCTGTTGAACTTGGCCGAGCCCGCCGTGGTCAGCGAGTCCAGCGCCGCCGTGGGCATCTGGGGAAGGCCGGTACCGCCGGAGGTCAGGTTGATCAGGCCCACCAGCGCCTTGGCGGCGGCGCTGGCGACGGCTTCAGACACCGAGCCTGCAGGCGCAACGCCGCGCAGGATGTCGGCCACGCGCGAACCCCGGTTGACGCCGCCAATCGAGGTGACCGATGCCACCAGCTGCGGCGCCACGCCCGCCACATAGCGGGTGGTGGGGCCACCGTGCGAATGGCCCACCAGGTTGACCTTGGGGGCCCCGGTCAGCGCCAGGATGGTCTTGACCTGTGCCAGCAATTGCTCGCCGCGCACCTCGGTGCTGTTGGCGGCCGAGACCTGGGCGACGTAGACCTTGGCGCCGCCCTGGCGCAGTGCGTCGGGGATGCCGTAGAAATAGTCGACGCCCAAGGCCGAGTCAAAGCCAAACAGGCCGTGCACGAGCACGACGGGGTAACGTGTTTGTGTGTAGCCCGTTTGCGCTTGCGCGCCCACGCCCATCAGCAGCAACCCCGCAGTCGCTGCCAGCACCAGTCGCCGCAGAAAGCGGCTGAAAAATCCGGTCATGTGTTTGTCTCCATTGGTGTGATTTTTATGCTCCGCAAAAAAGAACGATCGTTCGTTTTTGCGGAGTTAATTTTTCTTGGAGGTGGCCGGTGTCACTATCGGGACATACCCGTGCCCTCAGCTTGTTGAGCGCAAAAGTCCTGGATTCCATAAAATCCTGCGCTATGAAAGCCTTTGACGCACTCGACAAGCTGGACTGCGCCATCCTGCGCCGCCTGCAGGACAACGGCCGCGAGACGTACGACGTCATCGGAGAACAGGTGGGCCTGTCGCCCAGCGCGGTGCTGCGCCGCGTCAAGCGGCTGGAAGACAACGGCGTGATCCACCGCTACGTGGCCCTGGTGCAGCCCGAAGCGGTGGGCCTGGGGCTGACGGCGTATCTCAACGTGCGGCTTGAAAAACACACCGAAAGCCACAAACGCAATCCCATGGACCTGTTCCGTGCGAGCGTACAGACCTGGCCCGAGGTGGTGGAGTGCGCCTCGCTCACGGGCGAGATGGACTACTTGCTGCGTGTGGTGGTGGCCGACATGGCGCACTACAGCCGCTTCATTATGGACACGCTGCTCAAGCACCCCAGCGTGCAGGACTGCAAGACCAGTTTTGTGCTCGACCGCGTGAAGGCGACCACGGCCGTGCCCGTGTGACGGCGCTGTGCGCCGACCGTGTTGAGCACGGTGCAAGGCCCGCGCGCTGAGGGCTCTTCTGCGGGTTTTCATCGGGGCGGAAGTGTTGCTGCCACTGCCGGTCCGCTATACGCTTTGGGGCAGGGAGGCAGCGGGCGGGGCCGACCTTGCAAAACAGTCGCTTTGCCAGTCGCCATGGCGACGGCACTGGCAGCATTTGCGACTTTGTTGCTATTGAATATATAGCTATAAATATAGATGTTGAATGCGCAATATGCCGTTTTAATGGGATATTGGGTTGGCTCACTATTTTGTTGCAGCGCAGCAAATTTCGCTGGAAATGATCAGGGAAAACCCTTAAAGTAAGCGCCATGATCGCAACCAAAGACTGGCTCAAGGCATCCTGGCACGCAGGTCGGGACATGTTGCGCCCGGTGACGGGCCACCCGTCCGTCCATGAAATTCGCATCAAGCAGGAGGTGCCCATGATGGTTCCCATCCGCGCCCTGGGTCCTTCTTACCGCGAGCGGATCACCCAGCATTTGCTCCAACTTGAACCGGCAGACCGTTATCTGCGGTTTGGGTACGCCGCCAATGACGAGCAGATTCGCCGCTATGCCGAACAGCTCAACTTTGACCGGGATGAGATTTTTGGCATCTACAACCGCCGGCTCGAACTGATCGCGATGGCCCATCTGGCCTTTTCGGAGCACCCCGAATACAAGCACTGTGCCGAGTTCGGCGTGTCGGTGCTCAAGCAAGCCCGGGGCCGCGGGTTTGGAGCGCGCTTGTTCGAGCGTGCCGTGATGCACGCCCGCAACGAAGGCGTGAACATGGTGTTCATCCATGCGTTGTCTGAAAACACGGCCATGCTCAAGATCGCGCGCAACGCTGGTGCCACGGTGCGCCGTGACGGGTCGGAGTCCGAGGCCTACCTGCAGATTCCTCCCGCCAGCCTGGACACCCGCATGACCGAGATCGTGGAGCAGCAGTTCGCCGAGGTGGACTACCAGCTCAAAAAGCAGGCCAAGCAGTTTTGGGACTTTCTGGCCAGTGTGCAGGAAGTGCGCAGCGGCGTGCAGCACGCCCGCCACCAGTCAGCCGAGTGAAATGACGAAGCCGTGACGCTTGTTGCGGCCGGTTGTCACGACAATCCGCTATCCTAGGGGCCTTGATCCACTACCGCACGTCCTGCACTCCAGACAGTGTCTGACCCGCACCCCGCGCACCCCGGGCGCCCGCCCGAAAGGGAGGACAAGCGCACCTTCCTGCAGAAAGTGGCCGAGTTCATCCACCCTGGGCCAGACTCTACGGAAGAACTCATCGAAGCCCTGGCAGAGGCCGAAGACAACGAAGTCATTGGCGCCGAGTCGCGCGTGATGCTGGAGCGTGTCATCCGCATGGCTGACATGACGGCGGGCGACGTGATGGTGGCGGCGCCCCGCATGGACCTCGTCAACATCGAGGCCCCATTCGATGAGCTTTTGCACCTCGTCATCAATACCGCACATTCGCGGTTCCCGGTGTACCAGGGCGAGCGCGAGAACATCATTGGCATCCTGATGGCCAAGGACCTGCTCAAGCTGCAGCGGGCTCCTGAGCTGAATATCCGTGCCCTGCTGCGACCTGCGGCGTTTGTGCCTGAAAGCAAAGGGCTGAATGACTTGCTGCGCGAATTCCGGGGCAACCGCAATCACCTGGCCATCGTGATTGACGAGTTTGGTCGTGTGGCGGGGCTCATCACCATTGAGGACGTGCTCGAACAGATCGTGGGTGAGATCGAGGACGAGTTTGACATTCCCGAAGACGATGGCGATATCTTTGGACTGGCTGATCGCACCTACCGGGTGAGTGGCGACACGTCGGTTGAGCGGGTTTCCGAGGCCTTTGATGCACAGATCCAGGGCAGCGACCCTGGCGCGAGCTTTGACACCATCGGCGGCTTGATTGCCCATGAGATGGGCCATGTGCCCAAGCGGGGCGAGCACCTGCAATTGTGTGGCCTGCACTTTGTCGTGCTGCACACCAAAGGGGGTGCCGTGCGTTGGTTCAAGGTGTCCAAGGTCCAAGAAACAAGCGCCGCCGATTGATGCCGCGGGTCTCTCCGATGCCGGGTTGGCCCCTGCAGATGCTGCTTGCCTTGGCTGCCGGACTGGCGCAAGCGGCTTCGTTGGCCTGGCCGTGGAGCGGTGAGCCTCTGTGGTGGCTGCAGCTGGTCTCCATGGCCGCTCTGGCCTGGCTGTTGCGGCCGGAGGTGGGTGTGGCTATCCCGTGGCAACGCGGCGCGCTCGTCGGCGGCGTCTTTGCCACGGCATGGCTGGCGGGCACTTTCTGGTGGTTGTTCATTTCGATGCACACCTACGGCGGCTTGTCAGCACCGCTGGCCGTGGCCGCTGTGTTGGGGCTGGCGGCGTTCCTGGCCAGCTACTATGCGGCGGCATTGGCATTGTTTTGCCGCCTTGCGCCCATCAATAAAGCATTGAGTGCTCTTCTTTTCGGAGCGCTCTGGTTGGTGGCTGAGCTGGCGCGTGGCATTTGGTGGACCGGATTTCCCTGGGGCGCTGGCGGTTATGCGCATGTGGATGGCCCGTTCGCCGCGCTGGCGCGCCATGTGGGCGTCTATGGCATAGGGGCCGTGGCCGCCATGCTGGCGATGTTCGCCGTGCAGGTGCGTCGCCCCGACCTTCGCACCGGGCGCCTGTGGGTGGTGTTGCTGGCAGGCGCAGGCGTGCTGGCTGCGGCCACGGCGGACCGCTTTTGTGCGGTCAATCTTTGCTACACACCGTCGCAGCGCCCGGCGCCTTCCCTGAGTCTGGAGCTGCTGCAAGGCAACATCCCGCAGGACGAGAAGTTCCAGTCGGGCAGCGGTGTGCCAGTGGCGCTGAAGTGGTATGCACAAGCCCTGCGAGATGCCACGGCCGATCTGGTGGTGGCGCCAGAAACGGCGATTCCGTTGCTGCCCCAGCAGCTGATTCCCGGCTACCTGGAAGGCATTGAGCAGCGCTACGCCCAAGGCCCCCAGGCGGCCTTGTTGGGTATCCCGCTGGGGGATGAAACGCAGGGCTACACCAATTCGGTGCTGGGCCTGAGTGCCTCCACCCGGGCGGAACCCTACCGTTACGACAAGCACCACCTGGTGCCGTTTGGCGAATTCATTCCGCCGTTCTTCAGGTGGTTCACCGCCATGATGAACATCCCGCTCGGCGACTTCAACCGGGGCACCGTGGGCCAGGCGTCCTTTGCCTGGGCCGGGCAGCGCATTGCCCCCAACATTTGCTACGAAGACTTGTTTGGCGAGGAGCTGGGGGCGCGTTTTATCAACCCTGCGCAAGCGCCCACCGTGTTTGTCAACTTCAGCAACATCGGCTGGTTTGGCGACACGCTGGCCATTGACCAACACCTGCACATCAGCCGCATGCGCGCCCTGGAGTTCGAGCGCCCCATGGTGCGCGCCACCAACACCGGCGCCACTGTCATCATCGACCACCGGGGTGTGGTGACGCACCAGTTGGCGCGCTACACCCGGGGCGTACTCAAGGGCGAGGTACAGGGGCGCGGCGTGGACGCGCAAAGCGGCTGGGCGATCACTCCGTATGCCTGGTGGGTGTCGCGCTGGGGGCTTGCGCCGCTGTGGATGCTGGGGGCGTTGGTGCTGGCGCTCGCCACGGTCGCCCAGCGCGGCCGCACGGTGCGCGCGCCTTGATCCAGGTCAGGTTTTGCCCGGCTGCGCGGATGGGCTGACAGGTCATTCTTTAGAGGCGGCTCCCTATGCCTTGATAATAGAGGCCCGCACGCGGGGGCTTGCATTGCGTACAACGATGATTTGAGGCGGCCAAGCCGCTGTTCTGGAGCACGACTGAAAATGGCAGATTCCTTTTCCTACGAACAACTGATCGCCTCGGGCGAGGGCCGGCTGTTCGGCGCTGACAGCGGGCGTCTGCCGCTGCCACCCATGCTGATGTTTGACCGCATCACCCACATCGACAGTGATGGTGGCGCGCACGGGCTGGGGAAGATCCGTGCCGAACTCGACGTGCGACCCGACCTCTGGTTTTTTGCCTGCCACTTCCAGGGTGACCCGGTCATGCCGGGCTGCCTGGGGCTCGATGCCATGTGGCAGCTCATCGGGTTTTATCTGACCTGGCTGCAATTGCCAGGCCGCGGCCGAGCGCTGGGTGCGGGCGAAGTCAAGTTCACCGGCGAAGTGGGCCCGGATGTGAAACTCGTCACCTACGAAATCGACATCAAGCGCGTCATCAAGCGCAAGCTGGTCATGGCCATCGGCGATGCCCGTTTGCTGGCCGATGGCAAGGAAATCTATGTAGCCAACGACCTGCGTGTGGGCTTGTTCAAGCGCGAGGAAGACGGCAAGGACGCAGCATGACCACCAAAAAGCGCGTAGTCATCACCGGCGCGGGCATTGTCTCGTGCATTGGCAACGACCTGGCCAGCGTGGAGGCCTCGCTGCGCGCAGGTCAAAGCGGCATCAAGGCCGTGGAGAAGTTCAAGGAACTGGGCCTGCGCAGCCAGGTGGGCGGCGCCCCTGACATCGACATCGAAGCGCGCATCGACCGCAAGCAGCTGCGTTTCATGGGTGATGCGGCGGCCTATGCGCAGATCGCGCTCGAAGACGCCATTGCCCAGGCGGGTCTCACGCCTGAGCAGGTGAGCCACCCGCGCACCGGCCTCATCATGGGCTCGGGCGGTGGTTCGCCCGCCAACCAGATTGAAGCGGCCGACACGCTGCGCGAAAAGGGTATTCGCCGGGTGGGGCCTTATCAGGTCACGCGGTGCATGAGTTCTACCGTGTCTGCGTGCCTGGCCACCAACTTCAAGGTCAAGGGCATCAACTATTCCATCACCTCGGCCTGCTCCACGTCGGCCCACTGCATTGGCGCTGCGGCGCAGCAGATTGCCTGGGGCGTGCAGGACGTGATGTTTGCCGGTGGTGGCGAAGAGCTGTCCTGGGGCATGTCGCTGCTGTTTGACGGCATGGGCGCGATGTCCAGCAAGTACAACGACACGCCTGAGAAAGCCTCGCGCGCCTATGACGCCAACCGCGATGGTTTTGTGATCGCGGGCGGCGGCGGTGCTGTGGTGATGGAGAGCCTGGAGCATGCCCTTGCCCGTGGCGCCACCATCCTGGCTGAAGTGGTGGGCTTTGGCGCCACCAGCGACGGCGAAGACATGGTCGCACCGTCCGGCGACGGCGCCATTGCCTGCATGCAGCAGGCGATGGAAGGGCTCGATGCCCCCATCGACTACATCAATACCCATGGCACGTCCACGCCCGTGGGCGACATGCAGGAAGTGCGCGCCATGAAGGCGCTGTTTGGCGACAAGGTGCCACCGTTCTCGTCCACCAAGTCGTTGACCGGCCACTCGCTGGGCGCGACGGGCGTACAAGAGGCGATCTACTGCATGATCATGCTGAACAAGGGTTTCATCGCAGGCTCGGCCAATGTGGAAACGCCCGACCCGGCGCTGGATGCCATGCCCCTGGTCACGCAGACGCGAGATGCTGTGTTGAACACGGTGCTCTCCAACAGCTTCGGTTTTGGGGGCACCAACGCCAGCCTGGTGCTGCGCCGCTGGAACAACTGACCCCGGTCTGCCCACTACAACGGCCTGCCTGTCTTCGGATGGTCAGGCCGTTTTGTTGGTGCCACCGGGTCCTCAGCGTCTGGTCGTTTTGGGGTTGGGTTGCAGGGCTTCGTGCAGCAAGGCGGGCAGCATGGCGAGCATGCGTGTCGCTTGCAGGCTGGGCGGAAACGAGCGGGCGTGGTAGCTGTACAGCGACATGGGGGCCAGCTCGTGCAGCTCCTGCGCCACCATGTGCGCAGGGTCCAGGCCGGTGGCGGTCAGAAAGTCCACCACGGTCCAGCCCATGCCCCGGCGTACCAGCTCCAGTGCCAGGCGTGAGGTCTGCACCTGAATGCCAGGCCCGGCCGGTGAGCCCAACCGCTGTGCAATGTCGTCAATCGACTGGCGCATGGGGTCGTCACCCACCAGGCGCACCACGGGCACCTGTGCCAGCCGCGCTCCGAGGCTGGCAGCGCGCGGCGCACGCGCCCACACACTGGTCGCCACAGCCAGGTACAGCCTGCCGCTGACCAGCAGGTCGCTGGCAATCTGGGGGTGAGGGTGTTTGTAAAAACCCAGGCAGAAGTCCGCGCTGCGCGTGAGCAGTGCCTGTGTCATCTGGTCCTGGTGGATGGTGCGCACCTCGACCCCCACCTGCGGGTGCAGCCCTGCATGGTGCTGCAGCAGGCGCGGCAGAAACTCGTGGGTGATGGAGGGGATGGCGGCCAGCCGCACATCGCCCGAATCGCTGGTGGCCAGATTGCGTGCGGTGCGCTTGAGCGCATCGAGCTGGCGGTAAATGCCCGTGGACTCTGCCGCCAGCACCTGGGCCTCGGGCGTAGGGGTGAGGCCCGAGGGCGTGCGGTTGAACAAGCGGTAGCCCAACTGCAGCTCGGTGTGAGCCACGGCTTTGCTCACCGCCGAGGGCGTGATGCACAGCAGACGCGCGGCAGCACTCATGTTGCCGGTTTGTAAAACCGCTTGAAAGACCTCCAGCTGTCGCAGGTTCATGGTGCAGGCGTGACGTGGCGGTGTGTGCGGCGCGGGGCCCCCCAGCGGGCTCTTGTACGGTAGCGCCGGGCATTTGCGGGGTGATTTTTGTGTGGGGTTTGTCTGTGAATTGAATTCACAAGGGTGGGCTAATTATTCCACTTTGCTGTGCGTTAATTTCTCATAGGATGCGGCACCGCCTCACCGGGCGGTCACGGGCCAAGCGTTGCAAACGACTGGGCCCTGCATCATCTGGAGACCTCTCGCATGCACATCGCCTCGTCCACATCACTCATCACCCGCCGCTGGTTTGCGGGGGTAGTTCTTTCGGCACTCTCCACGCTGGCCATGGCCCAGGCCGCCAAGCCCCATGTGGTGGTGCTGGCCACCGGTGGCACCATTGCTGGTGCCGGCGCATCGGCCGCCAACAGCGCCACCTATGCTGCCGCCAAGGTGCCGGTCGAGAAGCTGTTGGCGGGCCTGCCCGAGCTGGCCAATGTGGCCAAGGTGTCGGGCGAGCAGGTGTTCCAGATCGCGTCCGAGAGCTTCACCAACGAGCACCTGCTGCGCCTTGGCCAGCGTGTCTCGGCCCTGGCCAAGCAGGCCGATGTGGACGGCATCGTGATCACCCACGGCACCGACACGCTCGAAGAAACCGCGTACTTCCTGAACCTCGTGGTGCGCACCACCAAGCCCATCGTGGTGGTGGGCTCCATGCGGCCCGGCACGGCCTTGTCGGCCGATGGCACGCTGAACCTGTACGACGCCGTGAGTGTGGCCGCCAGCAAGGACGCTGCCGGCAAGGGTGTGCTCGTCACGATGAACGACGAGATCCAGAGCGGCCGCGACGTGAGCAAGACCATCAACATCAAGACCGAAGCCTTCAAGAGCCAGTGGGGCCCGTTGGGCATGGTGGTGGAGGGCAAGAACTACTGGTTCCGTGCACCGGTCAAGCGCCACACCACGCAGTCCGAATTCAATATCGACGACATCCAGGCCCTGCCTGCAGTGGACATCGTGTACGGCTACGGCAACATGAACACCACGGGCATCGAGGCCTACGGCAGGGCGGGCGTCAAGGCGCTGATTCAT
This sequence comes from Acidovorax sp. 69, assembly GCF_002797445.1. Taxonomy (NCBI): domain Bacteria; kingdom Pseudomonadati; phylum Pseudomonadota; class Betaproteobacteria; order Burkholderiales; family Comamonadaceae; genus Acidovorax; species Acidovorax sp. 69. The sequence continues at coordinate 4,398,692 of NZ_PGEP01000001.1, read as the reverse complement.
GCTGGCACCGGCAACGGCTCGGTGGCCGCGCAGGCGGTGGATTCGCTCAAGGCCCTGCGCGGCCAGGGCGTGCAGATCATCCGCTCGGCCCGCGTGCCCGATGGTTTTGTGCTGCGCAATGCCGAACAGCCTGACGACAAGTACGACTGGGTGGTGGCCCACGACCTGCGCCCCCAAAAAGCCCGCATCCTGGCCATGGTGGCCTTGACCAAGACCAATGACAGCAAAGAGCTGCAGCGCATTTTCTGGGAGTATTGAGCGCCCCTGAGTCGCTTCGCGCCTTCCCCCCCGAGGGCGGGGACGCACCCGGTGGACTGGCGCAGCCAGATGCACGGGTGCACTGGCTTGAGGGCATGCCCTCTGAATGCGCCCCCTGCTGTGAACTGCGCAGCGAATATTTGATACGCGACTTGGCGCACCACCGGTGCGCCCACGGGTCGCCCGCAAAGGTGGCCACCGGTACGCACCGGCATATCGCTCGCGTGGCTGGTTGGGAAGGCTGGGGCTCCAAAAGGGCTCCGGCCTTTTTTCATGGGACCAGGGCCTGTTGCGCCGTTTGCAAGGCACCCTGCCGCAGCGCCGTAAAATGACCGGTTGCGCGCGCGACGCCCGTTTTTGCCGTCCTGGTGACTGCAGGCGCGGAGCCTGGCACGCACACCGCCTTTTTTCTCCCCTTTTACTTGCCCGGCGCTGGCGTACCAGTGCCGCAGACGCCATGTTGACATTCCAGCAAATCATTTTGAAGCTGCAGTCCTACTGGGACGCGCAGGGTTGCGCCCTTTTGCAACCCTATGACATGGAAGTGGGCGCTGGCACCTCGCACACCGCCACCTTCCTGCGCGCCATTGGCCCCGAGCCGTGGAAGGCCGCCTACGTGCAGCCCAGCCGCCGCCCCAAAGATGGCCGCTACGGCGAGAACCCCAACCGCCTGCAGCACTATTACCAGTTCCAGGTGGTGCTCAAGCCCGCACCCGCCAACATTCTGGAGCTGTACTTGGGCTCGCTCGAAGCGCTGGGTTTTGACCTCAAGAAGAACGACATCCGCTTTGTGGAAGACGACTGGGAGAACCCCACGCTGGGCGCCTGGGGCCTGGGCTGGGAGGTCTGGCTCAACGGCATGGAAGTCACGCAGTTCACCTACTTCCAGCAAGTGGGCGGCATCGACTGCAAGCCCGCCACGGGCGAGATCACCTATGGCCTGGAGCGCCTGGCCATGTACCTGCAGGGCGTGGACAACGTCTACAACCTGACCTGGACCGAAGGCGCCGACGGCTCCAAGCTGACGTACGGTGACGTGTACAAACAAAACGAGGTGGAGCAGTCCACCTACAACTTCGAGCACAGCGACGCTGACTTTTTGTTCACGGCCTTCAACGCGCACGAAAAACAGGCCAAGCACCTCATGGAGCAGCAATTGGCCCTGCCCGCGTATGAGCAGGTGCTCAAGGCGGCGCACAGCTTCAACCTGCTGGATGCACGCGGCGCCATCAGCGTGACCGAGCGCGCTGCCTACATTGGCCGCATTCGTAACCTGGCCCGCGCCGTGGCGCAAAGCTACTACGAAAGCCGCGAACGCCTGGGCTTCCCCATGGCGCCGCGCGAGTGGGTGGAACAAATGGCCAAGAAGGCCGCCTGAATTGAGACCCGGAGTTCTTGAAAAAATGACAACGCAAAATCTTCTGGTCGAACTGTTTGTGGAAGAGCTGCCACCCAAGGCGCTTCAAAAGCTGGGCGATGCCTTCGCCACCGTATTGGCCGACCAGCTCAAGGCGCAAGGCCTGGCCACCGCCGCCTCCATCGTCACGCCCTTTGCCTCGCCCCGTCGCCTGGCTGCGCATGTGACCGCCGTGGCCAGCAAGGCCGCTGACAAAGCCGTGCTGCAAAAGCTCATGCCTGTCACCGTGGGCCTGGACGCCAGCGGCAATGCCACGCCCGCGCTGCTCAAGAAGCTGCAGGCCCTGGGCGCTGATGTGTCCAACCCGGCTTCCGCCGTGGCCGCCCTGAAGCGCGCGCAAGACGGCAAGGCCGAAGCCCTGTTCTACGACAGCGTAGTGCCTGGCGCCGCGCTGCAAGAGGGTCTGCAAAAGGCCTTGCTGGAAGCCCTGGCCAAGCTGCCCATCCCCAAGGTCATGAGCTACCAGCTCGAGACTGACTGCGAGCTGCCCGGCTGGAGCAGCGTGAACTTCGTGCGCCCCGCGCACGGCCTGGTCGCGCTGCACGGCAGCACCGTGGTGCCGGTCAAGGCGCTGGGCCTGTCGGCGGGCAACAGCACGCAAGGCCACCGTTTTGAAGCCGCCGTGTCGCCCGTGGTGCTGGCAGATGCAGACAGCTACGCTGCCACGCTGCAAAAAGATGGCGCCGTGATCGCCAGCTTTGCCGAACGCAAGGCCGAAATCGCCCGCCAGCTGGCCGCCGCCGCCGCGCAGGTGGGCAATGGCGCACGCCCCATCGAGGACGAGGCGCTGCTCGATGAAGTGACCGCGCTGGTCGAGCGCCCCAATGTGCTCATCTGCTCGTTCGAGACGGAATTCCTCGACGTGCCGCAGGAATGCCTCATCCTCACGATGAAAGCCAACCAGAAGTACTTCCCGCTGCTCGACGCGGCAGGCAAGCTCACCCACAAGTTCTTGGTGGTCAGCAACATCAGCCCCGAAGACACCAGCTTTGTGACCGGCGGCAACGAGCGCGTGGTGCGCCCGCGCCTGGCCGACGCCAAGTTCTTCTTCGACCAGGACCGCAAGAAGACGCTGGCCTCGCGTGTGGAAGGCCTTGGCAAGGTGGTCTATCACAACAAGCTGGGCACGCAGGGTGAGCGCGTAGAGCGCGTGCGCGCCATTGCCAAGGCCATCGCCACGCAACTGGGCGACGCCGCCCTGGTGGCCGATGCCGATCTGGCCGCGCAACTGGCCAAGACCGACCTTGTGACCGACATGGTGGGCGAGTTCCCCGAGCTGCAAGGCACCATGGGTGGCTACTACGCGCTCAACGACGGCTTGGGCGACACCGTGGCGCATGCCATTGAAGACCACTACAAGCCGCGCTTTGCGGGCGACACCTTGCCGCGCAACACGGCCGGTGTGTCCGTCGCCCTGGCCGACAAGCTCGAAACCTTGGTCGGCATGTTCGGCATTGGTAACCTGCCCACCGGCGACCGTGACCCGTTTGCGCTGCGCCGCCACGCGCTGGGCGTGATTCGCATGCTGGTCGAGAAGGACTTGCCGCTGGATTTGAACGCGCTGCTCGCCGGTGCCGTGCCCGCCTTTGGCGACAAGATCACCGACGCATCGGCCGCCCTGGCCGACTTCATCTACGACCGCCTCGCTGGCAGCCTGCGCGAGCAAGGCTACAGCGCGCAAGAAGTGGACGCCGTGCTGGCCCTGCGCCCACAGCGCCTGGCCCTGGTCGAGAAACAACTGGCGGCAGTGCGTGCCTTTGCCGCCTTGCCCGAAAGCCCGGCCCTGGCCGCCGCCAACAAGCGCGTGGGCAACATCCTCAAAAAGGCCGAGGTTGAAGGCCCGGTGGACGCCCATGTGAACCCTGCCTTGCTGCAAGAGCAGGCCGAGAAGGACCTGTTCGCCGCCCTGCAACGCTTTGTGCCCGAGGCCAATGCCCAGTTCGAAGCGGGGGACTACACCGCCAGCCTGCAGACCCTGGCCGTGCTGCGTGCGCCTGTGGATGCCTTCTTTGACGACGTGATGGTGAATGCCGAGCAACTGGACCTGCGCCTGAACCGCCAGGGCCTGCTCAAGAGCCTGCACGACGCCATGAACCGTGTGGCCGATCTGTCGCGCCTGGCGGTCTGATCCCGGTGCTGATAGGCTGACGGTTCTCACAAGGTAAACCCACCCCATGAAACTCGTCATCCTGGACCGCGACGGCACCCTCAACCCGCTGGGGGACGACTACATCACCTCGGCCGATGAGTGGACGGCCGTCCCCGGCGCGCTCGAAGCGATTGCACGGCTCAACCATGCGGGCTGGCATGTGGTGGTGGCCACCAACCAGCCGGGGCTGGGCCGGGGGCTGTTTGATGTGGTGGCGCTCAATGCCATCCACGCCAAGATGCACCGCCAGGTGTCGGCGGTGGGCGGGCGCATCGATGCCGTGTTCTATTGCCCCCACGCGACCGACGAAGACTGCACCTGCCGCAAGCCGGCCCCGGGTCTGCTGGAGCAGATCTGTGACCGTTATGGCGTGGAGCGGCATGAGGTGCGGGTGGTCGGCAGTTGTGAGGCCCATGTCCAGGCGGGCGCTGCACTGGGGGCCCAGGTGCATCTGGTGTGCACTGGGCGCTCGGCGCCTTTCAACCTGGGCGGGGAACTGCCGGCGGGGCTCCCGGCTGGCGTGTTGGTGCATGCCAGCCTGGGCGATTTTGTGGACCAACTGCTGCCGGCGCAGCAGAGCGCGGCGCCATTGGCTGCGGCCATGGCCGCCACACCTTTGCCTCTGGTGGGGCAGGGGACAGCACCTGTCTGATGCTACTTAATTAATAGCTGGTGGCGCTTGATTTAAAAGCGCCTGCGGCCCAAAAGACTACAAAGATGGCTTTCATCCGTTCCGTCATTCATCTTCTCTGGATGGGCATTACCGTGGTGCCCTATGCGCTGACCATCATGCTGGGCACCCTGCTCGGTGTGCGGGGTGTGCCGCTGTACCGCATTGCGCGGGCCTGGCTGTCGCTGTGTATCAGTGGCGCCCGCGTGATCCTGGGCATCCGTGCCAATGTGATGGGCATGGAGAACCTGCCCCAGGGCGAGAACGCCGGTGCTGTGCTGCTGGTCAAGCACCAGTCCACGTACGAGACCTTTCTGATGCCGGCGATCATGCCGCACCCCCTGGCCTACGTATTCAAGAAGGAACTGCTGCGCGTGCCGTTCTTCGGCTGGGCCATCGGCCGGCTGGACATGATCCACATTGACCGCAACCAGCGCACCCAGGCGTTCAACAAGGTTGTGCAGCAGGGCAAGGACCTGCTGGCCAAGGGCGTCTGGATCATCATGTTTCCCGAAGGCACGCGCATCGATCGCGGCCAAAAGGGCAACTACAAGACGGGTGGCACGCGCCTGGCCATCGACACCGGCGCACCCGTGGTGCCGATTGCCGTGACCTCGGCCAAAGTCTGGCCACGCAAGGCCTTCGTCAAACATCCCGGCGTGGTGCATGTGTCGATTGGCAAGCCGATTCCCAGCGCGGGGCGCCAGCCCGAGGAACTGATGCGCGAGGTGGAGGCCTGGATCGAGGCTGAGATGCGGCGCCTGGACCCCGAGGCCTATCCCGCCTCTGCGGCACATGCTGCCCCTTCCAGCGGGAAGTAACACCACCGTGATGCAGCGGCTTGTGCAGTTGGCGCTGGACCTGTTTGACCCGCCGGGGGCGCCCGTTGCCGCTCCCCGCCCCGTGGTCGCGGATTTGAAGCCAAATAAGCCGTTGGTGCAGGTAAATAAAGCGCTGATAGCTCCTGAAAGTGTAGCAATTCGGCCCGCAGCCCCTGCGGTGCCGCTGCCTTCGCTGTTGTCCCCCGCCGAGTTCCGCCACCCACAGGCCAGCCGCGAGGTGCTGCTGGGTGATGCCGTTGTGGCCTATGCGCTGCAACGTGCACGGCGCCGCAGCATCGGCTTTACCGTGGGGGCCGATGGCCTGGCGGTGCGGGCACCCAGCTGGGTGACGCTGGGCGCGGTGGATGCCGCGCTGCGCGAGAAGTCCGACTGGATCCTGCGCAAGCTGTCCGAGGCGCGGGAGCGCCAACAACGCATGGAAGGTGGTCGCATCGTCTGGGCCCATGGGGCAGAGCTGCCGTACCTGGGCGAGCCACTCCGGGTGGTGCTGGACCCGAGCCACGGTTTCGCGGGCAAGGGGGGGGCACTGGTGGCGGCGGTGGTGGAGCCGGGGGAGGTCGTCCCCCCCGGCCTGCACATCGGCCTGCCGCACAGCGCCAGCCCCGCGCAGATCCGCGATGCCGTGCAGGCCTGGTTGATGCGCGACGCGCGCCGCCACTTCACGGCCCGGCTCGACCACTTTGCCCCGCTGCTGGGCGTGCGCTGGGCCAGCCTGCGGCTGTCGAGCGCGCAGACCCGCTGGGGCAGCGCCAAGGCCGATGGCTCCATCCGCCTGAACTGGCGCCTGCTGCACTATCGCCCGGCCATCATCGACTACGTGGTGGCGCACGAACTGGCCCATCTGCGTGTGATGGACCACAGCCCGCGCTTTTGGGACACGGTGGCCACGGTGGTGCCGGACTATGCATCGCTGCGCAGCCACTTGCGCGATGAGCCTGCGCCGCTGTGGGAGTGAGCAAGCCCCTGAACCGCTTCGCGCCATCCCCTATGGGTGCGCGCCTCGGGCGGCTCGGCGACACCTGTCCCACGGTGGCTCTGGTGTGTGCCGCGACAGGTTCAGGCCGTCCGTGACGGATACATGTACGAAAGGAAGGATTCGATGACCCCACAACAACCCATCACCCCCTCCGAAGGCTATGCGGGCGACATCACACCCCAGCAAGCCTGGCTGTGGGTACAGGCAGGCCAGGCCGTGCTGGTGGATGTGCGCAGCGACGCCGAGCGCGATTGGGTGGGGCAGGTGCCGGGCGCTGTGCCCGTGGCCTGGAAGCAGTGGCCGGGCATGGCCATGAACGCTGATTTTGATGCCCAGATGCGTGCTGCCGTGCCCGAGGGCGGGCGCGCCGTGCTGCTGTGCCGCAGTGGTGTGCGCTCCATCGCGGCCGCGCGTCGTGCCACCGAGTTGGGCATCACCGCCTACAACATCCTCGAAGGTTTTGAGGGCGATGCCGATGCGCAAGGCCAGCGCGGCAAGAAGGGCGGCTGGCGCTTTCATGGCCTGCCGTGGAAGCAGGGTTGATCACGCGCACCCCATGCTCCGCCGCGGCCCCAGCGGGTGTCTTCATATGGAGACGGCCCGGCATCGCCAAGATTGCTCCTAAAAAAAGAGCTGCTGGCGCTTGATAGGAAAGCGCCAGCAGCTCTTTTGGCGTGAAGCCGGGTGGGCTTACTGGGCCAACGGGGGAATGCGCAGCTTCTGGCCGGGGTAGATCTTGTCGGGGTGGGCCAGCATGGGCTTGTTGGCCTCGAAGATCGCGGGGTACTTGTTGGCGTCGCCGTAGAACTTTTTGGCAATGGCACTGAGTGTGTCACCGCGTACCACGTCGTGGTACTGGGCTTCGGGCTCGGGATGGGTCACCTCCATCAGATTCTCGACGCTGGTGACGCTGGCCACATTGCCGCAGCACAAGGTGATTTTTTCTTTGGCTGATTGGGTGGGTGCCGAGCCCTTCACGGTGACCTTGCCCTGGGTGCCGTCGAAGGCGACCTGAATGTTGCTGGCGCCGAGGTTCTGGGCGGTGATGTAGGCCTCGATGGCCTTGGACGCTTTGGCGTTGAGTTCATCCTGGGTGAGGGCTGCCGCCGTGGCCGCCTGCGCGTCTTTGCCGCCGAACAGCTTTTCACCGGCTTCCTTGATAAAACTGAAAACACCCATGTGGTACCTCCAAAGGTTGCAGAAACTGGAGAAATCACTGTAGTGGCAAAGCGGTGCAACGGTGTGTCGGACACCAGCGCGAAACGATTTTTCACATTGTTGTGCCAGTGGGCCTGTGGCATCGGACGGACCCGGCGCCGCTGCGGGCTGTCGCCGTGGGGGCGGGGACGGTCGTAAAACTCGGGATAATCCGCCGCATGACTTTTCTGGCCATCGACGTCGGTAACACCCGTCTCAAATGGGCGTTGTACGACGCTCCCCGCCCCGGGGCTGCGCTCATTGCGCATGGCGCCGAGTTTCTTGACCACATCGACCGCCTGGCCGAAGGCAGCTGGGCGTCGCTGCCCCACCCCGAACGCATGCTGGGCTGTGTGGTGGCGGGGGACGCCATCAAGCGCCGTGTGCAAGAGCAGATGGAGATCTGGGATGTGACGCCATCCTGGGTGGTCTCGTCTGCGCAAGAGGCGGGGCTGGCCAATGGCTACGACCACCCCTCGCGGCTGGGCTCGGACCGCTGGGTGGCCATGATCGGTGCACGCCACCATGTGCTGGCCCAGGGCCCCGCTCGCCCGCTGGTGGTGGTGATGGTGGGCACCGCCGTCACGGTGGAGTGCATCGACACCGAAGGCCGTTTTATGGGGGGCCTCATCCTGCCCGGCCACGGCATCATGCTGCGCGCACTGGAGTCTGGCACGGCGGGTCTGCATGTGCCCACCGGTGACGTGCGCCCGTTTCCCACCAACACCAGCGATGCGCTGACCAGCGGCGGCACTTACGCCATCGCTGGCGCAGTGGAGCGCATGTACCAGCACCTGTTGCAGCACTGCGGCCAGGAGCCCGCCTGCATCATGACCGGCGGCGCCGGCTGGAAGATGGCACCCAGCATGACGCGCCCGTTTGAGTTGGTGGACAACCTGATTTTTGACGGGCTGCTGGAGATTGCTGCGCAGCGGTTTGGGGGCTGAAGAGGGACGGCGCGAAGCGCCACAAGGGGGTTACTCTTCGAGTTCAGCCCGCGCCATTTCCACATCCAGACGCTCCATGGCGTCCATGGGTTCGGCGGCGGCGGCTTTCTCGTACAGCGCGGTCGCCTCCTTCATTTTCTTGTCGCCCTCCAGCATGACGAGCGCATTGGCGTACTCGATCATGCCAATGGCCGAACCCGGGTTGAGTTTGAGCGCTTCCTGGAACAACTTCAGTCCGGTGTCTTTTTTGGCGCCGTAGGTCATGCCGCCAATCAGCGAGCCCACCTTGTCAATCACCTCCGCGTGGAAGGCGCCCAGGGCAATGCGCGAATCGGCGTGTTTGGGCGATAGGGCGATGGCTTTTTCCAGGGATTCCTTCACCTTGCCACCCAAACCCTGTGCCAGGGCTTTGGCCACGCTGATGCCCTGGCTGTAACGGCCCAGGGCATAGGCGTGCCAATACCAGGCATTGGCATTGCCAGGCTCCTGGGCCGCCTGGGCCTCGGCGCGTTCGGCCACCTGGGTGAACAGGTCCAGCCGGGTTTTTTCCTTGGGCTCCAGGTAGGTGGCGTAAATGGCGGTGGCCTTGTTGGCCACAGTGATGCCCCCGCCACCGGCCGCCAGCCCGACGGTGGCGGCCTTTTCAAACTCGCCGTTGTGGAACAGCGCCCAGGCTTCCAGCAAGGCGGCGTCCTTGGGGCAGGGTTCAGCATCACCGCCGTGCAGTCGCGCCCAGTGCTTCTTGACGCTCGCGGCGTCAAACGGGTAGTCGCCTGCGTGGGGGAAGGGGGTCCATTTGGCCATGGTGTGTGTCTCCGGAAGTTCTTGTTGGTGGGTTTCTGTGGCAGGTGACCAGGGGCCGCTTTGTGCAGGGGACGGTCGTCAGCCTTGGGTTGTGGCGTAAGCGCCCACCAGCTGCAGCAGGTGGGCCCGCTGGCCACTTTCGAGGTAGGGCATGAGCAGGTTCAGCACATGGTGGGCGCCCCGCAGCAGCGCTGCCTGGGCGCTTTCAGGCTCCAGCGCGCGGCGCGGGTCGCGCACGTATTCGAAGCTGAGCCAGTAGGTCAGCACCACCACCATGCTGGTGGCGGTGGCCTCCAGCTCGCGCGAGTCGATGTGCAGCGCATCCGCACGGCCCATGCCATCGAGCATGGCCCGCACGGCGCGGGTCTTGTTCTTGAGGATGGCCTGAAAATGTGTCTCCAGGCGCCGGTTCTTGGACAGCAGGTCGTTGAGATCGCGGTACAAAAACCGGTATTGCCAGATCAGCTCGAAGAGCGTGTGCATGAAGAACCAGGCGTCCTCCACGTTGCGCACACCGTCGGCAGCGGCGAGAAGCTCGGTGAGTGAGCTTTCGTAGCGATCAAACAGTGCGTTGATCAGCTCGTCCTTGGCGGGATAGTGGTAGTAGAGGTTGCCAGGGCTGATGCGCAGCTCGGCTGAAATCAGGGTGGTGGAGACGTTGGGTTCGCCGAACCGGTTGAACAGGTCCAGCGTCACTTCCAGAATGCGTTCTGCGGTGCGGCGTGGCGCTTTCTTCACCATGTGTGCGGGCCCCTTCGCGTCGTTTGACGTTGTTGTTTCAGTGTCTCCGGGAGCTACTCTAACCGACACTCAAAATGCTGCAGTGCGGCAAATTGCGAGATAGGTCTTGTGGAGGGGCGTCTGTCGCTATTTGTAGTGACAAGCTCTCAGACTTCGACCTGCGGACCGACAATGCGCGCATGTTCGAGCCTTCTCCTGTACCGCAGATCCGGGTCGCTCTGGTCGAAGACGATGTGTTCTTTGCGCGCGCGCTGGCTGACGCTATTCATGCGGCACCAGATGTGTATCTGCACAGCTTGGCCGTCAATTGCCAACAAGCCTTGCAGATGCTGGCGCAGCCCGCCGCCGACGTGCTGCTGGTGGATCTGGGTTTGCCAGATGGCTCTGGCCTGGACGTGATTCGCGCCGCACAGCGCCAGTGGCCACGCTGCATGGCAATGGTCAGTAGTGTGTTCGGCGACGAGTCCCATGTAATCCAGAGCCTGGAAGCGGGTGCCACAGGCTACCTCCTCAAAGACAGTACGCCAGCATTGATCGTGGAAGAGATCCGCAATGTGCACGCTGGCGGCAGTCCTATAAGCCCGTTGATAGCGCGCCAGTTGCTGACCCGCTTTCGCCAGACCCTGACGACAGAGGCCGCCCCTTCGCCACCGCAGCAAGCCTGCGGGCCGCAGGAGGAGCAGGCCCGGTTGTCGCCACGCGAGCGCCAGGTGCTTGACTACATCACCAAAGGTTTCAGCTACGAAGAGATTGGTGGGCTGATGGGCGTGTCGCGCAATACGGTGCTGAGTTTTGTGCGCCGCATCTACGCCAAGCTCAAGGTGCGTTCGCAGCTGGAAGCCATTTATGAAGCACGGGTCCAAGGCCTACTTCATACTTAGTCTGGTGTTTGTTGTGCTGGCCGGCATCGCTGGCGGTTTGGCGCTGTCACTGGAGGTGGGGCGTTCGGCACCCACCACCTGGCATGTGCGGGCGGCCCAACTGGCGAGCGGCTCCGAAGGGACGTTTGCTCCGCTTCCTCCCGTGTCCCAGGCGGCTGAGCCTGATCAATGGCAGAGCGTCGCCCTGCCACATACCTGGCCGCAGTCGCTTGACCTGCAAACCGGCGCCGCGCCACGCAGCATCTGGCTGCAGGTTCCGCTCGATGGGTTGCCCGCGACCGAGGGTGGCCTGGTTCTGTATCTTCCGCGCTGGCAGACGGTGGGCCGGATCGCGGTCTACGGCGACGACCGACTACTTTACCGATCGGTCGGTGATGTGCTTTGGAATGGCTTCAATTACCCCTTGTGGGTCTCGCTGGACGGCGAGGGCCTTGCACCGCGGCCGAAAGTGCTGCGTCTGCGCATCGACAGCCTGGCCAACGCTGGCGGCACCGTGTCCAGTCTCTGGATCGGCCAGGCGAAGGACCTATGGCCGCGCTACCGTCTGAGGCGCATGTTGCAGACGGGCGTGGCGGAAGTCATGGGGATGTCATTCTTGGGCCTCGGCGGCTTTGCGCTGGCGGTGTGGCTGTTGCGACGCGAGCGCACCTATCTGTTGTTTGCGCTGTTCACGTTGCTTTGGGCGTTGCGCAGCCAGCGTTTTCACGTGGGGCTGGAGCCGTTGCCCATCTCCAGTGCCTGGTTTGGCTGGATGACCATCAACGCTGGCAATGCCTTGCTGGTCACCTGGTATGCCTTCATGTGCACGCTGGTGCCGACTGCACCGCGTTGGCCGGTGCGCGTGTTGTTGGGCCTTTTGTTGCTGTCCAGCGCGGTGACTTTGCCGGTGATCACCAACCCGGTGTGGATTCAAGCGCTGGCGCCTCTGCCCTATCTGGTCACCAACCTGGTGGGCATTCCGGCCACCCTCTTGATGGCCTGGGCAGCCTGGCGCCATGGCGGTCGTGAGGGCCTGGTGGCAGCGTCCATCGGACTCTTGCATCTACCGGTGGCGGTGCACGACTGGATGATGCACAGTTATTTGGTCGACCCTGAGCATATCTATGCATGGCCGTTTTCCACCGCAGCGCGCATTGGCATGTTCCTTTACGTGATTTTGAATCGCTATGTGGGGGCTCTGGCCACGGCTGAGCAATCTAACGCGGTGCTCGCCCAGAGACTTCATGCCCGAGAGAAGGAGTTGGCCGTGAGCTATGAGCAACTGCGCAGCGTGCAGCAACGCCAGTTGCTCAACCACGAGCGAAACCGCTTGATGCAGGACATTCATGACGGCATGGGTTCGCAGCTGATGAGCGCCTTGAAGGTGGCCGAGTCAGGGGGGCTGAGCGAGGCCAAAATGGCGCAGGTGCTGCGCGAGTGCATAGACGACCTGAAACTCACGGTGGACTCGCTGGAGTGTGTGGAGGCTGATTTGTTATTGCTGCTCGCCACGCTGCGCTATCGGCTTGCGCCGCGGCTGCAAGGCTCTGGCCTGACTTTGCGCTGGGAGGTCAAGGAGGTTCCCACGCTCAACTGGCTGGACCCGCGCAGTGCGCTGCACGTGCTGCGCATACTGCAGGAAGGCATCTCCAACATCATTCAGCATTCGGGCGCGTCAGAAATACGGGTGGCTACGGGCGAGGCTGACGGCGGCGTGTACGTGCTGTTGGAGGACAACGGCCTAGGTTTTAGCCGCAGCCACTTCGGCGATGTGGGGCGAGGTCTCTCGAATATGGCGCGCCGAGCACACGCCATTGGGGGGCAGGTGGCCTGGGATCCGGTAGCTGGCGGTACCCGCTTCACGCTATGGCTGCCTTTGCGGCGCCTGGATGTGGCGGTGTGAGTTGCTGTTTATTTGACGGCGTGCTGGGAGAGGTTTGCAAGGTCCCTGGGCCAGAAGTCCTTGATCTCCTGCGCCGAGAGATTGCGGCACTGGCCCTGGGCGGTCAGCAGAAAGTTCGATTGAGCGCTGCTCAGGCCTGGAGTCTGGCTGCTGACGCACTGCTGTGCGTTGCACATGATGCCCCTGGTGGGTTGTGATCCCGCAGCCAGGGTGGCTGGCGGGCAGTAGAAAATACTGCCGTCATCCAGTTCGGAAGCCGATGCAGGCAGACAAGCGGCCAAACCGCAGGCGACTGCGCAAGCACAGAGGGTTTGGCTAAGAGCGGTGGGCGTGAACATTGCGAACTCCTGGGAATGGGTCCGCTGATTATTCGATTCGCCCCGCCAATGGTCTGTAGCTATCCATAGCGACAGCCCGGAGCTTTGCCTTCGCCAGGGCGGTTAGTGCCACAGCCGATTGACTCCCTGCGGATGCGCGCGCCCCGGGCGCTGCAATCACCTCAGGGCGTATCCGGTGTGGGGCGCAGGGCGAGCTGTCAGTTGGTGGACGCAGCGCTGGCGCCGGACGCAGCACGGCCCGTGGTCTTTTTGGCCGGGGCCGTCTTGCTAGCAGCCTTTGGTGCTGCCTTGGCAGGTGCGGCCTTCTTCGCGGCGGCTTTTTTTGCGGGAGCCTCGGCTGCAGGCTTTGCTGCGGTCTTGGCGGGCGCCGCCTTGGCGCTGCCCTTGGTCAGGGCGTCCACGCGGGCGCTCAGCACTTCCAGGTCGCGGGCGGAGGGTACGCCCAGCTTGGACAGGGCCTTGGCCACGCGGTCTTCGAAGATGTTTTCGAGCTTGTCCCACTGGCCCTGGGCCTTGGATCCGATGTCGCTGGCCATGGTGGTTACCCGGCTGGTGGCTTCGGTGATCTTTTCTTCGGCCACGGCCTGGGTCTTGCGCTGAATGGTCAGGCCTTCCTTGACCAGGGCTTCAAACACTTTGCCGCCTTCCTCCTGCGCCTTGGAGAAAGCTCCCAAGCCAGCCAGCCAGATCTGCTGTGCGGAGTCCTTGACGGTGCTGGAGAGTTGGGCGTTGCTCTTCTTGTTGTCGGCGCTGAGTTTCTGCAGTTTCTTGACCATGAGGCCTCCGTTGTGCGGCTGGTTGGGTTTGCCATGGCTGGTTGCCTCTGGCGCATGGCAGCACTGTACGCCGCACGGCCTGCCTGGTGTAGGCACGCGCTTCTAAAAATGTAGAGCGTGCCATCTAGCGGGCCGGGGCTCGGTCGGCCTGGTATCGGCGCGGGTTTCTGCTGAATCCGGGTGTGCGGGCCTTGGGCAAGAATGAAGGCATCTCACAGGAGTTTTCCATGCAGTATTTCGTGACAGGGGCAACGGGGTTCATTGGCAAGCGGCTGGTCAAGAAGTTGCTGGAGCGCAAAGGCTCTGTGGTCCATTTCCTGATCCGCAAGGAAAGTGCGGACAAGGTGGCAGATCTGCGCAGCTTCTGGGGCGTGGGTGCCACGCGTGCCATGCCCGTGTTTGGTGACCTCACTGCGAAGAAGCTGGGCGTGGCTGCGGAAGATGTCAAAAAGCTCAAGGGCCAGATCGACCACTTCTACCACCTGGCTGCGGTGTACGACCTCGGCGCCGACGAAGAGACGCAGGTGGCTGTGAACATCGAGGGCACACGCAACACGGTCGATCTGGCCAAGGCGATCGACGCCGGGCATTTCCACCATGTCTCGTCGATCGCGGCCGCAGGCCTGTATGAAGGCGTGTTCCGCGAAGACATGTTCGAAGAGGCCGAGGGCCTGGATCACCCCTACTTTCAGACCAAACACGAGAGCGAAAAGATCGTACGCCAGGACTGCAAGGTGCCCTGGACGGTATACCGCCCGGCCATGGTGGTGGGCGACAGCACGACGGGCGAGATGGACAAGATCGATGGTCCGTACTACTTCTTCAAGCTGATCCAGCGGTTGCGCCAGTTGCTGCCGCCCTGGATGCCCACCGTGGGCCTGGAAGGCGGGCGTGTGAATATCGTGCCGGTGGATTTTGTGGTCAACGCGCTCAACGTCATCAGCCACCAGCCGTCCATTGCCAAGAAATGCTTTCACCTGGTGGACCCGGTGGGCTACCGCGTGGGCGACGTGCTGGACATCTTCAGCCGCGCAGCGCACGCCCCGCGCATGAACCTGTTCATCAACGCTGCGCTGCTGGGCTTCATCCCCAAGGGCATCAAGAAGAGCCTGATGGCCATGGCGCCCGTGCGCCGCGTGCGCAACGCCGTCATGAAGGACCTGGGTCTGCCCGAGGACATGCTGACCTTCGTGAACTACCCCACGCGCTTTGACTGCCGCGAGACGTTGGCGGCGCTCAAGGGCTCGGGTGTGTCTTGCCCCAACCTCAAGGACTACGCGTGGCGGCTATGGGACTACTGGGAGCGTCACCTCGATCCCGAGCTGTTCATCGACCGCACGCTCAAGGGCACGGTGGCCGGCAAGGTGGTGCTGATCACCGGCGGGTCGTCGGGTATTGGCCTTGCGGCCGCCCACAAGTTCGCTGAAGCCGGCGCGACCACCATCATCTGCGGTCGCGACCAGGACAAGCTGGATGAGGCCTGCGCGGAAGCCAAGGCCAAGGGCTACGCGTTCATCGCCTATTCCGCTGACATTGCAGACATGCCTGACTGCGACCGATTTGTGCAGCTGCTCATTGACAACCACGGCGGCGTGGATTTTCTGATCAACAACGCAGGCCGGTCCATCCGCCGCGCCATCGAGTCAAGCTACGACCGGTTCCACGACTACGAGCGCACGATGCAGCTCAACTATTTCGGCTGCCTGCGCGTGACCATGGGCTTTCTGCCCGGGATGGTGGATAAACACAAGGGCCATGTGGTGAACATCAGCTCCATCGGTGTGCTGACGAACGCTCCGCGCTTTTCGGCTTATGTGGCCAGCAAGGCGGCGCTGGATGCCTGGACGCGCTGCGCATCCAGCGAGTTTGCCGACCAGGGCATCACCTTCACCACCATCAACATGCCCCTGGTGCGCACGCCCATGATCGCGCCCACCAAGATCTATAACAACGTACCCACCCTGAGCCCCGAAGAGGCGGCCGACATGATCGCCCAGGCCTGTATCTTCAAACCGGTGCGCATTGCTACGCGCCTGGGCATCACCGGGCAGTTGCTGCACGCGCTGGTGCCGCGTGTGGCGCAGATCACCATGAACACCAGCTTTCGCATGTTCCCGGATTCCACCGCCGCCAAGGGCAGCAAGGACGCCAAGCCACAGTTGTCGGCCGAGGCGGTGGCGCTGCAGCAGATGATGCGCGGAATCCACTTCTGATGCCGCTCAGCCCATTGCCGAGTCACCGAAGTTGAAATCTGTTACCTGCAGGTCGGGCTCACGGGGATAATCGCAGGCTTTGCCAAGCAGGCATTTCATACAGCCCACCCTATGATTCTGGTTACTGGCGGCGCGGGTTTCATCGGCGCCAACTTTGTTCTTGATTGGCTTGCTGCCTCCAGCGAACCCGTCGTCAATCTCGACAAGCTCACCTACGCGGGCAATGTGCACAACCTGGACAGCGTCCAGGGGGATGCGCGCCATGTCTTCGTGCAGGGCGATATCGGCGACCCCGCCCTGATTGCCCGCCTGCTGGCCGAGCACCAACCCCGTGCGGTGGTCAACTTCGCGGCCGAGTCGCATGTGGACCGCTCTATCCATGGGCCGGAAGACTTCATCCAGACGAACATCGTCGGCTCGTTTCGCCTGCTGGAGGCCGTGCGCGCCTACTGGAGCGCCCTGCCTGCGGGCGAGCGCGAAGCCTTTCGCTTTCTGCACGTGTCGACCGACGAGGTCTACGGCTCGCTGGCGCCCACAGACCCAGCCTTTGCCGAGACGCGCGGCTTCGAGCCCAACAGCCCCTACAGCGCCAGCAAGGCCGCCAGCGACCACCTGGTGCGCGCCTGGCACCACACCTACGGTCTGCCGGTGCTCACCACCAACTGCAGCAATAACTACGGGCCGTACCACTTCCCTGAGAAGCTGATCCCCTTGATGATCGTCAACGCCCTGGCCGGCAAGCCGCTGCCGGTGTACGGCGACGGCATGCAGGTGCGCGACTGGCTTTACGTGAAGGACCATTGCAGCGCCATCCGTCGCGTGCTCGATGGCGGCACGCCCGGCCAGACCTACAACGTGGGCGGCTGGAACGAGAAGCCCAACATCGAGATCGTGAACATGGTCTGCGGCCTGCTCGACGAGCTGCGCCCCCGCGCTGACGGCCAGAGCTACAGCACGCAAATCACCTACGTGAAAGACCGCCCGGGCCACGACCGGCGCTACGCCATCGACGCCCGCAAGATCGAACGCGAGCTGGGCTGGAAGCCCGCCGAGACCTTCGACACCGGTATCCGCAAGACCGTGCAGTGGTACCTGGACCATGCTGACTGGGTGGCCAGCGTGCAGACCGGTGCCTACCGCGACTGGGTGCAGACCCAGTACGCGCAGGAGCCCGCGGCCGTGGCGGACGCCAGCATATGAACATCCTGCTCTTCGGAAAAGGCGGCCAGGTTGGCTGGGAGCTGCAGCGCAGCCTGTCGGTGCTGGGCACCGTGACGGCGCTGGACTTCGACAGCACCGAGCACTGCGGTGATTTCTCCAACCCGGCCGGCGTGGTCGAGACGGTGCGCACCCTGCGCCCTGACGTCATCGTCAATGCCGCCGCCCACACCGCCGTGGACAAGGCCGAGAGCGAGGCCGACTTTGCGCGCACCCTCAACGCCACCACCCCCGGCGCCATCGCGCAGGAAGCCGCGAAGCTGGGCGCCTGGCTGGTGCACTACAGCACCGACTACGTGTTCGATGGCAGGGGTAGCCGCCCCTGGGTCGAGACGGACACGCCGGCGCCCCTGAGCGTCTACGGCCGCACCAAGCTCGAGGGCGAGCAACTGATCGCCCAGTCGGGCGCGAACCACCTGATCCTGCGCACGAGCTGGGTCTATGCCGCACGCGGCGGTAATTTCGCCAAGACCATGCTGCGCCTGGCCCAGGAGCGCGAGCGCCTGACCGTGATCGACGACCAGTGGGGTGCACCCACGGGCGCCGATCTGCTGGCCGACGTCACGGCCCACGCCATCCGCCACCTGCAGCAGCATCCCGGCGACGCGGGCCTGTACCACCTGGTGGCGGCCGGCGAAACCAACTGGAACGAGTACGCGAAGTACGTGCTGGCGGTGGCTGCAAAGCACCCGGTGGCCGAAAAGATCATCGCCAGGGAAGTCGCACCGGTACCGACCAGTGCATTCCCCACACCGGCCGTGCGCCCGCACAACTCGCGCCTGGACACCACGAAGCTGCGCACCACCTTTGGCCTGGCGCTGCCGCACTGGCAGACCGGCGTGGCGCGCATGCTAACCGAGATACTCTGAACCAAGACACCCCCATGACGGCACGCAAAGGCATCATCCTCGCCGGAGGCTCCGGAACCCGGCTGCACCCGGCCACCCTGGCCATCAGCAAGCAGTTGCTGCCGGTGTACGACAAACCCATGATCTATTACCCGCTGAGCACCCTGATGCTCGCGGGCATCCGCGACATCCTGGTCATCAGCACGCCGCAGGACACGCCGCGCTTCGAGCAACTGCTGGGTGACGGCAGCCAGTGGGGCATCAACCTGCAGTACGCGGTGCAGGCGAGCCCTGACGGGCTGGCGCAGGCCTTCGTGATCGGTGAGTCCTTTCTGGATGGCTCCCCCAGTGCGCTGGTGCTGGGCGACAACATCTTCCACGGCCATGACTTCCACGATCTGCTGGGCAGTGCGGCAAAGCGCCAGAGTGGGGCCAGTGTGTTTGCTTACCACGTGCACGACCCCGAGCGCTATGGCGTGGCCGAGTTCGACGCACAGGGCAAGGTCCTGTCGCTGGAAGAAAAGCCCAAGGTGCCCAAGTCGAGCTATGCGGTGACGGGCCTGTATTTTTACGACAATCAGGTGGTGGAGCTGGCCAAGGGCCTCAAGCCATCGGCCCGGGGCGAGTACGAGATCACCGACCTCAACCGCCTGTACCTGGAGCATGACCAGTTGAACGTGGAGATCATGGGCCGTGGCTACGCCTGGCTCGACACCGGCACGCACGAGAGCCTGCTGGAAGCGGGGCAGTTCATCGCCACGCTGGAGCACCGCCAGGGCCTGAAGATTGCCTGCCCCGAAGAGATCGCCTGGCGCAGCCAGTGGATCGACAGCGCGCAACTGGAGCGCCTGGCCCAGCCACTCACCAAGAACGGCTACGGCCAGTACCTGATGCGTGTGCTCAAAGAAAAAATCTACTGAAGAACTGATCGCCCTTTCCATGCAAGCAACCCGCCTGGCCATTCCTGATGTCGTGCTGATCGAACCCAAGGTGTTCGGCGATGCGCGCGGCTTTTTCTACGAGAGCTTCAACCAGCGCGCCTTCAACGAGGCCACCGGTACTGACCACTCGTTCGTGCAGGACAATCACAGCCGCAGCGCCAAGGGCGTGCTGCGTGGGCTGCACTACCAGATCCAGCAGCCCCAAGGCAAGCTGGTGCGCGTTGTGCATGGCGCAGTGTTCGACGTAGCGGTGGATATCCGCAAAAATTCGCCGACCTTCGGCCGGTGGGTGGGAGAGGAGTTGAGCGCTGACAATCGCCGCCAGCTCTGGGTGCCGCCAGGGTTTGCGCATGGGTTCGTCGTGCTCAGCGAGGTGGCGGAGTTTTTGTATAAAACCACCGATTTTTATGCGCCGGAGTACGAGCGTTGCATCGCTTGGGACGACGCATCTCTGGCCATCGATTGGCATTTTCAGGGACAGCCGAGCCTGTCGGTCAAGGATGCGCAGGGACTTTCTTTGGCAAAGGCTGAAGTGTTCCCCTGATCTGTCGCTTGCTGTCTGGCGCTATCTACGGCTGCGATGCTGCCATGCTCTTTTGCATGGATTGGTAGAGTCGATCAGAGCCGAACTGCGTATTGCTCGGGTCTAGCGAGAACAAGTTGTGGTTGCGCGGGACGCGCTTGCCCTGCCAGCGCGGCTCTAGGAAAAACGACAGAAACTCTGCTCCCTGTGCTGCATGCTGGCCCAGCATGCGTTGCACGGCCGATGGATCCATGGCTTTGAGTGGATGAAACTCCGTCACGCCATAGCCGTTGTGTGCGGTTTTGCCATACCACTGCGAGAAGGTCTTGCCGTAGGTCGCATCGCCATACAGGCTCACACCAAGTCGGATGCTGCCCATGGGTCGCAGGGATGCCTGAATGGCGTACTTGTTCGCATCCCAACTGGGATTGGTGAACGGAATGATCTGGTGCGTGTAATGCGGAATGCTGGCCAGGCAAGATTGGTTCACCACGCCATCAAAAAACTCCAGGTAGTCCACCACCTGCTTTTGCCGGAATGCATGCCACAGCGGTACCAGCGGGTTGTAATAGTAGGCCGATTGATCGGTCGGCATGTCGATGTGCGCTTGCAGCGAGGCGTCTGCCGGTGTAGCGGCGGGCAGGGGGTTTTGTGGCAGGGCTTGGGGCGCGCTCTGCAGCCGGTCCATGAGGGCGATGCTGCGTGTGCCCAGAGGCGTCAATTGACCTGGTTTTTGTTCGAGAAACACGTCAATGCGGTACAAGCCCGTGCGGAGGTGGCGGAAGTCCATGTCCAGTCGCCAGCCAGTGTTTGCGTCACCAAACTCGGGTTTTGCCGCCAGCACGTCCTGTCGGCCCTGGTTGACCAGGGTCTTGCCCACGAACACGCCATTGCGGTAGACATGCACCCACGCCGGTGTTGTGCTTCCTTCTGACTGCTTCATGTAGGCCCAACCGGCAATCGGCAGGCTGCCTTGTGCAAAAGAATCGATGTGCTCGGTAAAGCGCTGCAGTGGTTCGGTGCGAATGTCACGCGACGGTGGCAGCACTTCATCAAACGAGGCATAGTTTGCGCCCAGCACGCGGTTGAGCTGCCCAATGCTTGCAAACTCACGTTGTAAGAACTGCCGAAATCCTGCAACCGATGGCGGGCTGTAGTCGGTTGCGCGGTAGGGCGTGTTGAATCCCATGCCAGCCTCGAAGTCGGGAAACAGGTGGTGCAGTTCACCCAGCAGTGTCACGCCCTTGATTTTGCCGATGTCTTGCGCTGGCAGTCGGCATATTTCTTTCAGCAAGGCTTGCGTGGCCTGCACACGGCGCGAAGTTAATTCCGTTTGTGTATTGGCAAAGGTCCAGTTGTTGATGACGGAGTCGTAGTACCGCCCTGGAGTCAGCGGGCCGTCGCGCGTCTGCGCCAGATTGGTTGGGTCCAGGGACAGTGCCTTTTCCAGCGGCGCGTCGGTAGCGAAGTGTGTGGAAAACAGATACAGGATGAGGGGGCGCTCGGTGTCTCGCACGGTGCGCACCAACCGTCCGACGGTGTCGTTGTCAATAGCCCAGCCATCGGCGGCTGGGCGAAACAGCTGTAGCAAAGGCACCGGCAAGGTGTAGCCGAGCTGGTAGGGGCCTAGGGTACTGCGGCGTGGCTGTAACTCCGAGAGGGTGGACTCCACCAACGCTGCCGCAGAGCCCTTGGGCCCTTTGCAGGTGTCCAGTGTGTCGTGTGTGCCTTGCGCAACCACACCATCTTGCAATAACACACATGAGTCAATCACTCCAATCATTGGTGCCAGCAGCATGGAACCCGGTTTGTGGGCTTTTTCGGGTGTATGGCGGGATAACTGCATCAGCCCGACCGCGCCGGCGGCCACCACACCACAGGCGGCAATGGCGATGGCCAGGGTGGTTTTGCGGTGAGCGGGGTGATGGTTCATTGCGGATGCTGCGGCGGATGCCGTCCGGGGCGGTTGAGATCAGGAGGGGCCAATGAATGTAAAGCAAAGCACCAAGCGGCGTTTGACTCGCTGTGCCAAGGTGTGGGCCATATGGCATGAAAATATGAGGTAAATCTGGCCCTCGTGCTTATGCTGTAATTGCTGGCAGCTATAAAATGCGTAGCGAAAGTATTTGGTGCATGCCGGGGAAGGCCCTTTTGCGCTGCGATGGTGTGCCATGCGCTCCGGTGGTTTGCACAGCCCCGGCTACACTCACGCCCATTCCTCGCAGGTCGCTGCCGCGCTGTGCCTCTACGCCCCTGACTAGTGCAGCACGGGTTCATACCTAGACCATTCATGACGACAAACACAATTTCGGCCCTGGCCGAACCGCTGGGCGACAACGCTGTGCCGGGTCCGCGCATTGGAGATCTGTTGGTTCAAGCCGGCAAGCTCAGCGCGCGCGACCTGGATCGCGCGCTTTCCGCGCAGCAAGAAATGGGCAGCATGCTCGGGCGAGTGCTCGTGCGTCTGGGGTTGGTTTCCGATGCCGATGTGGCGCAGGCGCTGTCCGCTCAGCTCGGCATTCCCCTGGTGCCCGCCAATGGCTTCCCCGATCTCATGCCCGAAGTGGAAGGTCTGCTGCCTGAATTTTTGCAGGCCAACGCGGTGTTTCCGCTGCGGCTGGATGGCGGGCAACTTCATGTGGCCATGGCTGTCCCGCAGGATGCATTTGTCGTCAAGGCTTTGCACCTAGCCACGGGCTGCGCTATCCGGCCGCACCTGGCGCTGGAAAGCGACATTGAGAAAGCCTTGGCCGAGCCGGTTGAGGAAGCTGCTGAAGATGAGGATGACGGCTTTGGTGACGGCTCTGATGGCGGTGATTTCGTTGAGCATCTGAAAGACTTGGCCAGCGAGGCCCCCGTTATCCGGTTGGTCAACACCATCATAGGCCGCGTGATCGATCTGCGTGCCTCTGACATCCATCTCGAACCGTTCGACGACGGCTTGCATGTGCGCTACCGCGTCGATGGCGTGATCCACCCCGGCGAACTGGTGCCACCGCGGTTGAGCGCCGCCGTCAATTCGCGCGTCAAGTTGCTGGCGCACTTGGACATTGCGGAGCGGCGCCTGCCGCAAGATGGGCGCATCAAGACCCGCGTCAAGGGGCGTGAGCTGGATTTGCGTGTCTCTACTGTGCCCACAGTGCACGGAGAAAGTGTGGTCATGCGCGTGCTCGACCGCGCCAGCGTGCGCCTGGAGTTGGAGAAAATGGGGTTCGAGAAGGACACGCTGCAGCGCTTCAATGCCCTGCTGGCGCGTCCGCACGGCATCTTGCTGGTCACAGGCCCTACTGGCTCTGGCAAGACC
The DNA here is from genome assembly GCF_002797445.1 of Acidovorax sp. 69. Classification (NCBI taxonomy): domain Bacteria; kingdom Pseudomonadati; phylum Pseudomonadota; class Betaproteobacteria; order Burkholderiales; family Comamonadaceae; genus Acidovorax; species Acidovorax sp. 69. Next base: position 4,375,767 of record NZ_PGEP01000001.1, on the reverse strand, counting down.
ACTACGCTGTATGCCGCGCTGGCCAAGATCGACGCTTCAGCGCAAAAAATCATTACCGTCGAAGATCCGGTCGAGTACCAACTTGAAGGCATTAACCAGATCCAAGTGCATGCGCAGATCAACCTGACCTTTGCGAATGCGTTGCGCTCCATCCTGCGCCAGGATCCCGACATCATCATGATTGGAGAAATGCGCGACGGTGAGACGGCGCAGATTGCCGTGCAGTCCGCGCTGACGGGGCACTTGGTGCTTTCCACCCTGCACACCAACACTGCCGCAGGCGCTGTGATCCGCATGCAGGACATGGGAGTGGAGCCCTATCTCATCACCTCGGCCGTTAACGGCGTGTTGGCGCAGCGCCTGGTACGCACGCTGTGCGGGCACTGCAAGGAAGCCTACGAACCGGGCACCGCAGTACGTCAGAGCACCGGCCTGGGGCGCTTTTGTGCAGCCACCCAGCCGATTTACCGCGCAGTCGGCTGCGAGCAATGCCGCCAGTCTGGCTACCGAGGGCGCACCGGCATCCATGAGTTGCTGGTGCTAGACGAGCCGATGCGCCGTGCCATTATCGAAGGACGGGATGCCAACATCCTCAATGGCATTGCGGCGAAGAGCGGCATGCTGAGTCTGTACGAAGACGGGCTGCGCAAGGTTGCCACGGGTCAGACCACGCTGGACGAATTGGCCCGAGTCACTCAGGACCAGTCCGATGCCTGATTTTGTTTGGCGCGCTGCCTCAGCCTCCGGCAAGGTAGAAGAAGGTAGGCTCAGTGCCGCCAGTGCTTCTGCTGCCCTCAAACAGCTGCGCAGTCAGGGGCTGACGCCGCTGAGTATCGATGACGTCGGTGCTTCGGTGGGCGTCAATGCAGCCTATCTCCCCGGTCACTTTGCGCAGCCCAAGGTGCGTCAGGCCAAGGGGCCTGTCACGGCCACCGACGTGTTGGCGATCACCTCCGAGCTGGCCATCATGCTGCGTGCCGGTTTGGCGCTCGACAACGCCTTGCGCGTGCTCATTGACATGAGCCACAAACCCAGTGTCGCCGCGATGATGCAAGGCATTCTGGATGCGGTTAAAGGCGGTACGCCTCTCAGTCGTGCTTTGGCGCAGCACCGCGATTTGTTCGGCGATTTTTATATCAATATGGTGCGTTCGGGCGAGGCCAGTGGGCAGATGTCTGCTGTGCTCGACCGGCTGGTCGAGCATATGGAGCGTCAGCGTGCTCTGCGCGATAACGTCATTTCCGCCACCATCTATCCGGCCATTTTGTTGGGCGTAGCGGTGCTTTCGCTGATTGCCATGCTCGGCTTTGTGGTGCCGCAGTTCGAGAAGCTTTTCACCGACATGGGTGATGCATTGCCAATGCCTACGCGCCTGGTCATGGGGCTGGGGCATGCGTTCACTCGGTATGGTTTGGTGATGGGGCTGGTGCTCGCAGGTGTTGGGGTGGTGGTGGCACGCTGGCTAAAATCTCCCGTCGGACGGCGTTGGTGGCAAGCGCTGGTCCTGCGACTGCCACTCATGGGCCCACTCGCACTCAAGTATCAACTTACTTTGTTCTCTCGTTCTTTAGGGACATTGCTGGGAAATGGCGTGCCCATGTTGACGGCGCTTCACATCGCCACCGAAACCGTGGGCAATACGGTGCTTCAGCAAGCGCTGGGACGTGTGGCACCCATCGTCAAGGAGGGGGGCAAGGTCGTGCAAGCCATTACGGCTACCGGCATCTTTGCGCCGTTGGCGATCAACCTCATCCGTGTGGGCGAGGAGACTGGTCGCATTGGGCCCATGATGCTGGAGCTGTCGAATATATTGAACCGAGAGGTGGAGACGGGCATCAAACGCCTGTTGACGTTGGTCGAGCCCGTACTCATTTTGGTGCTGGGCGTGCTGATTGCGGCCATCATTGTGTCCATCTTGCTTGGAATTCTGTCTATTAATGACCTCGCCATATAATTTTCGTTTGCCCAAGGATCCTTCTCCCATGGTGAGTACAAGTGTTGGCCGCGTTCGCGGCACGGTGTCCGCGCCCCAGCGCTCGCGGGGTTTTACTCTGATCGAGTTGCTGGTTGTGCTCGCGATCCTCACACTGTTGGCTGGTCTGGTGGGCCCTCGTGTTCTTGGGCAACTGGGCGGCGCCAAGTCCAAGACGGCGGGTGTGCAGATTGCTGACCTGGACAAGTCTCTGGAGCTTTTCAAGCTTGATGTGGGGCGCTATCCCACCACCGAGGAGGGGTTGGATGCGCTGGTGAAGCGCCCCGGCTCCGTTAATGGCTGGTCCGGGCCTTACCTCAAGGGCGGGGTTCCTTCTGATCCTTGGGGGCGTCCATACAAATATGCAAATTCTGGTCCGAATGGCAGCATAGAAATCCTTTCGTTGGGGGCCGATGGTGCCTCCGGTGGTGAGGGCGAAAACGCTGACATTCGCAACACCCCCTGAGTCCCGTACTCTGCGGTTGGATACTCCGTGCGGCGTGAACGCGGCTTTACGCTGATTGAGTTGCTGGTGGTGTTCGGCATCATGGCACTCGTCATTGGTCTGGTACCAGTGGCCTACGAGCGTATGCGAGAGGCATCGCAGTATCGTGACGCGGTGCGTTCCATGTTCAACCAATTGCGCTCGGCGCGGGCGATTGCGGTCAGCGAAGGGCGCGAGGTCCGTTTTACGGCGGATTTGGCACGTCGGCGCTACGGCGTTGACGGTCTGGAGGTAAAGGCGTTGCCTGAGCCCCTGCAATTGCGTGCAGTTGTGGCTGATCGTGAAGTGGCGCCCCAAGGACTCGTATCTATTCGTTTTCTTCCGTCAGGCGGTGCCACGGGGGGCAGCATAGAAATTCTGCGCTCCCCAGGCTCCGGAACGCGCTTGCGTGTGGACTGGTTGTCGGGACGAGCTACGCAGGAATTGCTACTGCCATGAGGGCGCTGAAGAGGCAGCGCGGTCTCACGCTGCTCGAGTTGCTCGTTGCGTTTGCAATCATGGCGATGTCATTGGGTTTACTTTATCGCGTCATGGGTGGGAGCGTCCGTAGCGCGGGAGAGATGGAGCGATATCAGCGTGCGGTGGTCCTTGCGCAGTCCCTGCTGTCGCTGCGCGACACTGTGTCCGACACCGGGTGGCAGCAGGTGGGGGAGACGTCTGGTTATCAATGGCAAATCCAGTCCACTCCTTATGCGACGGGATTGTCGGGCCCCGCTATTCCGGCACTGCATGAAGTGAGCATTGTCATTTCCTGGTCAGAGGATAGGCGGCAACGCAGCCTTGAGCTGACCACCCTGCGCCCTGAGCGCAAGCCTCCTTCGCAGGTGCGGCGATGATGCGCGTTTGCCGAACAGAGGGGCACGATGTGCGGGGCTTCACCTTGGTGGAGCTATTGGTCGTTATCACTTTGCTCTCGCTTGTGATGGTGGCCATGGGGTCTGCCCTGCGTACGGCATCACAGACGGAAGCGCGGGTTGACGCTCGGCTGCAGCGCATGGACGACTTGCGAACTGTCAGTGGCTTTCTGCGCTCAGTGCTAGGTCGGGTTTCTGCTCAAAAAATCAGCACTCCCCTGGGGGCTGGAGAAAGTCCTTATTTTTTTAGTGGATCCGCGTCATCCATAAGTTGGGTGGGGGTTATGCCTGCCCGTTACGGTGCAGGAGGGCGTTACCACTTCCGTCTGCAGGTGACGGACGCCGGAGTGCTTTTGTTGCAATACTTGCCCTGGGAGGGGGCGCCGGTGCTGCCAGATTGGAGTGCTGGACAGAGCACGCCTCTTCTTGCTGGCGTGACCGGACTGACATTCCAGTACGAAGATGCTGTTGTCGAGCCTCCTGAGTGGTCTCCTCAATGGACGGTCATCGACAGGCTACCCGAGCGGGTTTCGATCTCTGTGCAGATGGCGTCTGGCGCTTGGCCTGAGATTGTCATTCCGTTGCGGGTTTTGCCGGGTAGTGACCCTCGGACGAGTGGTCCTGTGTTTGGAGGAACGTGAGCATGAGGCGGAATCCAGTCGCGGTCCTTGGAGGTTATCAGCGCGGCATGGCCTTGTTGGCCGTGCTCTGGATCGTTGCCGCCCTCAGCATCATTGCCACAGGCACGACGCGTACCATCCGCACAGAAAGTCGAGCCATTGTGCAAGCGCGGCAACAGGTAGAGGCGGAAGCTTTGGGTGATGGCGCGATTCAGATGGCCTTGCAGGCCCTCGTTGCGAGCAATCAGCCCCTGGCCAGGACGGTCCTGACCGAAATTACCTACCGTGGTGTCACCATGCAGGTGCAGGTCATGCCGCTCAACGGGCTTGTTGATATCAATATGGCGGGACGCCCATTGTTGGAACGCCTTCTGGTCGTCGCGGGAGGGCTTCCTGCCGAAGCGGCGCTGGCGACTGCTCAGGCCATAGTGCAGATGCGTGAACGCCGAGACGCCCGAGGTGGTTTGCAACGCTTCGAGGCGGAAGAGGACCTGTTACGTGTGCCGGAGATCGACTATGACCTCTATGCTAGACTTGAAAGCCTTTTGACCGCCGATTTGCAGGGTTCGGGTCGCGTGAACCCATTGGCCGCGCCCGTTGGGGTGCTCGCTGTTTTGGCTGCAGGCAACATTGCTTCTGCCACTCAGATTGCGGCTGCCCGTGATGCAGGCCAGACTGGGGTCGATACGACGGCCTTGGATGGCAGTCTGCTGGATGCCTCCGTATCTCGCCGAATCCGAGTCCAGGCTCGCGTGCCGTTGGCAGACGGGGGGCATGTGCTTGTATCGCGCAAGGTTGACCTCAATGCCCGCACACCCAATGGCGCGCCTTGGCATACCTTCCGTATGACTGTGCGCCTTGAGCCCGTAAATCGCAAGCACCCCTGAACAATCAATCCAATGCCATCCATCCAAACCGATGCCCGTTTTCTGGGGCTCGACCTTAGCGCTCTGGGGCGCAGCGTTCGACAGGCATGGTCGGACTTGCAGGGCTCCCCGCTGCTCTCTTGGCTGACGCCTGAGGCGCCCATCATTCTGCTACAGCAAGATGGAGGGGAGTCACTGTGGTGGGGTGGTACGCGCCGCGTCATGGGCGGCAAGAAGATCGGAACTCCATTCATTGCAGTGGAGCTGCCTGACGATCTGCTGCTGCGCCGAACTTTGACCGTCCCGGCCATGGGGGAGTCCGACACTGCAAGCGCTGCGGCACTTCAGGTGCGGTCGATAAGTCCGTTTGCGGAACATGATCTTGTTTGGGGCTATCGCACCCGGCCTGATGCAGCGGGGGGCAGTGCTCTGGATCTTGCCCTTGCGTCTCGCAAACAGATTGCGCAATGCATTCAGTCGCACTCTGCACGTTTGGGGGCAAAGACTCCTGAGGTCTGGGTGGACATGTCAGCAGGGCCCCCCATCGTCCTTAGCGGCTATGGAGAGGGACTGAGGCGGGCGCAGGGGGGGCGGGGGCGGTGGGCTCGATATGGCCTCTTGGCATCAGCCCTGGTCTTGATGGCCGCCATCCTCGTGACTCCAACCCTGCAATTGCGTGCGCGTGCGATCGAGGCCGTGGGTGCTTACGATGGCGCTGTGCATCGGACGCCAACTATGGTGAAAGATCGCGAAGCACTGATGCAGTCGGTGGAAAAGCTCAATGTATTGTCTGAGCTGCTCGCTGGCCGCGTAGAGCCGATGCGGGTGCTTGACCGGCTCACCAAAGTTCTGCCCGATGACACGGCACTCCAGGGCTTAACCCTCAAAGGCCTGAAGGTCACGATCACGGGTCTAACGGCCAATGCGTCGGCACTCATGCAAATCCTTGGGGAGCAGCCGGGTGTTCGCGATGTTCGTGCGCCCACTCCCACCACGCGTGTTGGTGGAGCGAACTCCAAGGAAAATTTTGTCATCGAATTTTCGCTCGATCCGCAAGAATTCGGGGTCGCCATGGTGCAGTCGCCGGTGTCGGTCGTGGCTCCTTTGTCCGCCTCGTCTGCGGCCTCGGCTGCAGCTCCAGTGGCCGCCGTGGCTGCGCCTGCTTCGGCGCCGACTGCGTCGGTAAGCGCGCCGTCCAGTGCTGCCGTCGCCCCACCTGCGGCGCCGGGTGCACTTGTGCCCGTATTTGGCGGAAGTGCCCCTCAGGCAGCTTCAAAGCCTTCCTTGGCAAAGCCAGAGCGTAAAGGAACTCCATGAATACGCTCGCCGTACGTCGAACCGCCATTGTTGTGCTGATATTGGCTGTTGCTCTGCTTCCGGTCGTTGCCGGGGCTCTGTACGTGCTGCGCAAGCACGCCTGGGGTGAAGAACGTCTCGCGCAGATTGAACCTCGGCATGCGCGGTTGTTGGGACTCGAATCGCAGCGTGCTGAACTAGAGGCAGCTCGCCAGCGGGCGACGGAACTGCGCACCCAGTATGTTTACCCAGCGGTGTCAGACGGAGCGCAAACAGGCAACCAGGCGCAACAAAAAGTTCGCGACCTTTTTTCATCCGCCGGCTTGCAAGTCATCACCAGTCAGGTCCTTCCGCCAAAGGAGGAAAAGGGCTTCGACCGCATCCCTCTCGTCTTGCGCGCGGAAGGGGAGCTTCTGGGTCTACAAAGCGCGTTGGCGGTGCTTGGGGCGCAGCAGCCCTTTATCGTCATCAACGAGCTGGATGTCCAAGTGCTGGGGGGGCTGGCAAACATCAACCCCAAGATGCCTCCACGTCTATCGGCGCAATTTACCTTGAGCGTGCTGAGAGAACGGCCATGAAGAAGTACTCGCTGCATGTCCTTGTATTCATCAATGTCGCGCTGGCGTTGGTATTGGCAAGCCTGTGGATCGACAAATCCGGGCACCTGCGCAACATTCACTGGAAAGCGCCCCCTCCCCAGACTGTGGACTACGCCTCCATGGTGCCGGTTCTGCCACGTTCAGTGCCCACAGATACCGGTCAATTCATTGCCATGCTTGATCGGCCGGTCTTCTCGCCTACGCGGCGCCCCCCGCCACCACCTCCTCCGCCAGAGGAAAAAGCGCCCGTTGACAACCTCAGTACGGCTCAGCTCTCGGGGTTATTCCAGGGCGGTGGCGACGGAGGCGTCATCATCCAGATCGCAGGAAAGCACAAGCGTGTACGACTGCGTGAGGTGGTCGAGGGCTGGACACTGTCAGCCATTCAAGACCGTAGTGTGACTTTCACGCTGGGTGGGCAGAGTCGTGTTTTGCAACTGCCGCGCGCAGCGTTGACCTCCTATACCGGCCTGCCGCCAGCGGCCGGTTCAGCGGCCCCATCGATGCCGAGGTCTCCCGTTCCCGCTGCGGCGCAAAATGTGCCGCTTCCATCCGTCAACAGTGGGCCAGTGCAGCCGCCTGCGGTGCGTGCAACCGGGCGTCCGTTGCAGCCCGTCTTTGGCGGTAGCGCATCCCAATAAGACAAACTGCTCGCCCCGCTTGTGTCCAACCTCACCCCACAAGGGCTTGTGTAACTCTATGATTTCAACCCGATTCGTGCTGACCGCTTTGGCATTGGCTGCTGCTCAGGCGGCGCTTGCTCAGGGCGCGCAGCCCCCCTCCGCCGAAACTGCCCAAGCGCCTGCAGCACGCGTTCAGGCGCCCACGCCGCCAACAGGCGCTGCTGCGGGGGCTGAGGCCGGTTCTGCCGTTGACCCCGCGCAACCCTCCGGCAGCACTGCGCCCAGCACCGCGCAGCCGCGCTACATACAAGGCAACGATCAGGTGTTGGCGCCCGCGCGGGCGGTGTCTCCTATCGAGGGTGCGCCGCTGTCTTTCAACTTTGAAGAGGCGCCTGTGGCGGAGGTGGCGCGCACGATTTTGGGAGATATTCTCAAAATGCCTTACGTGCTGCACCCTCCGCTCGCCGGCACCGTCACTTTATCCACGCGCACACCCATCCAGCCAGATCAGGCCGTGTTCCTCTTGGAGAGCGCGTTGCAGGCCAATGGACTCGCCATGGTGCGCGACGTGCGGGGTACGTACCACGTCGGCAAAGCCGATGCGCTTAAAAACATAGGCAGCGCCGTGCGTCAGTTCAACGGCAGCGGCGGTGCCCCACTCCCCCCGGGGTATGGGGCGATCGTGGTGCCATTGCGCTACATCGGTGCGGCCGAAATGGCCACCATCCTCAGGCCCCTGGCGCCTGCCGAAGCCATCGTGCGCGTAGACAATGTGCGCAATCTGCTGGTGCTCGCAGGCACCCGCAGCCAAGCCGAGGGCTGGCTGGACCTTGTTAACACCTTTGATGTGGACCTGCTCAAGGGGATGTCGGTGGGGTTGTTTCCGCTCAAGCACGCAACCATCAAGGAAGTCGAGGCGGCCCTGCGCCTGGTCAGCGGCTCGGCCCAGGCCTCGGGCGGTGCGTCAGGAGGGTCTTCCGTGGCAACAACGGCCGGTGCGGCTGCGGCGGGCGGGGCATCTGCCACCGCCATGCTGGGCGAGGGCAACCCCTTGTTCGGAGCGTTGCGAATCATGCCGGTCGAGCGTCTCAACAGCATCCTGGTAGTGACGCCTCGTGCCGCATATCTTGAAGAGGCGCGCAGGTGGATCGAAAAGCTCGATCAACCCAGCGACAATGGCGCCGAGGCGCAACTGTTCATCTACCGAGTGCAAAACGGCAATGCGCGGCATCTGGCCAGTGTGCTTTCCGGTATCTTTGGCTCTAGCCAAACCGGTGCGGCCACCGCCAACAGTGGCGTCTCTCCTGCATTGGGCACGGGCCTTGGTACATCACAAGGCCAATCGGCCTTTGGCAATACGGGGGGCTCAGGGTCTGCATTCGGGGGCAGCACGGGCAATACGGGCTACACAGCCAACCGCACCGGCTCGTCGTTGGGCGGCACAGGCGGTTTTGGCAACACCAACACCTCGCAGAACCGCACCAATCAATCGGCCACTGCCACCCAGGCAATGGTTGCGGCGAATGTGGGGGGGGTCCGCGTCATGGCCGACGAGCTCAATAATTCCATCCTGGTGTGGAGCACCCGTGCCGAATTCCAAAAGATCGAATCCACGCTCAAGCGGCTGGACCAGCCGCCTACGCAGGTGCTCATTGACGCGTCGATCATTGAAGTGACACTGAACGATAGTTTGCAATACGGCTTGCAATGGGCTTTTAGCGGCGGCACTTCAGGGGGAAACACCGGGGTGGGGCAGTTGTCCACTGGCACCAACAACGCCGCCAACAGTGGCAGCCTCAACGTGGCGGCTGGCAGTGGCTTTAGCTACTCGCTGATCAATTCGGCAAGCAAAGTCCGGGTCATCTTGAACGCCCTGGCAAGTCAGGATCTGCTCAAGGTCGTATCCAGCCCATCGCTGATGGTGCTGGACAACCACACCGCAACCATGGCCGTTGGCGACCAGATTCCTGTGCTGACCAGCACCACCGACTACATCAGCAACAGCAACGCCATCACCAGCACCGTGCAGTACCGTGATACAGGCGTTAGCCTGGCAGTCACCCCTTCTGTCAACGCAGGCAACCTGGTAACCATGCAGATCGACCAGAGCATGACCGACCAGTCAGCCAGCAGCGGAGCCAACAGCCAGCCCATTTTTCTGCAACGCCAGATCAGCAGCAAGGTGGCCGTACGCAGTGGCGAAACCATTGTTTTGGGCGGTCTGATCAAAGACAATCGCTCCGCAGGAAAAAGTGGCGTCCCCCTGTTGAAGGATGTGCCGCTGCTGGGCAGCCTGTTCAGCAATACCAACAACACCGGCAAACGCACCGAGCTGTTGGTGGTGATCAGTCCCCGGGTGGTTCGTACCGACCCTGAGATCCGTGAGGTGAGTGAGGATCTGCGTGACCGCCTGCGAGGTTTGAACATCATCGAGATGCGCGAGCGTTCCAATGTACGCCCGGCGCCCGCCACTCCCGCAGTGCAGTCCGTGAGCCCTCAATAGATTGCCTATCGAGCCATATGGCTGCCAAATCAATTGTAGATTGTTAATAGAAGGAAACCATCAAGATGAAGACTCTTACGTGGATTCGCCAGCACCAGCCCGTCTGGATGTCGGCCCTGGTTGTAACAGCCACTTTGGCGCTGGCCGGGTGTGCTACTTTCTCAGGGCCGCCCGAGCAGGTTGTGCAGCAGCGTGCAACCGAGTACTGGAAGGCGCGTGTCACGGGGAATTACGCCAAGGCCTATGCTCTGTCCACCCCCTCATATCGCAAGCTGCACACGATGGAGCAGTTTCGTATGCAGTTCGGAGATGGCGCATCCCTCAAGGGGGCGGAGCCCATCAATACCACCTGCGAGCCTGAAAAATGCACCGTTCGCATAAAAATCAGCGCTGCACCTGCCTTGGTGGGCATGAATTTGGGTACCATTGCAACCCACCTGAGTGAGACTTGGCTGTTGGAAGACGGCCAGTGGTGGCGCTACCAAGATCTGTAAGGGTTGAGGCGGCTCCCTTGCAGGCTAGGGGATAAGGTTTTGGTTATTCGGAACTGTTGTATTTGGTCAACAAACGCCAGCAGGCCCTCGTAATCAAGTTTAGTTCCCAGAAGCGCTGTGCTACGATTCTCTAGCGTAATCAATCGTGGTAGTTGCGCTTACCAACTTTTTTAACTGGAGTTCTTGTATGAAAAAAAATGTGATGGCCCTGAGCATTGCTGCCATGATTGGTGGCCTGGGCTTCGCGGGTGTTGCGTCGGCTGACGTGGTTGTTGGTACCGATGCCGGTCCTCAGACTGCAACTACCTATGCTGGCAAGATTATTGCTAAGCCAACGGCGACTGCTTTGGCGGTGACGGCTGGTGGCGTGGGCCATGCTCTGGTGGTGCCTTACTTCAATGCGCAAAACGGCAACATGACCGTGCTGCACATCACCAACACCGACCAAACCAACGGTAAGGTCGCCAAGGTGCGTTTCCGCTCCGCTTCCAACTCCGACGACCTGCTGGATTTCCAGGTTTTCCTGTCGCCTGGCGACGTGTGGACGGCTGCTGTGACGGCTGATGCCAATGGCTTGGCTCAAATCACCACAGCAGACAACACCTGCACGGTGCCTGCACTGACTACCCAGTCCTTCAACAACACCAGCAGCCGTCTGCCTGGCTACCTGACGGAAGTCCAGCGCACTGCGCTGACCCGCGAAGGTTATGTGGAAGTGTTCAACGTCGCTGACATCACGGCTCTGAAGGCCTTTGATGCAGCTGGCGCTCTGGCTGCTGCCGGTCCTAACCGCTCCGCTCTGTACACCGCTACCAAGCACGTGTCTGGCGTGGCACCTTGCTCTGTCGCAGGTTCTACTGCCCGTTCGGCTCTGAACGCAGCTGCTATCGCTGACTACACCACTGAAGCACAAATCGCTGCTGCTGGTCTGGACAGCCCCACCGGCGGTCTGATGGGTGACTGGTACATCATCAACGTGCCCCAAACCACCGTGTTCTCGGGTGCTGCAACCGCTATTGCTGCTACCGTTGGTGCTGGTGGCGTGAATGGCGTGGCTAACTTCCGCCACTTTGCGCAACTGGGCAATTCCCTGGTGACGCTCGGCGCTGACGGTGCAAACGGCGTGACGGCTGATCCTCTGTTCCGTACGCTTGGTGTTTACAACGCTGCTGGTACGAACGTGACCGCTGCAGCGCTGCCGATGCTCAACTACGATGCGCCAGATCTGTCTACGCCTTTCTTCAATGCTGCTACCAGCCCGAACGCTGTAGGCCAGGCTAAGGCCCTGCTGGCTGCGCTGGCTGTGAAGTCGGTGACTAACCAATACGCTCTGGACGCAAGCATCACTGCCAAGACGGACTGGGTGTTCTCCATGCCTGCTCGTCGTTACAACGTGGCCGCAAACTACGCTGCAGTGACTGGCACCAGCGGTGCAACGGGCGCAACGTCCAGCAATCCTGGCTATCGTTTGTTCACGGACATTAACAACGTTGGTACGGTTGCTGTCCCAGTTCCTGCTGGTGTTCAGACTGGCAACTACTTCTACACGGCAGGTGCGAATAACGTCGCTGCAGCTGGTGGCTTGTACAAGAGCGTGGGTAACACAACGGTGGATACCAATGGTAACATCTGCGTGTACGCCGATGGCCAGAAGTTCTTCGACCGTGAAGAAACCTCTGCCACTGCAGGTCCTGTGTTCTCGCCTGGTACCGCCAGCTCTGTTGCATTCTGCGGCGAAGTCAGCGTGCTGGCCTTCGCTGACACGGGCAACTCCGTGTTGGGCGCTTCGGTGGCTCGTAGCACCATCACTTCCGGCATCTACACGAACGGCTGGGGCGTGATCGACACGTCCAACGCTGCTCTGGGTCTGCCACTGCTGGGTAACTCCTTCGTCAAGCTGACCAACCCACAAGCGGGTGTTGGCGTGTCGGGTACCTACGGTATCTCCTGGCCACATCGCTACACGAAGTAATTCGTGGGCACTTAATCGCGGCAACGTGATCCAAAAAAGGCGGGGGGTTCCCCGCCTTTTTTTCATTTCATTTTTCCTTTTTATCCATGAAGCTCCTGACGACAACTTGCATCTCGCCGCTGCGCGGTATTGCCCTGGCTGCTGCTTTGCTCGCCTTTGGTTCGATGGCCCAGGCAGCGGGCCCTGTGCCCTTGACCCAGGGTGGAAAATTTGCCATCACCAGCAATGATCTGGAGGCGGATGCCTTGATGCGCATGCCCGCAGAAATGCGCCCCATGGTGCTGGGCAACAAGCAGAGCGTGAGCCAAGTGGCCATGAACATGTATGTGCGCCGTGCCCTGGGCCAGCAGGCCTTGCAGCAAGGACTGGACAAGGACCCGCAGGTGGCTGCCATGCTGCAACTGGCGCGCGACAAGGTCCTGTCTGACATGATGCTGGCGCGCATTGATCAGCAGGCAGCACCCAACGACGCTGCCGCCCTTGAAATGGCCCGCAGTGTCTACCGTGCGAAGCCTGAACGCTTCCAGGTGGGTGAGCAGGTGCAAGCGCGGCACATTCTCATTGCAGGGGTAACCCCGGAATCGCGTGCCAAAGCCGAAAAATTGCTGTCGGATATCAAGAAGGGCGGCGATTTCGCTAAGCTGGCAGAAGAGCACTCCACGGACAAAGGCAGTGCAGTTCGTGGCGGCGATCTGGGTTTGTTCCCAAAGGGCCGCATGGTGCCTGCCTTTGACGAGGCGGTCTTTGATCTCAAGAAAAAAGGCGACCTCAGCGGCGTGGTGGAAACCCAGTTTGGCTACCACATCATTCAGTTGGAAGACCGCAAGCCGCCAAGCACTCGCTCCTTCGACGAGGTGAAAGATGAGCTGCTCAAGGAAGTGCGCGCTAGCGTCACGCAAGATGCTCGTGTGAAGGCGGCACAAAAGCTGCAAGACGGTGTGGAGCCAAATGCCAAGGCAATTGAAGACTTTGCGGCAGGCTATGCCAAAGGAGCCGGTATTCCGGTGCCAATCGCCAAGTAATATGGGTAGTCGGCGGCTAGTCGCTTAACGCCTAGTCGCCTGAAGCCAAAGCCAAAGCCAGACGAGCCACGGTGGGCGGCTGTCCGCCTGCAACATCCTTCTCATGAACATTCTCTGGAGTGAAGCGCGCGCGCTGTGGCGTGCGCGCACATTGGTGTGGGTGCTGACGCGCCGGGAGGTGGCTTCACGCCACACCGGTACGGCGCTGGGCATTGTCTGGCCGTATCTGCAGCCACTGCTCACCGTGGCTGCGTACTATCTGGTGTTTGACGTGGTGTTTGGCATGCGCCTGGGCGAGCAGGCCCCTACAAGGGCCGTTGGCGCGTATCTGGTAGTCGGTGCCTTGCCTTGGATGGCTTTTTGCGATGCAGTGCAGCGTGGCATGACCAGCCTGATCGACGCTGGCAGCCTGTTGCACAAGAACCCTCTGCCACCTGTGCTGTTTACGTCACGCTCGGTGTTGGCCAGCTTCTCTATTTATGGCCCGTTGCTGCTGCTTGTAGCAGTGGCCTACATTCCTGCTCATGGACTGAAGCCTGCCATCCTGGCTCTGCTGCCTTTACTGCTGTTGCAAATGCTGTTGTGTATGGTGCTGGGTTACGCACTGGCCATACTGGCTGCGGCGCTGCGAGACGTTGCGCAGCTGGTGGGTTTTCTGCTCTCTGTGGGCATTTATCTGTCACCGATTCTGTTTCCCATTCAGCTCTTTCCCCAAGCCTGGCGCTGGGTACTATGGCTCAACCCGATGACGGGGCTGGTAATGGGATATCAGCAGGTGCTGCTGCAAGGTCAGTGGCCCCACTGGAGCGTATGGTGCGCAACGCTTGTATGGGTGTGTGCACTGTCAGTGGCACTGAACGCCTTGGTGGCCCGCAGCCGCGATCAATTGGTGGACTGGTTGTGAGCACCAAAAACTCCCCCAACACGCCAAGCGTTGCTCCTGACACGGTGCTGTCCGTGGCTGGCGTAGCTAAAGAATACAAGCTTTATCCCACCCCACGGGCCAGGCTGCGTGCGCTGTTGACGGGCAAGGCCACCCACCGCAGCCACTGGGCGCTGAGCGATGTGTCGTTTGAATTGCGGCGGGGCGAATGTATTGGTGTGATCGGTGACAACGGGGCAGGCAAAAGCACTTTGCTCAAACTGTTGGCGGGTACTTTGCAGCCCAGCCATGGGCGCATTGATCGCGTAGGACGGGTGACTGCCATTTTGGAGCTGGGTGCTGGCTTTCACCCCGACTTCAGTGGCCGCGACAATCTTTACTTCGCGGGCAGCCTGATTGGTATCAATCATGATGAGATGGCGCGCCTGGAGCCTGAAATCATCGATTTCTGCGAACTGGGTGAGGCGCTGGACCGGCCGGTAAAAACCTATTCGTCGGGCATGACCGTGCGCTTGGCTTTTGCCCTGGTGACGGCTGTGCAGCCCGACGTTTTGATCATCGACGAAGCGTTGGCCGTAGGAGATCAGAATTTTCAGAAAAAGTGTGTCGAGCGCATTACGGCATTTCGAAACAGTGGCTGCACCATTCTGTTCTGTTCACACAGTCCCTACCACATTCGCCATCTGTGCGACCGGGCGCTCTGGCTCAAAGGTGGCCGCGTAGCGCAGTTCGGCAATACCGAGGCGGTGCTTGCAGCCTACGACGTACACACCCGGGAACGCGAGTCCACCGCTGAAAGCAGTGCCGGTACAGAGCCCCCTGCGTTCACAATCGACAGCGCCACGGTGGCGCAACATAACGGCAACAACAGCACGGCTCCGCAGGCGCCGAGCGAGGGGGGCAGTGCCTGCATTCTGTCGGTGGACGTGGCGCATCTGGATGAGTCGGTAGCGGGCCAGCCGCCCGTGCTTCAGGGGCTCGACTTGGTGGTAACCATCCGCGCGCGCGGACGCGGTGCAGAGCGCCCGAACATTGGGTTCATGATCGAGCAGTCCAAGGGTGTCGGAATCACGTCGCTGGCGACGCATGAAGACGGTGCAGTGCCCGTGCAGCAAGACGATGGCACTTGGCAATCTGTCCTGACCTTTCCGGACCTGCCTCTGCACAGCGGCGACTATGTGATCAGCGCGTTCCTGTTCGATGAGACGGGTCTGGCGGTATATGACGAGTGGTTTCAGTTTTTGCACTTCCGCTTCATTTTTCCCAAGCCGCTGCCTGGTTTGGTGCGGCTGCCCCATCGCTGGAGTTGACGCCCCCAGACCCTCCCACAGACCCTCGGCTGACGCATTTGCGTACGGCGGGGCGGTCAACCAAGGCGTCAGGATGTCGCGCGTGAGTTGCGCTTGCCGTGCGCACCTGCCTTGCGCTCTTGAATCTGTCTCTTCCAGCGGCTCCCCGATAATCTGCGGTTTCTCGTGCATTTCAACACCATGACTGTTCTTCCAACATCAACCTCCACCCTTGGCCAACAACTGCTGCGAGAGGGGGGGGAGCTGCTGGCACGGGGCGACAGGGAGGCTGCAGCGCAAGTACTGGTGCGCGCGCGAGATGAGCGCGATGTGGTGCTGGCCGCCCACGCACTCATAGAGGCGAACGACCTGATCGGTTCTTTCAACAACGTCATGGGGCTGAACTGCACCATCTCTGAGCAAGACGACATTTTTGGCTTCTTTCGAAGTCACCACTCAAGCCGTAACCCATTGCGCGACTACCTCGCGGACGGCTGGAGAACCTTGTCGGAGCTGATGCTGCTGCTGGAGGCGGTGGACCAGCCACTATTCAGGACGCACAGCGTGTTGGAATTCGCCAGTGGCCATGGCCGGTTTACCCGGCACTTGGTCAAGGCCCTGGGTTCTTCGCGGGTCGTGGTGTCGGATGTGGTGCCGAATGCGGTGGAGTTTTCGCGCAACACGTTTGGTGTGGATGGTTTCTTGTCGACCAGCGTGCCAGAGAGTGTGCAATGGCCTGCCCGCTATGACCTGGTATTTGTGTTGTCTCTCTTCAGCCATTTGCCAAGCGCCACGTGGTCGCGTTGGCTCAAGGTGTTGTACGAAGCGGTGGCCCCTGGCGGGCTGCTGGTGTTCAGCACCCACGGTATCAAGGCGGCCGACTTTGATCATGTGACGCTGGACGAGGATGGCTATTTCTTTGCGGCTTCCAGTGAATCCACTGCCATCGACGAGCAGGAATACGGCACCACTTTCACCTCAGAGGCGTTCGTCCTGGCGCGCATCGCCGAAACAGTGGGGGCCGACAGGCTGGTGCACAAAGCGCCAGTGCATTTCTGGAACCACCAGGACGCTTACGTGCTGCGTAAACCGTGAGGGGAGCACTCGGGCGGAGCGTTGGCAGTGTGGCCAAGACGCCAAGACTGCTTGCAACACGGTACTGCGGCGGGAACGTAGGAAGCGATGGATCACAGTGCTATTCCTGGAGAAGCAATGAAGAATAATTGGTGGTTAAAGTTGCAGGAGCGGCTGTGGGGTATGGCTCCATGGGATGCACAGCGCATCAGTGACGAGTGGTTTCGGGCGCATTTCGATTACGCAGCCAACGTGGTCCACCAGTGGATGGGCGGCGCGCTCGATATGCGCACGGCAAGGCTGCTAAATTTTGGCTGCGGCGATGGCATTACCGATTTGTCTCTGGTGCTGCGCCATGGCGCTACCGCCATTCATGGCATCGATATTCGCAGGGAATACACCAAACTGCCGCGCATTGCCAGCGAGCAACTGGGCATGCGCCGTATCCCGGCTGCACTGACGTTTGAGACCATCGTGCCGGGCGCGCGCTTGTCGGATCGCCATTCGGGTGTCGATGGCATTATGAGCTGGTCTACTTTTGAACATGTGCAGCGCGACCAGTTGTTGCCGATCTTGCGGGATCTGCACGCCTGTTTGCGACCGGGGGGGGTGTTTTTCTTGCAGATCGAGCCGTTGTTCCATTCACCCTATGGTTCGCACCTGCGCCGCTATGACGAAGTGCCCTGGCACCATTTGCTCGTGCCCGAAGAGGTGCTGTGGTCCACCATCGAAGCCCACGAAGGGCCGATCAACGCGGAGGAAGTCGACTTTGGGTTTGCCGACTTTGGCGTAGACGGCTACAAACGCTTCGTTTTCAAGGAGTACCAACAGCTCAACCGCTTGACGGCGGATGAACTGGTGGATCTTGTGCGTCAGGCTGGTTTCGTAGTGGAGCAACAGGAGCGGCGCAGCGTAGACCTGCTGCCACCGCAGCAACTACGTGTGCAATACAGTGAGTCAGTGCTGCGCAATAATGAGATTTTTCTGCTGCTGCGCAAGAGTGCTTAGGAAGGCAAGCCGTTCACGAGGGCTTGCGTGCCATGACTACAAAGCCATGCGCGGGCTGGCCCTTTTGGGTACGCAGCACGGTGTTTTCGACTTCCACCACAAATCCGGCATCCCGGCACAGGCTCTCGACATGGCTGCGCTTGTGGACGTACCGTTCGGTAGACCGATTCAGGAAGAGGTCAGGTCCATCCTCTGGCCCACTTTCGCATGAGAAAAACAGTCTTCCACCTGGCACCAGGGTGCGCCATACTGCAGGAATGACTTTACTCAAGTCGCCCACATAAATGCAGACATCCAGTGCGACGACTACATCGTAGGAAGTAGCTTCAGCCTCGCTGAGTGCGTCGTGCAGGTCAGCAACGGTCAATGTGTCGTAAAGGTTGTAGCGGCGTGCCTGATCGAGCATTTTGGGGGATAGATCCACGCCCGCCAGGCGACCTTGTAGCCTGCCCAGTTGGGCCCCCAGCAGTCCTGTTCCGCAGCCTAGGTCGAGCAGGTTGAGCTTTCTGTCCGGATAAAAAGCGATGATCCTCTTGGCAATCTGCTGTGGCAACCTGTAGTTCAAGCCCTGGACCAGCTGGGCATCGAAAAAATGTGCAGCGTTGTCGAAAAGTTGCCGGTTGAGTTCGGTGGGTTGGTGTGCTGGAGTTTGTCCTTGTGCGCGCGCTTCGTAGTAGGCGTAGACGGGATTGGTGGGGTCCAGCGCTCGCAGATGGGCTGTCGCGAGAGCAGCTTCTTCCAGGCGCCCTGCAATCAAGAGCATGTGCATGCGCCCTTCGAGTGCTGCGCGATCCTCGGGCGAGTCTGCAATGAGCCCATCCCAGAGAGCAAGGGCCTCGTCATACTGCTCCATCTGACCCAGGGCGGAGGCGAGCAACAAACGCCACTTGGCGTCGGTGGGTTGCCGGGCCAGACCTTGCCGGATGCGGCGCACGGCAAGGGCGAAGTCACCCGTGAGTTGTGCCACGTCAATCGCACCATCCAGCACGACGCGGGTCTCGCTGTCAAGTTGAAGCGCTGTGGCGGCGTTCTCGCTCGCTTCTTCATACTGTCCCTGTCTCGCCTGCAACTGCGCCAGCACAACAATGCCGGGAGCCCAGTTGGGGGCGAGTGACAGCCCGGTTTGCATGAGTTGAAACGCTCCGGCCACATTGCCGGCTTTTTCTGACATGACCCCTGCCATCATGTATATGCGTGGGTCATTGGGGAACTGGGCTCGTGCTTGATTGAGCGCGTCGGCAGCTTGCGCAAGTTGGCCTTGTTCTATCAGCGTGCGGGCGGCCTCGATAAGCGGAAGGTTGGGGTCGGAAATACTGTTCATGGAGGTGATGGAAGTAATTTACTTTTGCAGCCAATTCTTGATTCGACGCTGCCAGTGCGCAGGAATGCGGCGGGCTGCAGTGCGCAGCAGAGGGAGCGAACGTAGGTAAGCGAGTGCGTTCAGTGCCTCAGAGCGTGCGGACGCGCCCTTGGGCGCCAGGTATTGGGCCAGCAACGCGGCAGCCAATGGTGGCTGCGCGTCTGCTTTGACCGACACGCCCAGCAAATAGTCGTGCTGGTAGGTCCAGGGCGTACGGCTATCAGGTGCAGGTTGGGCGACCGGGGGTGCTGGCGGCAAGCCAGGTACGAAATGCTCGGTGCGCAAGGCTGTGAAAAAGCGCACCCATTGCTTTCCTTCCTGGTCCCACGGGCAGACCCAGCTCCAAGGCCTGCCAACAACGCGTTCTGCAAATGCGCCGATATCCGGAACGGCCACCGGCAAGCTTGCCTGCAAAGCGGCGCTGAGCGTATAGCTGTAGGTTTCAGGCCAGAGGGCGGGGAACCAGACTATGTCGGGTTGCAGCCAAGCCAGCAGCCCCGGCAAGTCCTCGTCCTGGTAGGCGCCATGCACGGTGATCCGTGCGCGGGGCTGGGTTTGCAGGTGGCGGTACCCATAGCCCAGCAGATGGAACTCCACAGGCGCACCTGTTCGGGCGGCTTCCTGGGCCGCCGCTTCAAGCACATCAGCTCCCTTGATGGCACTGAGAGCGCCGAGGACCACCACTTTCAGTGGTGCGTCCGGGGCCAAATTTTTGGCCTGCGGCAGTGGCGTTCCCTCGCTGCCAGGCGTGGCCATGTCGGTGTGGGGAATAGCCCGCACACGCGCACTGGGGGCAAATGCAGCGATGCGCCGCGCGGTGTCTGCGCTGGGGGCGATAACCAGGCGAGCGCTTGTCAGAAAGTGACGGTTGCGGTGCCGCCAGTCCGCCACCGTGCCGTAGCCCATGGGGGCGGGGTCATGCGGGGAGCAACAAGCGCACTGCCCGGGGGAGGGTTCTCCCGCAAATCGGTTGTCGCTGCCCGTCAGGGAGATGTGAGCGCAATAGCTGTAGTAGTCGTGCGCGGTGAAGTCATAGTCCACCCCCAACTGTGCTGGCAGGTCCAGAACCAGCGGATCATGGCCAAGGATGTGGTGGTAGTGGATATGCCGCACGCCCAGGATATTGAGCACCTGAACGAGGTCTGGGAACTGGTCGGAGAGCCGGAACAAGAGTTCAAGGCCTTCATCCTTGCCAGCCAGTTCCAGGCGTACGCGCTGGTCTGGTGCGGGAGTGAGCGTGAGGAAAGTCGCCTGGTCACTCAAATGTTGCGCGAGTTCGCGCACATGGCGAAGTGTGCCGCCCGCACGGTCGTGCAGCACAGCCAGCACGACGGGGCGTTGAGCCTGCTGTATCCGTGCCATATCCAGCGCGAGCCGATATGGTTGCGCCGGATCTGCCTGAACAAAGGCCATGACCTCGCGCTCGTAGCGAGGGTGCAGGCGTCGCAGGGTTTCCATGGCGGCACGCTCGCGTGGGCTCTTGCTGTCGCCAAAACTCACGCCACCGGTGTGCAGCACGAAAGTGTCTAGCAGGTGCAGATTGCGCCATCCTGCCTCGGCTGCCCGCTGACAGAAATCGTTTTCTTCCCCATAGCCTTTGCCGAAGTTCTCGGTGTCAAAAAGGCCCACCTGGGCAAGGCAATCACGCCGGATGTACATGCAAAAACCTACGCCTGTGGGTATGTCCACCACCTCGCCAGGATTGGTTTGGGCGCACAGGGCATCCAGCCGTGCTGTGTCGTAGCCGGCAGGCAAACGGTTGTCCTTGCAAAATTGGGGATAGCTGCAGATGGTGGCGTTGTTTGAAAAAGGCGTGACCGACGCCACTTTGCTATCGCCATAGGCCGCACGGCGAATGCGGTCCAGCCAGTCGTTGGCCACCTCGGCGTCGCTGTTGAGCAGCAAAACGTCGTTGCTGTCGCTCAGCGCCATACCCCGGTTGACGGTGCCTACAAAACCCAGGTTTTCGGGGTTCTCCAGCAGGGTGATTCGGCTATCTTGTGCAGCACGCTCGCGCAGCCATCCTGTGACCTCAGGCTCGGGGCTGGCGTCGTTGATGACGATGAGGCGCCAGGCGCTCTGGTTGGCGCTGGCCAGCACGGATTCGACGCACAAGCGGGTGTCGGCCAGTCCTCGGTAAACGGGAACAATGATGTCTATCGGGTGCTGTGTTGGTGTGAGCGGTGTGGTCGTCCGGACAGGCTTGTTGTGTAGGGTTGCCTGCGGCCCACGGCCCAGCAACCGGTCGAGCCACATCTTGGTGTGAACAATGGGGCGGGTAGCGCGGAACACGGTAGAGGTTTCAATGTTGTGAAGGTGCTGGGCCAGTTCGTCGAGATCGGTTTTCAGGCGGGTCGCTTCTTGTTGCCAGATGGCACGCTGCCTGGATGCCGCCTGGTTGGCCTCTTCCAGCAACTGATTGCGGCTTTGGGTTGTGGCGAGATCCGTCTGCACTTGGTTCAACCTGCCGGCCATATCGCGGCCGGTGCTTTCCAGTTGGGCAATGTGATCGTGCAAGGGGAGCACTGTGCCAGACAGGGCCACGTAGTCTGCAGACATGGGCCAGCCCATCTCGACCTCCAGAGTGGCGCCTTCTGAAGCACTCTGTGACAGATCTGCGGGAGGGATGGGAAGTTCGAACCACGGTTCGTCGCCCGCGAGCAATAGCAGTGTGGCGCCGGATGCCGCTGGCATGGGCGCTTGCCAGACGATCTGGCTGTGGGGGGTCGACGCCAGAAGCGATCGCGAGTCGGAGGTGGAGGCCCATTGCCACAGCAGCTCGCCACGGGCGGTTCGCAATGCCAGCCGGAACAGGTGCACAAATCCTGGTCGGTCGGCGGGGTCCAGGCGCAATTGGGTGACCGGTACTTCAGAGTGGGGCAGTTCGAAGTGCAGGGTTTGGCGCTCCCGGCCAATGACCCCCGACGCGGTGAGCTTGTGGGCTTCATCGTAGTGGCCGTCGCGGCCTAGATATAGCTGGGTAGTGAACAGCGCTTGTGCTGGGCTTCTGGGAGGAGGGACCGGCGGCTCCAGGGCCCGCGTGGCTTCGCCTGTTGGATGCGCAACACAGATGAACTGATAGGTCAGTGCATCGGGCACACCCAGTAAATGCCTGGCCACGGAGGGGGGCAGGCGGTCAAAGGCGACATTGAACTCTGACTCGGGCAACTCGCGGGCAATGGTGTCGATGGAGTCCGGGGCCCAGCGGTGTTCTCCGAGAAAGCGTGCCAGCGACTTGCGTGTGAAGAAGCGCAGGTGTGTGCGATCCAGCAGGCCTTCTTCGCGGTAGAGGAATTCCCCTTCCAGCAATTCGGCAATGAGGCCGCTGTAGCCTGCATTGGGCACGGAAATGAGCAGTTTCCCACCAGGCAGGAGCAATTGGCGGCATGCCTCCAGCACCTGCTCGGGGCGGCTCAGGTGTTCCAGCACATCAGCGCAGACGATGAAGTCGTAGCGTTGGTCGGCAAAGGTGGCAACCAGATCGCATGACTCCAGGTTATCTACCACCAAGCGCCGGTAGTGGGGCCGCGCGTGGGTGGCTTCTGCTTCGCTCAGGGTGACACCGTCCAGCGTGCAGCCCTTTGCCTCTGACAGGTGTTGTCCGAGTGCGCCGCTGCCACAACCCAGGTCCAGCACGGTTGACCGGTTGTTCACCAAGCTCGCCAACACCGACAGTGAGGTGCGCTCACCCGGTGTGATGTGGCGCAGATATACGTGCAAATCTTCCATTGAATGCGTCATTCAGGGATTATGACGGCGGGGGCGGTGCATTTGTAACAGCGCACGGAGTCGAAACTGGGACAATGACGACTTGATGAACGCCTTTCTTTCCCCGTCGCGCAGTCTTGTGGTCTCCGTGGTCAGTCACGGCCATGGGCCATTGGTGCAGAACTTGTTGAACGATCTGGCTCGCCTGTCTGCTGTCACGATAGTGCGCGTGGTGCTGACGCAGAATCTGCCAGAGGCGGAGCCTGAGGCGCCTGCCACGGGGTGGCCGTTTGTATTACAAGTGGTTAGAAACAAAGTGCCCGTGGGGTTTGGTGCCAATCACAACCGCGCACTGGCCGGTGCGACAGAGCCCTTTGTTTGTGTGCTGAATCCGGATGTGGGTTTGAACGGGCAGGATCCGTTTGCCGCTTTGGCCCAGGCCGCCGGGCAACCGGGCGTGGGGTGTGCTTACCCGACCCAGCTGGATGAACGTGGCCATCTGCAAGACAGCGAGCGCGAATTGCCCACGCCCCGGGCGCTCTGGCGCCGTCGTTTTCTGGGGTGTCGCGAGACTCGGGTGGATTGGGTGAATGCTGCCTGTCTGGTATTGCCTCAGGCCGTGTGGCAAGCTGTCCGAGGATTTGACGAAGCGTATTTCATGTATTGCGAAGACGTAGATCTGTGCCTGCGTATACGACTTGCAGGTTGGGCGCTGGTTCGCGTACCCGTGCAGGTGGTGCATGTCGGTCAGCGCGCCAGTCACAGGCGCTGGCGCCATCTACAGTGGCATGTGCGCAGCCTTGTGCGGCTGTGGCGCTCACCGGTATACGGTCAAGCGTGCCTTCTGTTACGGGGCGGAGTGGCAGGCACAGGTACCATCGGGCGCTCATGATCTGGTTGTCTTTGGTGGCTTTTGTGGTGGCAGCGCTGGCGGCGGGGCTTGTCGTTCGCTGGATGAGTGCACATGCTTCTGTGTATGGCAGCAGCATGCCGCAGCGTTTTCACTTGGGAGATGTTCCTCGTTTGGGCGGGGCGGCTGTATTGCTGGGCTTGGGCTGCAGTTGGGGCCTGGGCATTCTCCAGTCTCTTCAGTGGGGGGACCCCGGCTCTCTCCGATTGGGTGGGTGGGTGGGTGGCTGGTTGGTGGTGCTTTTGCCGGCCGCTCTGGGGGAATTGCTGAGGACATGACCCAGCGCCTTTCTGTTCGCTACCGGCTGATTTTGACGGGTGCGTCGGGGGTTTTGGCCGTTGTGCTGCTCGATCTGACCCTGCCCCGTATGGGATGGCCCTGGCTTGACGGGGTGTTGGCCGCCGTTCCGTGGCTGGGTATTGCGGTGGTCGTGCTGGCCGTTGCGGGCCTGCCCCATGCCTTCAACATCATTGATGGTTACAACGGTCTGGCGGGCATGGTGGCCCTGATCGTCTGCCTGGCGCTGGCCCATGTGGCACTGCAAGTAGGGGATCGCGCACTGGCGGCACTGCTGGTGTCCACGGCTGCTGCCACGGGGGGGTTTTTGGTCTGGAACTACCCGCGCGGCATGCTGTTTGCTGGCGATGGTGGGGCTTATGTGTGGGGTGTGGTGATTGCCATGGCCAGCATTTCCCTGGTTCAGCGCAATGCGGACGTCTCGCCCTGGTTTCCCATGTTGCTGCTGATCTACCCGGTCTGGGAGACCATCTTTTCGATTTACCGCAAGGCGGTTCGTGGTGTGTCGCCCGGGGTGGCCGATGCGCTGCACTTTCACCAGCTGATTTACCGGCGCATCGTGCGGGGGGTTTTTCATGACGATGAGTCGCGCCGCGTACTGATGCGCAACAACCGCACGTCGCCCTACCTGTGGGGTTTTACGCTGCTGACGGTGGTGCCCGCCGTGCTGTTCTGGAACAACACGCTTTTGCTCATGGCGTTTTGTGGCCTGTTTGTGATCAGCTATGTAATGGCCTACCTGGCCATCGTGCGCTTCAAGGTTCCGCATTGGCTTCGTCACTGACACTGTCTTGTGTCTGCGTGCCTTGCGAATGCGGCACAATTTGCGCCTCATTGTTTTCTCCGGATGGCCCGCCTCCATGACCGACCTTCTTTCGATTGCTCCGCGCGACAAGGCTGAAATCCTGGCCCAGGCGCTGCCCTACATCCGCAAGTTCCATGGCAAGACCATGGTCATCAAGTACGGCGGCAACGCCATGACCGACCCGGCCCTGCAGGCCGACTTTGCCGAAGACGTGGTGCTGCTCAAGCTGGTGGGCATGAACCCTGTGGTGGTGCACGGCGGTGGCCCGCAGATCGAGACCGCGCTGAATCGCCTGGGCAAGAAGGGCGAGTTCATCCAGGGCATGCGTGTGACCGATGCCGAGACCATGGAGGTCGTCGAATGGGTGTTGGCGGGTGAAGTGCAGCAGGACATCGTGGGCCTGATCAACCAGGCCGGTGGCAAGGCCGTGGGGCTGACCGGGCGCGATGGCGGGATGATCCGCGCGCAAAAACTCAAGATGGTGGACAACAAGGACCCGAGCATTGAGCACGATGTGGGCCAGGTGGGGGACATTGTCTCTATCGACCCCAGCGTGGTGAAGGCCCTGCAGGACGATGCCTTCATCCCCGTCATCAGCCCCATCGGATTTGGTGAGAACAACGAAAGCTACAACATCAACGCCGATGTCGTGGCGAGCAAGCTGGCCACGGTGCTGCAGGCCGAAAAACTGATGCTGCTGACGAACACGCCCGGCGTGCTGGACAAGGCGGGCAATCTGCTCACTGACCTCACGGCCCGTCGCATCGAAGAACTGTTTGCCGACGGGACCATCTCGGGCG
Organism: Acidovorax sp. 69; assembly: GCF_002797445.1. Lineage (NCBI taxonomy): Bacteria > Pseudomonadati > Pseudomonadota > Betaproteobacteria > Burkholderiales > Comamonadaceae > Acidovorax > Acidovorax sp. 69. Next base: position 4,350,307 of record NZ_PGEP01000001.1, on the reverse strand, counting down.
GCATGCTGCCCAAGATCGCGGGAGCGCTGGACGCCGCCAAGGCGGGGGTCAATGCCGTTCACATCATTGATGGCCGCGTGCCTCACGCCATGCTGCTGGAGATCCTGACGGACCAGGCTTACGGCACCATGATTCGGTCGCACTGACACCTTTTTCCGCTGTACGCCATGCGCCTGCTTTTGGTCGAAGACGATGTGATGGTGGCCAGTGGCATCAAGCTGGGGCTCACCGATGCGGGTTATGCGGTGGATTGGGTGGGCAGCGGCGAGCGCGCCGAAGAAGTGTTGCGCACCGAGTCTTTTGATGCGGCCATCATCGATATTGGTCTGCCCGCCATGGATGGCCTGGAGCTGACTCGCCGTCTGCGCCGCCCCGACATGGCCAGCCCCTCCATGCCGGTGCTTATCCTGACCGCTCGGGATGCCCTGCACGATCGGGTGCAGGGGCTGGACCTGGGGGCGGATGACTATATGGTCAAGCCGTTCGAGCTGCCGGAGTTGTTGGCGCGTTTGCGGGCGCTGCTGCGCCGCTCGCAGGCTGCGACGACGGCGGTGCTGAGCTTTGGCCCGCTGGAGCTGGACACGGCAGGCCGCCGCGCGAGCATTCGTGCTGCGGATGGAGAGCAGGTCATCGAACTGGGTCCCCGCGAGTGGACGGTGCTGGAGTACCTGCTCATCAACGCCCCCAAGCCCGCCAGCAAAGACAAGCTGCTGCAGGCGCTGACCGGTTGGGACAAGGAGATCACGCCCAACGCGGTCGAGGTCTATGTCTCCCGCCTGCGTGGCAAGCTGGAGCCCCATGGCGTGGCGCTGCGATCCATCCGTGGCTTTGGTTACCGGCTGGAGCTTCAGTCCCCCTGAGCGGGACTCCTCCTTTCTCATCGCCCTGCCATGCTGTTCCGGAAAAACGCCACCCAGCGCCCCGGCTTGCGGGCCATGACCTCTGACCTGCGCACGCGGCTGCTCCTGATGCTGGTGCTGCCGCTGTGCTTGCTGGTGCTGGTGGGGGTCTGGATGGATTACCGCTCGGCCGACGAGGCGGCGGGCCAGCATGACCAGCGCCTCGTGCGGATGCTGCCCGCGCTGGCTGATTCGGTATTGGCCCCGCCCATTCACGACAACGACCCACCGCTGTTGTTGCTGGCGCCGCCGATCGAGGATTTTTTGCGCCAGAACGCGGGCTTTTCTGCCTACAGCGTGCGCGATACCTCGGGACGCCTGCTGCTGGGAGAGGCCTGGGTGCATGGCACGGTGCCCGCCACGCAAGCCCCGGAGTTCCACAGCGTGGAGTTTGGCGGCGTGACCTACCGGGTGGCTGTGCAGCGGGGGCGCACCGGAGCGGGTGAGTTGGTGGTGGCGCTGGCCGACGGGTCCGACCCGCGCCAGAAATGGGCCCAGCAACTGCTGCTCAGGGTGCTATTGCCCAACCTGGTATTGCTGATTGCCGCAGGATTTGCCATTCACTGGGCGGTGCGCCAGGCCTTCAAGCCCTTGGTGGGCCTGGCCGAAGCGGTGGAGCGCCGCTCGCCGCGCGATCTGAGTCCCATTGACGAAGCCGCATCGCCCGACGAGGTGCGCCCGCTGGTGCACTCCCTCAACCGCCTGTTTGCGCTGGTCAATGCACAAGCCGAGGGGCAGCGCCGCTTTGTGGCCGACGCCGCACACCAACTGCGCACCCCGCTGGCAGGTCTGCAGGCGCAGGTCGAGGCCTGGGCGATGATGGCCAAGGCGGCTGCACCGCCACGCACCTCTTTCCCTGATTTCGACCGAAAAATGCCGCTAGCGCACGAAGATCGTGCGCAGGGTGCTATTGTTTTGGGAGTGGATCAGATTGAGAAACTGCGCAATGCCACGCGCCGCACTTCGCAACTGGCGCACCAGCTTCTGGCGCTGTCGCGTGCCGATGCGCGCAGCCTGGATGCCCAACCACCGCAGCGGGTGGATCTCAAGGACCTCTGCGAGTCGCTGCTGGAGACCTTTCTGGATGCAGCCACCGGCAAGGGTCTGGATCTGGGGCTCGACGTGCAGCTGGTGCATGTCACCGGCCATGGTTGGCTGTTGCGTGAACTGCTGTCCAACCTGGTGGACAACGCCATCAAATACACCCCACCGGGCGGCGTGGTCACCATTCGCTGCGGCTTGCGCCAGGGTCGGGCGGGGCCGCCACGTGCGTATGTCGAGGTGGAGGACGATGGCCCCGGCGTGCCTGATTCGGAGCGGGGCCGCGTGCTCCAGCGGTTTTATCGCGTACCCGGTGCTGGCGGCGAGGGCACGGGCCTGGGCCTGGCCATCGCCGATGAAATCGCACGCGTGCACCGGGCTGCACTCAAGCTCGGAACGGGCCCGCAGGGGCGTGGGCTGCTGGTCACCGTGGTGTTTCCGCTGTAACGCCGGGCCTGCGTCTGGCCGCAGCGGTCAGGCCCGGAACCCTGTGCGAGAATCATTTCCATACACGACTGACCTGTGCAAACAAGGGGGCGGCGCAAGCGGGCGCCCCAGAGCCGGTGGCCTGCTTGCACCGGTGGCGCGCACTCCGTGATGATCCATGCCCTGCCGCAGACCAGCGCATGCCCAGCCGGCATGTCGGGGGCGCGGGGCCCTACCAGAGCTTCTGTCCCGCATGTCCGAACTTTCGCCCATTCCCGAGCCTGCCACTACCGACGATGCGGGTGATACCCCGGTTGCGCGCAAGCGGCCCAAGCCCGGAGAGCGGCGCGAGCAAATCCTGCAGGCGTTGGCCTCCATGCTGGAGCAACCCGGGGCCGAGCGCATCACCACGGCCGCGCTGGCGGCGCGCCTGGCCGTCAGCGAGGCCGCCCTGTACCGCCATTTCGCCAGCAAGGCGCAGATGTTTGAAGGTCTGATTGACTTCATCGAGCAGACCGTCTTCACCCTGGTGACCCAGATCACCGGGCGCGATGTGCCCGGCCCCGAGCAGAGCCCTGACGTGGGGGCGCGCCAGGCAGCGCGCATCGTGGCGTTGCTGTTGCAGTTTGGCGAACGCAACCCTGGCATGGTGCGCGTGATGGTGGGTGACGCCCTCGTGTTTGAACATGAACGCCTGCAGCAACGCATGAACCAGTTTTTCGACCGCATCGAATCCACCCTGCGCCAGTGCCTGCGCTCGGCGGCGATTGGGTCGGACACCCCCACGGTCGATGCCCAGGTGGCCGCCAGTGTGTTGACCGCTTTTGCTTTAGGGCGCCTGCAGCGTTATGCCCGTTCAGGCTTCAAGCGACTGCCCTCTGAGCACCTGGAAGCCAGTCTGGCGCTGATCCTGTAATTGGTGGCAAAGCCGCCGCCTATGGCGGGTGGACCGGTGGGTGGTGAGGGCGGTGGTGGCAGACGGTGGTGGCAGACGGTGGTGGCAGACGGTGGCGCCACTGCAACAGGTGATTTGGGTGGGCCTCCCTATTTTTTCCGGGGGTTTGGGTCCCGCAGTGAATTTGCTGCAAAATAGAACGAACGTTCGTTTTTATTTACACCCATGCCCGCCATCCCTGAATCCCGCCAGGTCACCCGCATTCCGCGCGCTCGCAGCGGTACCGGGCGCGCCTTGCAAAAAGGTCAGCAAACCAAGGCGGCCATTGTGGAAGCCGCATTGGGGCTGGCGACACACATCGGGCTCGAAGGCCTGTCCATCGGGGCGCTGGCCGATGTCACGGGCATGAGCAAATCGGGCGTGTTTGCCCACTTTGGCTCGCGTGAAGAACTGCAGATTTCCGTCATCCGCGAATACCACACGCGTTTTGAGCAAGAGGTCTTCTACCCCGCCATGTCCGCTGCGCGCGGCGTGGGGCGTCTTTCTGCGCTGTTCGACAACTGGATGAAGCGCACCTCCATTGAAATCGACTCGGGCTGCATCTACATCAGCGGCGCAGTCGAGTTCGATGACCGCACCGGCCCCGTGCGCGATGCGCTGGCCAGTTCGGTGCTGACCTGGCACGCCGCCATGCGCCGCGCCATCGAGCAGTGCAAGGTCCTGGGCGAGTTGCGCGCCGACACCGATGCCGAGCAGATGCTCTTCGAGATCCACGGTCTCATCCTCGCGCTGCACTATGAAGCGCGGTTCCTGCAGACCCCTGGCTCCATGGGCCGGGCTGTGCAGGGCTTTCACAACACCGTGGCGCGCTACAGCGCCGAGCCGTCGGCCGAAGCCGCGCCCGCAGCCCCTGCTGCCGCCAAGCGCCGCAAAGTTTCCAACCAAACCACCACCTCCAAGGAGTAAACCCCATGCCTATCTACACGCCGCCCCTGCGCGACATGCAATTCGTCATGCACGAAGTGCTCAAGGTCAGCGATGAATTCAAGGCCATGCCGCCCTATGCCGAGGTGGATGTGGACACGATCAACGCGGTGATCGAAGAAGCCGGCAAGTTCGCCGCCGAAGTGACCTTCCCGCTCAACATCAGCGGCGACACCGAAGGCTGCGTGCTCGATAAGGCCACCCACGAAGTGAAGCCCCCGTCGGGCTTCAAGGATGCCTATGCCAAGTACGTCGAAGGCGGCTGGGCAGCACTCTCCTGCGACCCCGCTTACGGCGGCCAGGGCCTGCCCTTCGTGCTGAACCAGTGCCTGTACGAAATGATGAACTCGGCCAACCAGGCCTGGACCATGTACCCCGGCCTGTCGCACGGCGCGTATGAAGCCCTGCATGCGCACGGCACCGACGAGCAAAAGAAGGTGTACCTGCCCAAGCTCACCAGCGGCGAGTGGACCGGCACCATGTGCCTGACCGAACCCCACTGCGGTACCGATCTGGGCATGCTGCGCACCAAGGCCGAGCCGCAGGCTGACGGCACTTACAAGATCACCGGCAACAAAATCTTCATCAGCGCTGGCGAGCACGACATGACCGCCAACATCGTGCACCTGGTGCTGGCCCGCCTGCCCGATGCGCCCAAGGGCAGCAAAGGCATCAGCCTGTTCGTCGTGCCCAAGTTCAACGTCAATGCTGACGGCTCGCTGGGCGAGCGCAACCCGATCTTCTGCACGGGCCTGGAGCACAAGATGGGCATCCATGGCAATGCCACGGCGCAGATCGCCATCGATGGCGCTACCGGCACCCTGGTGGGCCAGCCCAACAAGGGCCTGGCGGCCATGTTCGTGATGATGAACGCCGCCCGCCTGGGCGTGGGCAACCAGTCGCTGGGTCTGACGGAAGTGGCCTACCAGAACGCACTGGCCTACGCCAAGGACCGCATCCAGATGCGCTCGCTGAGCGGCACCAAGGCCAAGGACAAGGACGCCGACCCGATCATCGTGCACCCCGACGTGCGCAAGATGTTGCTCACCGCCAAGGCCTATGCCGAAGGTGGCCGCGCGCTGCAAATCTTCTGCACGCTGCTGCTCGATAAGGTGCACAGCCACCCCGATGAAAAGGTGCGCAAGGACTCCGAAGAACTGGTGGCCCTGCTCACGCCCATCGTCAAGGCTTTCATCACCGACAACGGCCACATCAGCACCAACGCGTGTATGCAGGTCTTCGGCGGCCATGGCTTCATCAAGGAATGGGGCATGGAGCAGTACGTGCGCGACAACCGCATCAACATGATCTATGAAGGCACCAACACCATCCAGTCGCTGGACCTGCTGGGCCGCAAGGTGCTGGGCAACCAAGGCGCCACGCTCAAGAAGCTGGGCAAACTGATTGGCCAGCTGGTGGAAGAAGAAGGCGTGAACGAGAAGATGGCCGAGTTCATCAACCCCGTCGCCATGCTGGGTGACCAGATGACCAAGTTCACCACCGAAATCGGCTTCAAGGGCATGCAAAACCCCGACGAAGTGGGCGCTGCCGCCGTGGACTACCTGCGCGTGGCGGGCCACTTGGTGTTCGGCTACCTGTTTGCCCGCATGGCCCAGGTGGCACTGCGCGAGATCGCCGCTGGCAATACCGACCCGTTCTATGGCGCCAAGCTGCAGACGGCACGCTTCTACTTCGCCAAGCTGTTCCCCGAAACCGCCACGCTGATGCGCACGGCCCGTGCTGGCAGCAAGGTGCTGATGGACACCGATTTGGCCCTGGCCTGATCGGTGCATCGTGCGGATTTCAAGCCTTTTTGCCGGGGAGCGCTTATGTTCAAAGCGGTAGTAGCTATAGTTTTAGTAGCGAGTGCATTGCCGACCTGGGCGCAGATGACGCCCGAAGGCCTGTGGCGCAACATCGACGACAAAACCGGCGAAGCCAAGGCCGAGATCCGCATCCGTGACATGGGCAGCGGTGTTCTGAACGGGGCGCTGGAAAAGCGCCTGACCAAGGACGCCAAGCCCGACGATGTCTGCGATGAGTGTTCGGACGACCGCAAGGGCAAGCCCATCCTGGGGCTGGAGATCATCCGCAGCGCCAAAAAAACCGAGGGCAAGGACGTGTGGGAAGGCGGCAAGATTCTCGACCCTGAGAACGGCCGCAACTACACCCTGCGCATGACGCCCGTCGAGGGCGGCAAGAAGCTCGAAGTGCGGGGCTCCTTCGGCCCTTTCGGTCGCACGCAGACCTGGGTTCGGGTCCAGTAACGGGCCCCTGCGTTGCCCGCCTGCGCGCGGCAACGCCATCAACAAGGAACAAAAGACATGTCCCGATTTCAAGTGAAGAAAGTCGCCGTGCTCGGCGCAGGCGTGATGGGCGCGCAGATTGCCGCCCACCTCGTCAACGTCAAGGTACCCGTGGTGCTGTTCGACCTGCCCGCCAAAGAGGGTCCCAAGAACGGCATCGTCACCAAGGCTGTGGAAGGCCTGAAGAAGCTCAAGCCCTCGCCCCTGGGCGTGGCCGATGACGCCGCGCTGATCCAGCAGGCCAACTACGAAGAGCACATGCACCTGCTCAAGGAGTGTGACCTCGTGATCGAGGCCATTGCCGAGCGCATGGACTGGAAGCTCGACCTGTACATCAAGATCGCGCCCCACGTGGCCAAGCACGCCATCCTGGCGTCCAACACCTCGGGCCTGTCGATCACCAAGTTGAGCGAAGTGCTGCCAGAGAGCATCAAGCCGCGCTTTTGCGGCATCCACTTCTTCAACCCCCCGCGCTACATGACGCTGGTGGAGCTGATCAACACCCCCACCACCCAGCCCGAAGTGCTGGACCAGCTCGAAGCCTTTGTGACCAGCGGCCTGGGCAAGGGCGTGGTGCGTGCGCACGACACGCCCAACTTCATCGCCAACCGGGTCGGGATCGCCGGCATGCTGGCCACGATGAAAGAGGTCGAGAACTTCGGCCTGACCTACGACGTGGTGGACGACCTCACCGGCAAGAAGCTCGGCCGAGCATCGAGTGGCACCTTCCGCACCGCCGATGTGGTGGGCCTCGATACCATGGCCCACGTCATCAAGACGCTGCAGGACAACCTGAGCGGCGACGCTACCAAAGGGGCTGCACAGTTTGATCCGTTCTACGAAAGCTTTGGCACACCCGCCGTGCTGAAAAAGCTGCTGGAACTGGGCAACCTGGGCCAGAAGACCAAGGCAGGCTTTTTCAAGAAGGTCGGCCGCGATGTGATGCGCTTTGAGCTGGAGAGCGAAGAGTACGTGCCCGCCGGCCAGAAGGCCGACGAGGTGTATGGCCGCATGCTCAAGAAGCCCGCTGCCGAGCGCCTGCGCCTGCTGCGCAACGCCGAAGGCGCGCCCGGCCAGTTCCTGTGGGCCATTCTGCGCAACAGCTTTCACTACGCTGCCGTGCACCTGGGCACGATTGCTGACAACGCCCGTGATGTGGACCAGGCCATGCGCTGGGGCTTCGGCATGAAGCAGGGCCCGTTCGAGCTGTGGCAAGAAGCCGGCTGGCTCGACGTGGCCCAGATGATTCAAGAGGACATCGACGCTGGCAAGGCACTGTGCAAGGCACCGCTGCCCGCGTGGGTGTTCAAGGGCCCTGTGGCCGAAGCCGGTGGCGTGCACACCGAGCAAGGCTCGTGGAGTGCATCGCAAGGCCAATTCGTGCCGCGCCGCCAACTGCCTGTGTACCAACGCCAGATCTTCCCCGAGACGCTGCTGGGCGAGACCAACCTGCCTGACTGGCGCACCGCTGGTACGACCATCGCGGAATCGAGAGCCCTGCGCACCTGGACGCTGGACGGTCAAGTCCTCATTGCCAGCATCAAGAACAAGATGCACGCCATCAGCCCTGAAGTGATGGAAGCGCTGATGGAAGGCCTGGAGCTGGCCGAGGCCGAGTATCAAGGCATGGTGATCTGGTCTGGCGACGCGCCTTTCAGCGTGGGTGCTGACCTGGAAGCCACGATGCCCGCCTTCATGGTCGGCGGCGCCGATGCGGTGGAAAGCATCGAGCAGGAGCTGCAGAACTTGATGATGCGCATCCGCTACGCGCAGGTGCCTGTCGTCGCTGCCATCCACGGCATGGCTCTGGGCGGTGGTTGCGAGCTGGCCGTGTATTCGGCCAAGCGTGTGGCGCACATGGAAAGCTACATCGGCCTGGTGGAAGTGGGCGTGGGCCTGGTGCCCGGCGCCGGTGGCCTGACCTACATCGCTCGCCGTGCGGCCGAGAACATGGCGGCCTCTACGGGCAAGGACATCCTGCCCTTCCTGACCGAAGGCTTCACCGCCGCCGCGATGGCCAAGGTGGGCACCAGCGCGCTGGAATCGCGCAAGCTGGGTTTTTTGCTGGACAGCGACATCATCGTGCCCCACAAGGACGAGCTGCTGTTCGTGGCCATCAACGAAGCCAAGTCCATGGCCGCCAGCGGCTGGCGTGCACCGCACAAGCGCCTGTTCCCGGTGGCTGGCCGCAGTGGCCTGGCCACCATCAAGGCGCAGCTGGTGAACATGCGCGACGGCGGTTTCATCAGCGCCTACGACTTCAAGGTCAGCACGATGATTGCCGAGGTGGTTTGTGGTGGTGATGTGGATGCCGGCGCGCTGGTGAGCGAGGAATACTTGCTCACGCTGGAGCGCAAGGCGTTCTGCCACCTGATCGCGCAGCCCAAGACGCACGAGCGCATCCTTGGGATGCTCTCGACCGGCAAGCCAGTCCGCAACTGATCGGCATCGCTATGACGGACCACGCCCCCAACAAACTCCAGCGCTCGCTGATGCGCCTGGACGAGGCGCCCGCCTTCATGCGTGGCTTCGTGCAGAACATCATCTTGCGCCGGGCTGTGCCCTTCACCGGCACGGCCGGGGTGAAGTTCGTATCGCTCACCCCTGAGCGCGTCGAGGTGCACCTGGCCAACGAGCATCGCGTGCAGAACCACATTGGTGGTGTGCATGCCTCGGCCATGAACCTGCTGGCCGAAACGGCCACCGGCATGGTGGTGGGCATGAACGTGCGCGACGACTGCATCCCGCTGGCCAAGGAGCTCTCCATGGCGTTCAAGAAGCGCGCCACCGGCGGCTTGAAGGCCGTGGCCACGCTCACGGCCGAGCAGCGCGCCGCCATGCAGGCCAGCGACAAGGGCGAGGTGCAGGTGGCGGTCTCCGTGACCGACGACGCCGGCGTGGAGCCGGTCGAATGTGTATTTACGTGGGCCTGGATTCCTTCCAGCCGCCCCGCCAAGAATTGAAGGAGTTTCAACACCATGGCTCAAAAACAAGTCCAGGACGCCTACATCGTTGCTGCCACGCGCACGCCCATCGGGCGCTCCGGCCGCGGCTATTTCAAGAACACCCGCCCCGACGACCTGCTGGTCGCCGCCATCCAAAGCGCCATGCTGCAGGTCCCCACGCTGGACCCCAAGGCCATTGAAGACGCCATCATCGGCTGCTCGTTCCCCGAGGGCGAGCAAGGCATGAACATGGCGCGCATTGCCGTGGGCCTGGCGTTCAACCACCCCGTGGGCGGCGTCACAGTGAACCGCTTTTGCGCATCGGGCATCACCGCGCTGCAGATGGCCGCCGACCGCATCCGTGTGGGCGAGGCCGACGTTCTGATCGCTGGTGGCGCCGAGTCCATGAGCCTGGTGCCCATGGGCGGCAACAAGCCTTCGTTCAACGCCGAAATTTTTGCGCGCGACGAGAACGTGGGCATCGCCTACGGCATGGGCCTCACCGCCGAAAAGGTCGCCCAGCAGTGGAAGGTCAGCCGCGAGGCGCAAGACGCCTTCGCGCTCGAATCCCATCTGCGTGCCATCAAGGCGCAAAAGGCCGGTGAGTTCACCGACGAAATAACGCCCTATGAGATCGTCGAGCGTTCGCCCAACCTCGCCACCGGCGAAGTGGTGGAAAAGCGCCGCACCGTGAGCCTGGACGAAGGCCCCCGCCCCGACACGTCGCTGGAAGGCCTGGCCAAGCTCCGGCCCGTGTTTGCCGCGCGTGGCAGTGTCACGGCGGGCAACAGCTCGCAGACCAGCGACGGTGCGGGTGCGCTCATCGTGGCCAGCGAAAAGGCGGTGAAACAGTTTGGCCTGACGCCCCTGGCCCGTTTTGTGAGCTACGCAGCGCGCGGCGTGCCGCCCGAGATCATGGGCATTGGCCCTATCGAAGCCATTCCTGCGGCCCTGCGTTATGCGGGCCTCAAGAGTGACGACATCGGCTGGTATGAGCTGAACGAAGCGTTTGCGGCCCAGTCGCTGGCGGTGATCAATACGCTGGGCCTGAACCCTGCGAACGTGAACCCCATGGGGGGCGCCATTGCATTGGGGCATCCGCTGGGTGCTACCGGTGCCATCCGTGCGGCGACGGTGGTGCATGCGCTGCGCCGGCACAAGCTGAAGTACGGGATGGTCACGATGTGCGTAGGAACAGGCCAAGGCGCCGCCGGCATCATCGAGGCGTTGTAACTGGCTACTGCGCGGCTTTCATGCGTCGTTGGGCGGTGCTCGCAATCCTCACGTACCGCAAGTACGTTCCGGTTGCTGCGCTCCGTCCGCCTAGCCTGAAAGCCGCTCGCTACGCCCATGAGGGTGGGGTGTGAATACATAAGGGCGGGGCAATCACACCCACCCGTTCGGGCTGAGCCTGTCGAAGCCAAGGCCGAATCCTCAGCGATCGTTTTCTTTTCAAGCCGACGTAGATCGGTTTCGACACAAGGAGACAGACATGAACAAGCAAACCTTGCAGGTCAACGGGGCAGTGTCTTTGGCACTGCGTGTCTACGAACCCGAGGGCGCGCCACGCGCCAGTGTGGTCATTGGCGGCGCGATGGGGGTGCGGCAGTCGTTTTACGAGGCTTTTGCACTGTGGATGGCGCAGCAGGGGTTCCGGGTCACCACGTTCGACTACCGGGGCCATGGCGATTCATTGCAGGGCCTGATGCGCGATGTGAAGGCGGACTTGCTGGATTGGGCGCAGGACTACGAGGCGGTGATCTCTGCCGCCAAGGCGGCGCTCCCGTCGCAGCCGCTGTACTTGCTGGGGCACAGCCTGGGCGCGCAGTTGCCGGGTTTGCTACAGAAGCCCGAGCAGGTCGATGGTCTGCTCAGCGTGGCCGCAGGCAGTGGCTACTGGCGCGACAACGCGCCCAAGCTCAAGCGCATGGTTCCGTATTTCTGGTGGGTGCTGGTGCCGCTGGCCACGCGCCTGTGCGGGTACTTTCCGGGGCGCATGCTCAAGAAAGTGGGTGATTTGCCTGCGGGTGTCATCCTGCAATGGCGCCGCTGGTGTCTGAACCCCACCTACAGCGTGGGGGCCGAGGGCGCAGCGGTCGCAGCAAGTTATGGCGCAGTGCGTTTTCCGGTGCTGGCGTTGTCGATGAGCGACGACGAGCTGATGACGCTGCGCGGCACGCACAACCTCGTCAACCTGTATGTCAACACCGAGCGCCGGGTAGAGAGCATCACCCCGGCCGATCTGCAGGTGCGCCGCATCGGACATTTCGGGTTCTTTCGCGATCAGTTTCGCCAGAGCCTGTGGCCGCGTGCCGCAGAGGCGCTCGCTGGGCTGGGTGGGATGCCCCGGGCAGTCGCGGGCACGACGGCCTGACCTGCCGTTTGGCGGCACACTTGCAGCATCATGAGTTTTTCTTCTTCTTCTTCTTCCATCCATCCACTGGACGAGGCGCTTGCGCTGACGCCATCTTCGTCATCGCCTGGTCAGTACGCAGGGCAGACCCATCCCGGCTACTGGAACATGGTGGGCCCGTTTGGCGGCATCACCGCGGCCACGCTGCTGCAGGCCATCTTGCAGCACCCCGACCGGCTGGGCGACCCGCTGTCGCTCACCGTCAACTACGCGGGCGCTTTAACTTCTGGGGCCTTCACGGTGCAGGCCGTGCCCGTGCGTACCAACCGATCCACCCAGCACTGGACCTTGTCCATCCTGCAGTCCGATGCCGAGGGCGCGCAGGTAGTCACTACCACGGGCACGGCGGTGACGGCGGTGCGTCGCGACACCTGGAGCGTGGGCGATGTGCCCATGCCTGAGGTGCCGCCGCCTGCAGAGCACAAGGCCATCGTGGCACCGCCCGGTGCGGTGGAATGGCTGAACCGCTACGAGATGCGCCCCATCGCCGGTTTCATCCCGCGCACCTGGGACGGCAGCGGTGACCACAGTCTGACCCAGTTGTGGATGCGCGACGCGCCGCAGCGCCCGCTCGACTTTTGTGCACTGACCGGGCTGGCCGATGTGTTCTTCCCTCGCGTGTGGCTGCGCCGCGCGCGCCAGGTGCCTGCGGGCACCGTGTCGATCACCGTGTACTTCCACGCCACCGCGGCACAACTGCAGGCCACGGGCAGTGGTTACCTGCTCGGCCAGGCGCGCGGGCAGGAGTTTCGCAATGGTTTCTTCGACCAGACCGTGCAGCTGTGGAATGAGGCGGGCATCATGCTGGCCACCAGCCACCAGATCGTTTATTACAAGGAATAGGAAGTCGGCCCGTTGTGCTGCGCCTGGCATTCTTTTCGCCCCCATCCATCAGACCCCGGAACCTTCACCACCATGACCGAAGCCACCACCCAAGACATCCTTGTCCACACCGAAGCGGGTGTGTCCACCATCACCTTCAACCGCGTCGACAAGAAGAACTCCATCACAGGCGCCATGTACGCCGCCATGGCCGATGCGCTGGATGCAGCCAAGGCCGATGCCAGTGTGCGCGTGGTGGTGTTCCAGGGCGACGTGGCCATCTTCAGTGCTGGCAATGACATTGGCGACTTTCTGCAGCAGCCGCCTGCTACCCAAGACTCGCCGGTGTTCCGCTTCCTGCGCGGCATCGCCACCTTCCCCAAGCCGGTGATTGCCTCGGTGTGCGGCCCGGCCGTGGGCATTGGTACGACCATGTTGTTCCATTGCGATTTGGTTTACGCGGGCGATAACGCGGCGTTTTCCATGCCCTTCGTCAACCTGGGCCTGTGCCCTGAAGCGGCTTCGAGCCTGCTGGTGCCGCAAATGATGGGCTACCACCGTGCGGCCGAGGCGTTGCTGCTGGGCGAGCCTTTCATGGCCGAGGCGGCGCTGGAAGTGGGCTTGGTCAATCGCGTGGTGCCACCCACGGAATGCAATGGGGTAGCCCAGGCGCAAGCCAAGAAGCTCGCAGCCAAGCCGTTGTCTGCGCTCATCGAGACCAAGCGGTTGATGAAGGGTGGGCAGACGGCAAAGGTGCTGGAGGTGATGGCAGAGGAGGGCGTGAGCTTTGGCCGCATGCTGCGCGAGCCAGCGGCGCGCGAGGCTTTCTCGGCATTTATGGAAAAGAGAAAGCCTGATTTCAGCAAGAGCTGAAATCAGGCCGCCGCGTGAGCGGCGGGGACCGCGCAGCGGGCTGAAAGATCTTTCGGTAAAAGCGCCGTCCCAACTTCAGCGCAGTCTAAAGGGTAGCCGCGTCAGCGGCGTGGACTGCGAGGCAGGCCGACGGGTTGTCGGTAAAAGAGGAGGCCAGATTTCAGCAGGAGCTGAATCCTGGCCGCTGCGCGAGCGGCGTGGATCGTGCAGCTTGCCGAACGATCTTTCGGTAAAGGTGTTGGCCGGATTCTGGCGCACTCTGGACCTCTTATCTTGGTTGTTTTGGCTGCTGGTGCTTGTGAATAAAGCGCTGGCAGCTATTGTTTTTATAGCTTCGAAGCCTTTTCCAACCGTTCGGGCTGAGCTTGTCGAAGCTTGGGCGTGCTGGTTTGAGAAGCATGCTCGTCTTGAGTGCGGAGGCCGGGTTGTCGCCCCGGCATGCGAGTAACTTTCTTTTGCTTCGCCAAAAGAAAGTTACCAAAGAAAAGGCGACCCCCAGTCTGCGACCCCCACGCGGTGCGTGGGGGCAAACCTGCGTCGGGGCGGTTGCGGGGTGCGCCGTGGAACTCGCTGTGCGCTGCGCGCGCCGCTCGGACAACCACGGCGAGTCAGTTCACGAGGCACGCGCGCTCCGACGCGCGTGTTCACCCCGCAACCGCCCCGCCGCAGGCGCAGCCCGCAGGGGTGAGGAGCCCAACAGCCGAACAGCCTCACGGGCCATCACTTCGCTCGGCCCAGGCTGCGCAGCGCGAAGCGCCCGCGCGTTCGGGGCCGAGCGCAGCAATGGCCCGCATGGATGTCCGATCCCCCGGGTTCCCTTCAGGATGCGCCGAGGAGCGCAGCGGCCAGCGGATCAGGGCTCGCGATTGTCTGAGCGCAACGCAGTGGAGCGAGTTCGAGCGAGACCCCGCTGGACGCGAGCACCGCAGGTTGCCCGCAGCGAAGCGAAGGGACGCAGCGTGTAGGGTCGCCTTTTCTTTGGTGGCTTTCTTTTGGCGAAGCAAAAGAAAGCCACTGCGCCGCCGGGCGCACACCCCGGCCTCCGCCCTCTGCATAGGCGTGCGGTCGAGTGAGCGCACAGCTTCGACAAGCTCAGCCCGAACGGGTGGGGCGGGCGCACAGGCTTCGACAAGCCCAGCCCGAGCGGTTGTCGTGGCACACACGCTTCGACAAACTCAACCGCACAGATAGTTCCGGATCAAATGCTGCAGAAATAATAGCTACTGGCGCTTATTCAACCGGCACTAGAAGCCAAAAAAAGCAAATACTCTAAAGTCCCAAAAACTAACAACATTTCAGGCGCTTATTTTCACCAAGCACTTGCTTGCTAAAAATAAGCAGTTTTGATATCGTGCCCACATGGAATCACCCGTGCGGCGCACCAACGCCATTGCCACCGCTCCCAGCAAAACCTCCGCTCGCCCTCGCCCCCGCAGCCGTGCAGCGGCGGCCTCTTCCTCCAATCCCGTCGACGCCGAAAAATCATCCGCCGACGAAGAACCCCGCCGCCGTGGCCGCCCTCGCAAAACGCCCGAAGAGCTTGACGATGGCAACCGCCGCCGCAAACTCATGGACGGCGCCGCCAAGCTGTTTCGCACCCAGGGCTTTGCCGCCACCAGCACGCGTGACATTGCAGCGGCGGCTGGCATGCACAGCGGCTCGCCGTTCTATCACTTTGAAAGCAAAAGTGCCCTGCTGCATGCGGTGATGAGCGAGGGCATGACCATGGCCGCGCAGAGCCAGCAGCAGGCGTTGCAAGCGCTGGCCGCCGATGCCTCTGCGCGCGAGCAGCTGCGCACCCTCATTCGCCACCATTTTGAAATCCTGCTCGGTCCGCGCAGCAGCTTCATCCCGGTCATGCTGTACGAATGGCGGTCGCTCACGCCCGCGCAGCGCAAAGGCATTGCGCGGCTCAAAGACAGTTACGAGGCCGCGTGGATGCCCGCGCTTGGAGCGCTGGCGCAGCAGGGCGCTCTGCAGGCAGATCCCGGCGTGGCGCGGCTGTTCATCTTCGGCGCCCTCAACTGGGCCGTGCAGTGGTTCTCGCCCAAAAAGGGCAAGTCGCTCGATGCACTGACTGACGAAGCCCTTTCGCTTTTCATCCACCCCTAAAACCCGGCGAGCAATGAACCCCACGGCCCCCACTGCCTACCAGTCTGTGTTTGCGCCCGGCCTGTTCGATGGCCAGGTGGTCATCGTCACCGGAGGCGGCTCGGGCATTGGCCGTTGCACCGCACACGAGCTGGCCCGCCTGGGCGCGCACGCAGTGCTGGTCGGCCGCAAGCCGGAGAAGCTGCAGGCCGTTGCTGACGAGATCACCGCCGACGGTGGCGCCGCGTCCTGGCATGCCTGTGACATCCGCTCCGAAGACGCGGTAGCGCTGCTGGTGCAGCAGGTACTGGCAGCGCAGGGCCGCATTAATGGTCTGGTGAACAACGCGGGCGGGCAGTTCATGTCGCCCCTGGAATCCATCAGCGCCAAGGGCTGGGAGGCCGTGCTCCACACCAACCTCACCGGCGGCTTTCTGATGGCGCGCGAGTGTTACCGGCAGTGGATGGCGCAAAACGGCGGTTCCATTGTCAACATCGTGGCCGACATGTGGGGCTCCATGCCCGGCATGGGGCACAGCGGTGCAGCGCGCGCGGGCATGGTCAGCTTGACCGAAACCGCCGCGCTCGAATGGGCCTGCAGCGGCGTGCGCGTGAACGCCGTGGCGCCGGGTTACATCGCATCGAGCGGCATGGACAACTACCCGCCTGCCGCTGCCCAAATGCTGCGCGCCATGCCGCAAACCGTGCCGCTGGGCCGCTTTGGCAACGAGGCCGAAGTGTCGGCCGCCATCGCGTTCCTGCTCAGCCCGGCTGCCAGCTTTATCAGCGGCACCACGCTGCGCGTAGATGGCGCGCGGCCGCAGATGCGCCTGGGCTGGCCGCTGCGCGTGCCCGATGCCGCCACGCAGCAGAGGGCTGCAGTGAAGCCTTACGCGGGCTTCCACCGTGCGGAGGTGCCGCGTGTGTTTGCGTCCGCAGACCCGGCTTTCAGCGCGCCCAAGGACTCCGAATGACCGCCGCCTTCGCCTCGCGCTTCAACCCCGGCGCACCCGATGCGCAAAGTCGCCGTGCTGCCCTGGCTGCGCGCCTTGATGCGCTGCGCGCGCTGGAAGACCGCGCCGCCGCCGCTTCGGCGCGCTCGCTGCCCCAGTTTGAAAAACGCGGCCAGCTGCTGCCGCGCCAGCGCGTGGCGCTGCTGCTGGATGCGGGCGCGCCATGGCTGCCATTGGCTACGCTGGCGGGCTACCTGCAGGATGTGAAGGACCCGGAAAAGTCTGTACCCGGCGGCGGCATGATCGCGGGCATTGGCTTCGTCAGTGGCGTGCGCTGCATGGTGGTGGCCAGCGACTCCGGCATCGAGGCCGGTGCCATCCAGCCCATGGGCCTGGAAAAGATCCTGCGCGTGCAAGAGATCGCGCTCTGCGAACGTCTGCCCTTTGTGCACCTGGTCGAGAGCGCGGGCGCCAACCTCATGCGCTACCGGGTCGAGGGCTTTGTGCATGGCGGCACGCTGTTTCGCAACCTTGCGCGGCTGTCGGCGGCGGGCATTCCGGTGATCACCGTGCAGCATGGTTCGGGCACGGCGGGCGGCGCTTACATGCCGGGGCTGTCGGATGTGGTCATCATGGTGCTGGGCCGCTCGCGCGCTTTTCTGGCCGGGCCGCCGCTGCTCATGGCCGCGACCGGCGAGGTCGCCACCGAAGAAGAACTGGGCGGCGCTGACATGCACACCGCTGTCTCGGGTCTGGGCGAATACCTGGCGCTGGACGACCGCGAGGCCATTGGCATGGCTCGCGACGTGATCGCCAACACCGGGTGGGCGTTGGCCCCGCGTGCCGTCGGTGCACCGCCCACACTGCCTGCCGACGACCTGCTCGCCCTGATGGGGGGCGACCTGCGCCAGCCTGTAGACATGCGCGAGGTGATAGCGCGGGTGGTCGATGGGTCAGAGCTTCTCGAATTCAAGGCGCGCTACGGCGCGGCCACCGTGTGCGCGCAGGGCCGCATTGGCGGCCATGCCGTGGGCTTCATCAGCAACAACGGCCCCATCGATGTGGCGGGCGCCAATAAGGCCACGCACTTCATCCAGTGGATGTGCCAGCTGGGCCACCCCATCGTCTACCTGCAGAACACCACGGGCTTCATGGTGGGCAAGGACAGCGAGCAGGGCGGCATGATCAAGCACGGCAGCAAGATGATCCAGGCCGTGTCCAACGCCACCGTGCCGCAGATCACCATCCAGTGTGGCGCCAGCTTTGGTGCGGGTAACTACGGCATGTGTGGGCGCGGCTATGCGCCGCGCTTTTTGTTCAGCTGGCCCGGGGCCAAGACGTCGGTGATGGGCGGCGAGCAGGCTGCACGCACCATGCAGATCGTGACCGAGGCGGCGCTGGCGCGCAAAGGCATCACGCCCGACCCCACCGAATCCCAAGCCCAGTTCGACAAGATCGTGACCGTTTTCGAGGCCCAGGCCGATGCGTTCTACACCAGCGGTCTGCTGCTGGACGACGGCGTGATCGACCCGCGCGACACGCGGGCTGTGCTGGCGTTTTGCCTGGACACCGTGGCCGAAGGTGCTGCGCGTGCCTTGCACCCCATGCAGTTCGGGGTGGCGCGCATGTAGCCCACCACCCGGCATCCTCGCTACAGCCCATGGAATTGGCATCAAACACGCCACCAACCGTTCACGCTGAGCTCGTCGAAGCGCTGCGCAAGGCTTCGACAAGCTCAGCCCGAACGGTGATGTGAAATCAGGAAATGTGGCACCAACCATCACGGAGACAAGCACCATGCACTTCACGCACGAGCACCGCGAGATCCAGAAGACCCTCAAGCGCTTCATCGACGAAGAGATCAACCCGCATGTGGACGAGTGGGAGGCGGCCGAGATCTTCCCCGCGCACGAGGTCTTCAAGAAGATGGGCAACCTGGGCCTGCTGGGCCTGTGCAAGCCCGAGGAATACGGCGGGCAGGGGCTGGACTATTCGTACAGCCTGGCCATGGCCGAGACGCTGGGGCACATCCACTGCGGCGGCGTGCCCATGGCCATTGGCGTGCAGACCGACATGTGCACCCCGGCGCTGGCGCGCTACGGCAGCGAAGAGCTCAAGCGCGACTTTCTAGCCCCTGCGATTGCGGGCGACATGGTCGGCTGCATCGGCGTGAGCGAGCCTGCGGCGGGCAGCGATGTGTCGGGCATCAAGAGCGTGGCGCGCAAGGATGGCGATGATTACGTGATCACCGGCCAGAAGATGTGGATCACCAACAGCCTGCAGGCCGACTGGATGTGCATGCTGGTCAACACGGGCGAAGGACCCGTGCACAAGAACAAGAGCCTGGTGATGGTGCCCATGCGCGACGGCCCCGGCGGCAAGCTCACCAAGGGCGTCGAGGTGGCGCAGAAGATCCGCAAGATCGGCATGCACAGCAGCGACACGGGCCTGATCTACTTTGACGAGGTGCGCGTGCCGCAGCGCAACCGCATCGGTGCCGAAGGGCAGGGTTTCATCTACCAGATGCAGCAGTTCCAGGAAGAGCGCCTGTGGTGCGCCGCCAGCACGCTGGAGTCGCTGAACCACTGCATCCAGTGGACGATTGACTACGCGCAGGAGCGCAAGTTGTTTGGCGCCACGCTGGCCGACCAGCAGTGGGTGCAGTTCAAGCTGGCCGAACTCAAGACCGAGGTGGAAGCGCTGCGCGCACTCACCTACCGCGCCTGCGACCTGTACGTGAACGGGCAGGACGTGATGGAGCTGGCCAGCATGGCCAAGCTCAAGGCTGGCCGCCTGAACCGCGAGGTGCCCGACATGTGCCTGCAGTTCTGGGGCGGCATGGGCTACACGCTGGAGAACAAGGTCTCGCGCATGTACCGCGACGGGCGACTGGCGTCCATCGGCGGTGGGGCCGACGAGGTGATGCTGGGCATCCTCGCCAAGCTCATGGGCATCGCCAAGCGGCCCGCGCACTGACATGGCCAATTCGCTGTTGATCAACCGCGCTCCGCTGGCCAGCGGCTGTGTAGAAACCTGGACGCTCAACGACCCGGCCAGCCGCAATGCGCTGTCCGAGGCGATGGTTGACGGTTTAATAGCCGCGTGCGAACGGGCTACGGCCGACACCGACCTGCGCGGCGTGGTGCTGCGCGGCGCGGGCGGGAATTTCTGCGCCGGCGGCAGCCTGGGCGGCTTCGCCAAGACCATCGGCCAACCCTTGGCTGCGGGCGAGGCCGACCCGCTCGTGCCCCTGAATCGCCGCTTTGGCGAGCTGCTGCAGGCCCTGTGTGCGCTGCCGCAGTGGCTCATCGTGGCGGCAGAGGGCGCGGCCATGGGCGGTGGCTTTGGCCTGGTGTGTTGCGCTGATCGGGTGTTGGCCTATACCAGCGCGCAGTTCGCCACGCCCGAGGTCACGCTGGGCATCGTGCCCGCGCAGATTGCGCCGTTTGTTGTGCGTCGCCTCGGCCCTGCGGCTGCGCGCCGTTGTTTGCTGACGGGTGAGCGATGGGACCCATTTTCCGCCGAGCGCTTTGGCTTGGTCGATGAGGTGGTGCCGGGCGACATGGATGCCGCTGTGCAGGCAGCCATCGCGCGCCACGCCGCCGCCGCACCGCAAGCCGTGGCTGCTACCAAACGTTTGTTGCTGGCGCAGCCTGATACGCCGTTGCCTGCGTTGCTCGACGACGCGGCCATGGCCTTTGCGCAGGCGCTGCGCGGGATGGAGGCGCCGCTGGGGCTGGCGGCGTTTGCTGCACGCAAGGCGCCGCCTTGGAGCGTTAAGTCATGAAGAAGATACTGATCGCCAATCGCGGCGAAATCGCCCGCCGCATCATCCACACCGCCCACCGCATGGGCATCGAAACGGTCGCGGTTTACTCCGAACCCGATGCCAACGCCCTGCATGTGCGCGAGGCCACCCAGTCCGTGGCCCTGGGCGGCGCCGCCAGCGTCGACACCTACTTGCGCACCGACAAGCTCCTGGCCGCAGCCCGTGCCACGGGCGCAGATGCCGTGCACCCTGGCTATGGCTTCCTCAGCGAGAACGCCGACTTTGCCCAGGCCGTGGTCGATGCGGGCCTGATGTGGATCGGCCCGCCGCCCGCCGCCATCCGCGCGCTGGGCAGCAAGGCGGGCGCCAAGGCGCTGGCAGCAGCGCACGGCGTGCCCTGCTTGCCTGGCTACGCGGGTGACGACCAAAGCGACGAGCGCTTTGCGCAAGAGGCCGCGCGCATTGGCTACCCCGCCATGGTCAAGGCCGTGGCGGGCGGCGGCGGGCGTGGCATGCGGCTCGTCACCGATGCGGCGCAACTGCCCGCCGCACTGGCCAGCGCACGGTCTGAAGCGCTGGCGGGATTCAGCTGTGGCGACCTGCTCATCGAACGCGCGCTGCTGCAGCCCCGCCATGTAGAGGTACAAATTTTTGCCGACGCCCACGGTGCCTGCATCCACCTGGGCGAGCGCGATTGCTCGGTGCAGCGCCGCCACCAGAAGCTCATCGAAGAATCCCCCAGCCCCGCCGTGGACGCCGCGCTGCGCGAACGCATGGGTGCCTATGCCGTAGCGCTGGCACAGGCGGCTGGCTATGTGGGCGCGGGCACGGTGGAGTTTTTGCTGGATGGTGGGGGGTTGAGCGACGCCGGGCCGCCCCAAGTCGCGAAGGACCCCCGGCCCGGCAAAGCCGGGGCCCCTACCCCGGTTGGGGGCAGCGAACCACGCGTAGCGGGGAGCGTGGGGGCGCAATTCTTCTTGATGGAGATGAATACCCGCCTGCAGGTGGAGCACCCGGTGACCGAAGCACTCACCGGCCTGGACCTGGTCGAATGGCAGATCCGCGTGGCACGGGGCGAGCCACTGCCCCTCACGCAATCGCAGGTGGTGATGAAGGGCCACGCCATCGAAGTGCGCCTGTGTGCCGAAGACGCGCACTTTCGGCCGCACACCGGCCGTGTGTTGCACTTCAACACGCCGCCTGCCACGGCGTTTGAACGGGCTGCCATCGGTGCGCTGCGTTTTGACCACGCGCTGGAAGAGGGCGCCGAAGTCACCCCCCACTACGACGCCATGCTGGGCAAGCTCATCGTGCATGCGCCCACGCGGGCCGAGGCCATTGCGACCCTGGTGCGCGCCCTGCACAACACTCGCGTGCTGGGCCTGCCCACCAACCGCGCGTTTCTGGCGGAGTGCTTATTGCACCCGGTGTTTGCCAGCGGGCAGGCGCTGGTGCCCTTCTTGGCGGAGCATGCAGCGGGCTTGCTGCAGTTGCTATTAGAAAAAGAGCTACTGGTGCTTATTCCATCTGCACTAGAGGCCATTTTTGCTTCAAATCCATCGCCCAGCCTGCCTTGCGCGCTGGCCCGGCCGTTGCGCTTGCGCCACCAGGGCCAGGTACATGCCGTGGCCGTGCGCGAGCTGGGCGGCGGGCGGCTGCAGGTCGAGCAGGCGGGTGCCGAGCCCGCAAGCACCACGCTGCAACTGCTCCAACGCGGTGTGCGCTGTGTGCCCGTGGGCCCATTGCGCTGGCACTGGCAAACCGGTGGTGTGGATGGCTGGGTGGAAGACGCATCGTGGGAGCCCGCTGCGCGCGCGGGTGCAGCGGGCGGTGCCACGGAATTGCGCGCGCCCTTCAACGGCAAAGTGGTTTCATTGCCCGTGGCCCCAGGCCAGACACTGGCGGCGGGCGATACGGTGGTGGTCATCGAATCGATGAAGCTCGAACACAGCCTGGCCTGCCCCGTCGCCGCCACTGTGGCCGAGCTGCTGGTGGCGCCCGGCCAGCAGGTGGCGCCTGGCCAGGTGCTGGCCCGCTTTGCACCCGCCACGCAAGGAGCGCCCGCATGACATCCTCATCCGATGTGACCTCTGTGAGCGACGAAGACCGCACCGCGCTCACCGACACCGTCACCCGCTTCGCCCGCACCGAGATCGCCCCGCATGTCGATGCCTGGGACGCCGCCGGTGAATTCCCTCGCAGCCTGTACCGCCGTGCGGCCGACCTGGGCCTGCTGGGCCTGGGCTACCCCGAGTCGTACGGCGGCACGCCTGCCAGCTACCTGCTGCGCCTGCCGCTGTGGCGCGCGCTCAGTCGCCACGGTGCCAGCGGCGGCGTGCTGGCCAGCCTGCTCTCGCACAACATCGGCTTGCCGCCCGTGCTGGCGCATGGCAGCGATGCTGTGCGTGCTGAGGTCATCCCGCCCGTGTTGGCGGGCGAGCAGATTGCTGCGCTGGCCATCACCGAGCCCGGTGGCGGGTCCGATGTGGCCCAACTCAAGACCACCGCGCGGCGCGAGGGCGATGAGTACATCGTCAACGGCGAAAAGGTGTTCATCACCTCCGGCATGCGCGCGGACTGGATCACGGTGGCTGTGAGGACCGGGGAGGCCGGAAGCAAAGTCAGCGCAGGCATCTCCATGCTGCTCATCCCCGGCCACAGCCCAGGCCTGTCGCGCAGCAAGCTCGACAAGATGGGCTGGCTCTGCTCCGACACCGCCCACCTGCGGTTTGACAACGTGCGCGTGCCCGCCCGCTACCTGCTGGGCGAGGAGGGTGCGGGCTTTCGCATCATCATGGCCAACTTCAATGGCGAGCGCTTTGGCCTGGCCGTATCAGCCCTGGGCTTTGCCGAGGCCTGCTACGACGAGGCCCTGGCCTGGGCCCGCCAGCGCAAGACCTTTGGCGCCGCGCTGGTGGAGCACCAGGTCATCCGCCACAAACTGGTGGACATGCAGATGCGCATCCAGTCCACCGCCGCGTGGTGCGAGTCCGTGGCCGCGCAGGCCGACGCGGGCCGCACTGGCCCGGAGTGGGTGGCGCAGGTGTGCCTGCTCAAGAACCACGCCACCCAAACCATGCAGTTCTGCGCCGACCAGGCCGTGCAGATCCTGGGTGGCATGGGCTTCATGCGCGGCACCGTCAGCGAGCGCATCTACCGCGAGGTCAAGGTCATGATGATCGGCGGCGGTGCGGAAGAAATCATGAAGGACCTGGCTGCACGTCAGTTGGGGATTTGAATGAAGGAGACACACACCATGCACAGCACCGACCATGGCAACAAAGCCATCATCACCTGCGCCATCACCGGCGTGCTGACGGACCCCGGCCAGCACCACGTGCCCGTCACACCTGAGCAACTGGCGAGTGAAGCCCGCCGCGCCTGCGACGCAGGCGCCGCCGTTGTCCACGTGCACTTTCGCAACCAGGAGCCCGGCAAGGGCCACCTGCCCAGCTGGGACCCGCAGGTGGCGCGCGACTGCGTGCAAGCCATGCGCGAGGCCTGCCCGGGTTTGATCATCAACCAGACCACCGGCGTGGTCGGCCCCAATTACCAGGGCCCGCTCGACTGCCTGCGCGCCACCCGCCCAGAGATGGCGGCGTGCAACGCTGGCTCGCTCAACTACCTGAAGGTGCGCAGCAACGGCACCTGGGCCTGGCCGCCCATGCTGTTCGACAACCAGCCCGCCAAGGTCAAGGACTTCATCGACGTGATGCTGGAGACCGGCACGCTGCCCGAGTTCGAATGCTTTGACGTGGGCATCGTGCGCTGTGTGGAGATGTATGTGCAGACCGGCATGTACACCCAGGGCCTGCCCGAATACAACTTTGTGATGGGCGTCGAGTCCGGCATGCCTGCCGACCCGGACCTGCTGCCCATCCTGCTCAAGCTCAAGATCAACGACGCGCCATGGCAAGCCACCGTCATCGGCCGCAGCGAGATCTGGCCCGTGCACCAGCGCGTGGCCGAGCTGGGCGGGCATTTGCGCAGCGGTCTGGAAGACACGTTCTATCTGCCGGATGGGACCAAGGCGGATTCGAACGGGCCGTTGATTGAGCAGCTGGCGCGGTATGCAAGGAATGCGGGGCGAGAGGTGGCGTCGCCGCTGGAGGCGCGGGGGATGTTGGGTTTGAAGGCCGCGGGCATGCCAAAAGGGCTGGCGAACTCATCCACCTAGTTTTTGTCCCCGCACATTGATCGCCATCTGATCAATTGGCAGTGACGCGATGGCGACCGTGGCGCCGTAGGTCGAATTGGTCGAACGGTGTACTCGACATATCGGACTATTCAGCTATTCGGTCGATTTCGATGGACCTTTAGTTAGCAATTCAAGTACCGACTTTGATCCGGGACTCGTTTCGCCTTTTCCTTGTGCGAAACCCGTTTCTTGCGGAGAGAAGATGCAGGACGCCGCGTGGGCTAAAACGATGTCTTGTGTCCCCGTACTCTCAGCAGCCGTTACGAGCGCTCTGTAAGTTAGGAGCGCATTTTGCCGATGGCGATTCACAACAGCGTTGTGCTTGTGGGTCGCATAGTTTCGCGCTGCCATTAGTAGCAAGTAGCCTATGACCGAGAAGATAAGAATCTTGCTCGTAATCAGTTGAAGGACTTCGGCATTGCTGGTGGGCTTAATCCATTCAAACTTGTGTAAAAACAAACTCAAGATAGCGAAGGCACCCAGAGCTGCTGCAAAACGGTACGTAAAAGTTAGCCACTCTCTAGCCAAATTTTCCTGGGACTGCGCTTCATCTTTGAAATAGATCGCCTGCTGTGAAACCCCTTGCTCAGATGCGACAGCCCGGATTGCCGAAAGGGCTGCGTCCGCGTCTTTCTTGGCATCTGCCAATTGACCGGTGAGCTTTGCTGCCTGGTCTTCTATCCCTTGAATTGTGGCTCGTGCTTGAGTTTCCAGCAGACTTGTGTCTGTGATTCGCGCAACGCTGTAGGCAACGTACTGCCAAAGTTGATCGAATATCTGGTCGCGTCGCCCTTTGATAGTCGCCAGGATGTTGGTGCGCGTACTGGCAGAGTTGCTTGATGCTGCGCTGAACTCCAGAATTTGGCTGAATAGGTTGTAGTCTGAATTGGCGTTGGACTGAATGACTCCTAGTTGTCCATCTGTGAAGTCTGGCAGGGTGCTTACCGGAATTCGCTTGTACAGCGCAATGATCGATTCAGCGGGAGGCACTGCCTCCGCAAAATTCATCTGTCTGCCCAAGTCATCCACACGACCAAGCGTTTCCGGATCGAACGTTTGAATTCGCTCTAGAGATTTTTGACATTCACTGAGTGCCGCTTCAGTCGCCATCTACTCCTCCATTCATCTTCTTTGTTGTAAAGCTAAGCGAACGCTTGAGCCTTCACACAAGCTCGCATGGATTTTCCTAGCTGGTATGACATTGGTTACAGCAGAAATAGCAACCGTTAACTCTGTCGTTCGGCCAACGCCCTTTCGCGTCCAGAACCGCGCTTTGACAGGTTGCATGGGTTCCTAGGTCGATCTGATTCGCTTGCGCTGGCATGTATGTACAACCGGTTGTTGCATTGTGGATTTCGTGGTCTCCATTCGCCTGCGGCTTATTGTTGATGATGAAGCGAGGCATCTTCTGCCCTCCTATTGGGAGTTTTAAAGGTTCTGCTCGCCATAAGCGGCATGACCGTGCCATGGGCCATTGCTCAGAGCAGTGCATGGAGCATCCATGCTTTTGCTAGTTTGACCATCGGGCAAGCGAGGGTCAAACTGAAAACTGCCAATCGCTTTGCCCCGGTGTGACGAGCCGGGGCATATGTTTAGAAAGATGGTTTGTGTGTGCGTATTGCTTCCCGTGCCCTTGAGTCGATCATGAACCCCGAGTTGTACTTTGCCGCCAGTTCATCCGCCCGCTTTAAGAACGCCTCTACGCCCGTTCCATAGATAAGCTGCATCGCCCCCCCCGTCCAAGCCGGAAACCCGATCCCAAAAATCGACCCGATGTTCGCGTCATGCACGCTGGTCAGTACCCCCTCGGCCAGACAGCGCGCGGTTTCGATGGCTTGGCGGTAGAGCAGGCGGTCCTGAATCTCCTGCACGCTCCATTCCACGCCGGGCTTTTCGAACAGAGGTTTCAGCTCCGGCCAAAGGTGCTTCTTGGCGCCAGCGGGGTAGTCGTAAAAGCCGCCGCCGCCAGCGCGGCCTGGGCGCTTCAACTCTTTGACCATGCGCTCCACCAGCAGCTCGCCGGGCGTGGCGGTGTAGGTTTTGCCTTCGGCCGCGTAGTCGGCGTGGGTCTGGTCCAGCACGTGCACGCTTAACGTCAGCGCAGTTTCGTCCAGCACGGCCAGCGGGCCCACGGGCAGGCCGGCCTGCATGGCGGCGTTTTCAATCGCGGCGGCGGGGATGCCTTCGCCCAGCATGGCGGCGCCTTCCATCACAAAGGTGCCGAAGGTGCGGCTGGTGTAGAAGCCGCGGGAGTCGTTGACCACGATGGGCACCTTGCCCAGGGCCTGCACGTAGTCGAACGCGCGGGCCACGGTCTCGTCGTCGGTCTGTTTGCCGCGAATGATCTCCACCAGCTTCATCTTGTCCACGGGGCTGAAGAAGTGGATGCCGACGAACTTCTCGGGCCGGCTGCTGGCCGTGGCCAGGCCGCTGATGGGCAGGGTGGAGGTGTTGCTGGCAAAGAAGCCGCCGGGCCCCAACTGCGGCTCGGCCTCTTGCGTGACTTTGGCCTTGAGGTCACGGCTTTCGAACACGGCTTCGATGATGAGGTCGCAGCCCGCCAGGTCGGCCGCGCTGGCGGTGGGCGTGATGCGCGCCAGCAGCGCCTGCTGCGCCTCGGCCGTCATGCGGCCCTTGTCCAATCGGGCCTGCGTGAGCTTGGCGCTGTAGGCCTTGCCCGCCTCGGCCTTCTCGGCGCTCACATCCTTGAGCATGGTGGCGATGCCTTTGCTGGCCTGGGCCCAGGCGATGCCTGCGCCCATCATGCCGGCGCCCAGGATGCCGACCTTTTGCGGCTTGTAGCGTGGCGTGGTGCCAGGGCGCGACTTGCCGCTCTTGATCGCGTTCATGTCGAAGAAGAACGTGTTGATCATGTTGCGCGCCACGGGGCCGGTCATCAGGCGGGCGAGGTAGCGGCTTTCGATGCGCAGGGCGGTGTCGTAGTCCACCATGGCGCCTTCGGCCATGGCGGCCAGCGCCGCCTCGGGCGCGGGGTAGCGGCCACGCGTGGTCTTCTTGAGCATGGCGGGCGCGACGGTGAGGGCGTCAGCGATCTTGGGGTTGGCGGGCGTGCCGCCGGGCATCTTGTAGTTCTTGTCGTCCCACGGCTGCACCGCGTGCGGATGGGTGGCGATGTGGGCCAGGGCTGCGGGCAGCAGCTGATCGCGCGTGGCAACCAGTTCGTGCACCAGTT